>CAZOVA010000001.1:0-271983 GCA_964583625.1 uncultured Pseudomonadales bacterium
CTACCTGCGGTGGTAGCAATGTAACTTGCTACAGGAGAGGGACCACCTATTCCAATCCGACCAATGGTAGTTGCGGTAGTAACTACACCAGTTCTAGTGCAGCAGCTGGCACCGGCACTTGTCAATATAGTTATGGTTCATATACCGCTTATGGTAGTTGTGGTGGCAGTAATACTACTTGTTACCAAAGAACTAGTGGTTATTCCAATAGTATTTCTTGTTCCTCGCTCACTTACTACAAATATGATTCTGCTGCGGCTGCTGCTGGAACTGACACTTGTAAATGGAATACTAGTGCTAGTGTTAATTATTGTGTCGGTGGAGTAGCTAAACCTTGTTACCAAAGACTCACTACCTATGCCAACCCCACCACTGGTACCTGTTATGATAGAAGAGGAGAATTTGTCTCCACTACCGAAGCTCGAAACTATTGTACTAATATTGCCCAAGAAGCTATGAGGTGGGACATCCCAGCTAAAGCAATCTCTTCAAAGACATCCGTTAGTGTTGTTTCTGGAGCAGTGACTAGTAGCAATGCTACCTGTGGTGGCACAGAAACAAGTTGTAATGCTGGTTGTTTTAAATACAAAATTTCTTGGATTGGCAATGATAATACTAGTGGAGTCATTAGTAAAAGTGGCAGTTGCTACTTTGGTTCTAAAGCTTTCTCTTGTAATGCTTCTGATCCTGTAACTCCACCCATTAATGCCGCTTGTGGCACCGCTGCTAAAACATATACTACTGGAGCTACCAGCTATGGTAGTGATACCTTTTGTGCTCCTGGCACCTATAGTAGCACTCCTTCTTTCCCCACTTTGGGTAATTCTATCAGCTGGACTTGTAATGGTGTGGGTGGCGGTAGTAATGCCACTTGTACCGCTAGAAGAGCCAGAAATGGTATTTGTGGCAGCGCTAATGGTCAAACTTTTATCCCCAGTGCCACCTCCTTTAGTGGTTACTCTCTCTGTGATGTTGGTAGTGTCTCCCCTGCCACTCCTGCCTTCCCCAGTGCCGGTGGCAGTAGTAGTTGGAGTTGTCTAGGCATTTATGGAGGAGCAGCGGCTAATTGCTCCGCTGTGCGTCAAGCGGTAGGGAGTTGTGGTGGTAATGCCACTACCTTTGTCCATACCGCTGGTGGCTATAGTAGTACCAACAATAGTGCCTTCTGCAGCGTTGGTAGCGCTTCCCCTGTCGCTCCCACCTTCCCCAGCGCCGGTAACAGTAGTAGTTGGAGTTGTCTAGGCATTTATGGAGGAGCGGCGGCTTCTTGTAGCTCTTGTCGCAATCTTTATCCTTTGCAAAATCAGACTGCCTGTCCTGCCAGCTATAGCACAACTGCTTGCGCTAATATGGGCGCTTGTTATCAAACAACTGTCAATTATTCTTTAAGTTGTAGTAATAGAACCTATGGCTGTTACAAAGCTAAAACTTGTGTAGAAGTTAATGGTAGCGGCTGGACTACCAGTAATCCCTCTCCCAGACCAGCTATTACTGGTAGTCGTGATGGCAATAATGCTGTTTGTTATCACGCCTGTGCTTACAATAGCCAACCCACTTGTGCCAATTTAGCTTTACAAAATGGTAAATTAGGTAGCTACACCACTACTGCCTGTTCTGGCACTAATGTTGTCCAACTTGACCGACTCACTACCTATTATTCCACCGTCTCCAACAATACTTGTCAAAATCAAACACTCACTTGTTACAAGTGTGCCACTAATGCTCAGTGTGGAAGTGCTGCCAAAATCTATGAAGAAACAGCTACTGCTTACACCGGGGCTTTGTGTGCCACTGGAACCGCTCCCGTTGCTACTCCTGCCTTCCCCAGTGTGGGGGGCACTGTCACTTGGACTTGCCGAGGGATTAATGATGGAACCGATAGTAACTGCACTGCTACTCGCAAACTCAATGGCGTCTGCGGTAGTGCTCACAATTATTACTTTGCCAATACTGCCGCTGGCTATTCCCCTCTTGTTCAATGTAGTAAAGGAGCCTCCAGCAATACTGCTTTCCCTGCTTTAGGTCAAACTATCAACTATACTTGTCAAGGGCTTAACACTGGCGCTAGTCCTTCCTGTACTACTTGTCGCAATCGCTATCCTATTCGATCATTAACTGCCTGTCCCGCCGGCTATATTACCACCGCTTGTGCCAATCTTAATCCAGCTGCTTGCTTAACCCGAAGCGTTAACTATTCACTTGCCTGTAAGGATTATCAATATCCTTGTTATCAGGCGCAAAATTGTAACCAAACCAATCCTCTCACCTCTTCCCCGGCTTACAATGCTGCTGGTTATTGGGTAGAGGACGGAGTGGTTAATGCTACCAATTTGGCCGTTTATGGACCAGGAAAAATTTTCACTTATGCGGGTAATAATTATCATCTAGTTAATGGTTTGGCCAATGGTAATAATCAGATTTGTTATGCTCGTTGTACTTATCCGATTAAAAGAAGTTGTGGTTTGTTTATTGATAAAAAAGGTAATGAACCAGGTAGTAGTGCTGATCTACCTTACTCAACCAGCGCTTGTGCCAATCCTGCCTCTTGTTGGACTCAGGGAGTTACTTATTCAGCTGTTGCTAGCAATAGCTGCAGCAATCATATTGTCAACAATGACTTGGGCTTTATCAACAACCCAACTCATTATTGTTACAAACCACAAACTTGTAATGAAGCTAATGCAAAGCCCAATGAACGCTATAGTCATGACACTAGTGATCCCAAATATGTTTATCAAAGAGAAGCTAAAGATGATGGTCGAGCAAGAGCTTGTTACCGTAAAAAAAGATGTAGTGAAATTCCCTCCTCTATTGCCGCTGCTTCATCACCCAACTATACTATTGCTGGTAGCTGTTTGGCTAATCAGTTAATGCTTTCTTCTCCAGAGGGATATCTCGATGGCTTAACCAATGCCGCTTGTGTCTCTTGTGTTGAAGCCACCGCTCCTTGGTTGCAAATAGTTGATGGTAACTTGTATGTCCAACAAGAAATTAATGTTTCCTTCCCCAAAGATGTCGATTACCGCTATTTAATTCGCGCCAAAGGGGCCTGTAGCGGTGGGGCCAGTAGTAAAAAATCTGGTATTCCCGCAACTAGTGGCAATGTCATTATCACCAAAGATGGATTCTGGACCTTCCGTGATCAGACTCAAACAGGAGCCACTGGCACCTTGGGAGCTCCAGTGAGTGTCAAGACTAATTTTGCCTACTTTAGAGACCGAGTGCAATATGATAAATTGCCAGAATGTGATTTGACCAAATTGCAAAATACTCAAACTACTGGTTTAGATTTGGTTGATGGCAGCACCGCTTGTCGGCTCCTAGCAAGCAAAGCCAATCTTAACAATCCTATCTTCAATCTAGCCAGTGGTCAAAAACAAGTGATTTTTGTTGAAGGGAACTTAACCATTGATGGGGCAACCACTAAATTTACTATTCCTAATCCAACTCCCACCGCTCAAGGAGCCTATTTAGCCTTCTTAGTCAATGGGGACATCACCTTTGGCTCTAATTTAGGTCAGGATATGAGTGCCACCTTGGCTTCCACCTGTGATCAAACGCCCACCATTACTGGCGTCTTTTTGGCAGATGGGAAAATTAGACTCCCCAATACTAGTGTCAAAAACCCCTATACCAATACCTCTTGCGATAAAAGAATTACCCTTGAAGGTAGCTATATTGCTTTGGGAGGAGTAGAACTGCAAAGAAGTTTTATTGGCTGTATGCATAATGCCTCAGTCTATCCTGATTACAATGCTCAAACCCCAGCCATTACCTTCCTTTACCGTCCAGACCTTTTGATTAAAACTCCCAGCTGGATGGATAGAGATATTAAAGTGAGGCTGGAAGTGCCTTAAATTTTAAGAGTTTAAAATTAACAAAAAAGCCCTTGTTTTTACAAGGGCTATGATGTAAGTGAGATCTTTTTTCAAATCAAAGATTTTAGCTTAGCAATTTTTTCCATTAGTTCATGGGTTGCTCGCTCATAATCTTCAGCTGTGGGCTTATCTATTTCCGTCAGAGGTGAATAGGCCTGACCGATAACTACTGGTAAAGAATGAAACCAACGCTTTTGTTTGGGCAGATAGATTGGCACAATGACGGCTTGAGACATTTTGGCCAAAATTACTGCTCCATTTTTTGCTTGACTCGGATCAGCTTTTCGCGTTCCTTCAGGAAAAATGATCATCTTCTCCCCATTAAGCAAAGCTTTTCGACTTTGTTTTAAAGCTGATAGGTCGTTTTCTCCTCTCTTCACCCAAATCAACCCTAAACGATCTAAAACAAAACCGATTAGCGGCCAAGACTTTATTTCTTTTTTGGCTAAAACACGCAGAGGAAATTTGAGTTTGAAGGCAAGAATAATATAAAGAGGATCAGACGCAAAAGTGTGGTTGGAGCAGAGAATTGCTCCTCCCTCAATAGGAATATTTTCTTGAGTAATTATCCTGTAAGGATGGGTCAGCTGAAAAAAAAGCCAGACTAAACCGTAAAGTATTGAGTAGAAAAATTTCATCGCTTCACACCTGCCTTTTAATTGTAGTCAGCCAGCAGATCAGAAAGCCCGCCATTAGTTTCAATCCTTTCAATTGCTTGAGCAAAAAGAGGCGCAATCGAAAGCTCTTTATAAGGGCAAACCGAATCTAAGAGGTGAGCTCTGGCTGTGCTATTGGTAGTAACAAGTAGATCGGGAGGGGTTTTTTTTAGATTTTCCAAAGCAGGGCCAGTCAATTGACAGTGACTAATCAAAACAATAATTTTCCGTGCTCCCTGTTGTCTGAGATACTGCATGGCAGAGACCAAAGTCCCACCAGTTGATAAAATATCGTCAGGAATGATAACCGTTTTACCCAAAACATTAAGATCATTGGCTACCAAGCGACTGAGTTGGTCTGATTTGTCAGAAAGTCGCGATTTGGGAAGATAATACAAGGTTTTTTTCAAATTCTCGGCAAAAATTTTACAATTTTTTGCCGCCCCTTCGTCTGGAGCTACAATTACCGTTTCTTCGTCAACTAGATCTTGTGCTAAAAGATACTCCTGAAAAATCTTCCTTGCAGAAAAGTCTTCAAACTTGATTTCCGTCATTGAACGAATTTGCTTGGAGTGTAGGTCTAGAGACATCAGTCTTTCCGCCTTACACAGGGCAAAAATCGCCAAGACTTTGGCTACAAAGCCCATTTCTCTACCTGTCGGCTTATCCTGACGACTATAAGGTAAATAAGGAATAATTAGTGTCGGACTGATGGCATCGCATTTGTAGGCCGTTTCTAATAACTGACTGGCTTGGACCAGCATTTCCGCGCTGGCTGCGTAATCCTGGAAAATATAAGTTTTCCAGCCGCGAATAGTCTCTGGTAGTCGAGCAGCTGTTTCTCCGTCAGCAAAACGGACTGTAGCATTGGGGATAAACCTTACCAAAAGAGTTGGGTTAATCTTGACCAATTCTGTGGCAATTTCCTTTGCCAGAGGGCTATTCCCTCCACTAAGAATCACAATTTTCTCCATTTTTCTCCTCCATTCTCTTCACTTGTCAAAGATCTTCACTTCACCTCAAATATTATATCATCGAATGGGGAAAATTATTATTTTCTCTATCCAAAGACCTATAATATATAAATAGAAAGCCGATAATTTATGATAAGGGGACGTGAAAAAACGGTTGACAAAATTCGCTTGATTTATATGGTATAATTTGCCACTATGATAAAGGTTCCAGTAAAAATTAAATTATTCGATAAGGACCTGCCTGTTCCCCAGTATCAAAGTAAACTAGCGGCTGGTTTTGATTTTCATAGTCGTTTTGATGTTTTATTACCAGCCCAAGCAGTTACAATCGTCAAAACTGGGATTGCTGTCTCTTATCCTCAGGAGTATTGGCTAATGGTGGCAGCCCGTTCTAGTTTACATAAAATAAATTTACAATTGGTGAATGGTGTGGGAGTGGTAGACCCTGATTATCGTGGCGATAATGACGAGATTGGCTTACTAATTTATAATTTTGGTGACAAAGAGGTAATGATTAAAAAAGGTTATCGTTTAGCCCAAGGCATTCTCATTCCTAGAATTCTAGCTGATTTCACTATCGTTGATGAGTTAGGACATCCCGATCGTGGAGGTTTAGGGAGTACTGGGCAGTAAGTGCCAAACTTGAGTTTGGGCGGATAAAGTCAATCTTTCTTTCACTTGAAAGTAATAAGGTTTTATCAGTTGTTTTTCAGCAAAAAGTTTAACCCCTCCTCCAAACATCACTGGTTCTAAAGTTAGATAAATTTCATCGACCAAATTTTCTTGCAATGCTTGTTGATAAACTCTCGCTCCCCCGCAAATCGCTATTTCTTTTAGCCCTTTTTCCGCCAAAAAAGTCATTAGGGTTGGCAAAGACATTTCTCCACTAGTGAAAAGAGACCCTTCGCTGTTTTTAGTAAACTGACTTAGTTCCTCCGCTTGCCTAACGGCAGTATGGTCTCTGGTATAAACAATGATTTTTCTATCTGGCAAAGGTCGGCCAATGGTGGCAAAAGTTTCTCTTCCCATAATTAAAAAACCAATTTTTTTAGAAATTTTAGCAAACCACTGCTTGTCTTCCTGACTGGTCCAAATTGTAGAATTTTGATTTTTTTCCTGAGCAATATAGCCGTCTAAAGTGCTAGCGACAATCATTATTTTTTTCATTTTTATTTTTTATCTTCTTTCTGATCAAATAAGTCCACTACTGGATAAAAATAGCCTGACTCATCGTCACCAATTTTTTCTTTGCCAGCTCCCCAAAAAGTTTGAGGGTATTCATCAGTCTCTTGGCTTACAGTCTCTGGTTTTATCTCTTCTTTTAGTTCTCCTCCAATTTGTGAGTTTTCAGCAGAAAAAAGTAATATTTCTCCACTTTTTCGTTGCCAATCTGGATGACGTTTAACTTGTTTGATAAAATTTTCAATTAACTGTAAATCCTCAGCTAGTTTTTGGTCTTGATGGGTCTGCAAATATAGAGCAGTCGCTTCCAAAATATAATCGGTCTTCCAATCTTCAAGTAATTGATAGAGAACTGTTTCTAGTTCAGCAATTAGTTTATCACTCGGTTTTTCTTCGCTCCGACTTAATTCGGACATTTTTAAAATTGCTCTCCTCCATTTAGGAATCTCTCGTCGAACATAAACCATATATTTAGTGTTCTCATGAGTAAGTTTCTCTTCTCCTTGAGCTCTCAACTTTTCTAAATAATTAGAAAAGTCTTGACCACTAAAAATGAAAGTTAACTGTTGACGCAAATTGGAGTCTCTTTTTTGTTTGGCTTTTTCAAAATCAATGATATTTGTTTCTTTATTCATTTTTTAAATGATAACATACCAGACTAAAAAAAGCAAAGCTTTGTAAAATCGAAGAGAGACTCTTTTAGAGAGTAAAATAAAATGCTATAATCATCTAAGCTTTCTAATTGAGAGCGCTTTAGTGAGTTATTAAAAGAAAGGTTTGATGAAAAAATTAAGTTTGTCAATAATTGGGCTTTACTCCCTTGGTGCCTTAGGAGCTGGCTTTTTGATTATTTTAGGTATGGGACTAGCTACAAAAATTGTAGGCTTACCTGCTTGGCGCCAAGATATTAATATGAATTCTCGTAGCGATCAAAATTTTTTCTCAGCTGAGGGAGATGCTTTAATTGAAGCAGTCCCAGATCAAGCAATGATTAATTTAGGAGTAGAGGTCACCGCTCCTACAGTTGCTCAAGCACAAGAGCAAGTTAATCAAATTATTACTAATTTACAAGAAGAATTAGCTACTCTAAAAATAGAGAAAAAAGACATCAAAACAGAAAATTATTCTGTAAGTCCAGACTATGATTGGGAAAATGACCGAAAAATTCGGGGCTATATCGTCACCAGTAATCTCAAGGTAACTTGTAAAGACTTTAATGTTCTCAATCAAGTTATTGATTCGGCAACTAAGATCGGAGCTAATCAAGTTTACGGGGTTAATTTCAGCCTTAGCGAAGATAAAAAAGCTCAAGTAAAAAAAGAGGCTAGACAAATTGCCATCGAAAAAGCTAAGAAAAATGCTCAAGAATTGAGTGATTTAGCTGGTGTAAAACTAGGCGATGTCATAAATGTCTATGAATATGAAGTAACTGATGAAATGATGGGCGAAGGCATGGGCTCAGCTTATAATAAACAAGCTTTTGACAGTGAAGCGGCTACTACTCCCACAGCTATCGAACCAGGATCAACTTCTCTTAACTATCGAGTTTCTCTCACTTATCTCACCAGATAAATTAAAAGATAAAACTTAAAAACCCCCACTCATTGAGCGGGGGTTTTTGATTCTAATTTCTTTTCCTGCCAAATTTAATACATTGTCCGATCTACTTCATAAAAGGCTTGAGCGTGAAGACAAGAAGGACATTCTTCTGGCGCTTTTTTACCTATATGAATATAACCGCATTCACGACAAATCCAAATCTGTTCTTCTTCTCTTTCAAAAAAGCCAGACTTTACTAGTTTGAGTAAGTGGGCATAGCGCTTGGCGTGACCACCTTCAGCTTTGGCAATAGCCAACATTCTGGCTGCATATTCTTCATAACCTTCAGCCTTAGCTACAGCTGCGAAATCTGGATACATTGTTTTTTCCTCGTGTAGCTCTCCCTCAATAGCGGCTGCTAAATTTTGGGCGGTTGTTCCTCGAATATTTGGAACTGAGACCTCATTGAGCATTAAGTTTTGAGAGTTTTCTTCTTTATGGCTTAACTCAACCAGCCACTTAAAAAGGTTGCTCGCATGCTCTCTTTCTTGATCGGCAGTTTCAGTAAAAATAGCGGCAATTTGTTCATAACCTTCTTTACGAGCCACGCTCGCATAAAAAGTATAGCGATTCCGAGCTTGAGATTCTCCTAAATACGCTTGAGCAATATTTAAATAAGTTTTTTCCATAATCTATTCCTTTCATCTCCAATTCTACCACGATTTTATTAAATATAATTTAAATTCATTATTCTTATCTCAAACAAACAGAGTTTGCCTTTATTATTAATAATAATAAAGTTCTTATTGGCCTAAAATTTTTTTCTTTTCCAATTTAAACTCATCCAAAGTTAAAGCCCCTTTTTCTTTTAGTTGCCACAATTTTTTAATTTCTTCCGCTGGACTAGCCAATTTTTCATTTGCCTCAACTGATTTTTCCCGATATTCACTGATTTTGTCACCAAGCATATTGGCAAAACGAAGTAAATCCTTTTTGTATATCCAACTAAAATGATGGTCTTCACCCTGGTCGTCAATAATCAAATCACCAAAAAATAAATTGGTAAAGTATCGAACATTGGCGATTTGCAAATAGGAAATTTCTCTATTAGCTCGACCATAAAAAGTTCGACGGTCGACAAAAAACAAACGCTTATTAGTCGCAGCTAAAAGAACAATTGTGGCCCCATTAAAACCTCTCAACAGACCGATCAGCTCCTCATCGTCATCAACTAAATGAGCCAATTCTCCCAATTCCTTTCTTACTCCCCACAAACTCACTTTGCCTAAATTTTTTATTTGTTTTCTAATCTCTTCTTGTGTCATACTTTCCTTATTTTTTTTCTTATTCTTTCTATTAATAAATTAATATTATAAAAAAAGGGTCGCATTACTAAGTCCTGAGCATGTAAATAAGCAAAGTCGGTACCCCCAAAACCACGTTTAAAAACTGATAGTTTGGCGAAACGATGTTCTGATTCGTTTTCTGGAGCGACTCCCCAAAAATTATAGCGTTTTATACCTCTGCCCTTTGCTTGTTTAATGGCTTCCCATTGCAAAGCTGCGGCTGCTGGATATTTTCTCGCTAAAGCGGTTGAGGCGCCGTAATGATAAACTGCCTCTTGACCATAAAAAATAATCATCGCTTGAGCCAAAAGTTCCTCTTGAAAATACGCGCTATAGAGCACAACTTCATGGTCTGGTAAAAAAGCAGCAAACTGTTTCTGCCAATAATTTTCACTAAAAGGAACAAAGTTTTGCCGTTTGGCCGTATCTAGTTGCAACTGATAAAATTTGCCGATTTCTTCTTTGACAAGTGAGGGTTGAATTTCAGCCGAACTTTTTACTAGCACTCCATCTTTAGCCGCTTTGCGGATTTCATAACGAGTACTTTTACGCATTCCTGCCAAAAGCTCCTCCTCAGTTAGACTCAAATCCAAGCGATGAGTTAGCTCAGCGTGTAAATGCATTGGTGCATCGACAAAACCCAAGTCTCTAAATAGCTTCCGATTTTGTTGATTATCTGCCAATTGCGGTCGGCAACGCACAAAAACTATTTTTTCTTTTTTTCCTAAGTCTTTCAAATCTTTTACAAAAGCAATGATTAAATTCTGATCATACCATTCAAAAATAGGACCACCTGGAACCAAAAAATGATGACCTCTTTTAGCTTCTTCTTTGATAATTAGCATTACGCCTAATAACTCATTTTCATTATAGAATCCACGATAAAAAACTTTTTGTCCCAAATTTTTATAAAATTGACCCCAATTCCAAGAGTGTAAAAAGTTGACTTCAGGGTGCTGAACTAAAAAATCTTCCCAGACTTTTTTTTCACTAATTTCTTTAACTTTTATATTTGACATAAGTTGATAATCCTGCAAATATTTTTAATATCGGTTGTGGTAATTTCCTGATGTGTGGGCAAGTTAATAATTTCCTCAGTCACCAAGAATCCACGAGGGAGAGAAGCAAAATTTTCTTGATAGGATCCCTCTTCCCACTGTTTTTTGGGTCCAACTGGACTATCATACCAAAAATCTTGTAGGTGGTAGCCTTGTTGGCAGAGTTTGTTTAAAATTTCCTCTCTTTTTTCTGCTTTGACTTTAATGGGTAAACGTAAAGCGCTACTACGAACAATTTCCGCCTCTGTGAGTGACCAAAACAAAAAATCTGATCGTAAATTTTTAAGATAAAGACGAACCTTCTTTTGTCGCTCTTTTTGTTGCTCTTGCGCAACCACTATTCTTTCTTGTAAAAGTTCTTTTTGCCAAGCCGGTAGCCGATGATAATTCCCTTCGTTTTGGTAATGCATCGGCTGAGATAAAAGACCTAAATAGCGACAGAGAAAATGCATCAATTTACCTAAACCAAAAGAATAAGTATGGCGAATCAGCCAGGTTAATAGAGGATAAATACGATCTTTTCTTTGTTGTTGTTTCGGTATTTCTTTCCAAGATATTTCTCTAAAATTTTTTAGTAAAGCTTGTTCATTAATTCTCAAAATACCACCAGAAACTGAGTCCAAAACCTTATCTTGACTAGCAGAAAAAATTGCTACAGAACCCAGCTCTCCCGCTTTCGCTCCAGTTTCATAAATCGCTCCCCAAGCGTGAGCATTGTCCTCCACAATCCTAATATTATTCTTTTTCGCCCAAACGAGAATTGAGGCAATTTTTGGTTGAGAAAAACCAAAAGTATTTTGGATAATTATTGCTTTGAGGTTCTTAGTTTGTTTTTTCAAAGACTCAAAACTAAAATTAAGTGTTTTGTCAATATCAATCAAAATCGGTTTAAGACCGGCCCAGATAATTGCTTCATAAACAGTCAAACAGGTAAAACCAACTACAGCTACCCCAGAACCAGGAGGTAAATTTAGAACCTTTAAAGCCGCCAGCAAAGCCTCTCTTCCTTTATAAAAATAGATTGGAGCGGACTTTTCCCTTGAGACAACTTTTTGAGTTGTTGCTCTAATGGTTAAAACTCGCCACGCCGCTCGCCAGTCATAATTGGAGCCTAAAGAGTTAAATTTGGCCATTCATTCCTTCCAAAGAAGCTTTAATAAAAGATAAAGTCTCTGACAAATGGCTAAATTGTGGTGCATGACGCGCATTTTTTATAATTTCTAGTTTTGCTTGAGGTAAAAGTTGGACCATTTCTCGAGCTAAATAAGGTGGTGTTATCTTGTCTTCACTTCCCCAAAGCAAGCTAATAGGAATGTCAATCGTGGATAAAAGAGGACGCAAATCAGTATTGACTAGATTGGTCATTGTTTGTTTCATCACTGGGGAAGCTTGATAATAATCCTTTTCCCTCAAAATTTTATAAAAAATTTTTCTTATTTTCTCATTCTTTGCCCAGTTTTTACCAATTTTTGCTAGCCAAAGACCAATTTTTTTCTTAATAACTTTTTGCCAGTTTTTATCAATAAGACCAGCACTACCAATCAGTATGGCCCGATCAACTTTTTTTTGTCTTTTCTTGTCAACTAAATAGGCTAAAATAATTCTTCCCCCATTAGAGTGACCAATCAAAGTGACCTTTTTTTGTTTCGGCTCCAATCGGGCAATCTCTTTATCTAGCCAGTCAGTATAATCGGCCAAAGTCCAAGCTTGATCAAGTTTCTTGCCTGTCAACCCAGGAATTGATAAAAGATTAACAGCCAAGCCTTCTTTTTGCAAAGCAGCAATTAAAGGAAGCATTTTTTCTTCGCTATAAGTCCAACCAGGTAAAACAAGAATTTTAGACATAAAATCTATTTCTTCTTTTCTGCCAAATTTCTTCCTGTCTGACCAACTTTTTAATGTCTGCTTTATCTGCTAATAAACGCTCCACCATTCCCTCCAAAAAAGGCGCTCCTTTAAAGAGAATCGTTTCGCCTCCTTTTAGATCTTGCCATAATTTTTCCAAAGCTAGTTTTGGTGATTCAAAAAAATCTACTCTCCCCTCGCCCCAATATTGTTGTAAAAGAGGTAAGACTGCGGCGCGATTTTCTCTACCTAAAAGGTAAACTCTATCAATCGTCTGTAATTTTAATAGTAACCAAGCCAAAGATTCGTGTTGAGTTTTGCTGTCTTCTCCCTCTTCTAACATATGACCTAAAACTAAAAACTTAGAACCAGTCGCTGGGTAAGCCTCAAATAATTTCAGCATCGCTTCCATTGAACCATAGTTGGCATTATAAGTAGAGTCAATCAGTAAAGTATTTTTAAGACCGTGAAGTAAACTGCTTCTGCCTGGAGGTAAAGTCAAATTTTTATAACTAGTGTCAATCCTCAAGCCTAAAAATTGAATTGTTTTTTCTACCATCGCCAAACTAGTCCACATTTCTTCTGGAAGAAGTTGGTTGAAAGAGTATTGATGCTGATCAATGGCAAACTCAGTCCCCTGAGTTTGTAACTGATAACCCACCAAATAATCTTGCTCTTGTAAAAACTCCAATTTCTTTGGTGATAAGTTGAGTTCTTCCATCGCTTTGACCAAAGGTAGGCTTTCACCATTAACAATGACTTTTTCTTTGGCTTTGCTGGCAAAATAGGCAAATTCTTGGGCAATGGCGTCCAAAATAGGAATTTCCTTTTTAGCCGCGATTTCGTCAAAGTTCATAGCGTGGGTCCGATAAATATTGGTAATTAAAACTATATTTGGCTCCAACAAATCTGTTGTAAATTTAGCCTCACCAGGTCGATCCGAATCAGCTTCTACTACATAAATTTTCTTTCTCTCAGTTGCTACCATTTTTTTTACTTGAAAAGGAGCAGAAAAAAATAGACCAAACCATTCATTAAAGGAAAAAGTTTCTCTTTGCAAACCTAAAATATGAAAAGGAATCCCAAAAGCGGAGTTAGCGTCTTTGGCAAATTCAGCCACTTGTCCCAATTGAGCATGTAGTAAAGTAAAAAGAGTCGTTTTACCGGTGGAACCAGTTACCACAATAATTCTTGGTTGCCACTTTTTTAACACTTTTTTCGCCCAAAAAGCGAAATAAGCAGCAACAAAAAAATAGAAAATTTTCTTAAATTTTTTTACCATTAACGAGCATTATTATAACAAGAAAAAGACTCAAAGGGCCAAGCTATATTTTCTTAGTAAATTTTAATTGAATTCAAAACCTGAAAAACAATTTTTTCAAAGCTATCATAGCTAGTTTGATCTGGAGCTTTAATTTCATAAACAATCTTGAGATAATTGTCGCTTTGAGCATTTTTTTGCAGGAAATAGATCAGTTTTTGCACCCCATTCTCGACACTCAAGAAGGAATAGCCCAAGGTGTCGCCCAAAAGTTCACTCCTAAAATCAAAGTTTTGAGTATTATTTTCTTTACTATCAAAAATATCTTTAGCAATTTTAGCCAGAGAGAGGCCCTCTACGGACTTATTTTCAATCGTCATCACCAATCCATTAACTGGAGAAGTTTCATTTACCTCACCATAGGTGATCAGTACTGCTTCAGTAGTTTTGCTGGTCTTTAATCCAGGAATTTCTTGCAAGAAAGAGAACTTGCCCTGATCGTCGACATAAACTGGAAGTTCTTGTCGCATCAACATCATGTCTTGAGCTTGAACAAGTTCATTTTTCAAAGCAGTGATTTGCCCCTCTTTTTCTTGATTTTGATTAAATAATTTAGCTATTTCTTGATTTTGTTTTTGCCAAAAAATAAAGCTACCAACACCAATAGCTAATAGAATCACAAAGAAAATGACCAAAATCAAAGGCAAAGAAGTTTTTTGATTATCTTTTTTGTCTTTATTAACAGTTGTTTTTTGTGACGAGGAGGCAGAGGGATTTTCCTCAGCTGTCATTAAGACGCCATTTTGAAAAACTGGTGGTAAAGACTCACTCTGTGTCTGACTATCTGCTTGTACATTATTGTCTATCGGTGGTGTTTCAACCGCAGTTTCCACCTCTGCTATAGGTGAAGGAGAAAAGTTTCCTGTTGGCGTAGGTACAGGAGAAAACTCCACCGCTGGTGTTGGCTCCGACTGTTTAATTCCTGGTTGTTCAGGGTTAGATGACGGAATAATGGGTGGTACTGGTTCTTGCATAAATTTTTCCTCTAGTAAAATTCATTATAACAAATCGGCCATACGCTGTAAAGTAGTTTTTTGTTTCTTGGGTGACTTCACTTTAACTCCAATTTTGAGCTGTTTTTGATAGATAATTTGTCTTAAATGGGCTGCTAAAGACAGGCCATTGTTTCTTGCCTCTTGGTTTAGTTTTTTCCAAACCTCCTCATCTAGGGTCAGTTTTACCTGCTTTTTCATCAATTAAATTATAGAAAAATTTTCTCAACTTGTCAAAAGAATTAATCAAAATTTAATCTAAATCAGAGTTTGGCACTGTCCTTCTTCCACTTTCAAACTCCTTTAAATGAGCTTGAAAGCTGATAGCGGAACCAGCGAATAAAAAACTACCATCTTGTCCAACAAGAAGTGCTCTCCCTCCTCTGATAGGCTTGCCTTCCTCATTACTAGTTTCGGCAAAATATAAGGCTCCAACTTTCTCAAGTAAGACACAACTCTTTTCAATTTTTTCTGCTGGTAGTTTTAAAAGCTTAGCAGCTAAAGCTATTTGTTCACTGATTGATAACATTGACCCTCCTAAAAAACTAATTTCTATCTTTTAAAAAAACTATGCAAGCCTTAGTAAACTAACTTCGAACCATCTGGCACAAAATCAGTTCTGTTGATCTGAACAAGTGGTCGGATTTCACAAAACCAAACACAGCTGCTTACTCCAATACTCTTTTTTCAGGTTCCTCAATATAAAAGAGAATTGTTTCTTCTTTAACTTCTGGAAGTTTTATTTCTTCTTTTGGAACTCTTCTTGATTCAACCTTTGAAATGCCTTTTTTAGCATCATGTTTCCAGAAAATACCATACTTTTTAGGGGCTATCTTTTTAAGCAATTCAGGGTCATAGATGTAAGCGACAATGCTGTCGCAGATATCTTCTTCCATGTTTATCTGTGCATAATAAGTTATGCACTGGTCTGGCTGTAGTGGGAACTGTCCTTTTGGTGACATTTCGCCAGTTTTTTTGTTATACCAGCGTTTTGCTGAACCGTCGGGAGCTGGTCTTATTTCCCACTCATCTTCATGATCCCAGCAGTACTCCCATTGATATTCTTCACTCCATTCAGGTTTAAACTGTTGTTGAATTAGGTGGGTTGATTCGTGAACAAAAGTGCCTTCAAAGTTAGAGGCTTTTTCAACTCTGTGAGGTATAAGCTCCATTCCTCTTGGCAGTAAGCGAAATGCCCTCCAACTCCTCAGAGCATAACCATTCAAAGGATACTTCTCTGGATCTCCGAAAGCACTAGCCTCTTCTTTGTCATCTATCAATATCCATCTAATTTGGTCTGTAATCTGAGGAAATCTAGAAGATAGCTGTCCTAAGACTCTTTGGGCACGTTGGATATGCTCGTCGTTGAAAGCTTTGTCCTTATTCCAGTTGTAGACAGTGATAGATTGACCTTCAACCTGAAATTCAATCTGTTCTTGTGGAATGCCTTTACTTCTCCAGTATTCAGAAGTGAACCAATCCCGACCCTCCCTCTCTTGCCTTATCATTTCAATAATTTTAGCGTCAGTACGTGGTTCATTATCCTTACCAGGAAAAGAAATGGGCGAAATACGCCATTCTCTATACTCGGCTTGACCGGCATCCATTGTTCGTTCATATCTGAAAGGCAAATCAGGAATTTGTTCTTGTGGTGATGATTTTTCTGGATTGAATCCTGTGGCTGTTTCTATAGTCATCTAATTGATTATAACAGCTTAGTGCTTATTAATTTTTACTATTTTTAATAGTTTTCTCAAAAAAAGATCTTCCTTCTATTACTGATAAAGCTTAATTCAAGGGATTGAAGGCTTTCTCACTTTTTACAACTACGCTACCCAACTATTTAAAGAATTGAAACTAGACAGAGTGAAAACGGGAGCTTTTGAAGTTCGCAGTTTAGAACCTTATTTTATAAGGATAAAAACTTTGCCCTATGCTGAAAATAACATTCAACATAATAACCAAGTATACCGAATTTAAAAACTGGCAGGCTCAGAAGGATTCGAACCCTCACTAAAGGTTTTGGAGACCTCTGTACTACCCTTATACTATGAGCCTTTCATGGCTTATTATACCAATAATTTTACTATTTGACATTAGCGACAAAAGCTTATATAAAATGGTTTGCAGTTAAAACAGAAAGGCTTTTTGTCAAAAACTCATGTTGTCGCCCATCCGTTAATCGCTGATTGTCTCAAACATCTGCGAGATAAAGAAATTAAAATTGACGAATTTCGCCACTACAGTGATCAGGTTTGTCAGTTACTTTTTCTCAATGCCATTGATGATGTTGAGCTAAAAACGGTCACTATTCAAACACCGATTCAAAAAACTAAAGCGCAAAAATTAGCTTGTCGTATCATTGTGGTGCCCGTTTTACGCTCTGGAATTGCTATGTTATTTGGCGCTTTACAACTCTTACCAAAAGCTCAAGTGGGTTTTGTTGGGATGCAAAGAGATGAGCAAACCGCTCAAGCAAAAGAATATTATTGGAAGTTTCCAGAAATAAGATCTGAACATACAGTTATTGTCACCGATCCCATGTTGGCAACTGGTGGCTCCTTGCTTCATCTTTTGCGAGCTGTCAATCCTTACAGACCTAAAAAAATTAAAATTGTTTGTGTTTTGGCTGCCCCAGAGGGAATTGAAGCGATACACCGAGAATTTCCCAAAGTGGAGATCTATACCGCCGCTATTGATAAAAAACTTAATACAAAAAAATATATTGTCCCAGGGTTGGGTGATTATGGCGATCGTTATTTTGGTACTTAAGAAAAAATTTCACTCCACTGTTTGCTTATTAAGTTTAGATCTTAGATAGCTATAAACTATTAGCAAACTCTTGACTAACATCTAAAACTTTGATTTTTTTGCTCTTAACAAAGAGCGGATTGTCAATGGTATTGGTAGTGACTAAAAACTCTATTTCCGAACTTTCTAGTCTTTTTAGCGCCTGTTCACTTATAGGGGCATGAGAGACAGCCGCCATGATTCTTTTTGCTCCTCTTTCTTTAAGAGCTCGAGCAATGTCCACCAAAGTGCCAGCGCTAGTAGTGAAGTCATCCACAATCAAGCAATCTTTACCATTGGCGTCACCCATAATTTCCAAAATTTCTGCTTCCTGTTTGAGTAATTCTGGCCGAGATTTATCTCCTACTACACAAGGCAAACCAAAGGCAAGAGCATATTTTCGAGCATTTTTGGCGAAACCAGCGTCTGGAGAAACCACCACCGCATTACTTAAATCTTCCTTCTGAAAATATTTCACAAAAGAATCCAAGGCCTTAATATTTTCTACTGGGATGCGAAAGAATCCTGGAATAGAGGGACTATGTAAGTCCATGGTAATTATTTTGTCTGCCCCCGCTACCTGCAGGCAATCGGCAACCACTCTAGCTCTAATTGAAGTTCCATCGCCATCCTGTTTATCAGCTTTGGCATAAGAAAAAAATGGCATAACCACTGTAATTTTGGCTGCGTCATAACGCTTGAGCGCATCAATCCAGAAAAGCAATTCTAATAAATCATTGTTGACATTTTCTCCAGCCAAAGTTTGAATAATCACTGTCTCTTGATGATGAACGTCCTCTTTTACTTGAACAAAAGTATTACCTTCACTAAATCTCAAACTTTCTCCTGGACTGACTTCAAGACCTAAAGCTTGCGCAAATTTATAAGAAAAATCTCTGCTTGCACTCCCAGAAAAAATTTTTAACTGCATGATTTTTTATTTCTATTTATTAATTTGTTGTTTCTAAGTCAACTGTTCTCTCCAACAAATCTGTCACTTTTTTTAAAATTTCATTTTCAAAAATTAAATTACCATCAGCTTGACGAGTGAAAATTCTTTCTTCACCAGAGTTAAAAGTTAATTTAATTTCATTGTTCGTCTCTTCCCATGTGCCAGTGATAATTTCCCCTTCTGTTGTCTCATCAACACTTTGTAAGTTTTCATTAAAATAAAATTCTTGTTGAGCGTTTAGAATCAAGACCTTATTTTCATTTTCAAAAACCTCCAAACCCGCTAAAGCTTCAGTCATATTTGTCGGCTCAGCATCTACAGTAGGAATTGGAGTGGGTTGATTTTCAGTTAATTTTGGCTTTTTCAACCACCAGCTAAAAATCAAGCCAAGTGCTAAGAGAATTACTCCGAAAATAATAATTTTCTTTTCTTTTCTTTTCATCTTAACTCCTCACTTTTGATCATGGTTATTAATTCTTCAAGTTTCAAAGATTCTTGTTCTGTTTGGTGGTCTCTCTTTCTCAAAGTCACCACCTCTTTTTCTACCTCTTGATCACCAATGACCAACATTAAGGGAATTTGCTGAGTTTGCGCCTCACGAACCTTGGCATTCAATCTTTCGCTCCGACTATCTACTTCCGTCCTCACTTGCGAAGCAGATAAAAGGTTTTGGACCTTTTTTGCATAATCAAGATGGCGGTCAGCAATGGGTAAAATTTTTACCTGAATAGGAGCTAACCAAAGCGGAAGTTTGCCAGCATAGTGTTCCAATAAAATACCAATCATTCTTTCAAAAGAACCAAAAACAGCCGAATGAATCATTACTGGAGTTTTTTTCTCTCCTTGATCATTAATATATTCGCAATTAAAGCGTCCTGGTAATTGAAAATCCAACTGAATGGTCGCTACCTGCCAAGAACGTCCCAAGCTATCAGCAATATTAACATCAATTTTGGGACCATAAAAAGCTCCGTCTTTTTCTTTAACTTGATAAACAATTTTTTTCTTCTCCAAAGCAGAGATTAAATTGGCTTCTGCTCTATTCCAAACAGCAATTTCTCCCACAAAGTCTTCTGGTCTAGTGGAAAGAAAATATTCTGGTTGCAAACCAAGTTTGGCATAATATTCTTGTACCATATTGAGTAAACTATTAACCTCTTCCCCAATTTGGTCTTCAGTTACAAAAAGGTGAGAGTCATCTTGAGTAATTTCTCTGACTCTAAATAGGCCATTTAATTCTCCTGATTGTTCATTACGAAAAACATGACCAATTTCCGTATAACGGATTGGTAATTCACGATAAGACCTTTGTTGAGTTTGATAAATTTTAATATTAAAAGGGCAATCCATTGGTTTGAGACAATAATCTTCTTCATCTACTTGAAAAACAAACATATCCTCGCGATAATGATCCCAGTGTCCAGAAGTTTTCCATAGCCCCGACTTAGCTAATTCTGGAGTTTTAATTTTCTGATAACCATATTTTTGCCTCAGATTCTGACCAAAATCTTCCAGAATATCCCAAACCACCATACCTTTGGCATGCCAAAATACAGCTCCAGGACTTTCGGGGTGAAAAGAGAATAAGTCTTGTTCTCTGCCCAATCTTTTATGATCTCTTTTTTTTACTTCTTCCAACCAAGATAAATGCTCATCTAATTCTTTTTGAGTAGCAAAGGCTGTCCCATAAATTCTAGTCAATTGACGATTATTTTCATCTCCCCGCCAATAGGCAGCAGCGATTTTTAGCAACTTAAAAGCTCCAATTTCGCCAGTTTTCTCTACATGCGGGCCCTTACATAAATCAAGAAAGTAACCAGCCTCAAAGGCGCTTTGAAAATCCAAAGCCGCCAGTTTTTCTTTATTTAATAAATCATTTTTTTCTTTTGGAGCCAAAGAGAAAAGAGTGATTACTTCATCATTAGCTAATTCAGCAATAATTTCTTTTTTATAATGATTATGAGCAAAAAAACGACTCGCTTCCGGCGCATCAACTTGAATTTCTTTCAATGTCCAATTAGCTTTAATAATTTTTTGCATTTGTTTTTCCCATTTGGGAAAATTTGCTGGAGAGATTTCGACATCAGCCGTTTTATCAAAGTCAAAATAAAAACCTTCCTCTATTGCTGGTCCCATGACCATAGTAATTTTATCTAAACCTAGATCCTGCAATATGACATAAGTTAAAACATGCTCACAACTGTGGCGAATTTTTTCTAAATTTTGTTCCATCATAAACTTTATTATACCGCATTATACCGCAAAAACCCACTTGTATATTTACACAATAAAGAATTTATTTAATCAAAAAAATAAGACCGGCTTCATTCTTCCAAATCGCTTGCTCATTTATTTCTTGAATTAAGTTGCTGTTAATTTCTTCATATTCGTTTTTTTCATCTTGTTTCCACAAAATAATTGTTTCCACTCCCAAATCTTGCCAGGCTGTTTTAAAATCATCAATACTGGATAGGGAGAAAATGTCTTTCACTTTATTTTCCTTTTTTTGAAAATCATAATCATGAGTTTTCAAAATATTCTGATTACTTAGATAAGTGTGTCGTGCACCCAACCCTGGAACAATACTTGCTTCCTTAAAACGGTCATCGTAATAAACTCCAATTAAATCTTCTTTTTTAGTTGAAGCTCTCAATTGCGCAAGTAAATCTAGTTGCGCCACACTAAAATGACCAGGCTCGTTAACGCTCGTCTCCACTGCCTTATTAAAATAATAACTAAAATTTCTTACTGTTCGCGGGCTAAGCAGAACTAAAATGATAATCACTAAAGCTTTTCTCAAAGCTAAAAATAATTTTGTGACGCTAAACTCTTTGTCTGTCAATTTTTCTCCCCACCAAATACTTAGATTCACACCCAAAGGAATCAAAAGCGCCGTCGCTGCCAAAATAAAAAAGTTAAAAGTATTAAAACCGCCGTGAATTTGCATATAATTGCTACCGAAAAAAAACCAAACAAAAAAGCTAGTTAAGAAAAACCAACAGTTTTTTACTCCTAAAGCTTTAATAGTTTTTTTGCCAATCAAAAGTCCTAATAAACGTGCCCCAAAAATAAAAATCAAAGTCATACCGACCAGTCTTAAATTTAAACGTAATAATTGCAAACTAGTTTTGAAAGAATGTACTGACAGTAAATTTTGCTCCTCCAAAAACCATTGATACCAGTTCAAATGATTAGCAGATATAATTTCCCTAGGCCAGACCATCGGTATATAAACTAAACCGTTAACCTTTTCTGAACCAATACTCCACAATAAAACTATTGCTCCCAAAGCCGTAAAAAACAAACCCCCTACTTGCCACCAATCAATAATGAAAAACCTAATTAAATTAAATTTGAAATTTGATGCTTCTTTTTTTCTTTTCTTATAAACTTGAAAACTTTTTATTATTGTTTCTATTAAAAATGCTATCCCCCAACCGCCTAAAAAAAAGAACAACCAGTAAACCTTGAATAAAGTGAGAGCTATAAGTAAAGGAATTAATAAAAAAATAATTTTACGCTTTTTTGTTTGCCAATAATAATTTAAGTATAACCAGCTAGCAAAGAAAATAGTTTTAGCAAAAACCTGAGGCATATTTAAAAACTGATCCGCACCATTATCAAAAGTCGCCATCTCCCAACCTTTAGTCTCTGACAAAAAGAAAGTTATCAAATAACCGCCGTCACCAGCTAATAAAAAAACTAAAGTGGTAAAAAAAGCTATCTTTTTATTTTTAGTAATGAAAATCAGAGATTGATAAATGAGACCAGTAGTGATTAGGGAAAGAAAAATTGGTCCAAATTGAAAAAAGAGATTGGTCGTCGGCAAACCTAAACGCACCAATTGTGCCCAAAGCAAATCTGAAAAATAATGATAGTCTTTTAAAACATCATTTACTTCCGGACGCGCTGGTGGCCACGATTGAGCCATTGACTCAATAAAGCCCAAATGCATTAAGCCGTCTTGATAATTGGTGAAGTAAAAAGTAGCTCCTTGATCATTGCTCAGACCAGAACTAAAAATAGCTGGCATCTGCATAAGAAGACCTAAAATTAATAGAAAAATTAAAGCAATATTACTTTTAATTTTCTCTTTTAAAAAAGAAACTTTTTTTTGCCAATTGTGACTTTTAGCAGAAAATTTTAAAAAAATAAATCTTAAACTAAAAATTATCAATCCTAAAGCATAAAGGTAAACTAAAAAATAAATTTTGAGCAAACCACTAAAAAAAGCCACAAAAGTCAGAGCGACCATGCCTAAAACTGGCGCTATAAATAATTTGCTCATCAAAGATAGTTTAGTTTGTCTGTAATTCTTAGATTGAAAAAACTCAATTATCTTCCAACCAGGAATTAAAAATAAAACGAAAACAAGAAAACAAAAATAAAACCCATAAAAATAAAATTGCCAGTTACTAAGACCAAATATGGGCATAATAGATTATTATAATATAACTAAGGTTTTTCTTCTAGTAAAGAAAATTGTTTTTTTATCCCCATGGTCATGTAATTCCATTACTGATTGACAGTTCATTCCTTTTCTGCTATAATCGGCAAAATCAAACCAAAGACAGCGCGCTATCATAAGTCACGCCGAGGTAAGGATTAAAGATTCTTATTGATTGTTGAACTTTGGCTTGACCAAAGTTTTTTTATTTTATTGAAGGAAATCTATGCCAAACTTGAAAAATCAAAAAAATCTAGCCGTCATTAAAGACAAAATCGCTCAAGCAAAATCGATTTTAGTAGTTGATTACTCTGGGACAAGTGTTAATGAACAAAATGAATTTCGCAGAAAATTAAAAGAGGCTGGTGGGGAATTTTTTGTTACTAAAAATACTCTCATTGGTTTGGGTTTTAATAGTCAGCCAGAAGTTAAAGAAGTTTTGAGTGGGATGAATGCCTTAATTCTTTCCTATGACGACGAAGTGGGAGCGGTCAAGGTAACCTATGACTTTATTAAAGAAAAAGAAAAGTTGGCTGTCAAAGTGGGTTACTTAGATGGTAAATTCTTGGATGAAAAAGCAACTAAAAACCTCAGTCAAATCCCAGGGAAAAATGAATTAATTGCCTTATTGATTCGTTCTCTCAATAGTCCCGCCGTCAACTTGGTTAATGTTTTACAAGCTAATATTCGTGATCTTACTTATGTTTTAAAAGCAATTGCCGATAAAAAATAAGTCGTTATTAAAAAGTATAAATAAAAAGTAGAAAGAAAAATTATGTCAGAAAAAGTCGAAAAAATTGTCGCTGACGTCAAAGCTTTATCTTTAATGGAAGTTTCCGAGCTAGTCAAAGCTTTGGAAGAAGAATTTGGCGTCACCGCCGCTGCCCCCGTAATGATGGGAGGAGCTGCTCCTGGTGCTGCCGCTACTGCGCCAGCTGAAGAGAAAACAGAATTTACTGTTGTTCTCAAAGACGCTGGAAGCAATAAAATCGCCGCTATTAAAGCCGTGAGAACTCTTAAACCAGAATTGGGTTTGGGTGAAGCAAAAGCCTTTGTAGAAAGCACTCCTAAAAATGTTTTAGAAGATGCTAAAAAAGAAGATGCTGAAGCCGCTAAAAAAGCTTTGGAAGAAGCCGGTTGCGTCGTAGAGCTAAAATAAAAATATTTAAAATAAAAAATATTAAGCCCTCCCTTTGTTGGAGGGCTTTTTGTTGTTCTCCATTCACTCTTTCTGTTATAATGTTGAAGTGCGAAAAAAAATTATTTTAATAATTTTTAGTTTTTTGGTTTTTCTAACAGGGGAAACTCAAGCTAAAACCTATATCAGCAGCCCTCTAAGTGGAGAAAAAATTAAAAAGCTTCAGTGGAGAGTGGAAGAATTACCCTCTTTAGCTAGTTTTCAGTTGTGGCAAAAACAATCAAATTCCCAAGATTGGCAAGAACTAAAAAGTTTTTCTTGCCAAGATGAAAACTCTGTTTATCAGTGTCAGTTGGAATTAGACAAAATTTCTAGTCCTGAAGTTAGACTTAAATTTATTTACCCAGAGGAAAGTAAATTCTACTTACAAATTGATCGTCTTATAAAAGAGGAAAGCTTAGAATTAGAACCGAATTTCGAGAAAGAGGTTCTTTTTTATGGTCCTTTAAAAAAGATTGAACAAAGCTTGTTGCCGACCTCTCTTTCTTGGCAAGAAACCAATTATCAAAATTTAAACCAACCAGAGAAAGAAATGCCGTCAAAATTATTGGTTCAATCTCGACCAATGACAGAAACTGAACAAATTTCTCCTTGGAGTGGTAATTTCAAGATTATAAAAAATTTTTCTGATCAACAAGTTAGTAACGGGAACTCTCTTGCTTTAATAGAGAATATTGAGAAAAAAGTTGATCAGTTTGTGCACTTCTCATATTATAATTTTGACCAACAAAACCTCAAGCTTGTTTGCCAACAAGAAACTAAAAACGAGAATTTTGATTTACCACCAACATCTCAGCTAGTTTTAACCGGCGCAGTTGCTAGTGGCCAAAGCGAAGAAGAGGCTTTTTCCAATCTGAGTGTGACAGTTAATGACTTGAGTTCTTTAAAGATCGGAGAAACTATTCTTATTCAAGAGATAGTCAACCAGCAATCCTATCAAATAGAAGGAGATATCATTGACTTACAACCAAGTGAGAAGAGAATTATTATTAATGCTTGGCGTGGAGCAATCCCTAAAAACCAAGCTTCCTCCTGCTTAGGACAAAGTTTTTGTTTTTCTACTCAGGCGCGTATTTCCAAACAACAAGAGCTATTTTTACCTTTAGAAAAAAATTGTGACCAGCTAAAACTTGTAAGTGAAAAGCCTTTGAATTTGAAAGTTACTAACTTATATCTTGGAGAAATAAGCCAGCCAGACTGTTTGAAAAATGATGGCGATTGGTGTTTTCTTTATGTCTTAGATTTGCAATTACCAAAAGATTTAAGCTTTTTGCAATATCGATTGATCAATTTTTATCCAGAGCAAATTAAAGTTGATAATGTTTTTTTACACCAAAAAGACTTAGCTTTAAGTTCTGGGGAGAGAAAAGAATCTTCTAGTGCCGGTCAAACAAATTTCAGTCGATTACGCCACGGTAAGAAACTCGATTCCTCTGGTATTACTCGAGCTTATTATTGGTAATTCTTTTCGCTTTTTATTCGCTTTTAGCTTGTTTTTAGTCCTTGACATTCTTTCATTTACTTGCTATTTTGAATCAAACAAACCATAACAAAGCTAGTGTTTTTATTAAAAAGAAAGGCTAAAATGGACAAAACGATAAAAATTGAAGAGGAGGTAAAAGTGAAAAAATCTGGCACGGTTCAAGAAGCAATTAAACTTGATATTAATAATTTACCAGATTTGCTGACAGTAAAAGAGGTCGCTAGTTTATTAAGAGTTTCTCCTTTGACAGTCAAGCGCTGGGGAGCTAGAGGTAAATTGCCAGCTATTCGCATCAATTCTCGTGGTGATCGTCGTTATAAGAAAGAAGCAGTTATGTGGCTTCTAGGTATGGATCTTAAAGAAGAAGACGAAGAGTAAATTAATTCAATTTTTTAGTTAAAACTAGAAAAACAAAATACGGCAGCACTAGCTGCCGTTTTATTCTTTGTGGTTCTTGAATAAGGCGCCAAAGCCACTCTAAGCCTAAGGCTTGCCAATATTTTGGAGCTCTCTTGATTTTTCCCACTAGGAAATCAAAACTACCCCCAACGCTCATAGCTATTTTGACTTGGCTCGCGCGCAGTAAGTCTCTATTCTCTACCAGCCACCTTTCTTGCGCGCTCGCCCCAAAAGCGACCAAAACTATGTCTGGTTTTATATCAGAAATAAACCTTTGTAATAGTTTTGTTTCATTATGATTAATTTTATTTATATTTTTATATCCCTGTGTATAGTAAATATTAGTTTGATTATTATTAACAGAAATTTTTAATCGATTATTATTAGCTAAGTGTTGATAGTAGCCTCCGATCAATAAAGTTTTTAGATTTTTTTCCTTTGCTAGAGATAAAAGATAGTTTACTGTATCTGATCCAGTTAGTCTTTCTTTGACTCCAGCAGCCCAAACTAATCCCTGTCCGTCTGGTAAAAGGATATCCGCTGCTTGTAAATCTTGATAGAAAAGTTTTTCTTTTTTAGCTAAAACAATTTGCTCTGGATTGGGTGTCATAATTAGCGTCGCAGACGAAGGCTTTTTGACCGATAAGATTTGATCAAGCCAAAAAAACCAGACCTTTTGGTTTTCGTTCACAATTTGTAAACCATAAAATTCTTTAGTTTTTAGCATGTTATGATCTTTTTTTAAAGAAACCTCTTAGTTTTTCAATAATCAATCTTTTATTATTTTTTTCTCCAGTTTCCACCTCTTGAAATAGCTCTTTGTCTTCAAGATTGTCCGTAGCTAAAGTCTCTTCTCTATTAGCTCTATCTGAATCAGTTGGCACCTTTTTAACAAAAGCAATTATTTCCTCTCCAAGATTGTTTGCCTCTACTTTCCACTGACCTCGGGCATAGTTGTCACGAATCTCACTAATTCCAGGCAGGTTTTTTATCATCTCAAGGTTGATTATTTTTGGCAAGCTATATTTTACCAAAATTTTTCCTTCTTGATCAACTCGCAAATCATCAATTATTAAGTTTAAGGCATGGCCTCGATCACGAACAACAATTTGTAATAGGTTCTCCAAAGAGACAATGTCAACAATATATGGAGGTTTCTTTTCCCAACCAGCCTCTCGAAAAGAATCTCCCAGATTCCAGGCCTGCAAAAATTGCTGATAAATTTCTTTAGCCATTGATGTCTCTAGACCATAAGCTTTAATACTATGTTTTTCCTCATCACCGTTCTGGTCTGGGCCTTCTTTCCAGGACTCTAATTCTTCCCTCAAATTCTCATTGTTTAAAACATAGGTGTGAAGCAAATGTAAAAACTCGTTAAAGGTTTTAACTTGAGGTAATAGCTCTAATAAATTAGCTGAAATTCGAGAAAATCCATGTATTTTGGTAGCCATCTCTCTAACTAAATCAATGTCCATTCTCGCCATTTGCTGCTCATAAACTTGATATAAATCTTTCCAGTCCTTAGCTTGCTCAACAGCATTGAGTGTTTCTTTTTTCAAAAAATCTAAATGTTCTTTCAGTGCTTCCTCAGTTTTAGGCGGAACATAACCTGGACCAAAGGCATTTGACTCAAGATTAAACTTTTTATTAAAAGCTAGTGCTTTTTCTCTCGGTTTTTCTTCCAAAAAAGAAATTTTCTCAATCAAATACGCAAAGTTGATAGACAAAGTCTCTAACCCATAAGAGAGACGTTTGGCGTAAAGCTCCTCTCCTCTGTCCAGAAAAGGCATGATCTCTGAAACAGATAATCTGGCTAATAAAGCCTTAATCTTTTCATCAAGTTTAAAAATTCCTGTAAAAGCCTCATCTGGCGAGATCTTTTTAGTTTCTGCTACTGCTGGGTTCTCCTCATGAGAGCTAGGGTTATCTGGCCCTTTTTCACCGAAAGAATTTTTTGCTAGAACTATGTTTTCGTTCTGAGGGAAGTAGGCGGATCGTTCTGACATCTTTGCTCTAATCATAACAGATTTTTTCAATTATAATAAGCCATAGTATGGCTTATCAGGAAATACAAAAAAAACACCCTCGTTTTTTTTACCACCACTACCAACAAAGTTTCATTAAAAGAGATTTAGTTCTTTCCTTTTTTTATCAACTAGAAAATGGGCCAGAATTTACTCATCAAGTAATTTTTAGAAAAATTGATCTAGATCTCTGGAAAAAACAAGACTCTCTCCTAATTAATAATTTAATTTTTAATCTTGGTTTGATCGAGATGCTCTCCTATTGGAAATTGGCTGCCTGCCCGGAGATCGTCATTAATTGTGGACAATTAGGAAAAAAACAGGTTTTTTTTTGGCAAGACTTAATTTCCAGGGGAATGAGCGAATATTTTTTCATTAATCAAATAAAAGAATTCTTTCTAAAGCCTCCTAAACTTACCATTGGACATTTGTCTCCTACAAAAGCCTTAGTTGCTAAAAAAAACTCTCCCGAAATCACCTATGCTGCTAATTTGGGAGGAGGAAAAGATTCTGTCGTCTTGCTCGCTAGTTTAAAGCAGGCAGGTTGTCAATTCATAAACCTAGTCATTCAGCCAGCTTCACCAGCCGCTGTCAAAATGGGTACTTTAAGTGGCCAGCCTCTTTATTCAATTGAGCGGATTTTTGACAAAAAATTAACTCTCCTCAATCAAAAAAATTATTTGAATGGACATGTTCCTTTTAGTGCTTCTGTGGCTTTTATCAATCTCCTTGCTGCTCTTACTTATGGGTTTGATTGTGCTTTGGTTGGAAATGAAAAAAGCGCCGATCAAATTAGTTTTAAATGGGAGAAAAATGAGATCAATCATCAATATTCAAAGAGCACAAAATTTGAACAGGACTTTGAAAAATATAGATCACAATTTTTAGTCAAAAATATAAAATATTATTCTTTGATAAGGAAATTAAATGAGATAGAAATTGCTCACATTTTTTCATCAATACCAAATTTTTTTTCAATATTTAGATCTTGTAATCGTGGACAGAGAAATGGGCTTTGGTGTCATCGTTGTGCGAAATGTCTTTTTGTTTTTCTAATTCTCTCACCATTTATTGAAGAAAAAGTTTTAGCTAAACAAATCTTCAATCACAATTTGTTTGAAGACTTGTTTTTGTTAAAAGAGTTTAAAAAAATTTTAGGTTTAGCTCCAAATAAACCTTTGGAGTGTGTGGGCACAATTGAAGAATCACGGCTAGCTCTCTATTTAACTATTAAAAAATATCAGCAAGAAAAGCGGTCTTTGCCAGTTTTGGTACAAAAAGTAAAAAATCAATTTGAAAAACTTAATATCAACTGGCAAGAAGAAGAAAGTCGACTACTGAGGTATAATATAGACGATCTAGATTGGCCAAAATGCTGAAATTAAGTAAAACTCAACAGAGAAAGCTTCTTTCTCTAGAGGATAAGAGAATTCTGATTCTGGGAGCGGGAAGAGAGGGTCTTTCAAACTACCTTTTTTTAAGAAAAGTTTTTCCTCAAAAAGAACTGACTTTAGCTGATAGGATTCCTCAAAAAAACCTTAATGCTCAGTGGAAAAAGATTTTTGCTCAAGACTTTAGACTAAAAAAGCAACTAGGAGCAGAAAATTATCTGGAAAACTTATCAGCTTTCGATCTTATTTTTCTCACACCAGGCATTCCTCCAGCCCTTGATCAATTAGTCAAGGCTAAAAATCTTGGAGTTAAATTTTCCTCTAACACTGAACTTTTTCTAAAATTAGTAAAAGGTAAGACTATTGGCGTAACTGGAACCAAAGGGAAAAGCACCACTAGCAGTTTAATTGCTCACGTTTTACGTCAGGGAGGCAAAAAAACTCAGTTAGTGGGGAATATCGGGGCTCCTGCTTTGGACTTTCTCTCTCAAGTTGACAGTAAAACCTATATTGTTTTAGAAATGTCCGCTCAACAATTACAAGCTCTTAAACAGAGCCCAAATTATGCGGTAGTACAAAATATTACTTCAGAGCATCTTGATTATTTCAATGATAATCAAGCCTATATTGAAGCCAAAACTCCAATTTGTCGTTTTCAAAAACCAAAAGACTTCTTTATTTATAGCGATGAATTCAAAACCTCGAACTATTTTTCTACCCTCACTAAGGCAAAAAAACTTTGTTTTGGCCTTAAGAATGAGCCTGGACATCTGGCTTTTACTGAGGGAAAGGCAGTTTTTTATCGCGGCAAAGATGAGTCTCTTCCTGTTTCCCTTGCTGCTATTAAAAAAATTAAACTAATGGGTAAACACAATCTCTACAATATTTTTCCTGCAATTCTAATTGCTAAAAGTTTGAAGATTACAAACGAACAAATAGAGTCTGCTTTATATAGTTTTACTCCTTTAAGACACCGTTTAGAGTATGCTTGTACAGTAAATGATGTTTCATATTATAATGATAGTCTTTCAACCAATCCACAAGCCGCCATTGCTGCTTTAAAGGTTTTTGCTAAAAAAGACATCATCTTAATGGCGGGAGGTTATGAAAGACATCAAGATTTTACCAAGTTTGCTCAGGCAATTCTAAAATATAAGGTTCATGTCGTTATCTTGTTCCCCACCACTGGAAAAAGAATTAAAAAAAATATTATTGATTTAGCGATTAAAAAAAAGCTTCTCGTTCCTAAGTTTTTTTCTGTTAATAGTATGCAAGAAGCAGTTTCCTTAGCTCATCGGGAAGCCAAACCTAAAGATATAGTCCTATTAAGCCCTGGGGCAGCTAGTTTTGACATCTTCAAAGACTATGCTGACAGAGGAGACCAATTTTGCCAATTGGCAAAAAGTTTGTTAAAATAATCCTCATGACCAAAGTTCCAAAAGAGATAGAAAAATCCAAAGAGAAAAAAGTCCATAATTGGGCTGGAATTATTTACACTTTGCTTTCAGCAATTATTATCATTCTCGGAACTTTTATTGCCATTCGCTGGGCCAAAGGAGACTTTCGTCTTGATGAAAGCAGCCAGGTTTTATCAAGAGAAACAGGCCTTTTGCATGCTACTTCTACTCCGCAAGGCGCCCAAGTTTATATCAATGATATCCTCACCTCTGCCACTGACAACATCATTTATCTAGCTCCTGGAGAGTATAATATTAGAATTCAAAAGGATGGCTACAGTCCCTGGGTTAAAAAAATAAAAATAGAAAAATCTCTAGTTTCTGCAGCTAATGCTATTCTTTTTCCTTACTCCCCTAGCTTGACTAGCCTTACTTTTACTGGGGTAAAAAACATTTCCGTCTCTCCTAATAAACAAAAGTTAATTTTTTATACTGACAATATTAGCGCCAAAAACAAAAACGGTCTTTATTTACTTGACTTGAGTAATAGTTCTAAAAGTCCGACCCAAATTACCGACAATGATCAAGAGTTCTCTCTAGAAGAGGCTAAATTTATTTGGTCTCCAGACAGTAATCAGGTTTTAGTTTTTTCTCCAGAAAGAACTTTTTTATTAAATGTTCATAGCTATACAGCTCTCCAAAGTTCTCCGAGTGTCGCTTTTCAACTTTCGAATATTCTCTTTGGCTGGGAAGAAGAAATTTTAGCAAAAGAGAAACAATACCTAGAAAAAATCCCCAAGATTGCTCTCCAAACTATTCTCAATCAAGGAGTGGACTTTTATCTTTCCAATGATAATCAAAAATTACTTTATACTGCCACTGGTTCTGCTGTTTTAGCGGAAAATTTGATAGCCCCTCTCCCCGCTTCCAATAATTATCCAGAAAAAAGAATCTTTTCTCCTGGAGAAGTATATGTCTATGATAGTTATGAAGATAAAAACTTCCTTCTTGATCAAGAATCTAGTCAATCAGGGAAGCATTTATTAACTGCTGTCCAAAACTTGACGCCAATGATTACTAAACCAGTTTTAGGTAAATCTTTACAAGTAAAAAATAATCAAAATCAGACTATTGAGAATTTCAACCATTATTATGGAGACTATCGGACCAAGGGTTGGCAGTGGTTGCCAAATTCTACTCATTTAGTAAAAATAAAAGAGGATAAAGTGGTGATTACCAGTTACGATAGTACTAATCCTACCGTCATTTATTCTGGAGACTTAAAAGACAACTTTGTTTTACCCTATCCAGATGGAAATAAAGTTTTGATTTTAACTTCCTTTACCCCAGACTCGCCTGCTAATATTTATGCTATTGAATTAAAAAAATAATTTGTCGAGATGTTCGGACTGATATTAAACTTCCTGAGTGTCTAGACACTATCACAGCCAACCAAGAAATGGGCAAAAACTAGAAGCAATTAGAGATCAGAGACTCTTAATGAGAATGAAGGACTTGGTTTTAAAATTTAATAGATTGCTAATAATCTGCGGTTTAGAAGAAATCTGATCTTTCTTTTACCGGAGGCTTTTGATAGTCTATAATAGACATTATTAACACATAAGAGGGGTTAAAAATGAAAGAAGTAATGACAACTCAGCCAATAACAATTGAACAATTTTCTACTCAATTTGAAGAGATTGAGGGACAAGCGGAGCAACTTAAAGCGGTTGTTTCTAGAATTAAGGAAATCCCTTGGGGTAAAGGTAGAACTTGTGAAGAGGTTTTGACAAAAAAATGTTGGAACTTGTACAGGTAAGCATAAGTTGTTGGAAGCGGTGCTTGATCGCTTGAATATTCCCCACGAAAGTGTGGTCAGTACTTTTCGTTGGGAAAAACAAGGATTGGTATTACCTGACAATCTCCAGTCAATATTGGGTGAGGGTGGCTGGGAACATGGTCATAATTGGGTAAAAATTACTGACCCAGAAAATCAATTTGATATAGACTTAACTTGGGATAGTCCAATGGCACCTTATGGCTTTCTGGTTTTACCAGATGAATGGGACGGAAAATCATCATTTATTGGTTTGAAAAGTTATGAACAGAGGTGGAATGGTGTTAGTATTGATCAAATGAAGGAGCAGTTGATTGGTAATTTAACAACAGAACAAAGAGAGAGAAGAGAAAGATTTGTAGAGAATTTAATTGAATGGTCTAATGAACTGCATCGGGGCAAAAAATAATTTTTGTAGTGTTGGACTTCAATCTGGTAACCGGACCCTGACCATAAAGGACGAGAAGGTGGTTTAATGTCAACTAAATCCGATGATGGAGAAAGGGCTAAAACCTACCTCTGTCCTATTAAGTCGGAGTGACAGGACTCGAACCTGCGGCCTCTGCGTTCCGAACACAGCGCGCTACCATCTGCGCTACACTCCGATTTTATTGAATTATAACACTTGGATTTTATAAATTAAGAAAATTATCGGTACTCCTACCAGGAATCGAACCTGGATTTGCCGCTTAGGAGGCAGCCGTTCTGTCCGTTGAACTATAGGAGTAATATTCTTCCCACAAATCTTTAATCGTAGCAAAATCGCGATCAAAATAAGAGTGTCTGTTTTTCGGCAGATGACCTAAGTCAAACCATCCAGAATCAATCATCTTCTCTGGCTCACAAATTTTAACTGTTTTTGGATCGACCTTGACTAAATAGGTGAAAATCAGCCAGTGAGTTTTCCGCTCGCCTATTTCTCTAATAGCATTTACTAAGCCGCCGGCGCGATACTCTAGGGGCTCACAGCCATATTCTTCTTTTAGCTCTCGTAATAAACACTGTTCTGGAGATTCGCCAAACCTCAAAGCTCCTCCACAGTTATCCCATTTATTCCACTCATCACGACACTTAGGTCCCCTTTTGTTAAGAAAAAGCTTGCCTTCTCCATCATGGCAGACAGCACAAGTCCCCACACCAATATAGTCTAAACCAGGCTCAAACATCAACTAAATTATATCACGCTATGAACAGAATTCTAAACCTATAAGATAAGTTCCTTTAAATTTAACATTTAATATCAGTTATAATGGCGGTATTGTTCTCTGGCACATTTGCTCGAGACGATCTTTGAAAACGGTTTTGCACAAGCAGAAAGGAGGAGAAAATGAAAGCAGTTCCTAGATTGGTTATCTCTCGTCTTCAAACTCACATCTTGACTAACAAATATCTCTCGCCTATCAGACTCCCTGAAAACACCCTCGTGGAAAGCATGCCCGACCTGGCTCCGTCAGGATCTATTTGGTGCCCATTTAAGAATTTCGTCCTCGAGTCTAGAGATTACGACGCGATTGTCGAATTCATGCATCTGGGCATTAAAAAAGGTTTGGTTTTTTTCAACGAAGAAAACACCCATCAGTCTTCAGCCAAGAACTTAGTCCTTGAGTCTAGAGACTACAATGAAATTGTGGAGTTGATTCGATCAGATATCAGGAAAGGTTTGATTAATTTTAACAAAGAAAGTGCTGAAGACATTTGTGTTGGCTAGTACAAAACCGCTTCCCTCCCCCGCCTGAAAGGCGGGGGCTTTTTTGTGCTTCTGGCGGGAATCGAACCCACATCAAAGGTTCCGGAAACCTTCGTGCTATCCTTTGCACCACAGAAGCGACTCAAGATAAACTTGAGTTAGTTTTTAAGCAATCTCGTAGTCGGCGTAGATAACACTATCAATGACGCTTTTGTAAGAAAAAAGTTCGTTTTCATCAAAAACAATGTCAATTTCTCTTTGGGCGTCTTCAATCTTAGCAGAGGCGTGAATAAGGTTGTACTGCTGGCTCATACCAAAGTCCCCTCTGATAGAACCGCCTTCAGCCTCTCGGCCAGAAGTGGTACCAATTAGCTTCCTCACGACTATAACGGCATCAACTCCCTCCCAGACCATGGCTACAATCGGCATAGTTTCCATAAAAGCTTTCAAGTCATTAAAAAAACTTTTTTCTTTATGTTCTATGTACCAATCCGAAAGCATTTCATCGCTCATATTGAGCATCTTCATGCCAACCAGCTTCAAACCTTTCCGCTCAAAACGAGAAATAATCTCGCCAATCAATCCTCTTTGTAAACCATCTGGCTTCACTAAAACCGCTGTTCTTTGTGGTTTCATTTTTTCCTTTCTATAAAAATTAAACTTTAATTAAACTCCTTATTTCTTTCTCAGTTTGCTGATCAATTTGACCAATAACCGATAAGCGTAGCTCCTTGCTTTTCACTAACTCTTTGGCTAAATCCTTCACCTGTGTTAAGTTAACTTTTTTCAGAGACTTAAGTTTGTCCTGGACTGTCTGCACTCTGCCTGTCAGTATCTGTCTTAAACCATAGCTTATCGCCAAACTATGAGTGCTCTCCTGGGCTAAAACTAAATTCCCAGCTAAATAGTTTTTTGCTTTGTCTAGTTCTTCCTCAGTCACCGCTAGCCGCCCTTCACTTAAGGCCTCAAACTGGTCAATCGTAACCCGCAAAGCTTCACTCACTTTACTAGGATTTACCCCGGCTACTGCGCCAAAAAATCCAGCATCAGCAAAGGCCTCTACTTGACTATTAATATAGTAACACAGGCCCCTTTGCTCTCTGACTTGGAGAAATAAGCGAGAGCTCATATTCCCTCCCACAATCGTCGAGAGTAATGATAGCACGTCTTCTCTAGGATCAAAGATGTTAAGTCCGGGCCAGCCAAGAATAAAATGAATTTGCTCAGTTTTTTTACGGTATAAATTTATCTTTTCCCCATAAATAAAGTTTTTTTGCCAAGTCTCCTGGTGTTGAGGGATCTTTATTTTAGGCTCTGTTTTAAAAGGAAAATTTTCTAAGATTTTTTCTCCTAAATCTGGACTTTCAACTATTGCTTTTTTACCAGCTACGACTATCAATATGTTGCCAGCCTGGTACCAAGAATCCATAAAATTGAAAAAGTCTTTTTGTTTAAAGCTGGCGACTGTCTCTTTTTTTCCCAAAATATTATGAGCTAAACCACTGCCCTGATAAAACATTTCGTTAAAAAGAATCGTATTGTAGCTGGCAGGCTGATCTTCATACATATGCATTTCCTCTAAAATAACTCCTTTTTCTTTCTCGATCTCTTGAGGAAGAATTAAAGGTTGAGTGATCAATTGACCAAGCACTTTAAGATTCAAATCTAAATGGGTGGCCGCACTCCGAATATAAAAGGCGGTCGCTTCCTCTGAGGTAAAAGCATTAAACTGAGCTCCAATGCTGTCTACTGTTTCCGACAATATTTTGGTGTTGGGGTAAATTTTTGTTCCCTTAAAAACCATATGCTCTAAAAAGTGGGCTAGGCCATACTGGTTAAATTTCTCATATCGAGAGCCCGTTTTAACCAAAACAACAGTTGAAACTGATTCAATACCCGATACCGCGATACGAAGTAGTTTTACTCCATTCTTTAGCTCTTCTATTTGATACATTAAAATATCTTTCTTTATAACAATCTACATTTTAGTTGGTATTTGTATACCAAGAATATATAAACCTCTAGTTAAGATAATTTCTACTACTTTTGTTAGGCCTAAGCGTAAGTCGTTTTCACTGATTTTTTCTTGATTATAGAAATTATTAAAAATCTGTGCCAATTCATAAAGATAGCTTGCTAGCCAATGAAGTGATAAACTTTTTGTCGACTGACAAATAACCTCTTCATAACTTAAAATTTTATTTAATAGAGCCATTTCAGTTGACGACCATTGATTTTGAAACAAAGAGGTTTTTATCTCCAATAAATTAGACTCCTTATTATCCTCTTTCCAGGCAAAAAGCTTAACAAAGGGCTTATTTTCGTCTTTTTTAAGAATACTGCGAGCTCTCACCACTGTATATTGTAAATAAGGACCAGAATTCCCCCGCAAATTAAGCATCTCTTCCAAATTAAATTCGATATCATTAAGCGCTTCTCTAGAAAGATCTTGCCATTTCAAAGCTCCCATAGCAATGGTGTTATTATCTTCTAAAGAAAGTTCTGGATTTAAGTTTTTGACTTTCTGTTCAACCAAACCAATGATTTCTTCCAACCAAACCACCTCCCCCTTACGGGTAGACATTTTTTTGTCTTTGAAACGATATAATCCATGGGCTAAATGAATCCTTTGACCTGGCTTAAACCAGCCAAGCATTTCTTCTGTTTGATAAAGTTGTCTAAAATATAGTTGCTGCTCTTTTCCTACTTCATTAATGATAATCAGATCAGGACCATACTTTTCCAGACGAAATTTATCAATTGCCAAATCCCTAGTGGCATAAATACTCGCTCCATCTTTTTTGACAATTATTAATGGGGGCAACTTCTTCTCTGGAGGGAATTCAATTATTTTTGCTCCCTGGCTTTCCGTCAGAAGGTTTTTATTTACCAGTTCTTCGATTATTTGGTCGCTTAATCTAGCAGCAAAACTTTCGCCAAAGCCCTTACCCTCATTTTCACTAAATTGAACAAATAATTTGCTATAAATTTTGTTAAATTCTTTTAATGATACATCAACAATATCTTTCCACATTGATAAATAATGATGATCATTTTTTTCTAATTTAGCAAAAATTCCTCTAGCTTCTTCTTCTAAATTGGGTTCCTTTTCTACCTCTCGATGAAATTTTATATATAATTCCACAAGCTTTTTTATCGGCTCTTCATTACTAATAATTTCCTCGAGGTTGCTCCATTTCTCGATAGCTAAAAGCTGTTTACCAAACTGCGTTCCCCAGTCACCTAAATGATTGTCTCTTTCTACTTTATAACCGCTTTCCTCAAGTAAATTAGCAATTCCGGCCCCAATTATTGTTGAGCGTAAGTGCCCGATAGTAAAGGGTTTAGCAATATTTGGAGAAGAAAATTCTACTATCACTCTCCTTTCTTGACCTAAATCAACTTTGGAGGCCTGATTAGAGGTCAAGATCTGCCAAAATCGTTCGATTTTAGGTGCAAGCTTAAGATGAAAATTAATAAATCCAGATCCGGCAACCTCAATTTTTTCAACTAAGTCCTTCAGTTCTCCATCTTTTTGTAGTTGAAAAACTATTTTCTCTGCTAAATCATGACTGTTGTCTGCCAAATTCAGAGTTTTTGCCTGCAAATACAGCTCTAAAGCAAGATTGGTAGCTAAATCACCAAATTCTGGCTTTGGAGGCTTTTCCAGGCTAAAGGCAAAGTCACTCTCTAGCTTTTGCCCAAGAAGTAAACTTGCTGTATCAAGTAAAGAACTCCTAATCTTTTCTTTTATAAACTTCATCTTAAAACCTTCTTTTATCAGTATTATATCAGTTTTTGGGTCTTGAAAAGAAGAGCTTTTTATGTTTTAATGGTCAGCAAGGTTGTTCTTTTTAGTCTCTATCAGGAACTGGTTATCTTCAAGAACTAGAGTTATTTGCCCGTCTTGGTCAGTCCTTAAAATTTGACTATTAATCTCCTTTAATCTTTCTAATACTTCTATGCTTGGATGTCCAAATCGGTTTTTTTCACCAACACTAATCAAAGAAATTTCGGGTCTAACAATGGATAAAAAATGAGCTGAAGTTGATGTTTTTGACCCATGATGGGCTATTTTTAGCCAATTACTTTTCTTTAGCAATCCAGAGTTTATAATTGCTAATTCTACATCTTGGTTTATATCCCCAGTTAATATAATATTTTTGTGAACAATATTCATATTTATAACTATAGATCCATTATTATTTTCACTATCTATATGATCACTTTTTTTTAAAATATCCCATAATATGGATAATTCATACTTATAGGAGAAAATTTCTCCAGGCTTATTTTTTTGATCATGCCACAAAATTTCTAAGCAAATCGTTTCCGCTTCACACCATTTTTGCGCCAAAACAGGGTAAACAACTTCCAGTCCTTCTGTCTCTATTTTTTTCCAGACTAGCTCATAAAAGTCTAAAAATAAATTTGTCTTCTTAAAAACATCGTTTATTAATAGTTTTTTAACTCGGTAATTCTTAAAAACATCTATTAATCCAGACAGATGATCAGAGTCAGCATGAGTTAAGACCACTAGTTCTATTTCTTTGTCACTCTTTGGGATCATTTTACTCAAGCAGTGGACAATTGATGCGTCTGGACCTCCATCAATTAGAATTTGTGTCCTCTCTTGGGTAATTAAAATAGCATCTCCTTGACCAACATTGCATAAAGTAACTCTGGGGGAGTCATCTAATAAAAGCCTTTTTTTATCTGAAAGTGTGACGCAAAAAGCATAAAGCCAGAACAAGATTAATATCCAGACAAGAACTTTAGACTGAGAAAGTTTCCACATAAGTAAAACGATTAATAGTCCTTTTCCTATATAAATAAAGCCCTAAGAACAAGAAAAAATAATAAAAGAAGATTATATTTTTCGGTATTTCCCAATCAAAAGGCAAAAGTCCTCCAAAAAAACCAGAATAAAAATAGAATATTTTATAAAATAAAGACGAAAGTTTCTCAAGATAAAAGGCTAAAGGGAAAATAATAAGTTTGTCAACAATTTCTTCTAAAAAATTAGGAGTAAAAAGAAAAACAACTAAAAAATTCGTGCTTAAGACAACAATTAGCGTAATTAAAAAGGAAAATACTAGATTAGAAATTATGCCAGACCAAGCAATTTCATGAAAAAAGGCTATTACAATCGGTAAAGTAAATAATTGCGCGGCTGAAGAAACCAGAATGGCCTCTTTAAGACCTTTAATCATTAATTTAAACCAAGACCTTCTCCTATTATATAAATCTAAGCTAATAATTTCATTTTTTATTTCTTCAATTTTATGAAAATTATTGCTAACAAGAATGACTCCAAGAGTAGCAAAAAAACTTAAAAGAAAGCCCACATTTGTTATATTTAAGATCATTTTATTAAACATTATTACAAAAGCTAAAAATAAACCCAAAAAACTATTTGTCTGTTTATAAAAAAAATACCTACCAATAAAGGAAAAAGTCCACATTATCCCAGCTCTCAAAACAGATAATGGACTGCCAACCAATAAAATATAAAATATTAAACCAGACAGAGAAAGACAAAGAAACACTTTTCTATTATTAATAGGCTTGCAAATCGCTCCCCAAACTGACATAATTAAACTCAAATGGAATCCAGATACAGCAACCATATGAGATAGCCCTATTTCAGATATTTGTTGCTTAAGCTCTTGATCAAAGTCAAAAGCCCTATTTCCTAGAGTAAGAGAAGTAATGAGTTGAAAACTGTCATTTTGAAAGTGACTTCTAAGAAAAAAAAGGAGTTTTTGTTGAATGTCATCAACTCTTTTTTGCAAAATAATAAATTTTTTGTTCATTAAATCAAAAAACGAAAGTTTATTTTTATCTTTTATAAAAAATTCTTCTACATCAATATTATTTTGATAATTAATTTTATTATCAATCAAACTATTTACAGTGCCAATTATCGTATAATGTTCTCCAATTTTCATGTTTTTACAATCCTCTATTTTGAAACTAAAGCCTGGTTTGATCTGAAAATAACAATTTTGAGGAAGAGAAAGCAAAAAAAATTCGAGCTCAATTTTTTGTCGATGATGATAAATTAATTTTCGTCTTATTATTATATAGTTACTTAAAGATAAGGTAATTAAAATAAAAATAAATATCAAACTATATTTTTTAGTTCTATTTTTTTTCATAATATTTTTTATTTTTATAAAACGAAACTTTCTCTAATCTATAGAGAGAGCACTCCCTTATTATCAATAAAAATGCTTTCAGTAATAATTTTTTTACTGATTAGCTCTTCTACCTCATGATAGGGTCTACCATCAATTATTTTCTGGGCTCTTACTTCTCCTATTCCTGTAAGTGTCATCAATTCACTTAGTGGGGCGTTATTAATCGACACTAAATCATCTATTTCAGCCTTTTTATTCTCAACTCCAATTACTTCATCTTTAAAAGATAAAACTTCGTTTTTATAGGGAATATAGTATTTTTTGCCATCACTAAGCTTTTCAGCTAAATTTAAATTCTTTTGCAGCCACCAATTATCAACTTCCGAAGTTTTAAATCCTCCTGCGAGAACAATTAAATCTGCTAGTCTGGAGGTGCTCTCCAATTGATAGGCTCCTGGATAATTAATCCCTCCGCCTATATCGACTACGATCAAGGAACTTAAAAAATTTGATTTTATAGTCTTGATGTTGTCTTTTGGTTCTTTTTCTAAAGTAAAAATTTCTTGAGAAAAGATGGGTGTCTGATTAATGAAAAAGGTAAGGCTAAACATAACTAATCCTAAGAGGATAAGGGTTGTGGCTGCGCTAATTAGAATTTTTTTTCTATTTTCCTTGTATTTATTTAGAAAATTTCGCATATCTTTTGCCTTTCTTAAGATAAGATAGAGTAAAAAAATAACAAAAATGTGATAATTCTTTTAAAAGCTAAGTTTTCACCTTTTTTTGGGTATAAATATTTGTCATTATCTTTTTATTTTTATTAACGCATAATTAATGCAATATTAACGCATAATCTAGAAAGATTATTAATGCAAAAATACAAATTTTATTATTAATAGATCAAAATTAACTTAATTGGTTGATTAGAAAAAGTAAAAAAAATAAACCAAATAAAAGCCTGAATGAGGGTTTTATTTATTTAAAAAATGTAAAAAGCATAAATACCAGACGAAAACAAGGTTGGACGGACGTTCTGATCGCTAAACTACGATTTTTTACCTTAAAGAAAAAAGCGAATAGAATATTAATAAAATACGAAAATAAATTAAGGTTTCTAACAAAAATTTTTATAATAAAAAAAGATATTTTTTCATTGATTTTTAGCACTAATTATCAAAAATTTTTATATAGCACAGATGTTATTTGTTTGCTAATAAGGGAGGAAGAAAAAATAATAGAAAAACATTTTATTTTAAACAATTTTCGCTTTTAATAAAAATAAGCTCAGTTATTCTAAGGGAGAACCTTAAAGGATTTTAGCATAAAAAGTTTTTGTTCTATTGCTTTCTTCCCTTTACTCAGGTTAAGCCTAAGATTTTGACCTTTTTTATTAAAAGAACTGCTTATTTAGACTTAAAGACCTGCTTTCACCTCTCATAGATCCTATTTAGAGAGTTCTTATTAATCTGTATTTAGACAAAATTTTAATTTAACCGTATATTTGTTTTTGATTAAAAAAATAATTTTTTATTGGAAGTCATTGTTCATTATCAATTTTTTTAATTAATAATTTAAATTTTCAATTAAATTATTAAATTATTTTTTGCGATAATATTTTAAAACTAGGCTATAAATAATCTCAAAAATTGCTTTAATAAAATTAACGCATTAAATGCATGTAAAAACTTATTAAATAAAATTAATAAATAAGCTAAATTAATAAAATTTTGTGACGAAAATATTTTAAGCGGTAAAAAATAGTACGACTTGTAATAAAAAGATTAATTTGCTAGAATGAATTGTTTGAAAATTTAATAGGGTTTTACTAAACTTTATGAATAATTGATTATTAAAGATTATTAAATAACAATTTTTTATCAAAATGAAACAAAAAACACTAATTAATTCTTTCCTCTCCTTATCTAGTTTGGCCGCTTTTCTATTGATAGTGGCGACCTTAATTATTACTTTTTTCTCTCCTCCCTTTTTTACTCAAGAACCGGCGAACTTAGCTTTTTTATTCTCATTTCTTGGTGGCGCTTTAATGGCAATTTTATTGTTTGTCACCACTATAAGAAGAAAAAAAATCTTGCTTAATATCACCCCGCTCTCTCCTACCCTAATTTACCTCACTTTGACCGTTTTATTGGCTGTTTTTATCAAACATTCTCACTCTCCCACTCTCTCCTTTCTTGGTTTGGCTGGTCTATTGATTAATTTTTCCCTACTTAGTCTTTTGTCTAGCGCTCTAATTAAAAAAAATAATGCCTTAATCGTAGTAAAAATAATTTTAGCTTTTGCTCTTCTTTCTACTTTAATACTACTGGCACAAAGCTTAGGTATTACATCTAATTTGAAGATAGGACAATTCTTCAATCAAGACCCATTAATGTTAATTGGGGTTATAGTTTTAGGCTTAGCAACAGTTTTTTTCCGTTATTTTAAAAAAAATAGACTCTCTTCTAGAGCCCTGATTCTAGTTCCCATTTTCATTTTAGGTTTGGCTGCTGGCATCTTCAATTTTTATCAACAAAAAAACTTCCAGAGTTTAGATTTGTCAACTAGCATAGAGGTTTTAAACAAAAGTCTTACTTTCTCAGACAGTTCAACCTTGCCCTTTTCTCAGATACTTTTTGGCCAAAAACATCGAACTTACACTGATTTGTTCTTCAATCTTTCTCCAAAAAGCTTTAGTTCCAACTTTTCAGGAGCAATCCAGTCTTTTAACCTAGCTCTTACTGTTCTACCTCTTTTAGGCTTGGTAGTTTTTGTTTCTTGGCTAGCTTTAGTTTTAAAGACTGTATTTTTAGCTCTCGACAAAAAAAATAAAGAGAGAAACTATTTGTTTTTTATTTTATTGGCTAGTTTTGCTATCCAACTTTTTACTCCTATCTATCCTTTCTTCTTAATTTTGCAGGCCTTTATTATTGCTTTCACTACGGACAAGAATAAAGAAACAGTCATAAACCTTAATGTTGCTACCACTTTTACCAAAAAAGACGGGCAAAAAGAAATCTCTAAAAAGGAAAAAGGCTCTTTTGTTTTAGCTCTGTTTTTTTTAATTATTCTTTTACCTTTTGGCTTTTCTCTCGTCAGGATAGGAAAAAGTTACTTAGGTTATTTTTACGCTCAAAAAGCTCTCACCTATGATTATGATTTGCAGAGCTTTGATCGATATGCCCAAAAGGCACAAAGGATGGCTCCCTTTATCGATTATTTCAATCGATTGATGGCAATCTCTAGTTTGGAAAAACTGGTAACAACTATTCAACAAGACCCTCAAAAAACAAATTTGGAAGTAGAACGAGATCTGGCACAACAGGCAATTGAGTTTAGTCAAAAAGCAGCTGACATTTCTCCTCTTCATGCTCCCAATCTGATTACCAAAGGGGCTATTTACCAGGAAATTAGTCAATATAACTCCAATAAAGAACAGACTAATAACCAGGCGGTGAGTTCTTATGCCTCTGCTATTCTCACGCAACCATATAATCCAAATCTCTATTTACAACTAGCCTCTCTTTATCAACTTAATGAGGAGTTAGATTTGGCTCTCAGTTTATGTCAAGAAGCTTTGAAAGTGCAAAATGACTATCTGCCAGCTGTTTACCAACTAGCCCAGCTTTATCAACTAAAAGGTGAAAAGCTGCTAGCCGAAAAAACTTATATTCAAGTTCAGCAGTTGTTAGATCAAAAAAGTCCAGATTATCAAACAAATTTTCAACTAATTCAATATCACCTTGATCAATTGAGGGCTGATGACTAATTTAGGTGTGATTGTTTACTGTTTTGAGCAAGAACTTTTTTAAGTTCCTCTAGTCCTTCTCCAGTTATTGCACTGACTAAAAGGACTTCTTCTTTTTTTTCTAAAAAACTGCTTTTAATTTCTTCTTTTAATTCTTGACTATAAAGATCTGACTTGTTGATAATAATTAGACTTTTTTTATCTAATAAAGATTTTTTATAAGAACTTAGCTCTTTTTTTATTTCCTCAAGTTGTTTGTACAAATCTTTGGCTTTTATTTGGTTATTTTTACTATAATCAAAAATCTCCGATTCATTTAAACTCAAAACAAAAACTAAAAACTGAGTGTTTTGGATATGACGCAAAAAACTAAATCCCAGCCCTTTTCCTTGGTGAGCTCCATCAATTAATCCTGGAATGTCTGCCAAGACCAAATTTAGGCCTTTTTTCAAAGGTAAAACCCCCAAATTCGGCTCCAAGGTTGTAAAAGGATAATTAGCTACTCTTGGTTCAGCTCTGGTCAATTTTTTCAATAAGGAGCTTTTCCCTACATTAGGAAAACCAACCAAACCAATATCAGCTAGCAGCCGTGATTCTAAAAAAACCAACTTTTGCTCACCAAAACTGCCATACTCAGCCTCTAGAGGGGTTGTGTTGATAGAGCTTTTGAAGGAGGTGTTTCCTCGACCTCCAAAACCTCCCTGAACTAGAATCAGTTTATCTGTTTTTTTATTAAGATTTGCTATTTTTACTATCTTACCTTTGCTCGCTGGGAAAAACTCACTCTCCTTGTCCTCAATCTCTTGATGTAAATAAGAAAGGAAGTCTGCCGAAGTGTCACCGCCGATCAAATTGTCCTGCTCTCTTGGTGGAGCTGAGCCTTGTTCTTTTTCTAAAAAATATTTTTTCCAGACCAACTCATCTCTTTTAAGTTTTTTTTGCAAACCATATTTTTCTCTTCTAAACCAAGAAGCACCGTTTTCTTCGATCAGCCAAATAAGGGTTCCTCTGGGAACTTTTAAGTTTATATCAGCACCATTAGTACCAGTTTTATCAAACTTTCCCCCAAAACCACCATCTTGAGCTAAAAAAATTTTTTTTCCAGAAAAATGTTGTAGGGTGTTTAAGTTTTCATCAACTTCAATAGTGATATTCCCTCCATCTCCGCCTCTTCCTCCATTTGGCCCCCCTTTTAAAATTTTTCCGCTTCGAAAAAAAGAAACTCTTCCGTCCCCGCCGTCACCAGCTTTTAAAAAAAGCTTTACTAGATCTATCATATTTTTATTTTAAATTATCTAAAGGATTTAATAAAACATTGTCCTGACGAATCTCAAAGTGTAAATGACGACCAGTGGAGCGACCGGTGCTTCCCATTTGACCAATAACATCCCCTTTATTCACTGTTTGACCCTCAACTACCTGTAAAACGCTCATGTGAGCGTAAAGAGTTTTAGCTCCATTACCATGATCGACAATAATACGATTACCGTAACCATGGGTGTCCCAACCAGAGTTGGTGACAGTGCCGCTTTCGGCAGCTAAAATAGCCCCGCTTCCGGCGATATCAATAGCTTTATGATAAAAGCTATAACCTTGAGAAATAACACCAGCTGCTGGCCAAACAAAACTGCCAGTAGCGCTCACCGCGCCAGCACTTGGTGTCAAACGACCCGCAAAAGTAGCTGTTGGCGTGGTAGCTTTTAGCTTTACCCCTCCTGGCACCATTAAATACTGCCCTGTAGCTAATTCAAAAGTTTCATTATTAACAAAATCATTAAAAGGAAAATCGACGATTGCCTGAACGGCTGCATCCTTGATGCCGTATTTTTTACCAATACTGACAACTGTTTCTCCTTTGGCCACCTTGTGACGGATGCCGTCAATAGGAAGAATTCTTAATTCTTGGTCAACTTTTAGTTTGGAGTTCTCGGTTAAATTGTTTTCCCAAAGGATGGTCTCCTTTTTCAGACCATAGCGGTCAGCAATACTAGACAAAGTTTCACCTTCGGTCACCTTGTGAATTGTGACTTCTCCCCCTCTTAATTGGCGAACCTCTTCGGCCTGCATGGTATAAAAGCTGACTTCTTCGGCACTAGCCACTCCTAATACATTTTTATTTACTCCCCCATCATTACTGACACTGGGGTTGAAAATTAAAGGAGCTACAAAAAAGACAGCAAAAATCGTAGCAATAGCCCCAAGATGAAGAATCGGACGAGAATATTTTCCTCTCTGACGATAAAGACTGTTAACCATTACGTCTTTGGCTGATTCAAAATAAGAAAAGGGCAAATAAATTCGACTCTTGAGGTAACGATAAAGAAAATTTATATAGGAATTAAAGTCCGACAATAAAGCGGGTCTTTTAAATAGTTGATTTTTCTTTTTTATCTGCAACTTCATTACTCTTCATTATAACTTATAAATTATTTACGTAAGCTTTGCAAAAATTCTTTATTATTCTTTGTTCTCTTCATCTGTGATAACAAAGTCATAGTTCTTTCATCTTTGTCTAGAGTATCTAACATTCTTTGAAGAGTAAGAACTGCTTGATAGGTCACAGGGTCAATCAGTAGATCGTCTCGACGAGTTCCAGACTTTTGCACCTCAATAGCGGGGTAAATTCTCCTCTCAGCTAGTCGACGATCCAAATGAATCTCTTGATTTCCTGTGCCTTTAAATTCTTCATAAACTAAATCATCCATTCTAGAACCAGTATCAACCAAAGCTGTGCCGACAATCGTAAGCGAGCCGGCAGTTTCAAAATTACGAGCTGCTCCAAAAAATCTCTTTGGGGGGAAAAGAGCTGCTGGATCAAAACCGCCAGAGAGAGTTCTGCCGGAAGTAGGAATTGAAAGATTATAAGCTCTAGCAAGTCTAGTAATTGAATCTAAGAGAATAACCACATCTTTGCCTCTTTCTACCAAGCGCTTGGCTCTTTCCAAAGCCAGCTCTGCTACCCGACATTGGACATCTGCCGCTTCATCAAAATTGCTAGCCGCAACCTCTCCTTTGCCCTGAGTAATTTTCTCAATATGACGTCTCATGTCTGTCACTTCCTCTGGTCTCTCACCAATTAGAACGGCCATCAAGTGTATTTCTGGATAGTTACTAGCCACTCCAGTACTAATTTCCTTTAAAAAAGTGGTTTTACCAGCTTTGGGGGGAGAAACAATCAAACTTCTCTGTCCTTTACCGATAGGAGCAACTAAGTCAACAATTCTAGTTGAAAGAGGTTCAGTTTCAGTTTCCAGCTTAATCTGTTCATCTGGATAAACAGGGGTTAGAGTCTGAAATTTCACTGATTCCTGTTTTAAAAAATCTGCTAAAGGAGAATCATTAACTTTGTCAATAGAGATTAAACCCCAGTAACGATCATTCTCTTTTGGTTCTCTAGCTATCCCTTCAATAATATCTCCACTTCTTAATTTATATTTCCTAATTAAACTCGCAGGAATATAAACGTCATTTTCATTTTCTCCATAATTCACCCTAGCAATCCCTAAATTTTCTCTTAAAATTTCTAACACTCCTCTCATTGGACGAGTTTTTTTGTCAAAATCAGCTTTTACTTCTATAGGAACCTTGGCGGGGTTGTAGTTTTTATTAATTACTACTCCCTTGGTAATTTTAGTTATTACTGGCTGAGAATTTGCTGAGGGAACAATCAATTTTTTAGCTAAATTAGAGCTAATTTTTGTCTCTGTTATATCCATTTTTTCCTTTTCTAGAAAACTATCATAATTATCTTGAGCTAAACAAAGGGCTCAATCAACATATACTTTTTGGAAAATTCTTCGGCTGTCGATTAAACAGCGAAATATTAACCATATATTATAACAAATTTTAATAAAATGTCAAGTAAAAAGACATTGTTTTTATTTTATTCTTCATTAATCAGGTTGGCGTAAACGAAAAGTCTTAGGTCATTGTCCCACCAAAAAATACAGGTATACATTACCAGATCTGCTTCATTCTCGGTAATACTAGTGGCTTTCTCTATTTTGTAAATTTGATAAAACCACTGTTTCTGATTGTCCGTGATAATTACTTGGTCTCCAATATTTACCTTGTCTAAATTTTGAAAAGTTTGACTATTCTGTTTTTTTGAGGTCAACATATTGTAGTGATGTCCAGCTAAAATAACGGGTTCTTCCCAATGGCCATATTTATTAAATTCAGGGTAAGCATAAATTCCCTGATCAAGAATCTTTTTTACTTCTTTATCATCCTCAATGTTTTGATTGGTGAGAATTTCTGCATCAATTCCTGCCGAATCAATTTTTAACCATTGCCCTGCAGGAGCATTAAGGTCATATTTTGGTTTAATTTTTCTAGCCGCTACCGCCGTCGCTTCCATCTCAGGCACAACTGACAAAATTATTTGCTCCGAACCGTGAGAATTTTCGTTTTGATATAATTCTCCAGCTTTAATCAAACTATTATTAAGATTGGGGAAAAGTTTAAATGTTAGCTGGGGTAAAAAATAGACAGCAAAAGACAAAATTCCTAAAAATAAAAATATATTCAAAGAGGCTTTGATGACCGTTCTTTTCCAACTACTTTTTTTCTCGATATTTTGCGCTGGAATTGTAGTAAAAAATTGCTCATTAAAAAATAACTGACGCATTGTCGGGAAGCGCTGGTGAAGAAAGTTTTGATTAGGTTCTAGTCTGGAACTGATCGCAAGCATATCGATCACAAATCATAGCATCTTTCCCTAAAAAAGTCAATAATTATAGGCCAGTGAAAAAAATTATTTGTAGCTTAAATTTGTACAAAACTCTAAATTTTTCCCTGATTAAACTAAAATTGCACTATTTTTAACTAAAAAGTTATATAAAGTGAGAGTTTACAAAATAAAAAAATCGTTTATCATAGGGGTTATCGTTGAGTGTAGTTCTAATATCTTTTGGTTGAACTCACTCTCGAACAGGGAAAAGCATTGTTATTCGTGGTCTGTCCAGCGATAATAATGCTTTTTCGTTTTTAGTTAGTCTTTAAAACAATTTTCAAAATAATCTCCTTAAATAAACCAACAAACTTGCATATTAGTTTTCCACAATTTTCTATTAATCTTTTTTAGAATAATTTTTTATCCCCCTTTCTATATTTCTAGCCAGCTATTGTGTGCAAATAAATATTATAAGATAATATATTTAAACACTATTTATTAATATAGGTCTAAATATAAATTTTTGTTTATTATATGCTTATCAATCAACTAAAAAAATTAAAGGCTTTTATAAAAACTTCTTTATAAATTATGTGCTAAAAAAACAAAACTGGAGCTAGAACTTGACAAGGATAGCCTTTTTATAGTAAACTGACTTACATATTATGAGTTCTAAATCGCTCAAAAAGAACAAGCGAAGTGTTTCTGTGGTGGAGCAAAAGAAAGGCTCTGCTTCTGTTGGAAAAAATAGGTCGCACCGCTTATTAAATCAGTTCATTGACTCGACTAAGCCAGCGACAAAAAAACCTAATCTCCAGAAAGAAATTGAGCAAGAAAAACTCGGCCTTGACCAACTATTAGCCCAACTCGAAAAAGAACAAGCTGCAGCCGCTCCTCGCCTTCTGGGAGATTTGGGGAAAATTTTGGGAAGAAATAAAGCTGGAAAAAACTCAAGTTTAGATCAAGAAATTAAAAAGAAATCTTATCAAGAAGAGTTTTTCAACCAAAAAAATAAGAGCTTAAAGCAAGAAATAGATTTTCCCACCAAGCAAGCGGCGGACGACACAAATCCCAATCCTCTCAAAAACTTAAGCTTTATTGTTTTCGCCCTTTTTGGACTAGGATTAGCTGTTTTTGGTCTTAATCAATTAATCAAAAACGCCAGTCTTAATTTTGCCGCCCCAGAACAATCAAGTTTGGCCCAAACTCCTAAAAGCATTTTGACTTTTCAAGGGAGATTGAGTCATAAAACAAACGGTGTCTTTAACCAACCGGTCAAAATGCTTTTTGAGCTCTACAATACTAGTGGAGGTAATACCCCTCCTCCTATCGGAGGAGATCTACTTTGGAGTAGTAATTTTTGCTCTATTTCACCCAATCAACAAGGAGTTTTTGCTGTTAACCTAGGATCTGGTAACGGCGATGGCAATGACGGAGAGAATTGCGGGCTTGATTTAGGAAGCGTTTTTGCTCAAAACAGTAGTGTTTGGTTACAGATCACTGTTGATAAAGAGGTTTTATTTCCTCGCCAATTGGTTAAAAGTGTTCCCTACGCTCTTAATAGTGCTTCCTTGCAAGGGTTCTCCGCCAGTAAAGCTATTACCGCCAATACTATCCCTGTCGTTGATGAGAGTGGTAATTTAAATTTTGTTACTCAGGAAACCGCCATCACTAACTTAGGAAACCTTGGATTGATTTCAAAAACTGGAGATTTATTTCTCTTACCAGGATCAGGAAAAGTCTATATTGGCAATCAAGATTATAAGGCAGACTTAAAAGTTAGTGGCGATTTGGAAATAAACAATAGTTTAATTTTTTCGGCGACTAATGAGGCAAAAATTCAAGCAACTAATGCTGGTTTAAGCTTTTACACCAAAGCTGGTCAAGATTTTTGGGAGAATCAATTAACCTTAACTAAAAATGGCTTTTTAGGTTTGGGAACTGATCAACCAAAACAAAAGCTAACGATTAATCAAGGAAGCTTGAACTTTGATTTTAGTGTCGGGCCTGATTCCAGTCAGTTGAGATTGCAAGAGCAGGGCTATCATCCTCAAGGCTTGACTCGCCTGCCCTCTCCTCCGACATTAAAAGTCTCTCTCATTGATAGTCCAGGAAATTTAAGTAATGCTCGTTATAAATATCGCTATAGCTATATTACGGCTGACGGTAAAGAGGGAGGATTAAGTCCCATCTTTGTTTTTGACAGTAACCTTGATCAAAAACAATTTTCAATAGAAAATATTTCTACTTATCAATTGCCAAATGTTACAGGCAGAAAAATCTACCGCACAAAAGCTAATGGTGAAGACTTTTATTTCTTGGCCACCATCAACGATAACCATACCACTAGCTGGACAGACAATACTGCTGACGAGGCTCTTATTTCTCTTCTTGTTGATCACGGCAATCAAACAGGAACTTATAAATATAAATTAACTTTTATTACGGATAAGGGAGAAGAAACAAATTCTTCAATCAATCATGCAGCTATTACTCTTACCGGAGACCAAAGAGCAATTAAAATTGACAATCTACCAATTGCTACTGTTCCCATTCGAGCCAGAAGGCTCTACCGCTCACTCGCCAATAGTGACTTTTATTTCCTAGTGGCCAACATTCCTGACAATAACACCACTAGTTGGCTGGACACTTTGGCTGATAAAGATTTAGTGGCTTTGCCAACTATGCCTAGCGGCGGTGGCATTTATGCTAATAATAGGCTTTCTTTACAGCTTGACAATGACGGGTCTATTATTACTCAAACCAAATTAACTGCTCAAAATAGACTGGAAACTTCTCATGGGAATAATCAGGGTTTACAAATTCCTACATCTAGTGGCAAACCAAGCATTAAGGTGGGACAAAAAGTTGGCGATATAGTTTATGACTCTCTTAATCAATTAATTTATATCTACAATGGAGTTGACTTTGTCTCTACTGGCGGAGGGACTCCCTCCTTTGCTAGCAATAGTCACTGTGCCGGCAATACTTGTCGTCTAGTTCTTGATCCAGAATACCCAGGAGTGGTCATAACTGGATCAGCAGATCTTTCCCAAAGTGATCTTTCTAGTGGACACGATGTGGTTGACAATCAATACCGCTTCAATTATTATCGCTGGGTTTCAGCTAATAGCCAAACTCCAAGCTCTCTTACTTTCTCTATCAATCTAACAATTCCTCAAGACTTTTCTTCTTGGCAAGAAAAAGCTATCACTCTAGACTTTTTGACCCATAGCTCAAACTTAGAACAGAATTCCCTTAGTTTAGAAGTCTTCCGTCAAGGTAGTAGTTTGAGCGTAACAAAGACTAAACAAACTAGCCCCTCAGAATCTTGGGCCAGCACGGCTCTTAACACTCAGCCTCTAACTCTCAGTCGTGATGAACTTGAAGTTTTAGGAGTTAAGGGTGGTGAAACTCTGACCTTAAAAATTATTGGAGAAAGTCAGAATAATCATTATATAAAAATTGGTCAGCTAAATCTCAACTATTATAGTTCTGGGGAAGATCAAAAGGTTCAAAGTCAAAGTCTTTGGCGACAGTTATCTGGAGTAATTTTCCCCGCCAATCAAGGTCAAGACGTGGTTCTGGGGGGAGATTCAACAGCAAGCGCAAAAATAGCTTTCCTTAATTTGGGGGATGTCGGTGTCCCAACCCTCTACCTCCAAGGAAATATCTTTCTTGATAATCAAAGTAAGAAAAACTATCTTGATTTAGCTCAAGATAGTAGTTTTAGAATTAGAACCCTTGACCAGGATAAGGCTTTGGAGCGTTTCACTATTCTACCCAATGGTAATGTTGGTATTGGAGTAAGTGACCCTCAGGCAACCTTGGATGTTGGTGGTGACACCAGGATTAAGGGTAGTCTACATTTACAGCCAGTGACCGAAGTTCAGGCTGGCCCTTGCAACTTAGAAAATCAAGGAAAGATCTATTATAATAGTTTAGATCTTAAGTTTTATGCTTGTCAAGCGGTCACAACAGACGGCACCGGTTCAGCTTGGGTTAAGCTTGGTCAATAAGATGCCACAAAAATTATTTGAAATTCGCACTGGTCGAGACAGTAAAAAAGACGCTCTAGCAATGACAGAGTTTTTTCTTACTATGCCTTCTTTTAGAGAAAATGTCTGGTGGCAAATTCTTGGCCAAAAAGAAGCGGCTAGCTTTGAAATCGTTTTAGAGAATCAAACTGTTTCCTTTTTTGTTTCTTTTCCAGAAAGGTTGAGTTTATACTTAAAAGGCTTAATTGGAGCTCACTACCCACAAGCAACAATTTCTCCAGCTGATACTGTCAACTATTTTGATTTTTATAAAGAAAAATTAAATACCAATCATAGTCAAGAGGTTTTAATTACTAGAGTTAAACTCTTGAATAATCAGTGCCTACCTTTAAAAGACTTTCGCCAGTTTGAAACAGGAGATTCTTTAGCCTCACTTCTTTCCCGTTTGTCAAAAGCCTCCATTCAAGATCGGGCCGTGATTCAATTGATTGTCACTAATGGTGATGATTGGTGGAAAAATGATTGCCAAAAAATAATAGACCAAGATGCTGACTCAAACTCTAGCGCCTCACAGCAAAAAGATTTTATAAAAGAGAAAATTCGAGAAAAAGGTTTACTGGTTAATTTTAATATTCTTGTTGCTAGTGGTGATAAAACTCAGGCTCAACTTTTTCTTGATAGTTTGATTGACACTGTTAATACGGTGAAAAAGGAAGGAGGGAATCAGTTTAAAAAGAGACTTCCTCCTTTGCTTCCCCAGTTATTACTGAAGCAAATGATAGCTAGGAAACAGCATAAACAAACGGCTTTTCATCTCACAGCTTATGAGCTGGCAACCATTTATCATTTTCCCAATGAAGTTTTGTCGACTATTCCTAATTTAGCTTGGGGAAAAAACCTCTTGGGAGAGCCACCAGAAAACCTTCCAATCGTCAGAAGAGATTCTCCTCCAGACTTAAAACAAAGTATTAATGTTTTTGCTCAAACAAATTTTAAAAATGAAATGCAAAAATATGGCATTAATAAGATTGACCGCCGTCGCCACATGTATGTAATTGGAAAAACAGGGACTGGTAAGTCTACTCTCTTAGCGAATATGGCTATTAATGATTTACGCAATAATGAGGGGGTTTGTTTTATTGACCCTCATGGAGACGCCATTGATATTTTACTTAATTATATTCCTGCTAGTCGGATCAATGATGTGGTTTTCTTCAATCCTGCCGACGGGGAAAGAACAGTTAAAATTAATTTATTTGAAGGTAGAAATATTGAACACCGAGAATTAATCGCCTCAGGTATTGTTTCGATTTTTCAAAAACTTTATTCTTATTCTTGGGGTCCAAGATTGGAGCATTTCTTACGTAATGCTCTTCTAACTTTATTGCAAATGGAAAATGCTCGTTTATCAGATATTGTTCAACTCTTCACTGATAAACAATTCCGTAAAAAAGTCCTTGAGCAATTACAAGATCCAGTTTTGAGAAGTTTTTGGGAAGGAGAGTTTGAGCCCTTACAAGATCGACTTAAAAATGAAGCCGTCGCTCCAATTCTTAATAAAGTGGGACAGTTTGTCTCTTCACCTTTGGTCCGAAATGTGGTGAACGCTTCCCAAAGCTCCTTTTCTATTGAACAAATCATGGATGAAGGTAAAATTCTCTTAGTCAATCTTTCACAAGGGATGCTTGGAGAAGACAATGCCACTCTTTTAGGAGCCATGTTGATCACAAAAATTCAATTAGCAGCTATGGGTCGCGTTCATATCCCTGAAGAACAAAGGCGGGACTTCTATCTTTATGTTGATGAATTTCAAAACTTCGCTACCAGCTCATTTAACAAAATTCTATCAGAGGCCCGTAAATACAGACTTAATTTGGTTTTAGCCAATCAGTATATTGCTCAAATTCCTGAAGATGTACAAAAGGCCATTTTTGGTAATTGTGGTAGTATGGTCAGCTTTGTAATGGGGAGCGAAGACGCGCAAGTTTTCTCTAGAGAATATGGAGAGAAATATAGCTTTGATGATCTGGTTTCTTTGAACCGACATCAAATTATCAATCGTTTGTCAATTGATAATGTCATTTCCCAACCTTTCCCCGCTTATACTTTACCTTTGGCAAAAAGCAGCAATCAAAATAAGGAAAAAGTTATTCGTGTGAGTCGTGAGCGTTACGCCACTAAAAAATAACTTAAATTTTTAAATCACTAAGAAGAGCTTTTAAGTTTTTATGGCTCTTATAAGAATAAATTTCTTGATAGCCTAGTCTTTTAGCCTCTTTAACTCTTCGATCAAAAGAACTCACTGGACGAATTTCTCCCATTAAACCAATTTCCCCAATAAAAATTGCTTTTGCTGGTAAAGTTTTTTCTGCTAAAGAAGAAGCAATCGCTGTTGCTAGACCCAAATCTATGGCTGTGTCAGTTATTTTCATCCCGCCAACAATACTTAAAAAGATGTCGCTCGTTCCTAATGGCAGACCGCAGTGTTTTTGTAAAACCGCAGCTAAAATCTGAACTCTAGAGAGATCGACACCCCTTCCTACTCTCCGGGGCATTACTAGCTGTGAAGGTAAAACTAAAGCCTGGACTTCTGTTAGAAGAGGTCTTGTCCCCTCCATAACACAAACAACTCCACTTCCAGGAATTTGACTTTGTGCACTTTGTAAAAAATAAGCACTTGGATTATCAATTTCCTCCATTCCTTGGTTAGTAAGCCTGAAAACGCCCACTTCATCGCTAGCTCCAAAACGATTCTTAAGAGTCCGCAAAAATCTAATTTCGTCACCTCTTTCTCCCGTCAGCTCAAAAATAACATCAACTAGGTGTTCTAAAACCTTTGGCCCAGCCAAGCTACCGTCTTTAGTAACATGTCCAATTAAAAAAGTCGGAATGTTTAGTTCTTTGGCAGTTTGGGTAATGCGGTCACTACTTTCTTTCACTTGACCTAAACTGCCAGCCGGCCCCAACAAATCTTTAGTTTTTAGTGTTTGGATAGAGTCTACTACTAAAAGTTCTGGTTTTGATTCACGCATCAACTGCGTGATTGCATCAACATCGGTTGTGGTGACATAAGTTAAGGGCAAATCTTCCTTTTGTTCACTTTTTGACAACAACCTTTGCAAACGTAAGTTAATTTGTTGAGGACTTTCTTCTCCACAGACATACATTACTTGAGGTAAATCTAAGGTTTTAGACATTTTTTCAACAGCGTGTGAATAAGTTTTAACTGGTCTTTCCGGTTTATTTAATTTATTTGTATCAAAATCTTTTTTAACGCTTGTTTTGCGGTAATTACGAGCTAGAATTTCTTTACACCAATTTACAATTACTTGTGTTAGTAAAGTTGATTTGCCAATTCCTGGTTGTCCTCCTAATAAAACAACGCTCCCCTGGACCAAACCCATTTTCCCGTCTCTATCAATACCTAAACAACGGTCGAGTTCTTCAATTTTAGTAGAAAAACGCTTAAATGAGGTATTTAAAGTGTTTGCCTGACTAAAAGAAACGGTTATTTGCTCCAAATGGAGACTTTCCTTGGTTGCCTTCTTTTCTTCTTTCCTCGTTTCTTCTGCTAAAGAATTCCAGTTGTTACAATTATCACAACGCCCCTGCCACTTACTGTATTCTTGTCCACAAATTTGACAAACAAAAATATTTTTAGCTTTCATGATTTTCTTTCCAGACTTTTCTTTTTAAAGCTTGGCGATCATAGGCAAAAATTAGCTTTTCAGTCAATTTGGTGTGAGACAAAATTTTAGTCATAGAAATATTCTTATCCTCTGGCAAAAAAATCAGTTTTTGACCGATTTTCTTCAAGAGGGCCTGTTTATCTTGCTTTCTTGGGTCATTTTCACCAATGCAAAGAAAGTTAATTTTTAAGTTTTTTAAAACTTTTTCCCTGATTAAACTTGTTTTGAAGCTATCGGGTAAAATAATCACTTTTGCTTGATCTTTAAGCAAATTTTGCAAACGCAAGCGCCTCTGCCACTGATTGTAAAAGGGGCGGTTTTTGCCTTTGTGTTCTTTCACTCTTTGATCGCTTTCAAGACCGATGATTAGCAGATCTGTTTTTTTGCTTGCCTGTTTAATAAAGGAGAGGTGTCCTTGATGCAATAAGTCAAAAACTCCAGTAATCAGGCCTATTTTATTTTTTTTATTATTGATCTCTTCTTTTAGCCACTGGGGGATTTCCCCATTTTTTCCTATTTGCCATGAAGACAACTCTTTTAACCAATCTTGTTTAAGCACCGCTAAAGCAGTAGTTTTTCTTTTAAGAGGGTGGAAAAAGATCTGTTTATCCGTTATTATTTCTCTAGTAACTTTAGCACGCATATAATTCCATTGTATTTGACGCATTATTGCTTCTAGAAGATCTAAAAGATAATTTTTTGAGTCTTTTTTTTCAATTATTGTTAAATTATTTTTTCCTGCATAATTCAAATATTTTTCCAACCAATATTGATTTTTCTGTTGTAAAACGTCTAGACAGTGATTTTTCTGCCAAAGATTTCTTAATAGTTTGAGTTGCCAAGCGGCATAGAGAGATCTTTTAGTTTCAGGAATCAATAAAGCCTCTTCACTTAAAAAAATATTGAAGCACCAAGAGTTTTCCTCTTTACCTGTTTGATGTTTTTTATGTTTTTTCCAAGCTAAAAAATAACACAAAAAACGAGTCAGATAAACTCTGTTTTTTTCGGTAATGATTAAGAAGTCTAAATCGTCTTTTTCATTGGGAAAACCAGTTGCTACTGAGCCAGTGAGGCCAATTCCCTTGATAAAAGGAATTCTTTTTAAATAATTGGCCGCCTCTCTGGCTAGAGACTGCTTTCTGTGTCCAAATCTCTGTCTCTGCTGATAGTCGCTTAATGGCCACCAAAAGACTCTTCCTTCTTTTTCAAGCAGTACTCCTTGATCAATTGAAGTTTTTAATTTTTCTATTAACTCTCGTTTTTTTATTCTTGGAGAGGAAAAAACCAACCTCTCCCATAATTCTTCTGGAGTTAAGGTTTGTCCAGTCTGGCGAGCATAAAACAAGGTTTGCCATAAACCGTCACTAACTATATTCCACATAACTACTTATGTATTGTAAACGAAATAAACTAAAATGTTTTCTGAGAAAACTATCTTTGTTCCATCTCCTCCTCTGGAGTGGCGACTGTTAAAGCCTTAGCTAAAGTAGCAGCCACTTCAAGTGGATTACTTGAATAACTAGTCTTTTTGGTCAAAACATTAATGGCATTAAGAATTGCTTCTTTCTTCTCTCGATTTTGTCCCTCATCGAAAGTTTTGTCATTGGCAGGATAGCCAATGGCTTGGCCAGCCCTAAATAAATATGGCTGAATATATTGATTGGTAGCTAATAAATCAGCCATACTAGAACGAGGATAAATTTCACCAAAGAGTCTGGCTGAAGCCTGTTGTTCATATAAAGCTTGTAGCACTTCTTCCGAACTTAAATAGCTCAACAGTTGCCAAGCGGCCTCTTGTCTCGGGCTAGCGGCACTGACTCCCTCTACCCAGTAACTGGCCAACTCTTTGGGTCGATCAATGTCTAACTGAGGAATACTAGCTACTCCTATTTCTAAGTTTGGATTTATCCCTAAAACATCATGAATAATCCATGAAGGAGCAATAATCATTGCTACTTCTCCTCTGGAAAAAGCCAAGGTAGAGTTGTCAGCAAATGTTTCATCCCAAGTCCTTTGCGCGCTAGAGTTATAAAAATTGGTGTAAAAAGTTAAAACGTCTTCAATAATTTTTACATCTGGATTTTTGAAATCAATCCCGCTTTGAATGGCTAAAAGAGTGATAATGTCAGAAGCAAAATCAACATTATCAGCCAAACCCATAGCAGCACCGGCAATCTCGATATATCCCTCCTGATTTTTTCTTGTTAGAGTGGCAGCATTAGCTCTAAATTGAGCCCAAGTGCTTGGCAATTCTAAGTTTGCTTGCCGATAAAGTTCTTTATTATAAAGCAGAGAAAGACTGTCATACATAAGAGGAACTCCTTGAATTTCCCCTTGTTGATTTCTTAATTGTTGAGACATAACTGGATAAAAAGTTTGACCATACTGAGCTGGAGTCATAATCTTTTCTGGCATGGGGGCTAACTTGTCCTGAAGATCTTCTCTCCAAGAGGCATGATAACGAAAAACATCTGGACCACTAGCCGTGCCAATTGCTTGATTCAAGCTTTGCCAATAATCGGTAATGTCTTTCTTCATATAATTAACACTGATTCCTGGATGAGACAGTTCAAAATCTTTCAAAACCTGGGTTAAGAAATGTGAGGGTTCCCATAATCCCCAATATTCCAGAGTAGTAATAACTGTTTCTTTTGGTGGTTCAACTTTGGCCTGTTGTATTTTTAAGTTACGATTGTAAAAATACCAAATAATTGACCCTATAATAAAAATAGAAAATAAACCGAAAATTACTGGAAAAAACCATTTGTTTTTTTTCTTTTTTTCTAAATCATTGCCGATTTTATAGTTTAAAACAGTCGCTGGAGCTTGGACTTTCTCTTCTGTCGTCTGGGCTTCAGTAGAAACTACTGCTGATCCCTCCATCTCGGGAATTTTTATTCCTGGTTGAGAATTGTCAATAAAATCTGGAGCAGAGCTTTGATAAACAAAATTATCCTTTCTTTCGCTTTCAGTGCGGATTTTATCTTCAAAGCTTTGTTCTCCTGGTTGTAAAGTGGCAACTACTCCACCTGAAGGAGAAGCTTGCAAAACAGGGCTTGCTTGAGGACGAGGCTCATTGGAGGGAGGATTAATTTTTTGATTTGTTTTCTGGTTATTGTCTATCATAAAGTTTTATTTTATAATACAGCAATCTGTTTGTCAAAAATCATGTTAAAAAAAACAAAAAAAAACTCTCTTCCCTCAGCCTTAACATATTTTTTAGGTTTAGGAATTTTACTTCTGTCTTTCTATTTTTATTGGCAACTAGTTCAGTTTTACCAAACTCATTTTTTTCCCAAAACAACGGTTAATGGCCTTTCCCTAGACAATCTTAATGTTTCTCAAGCTCAAAAAAAACTCAGCACTCTTCAAATTGATCCCAAACAACAAATTTCTCTTTTAGCTGGAGATAAAAAATTAGCCTCTCAAAGTGGCGAGTTAGACCTAGTTTACGATTTTGATGACGCTCTACACAAGATTTTAAGAAAACAACAGTCATCAAGTTTTATTCAAAGCTTTCCCCCTTTTTTATTTAAATTTCAATCACAAAATTACCAAGCTGAATTAGTTTTCAATCAAGAAGCTGTTTTAAAAATGATTGACGAATTGGCATCTTCGGCGGAGCAGGTAGGGCATCCCAGTTCCTTAGTTTTAAATAAAACCAATGATCCTAAATCATTGCGGCTTGATCCTGGAGAAGACGCTCTTTCTCTCGATCGGAAAAAAGCCTATCAACTTGTAGTTGAAGCGCTCAATGCTGGACATAAGGAAATTACTCTTCCTCTAGAAAGGAAAGAGCAAAGACTTTCTCTTAATCAACTAGCTCTTCTCCAAAAACAAGCACTTAATTTGGTGGGCAAAAAAATTGTTTTACAGACAGACCAAATTGATAATTTTCTTTTCACAATAAAGGATACCGTTTTGATCCCTTTATTAAATAATCATTCGGCTTCTTCTTCGTCTGAGCTGGCTAATATTTTTACTCAATTGGAATCAATTATCGACCGAGAGCCTCAAGAACCTCATTTAGACTTTGATCAAGAATCTCTTAAGGTAAAATCTTTTTCTCCTCCCTTAAACGGTTTGGCTTTGGATAAACAAGCTCTTTTAAAAAAGATCGAAGAACAAATGTTGGTCTTAGAGCAGAGTCAAGAATTAAAAATGGCAGAGATTGATATTCCTCTGAACGTCATCTCTCCGAAAAAATCTTTATCTCAAACTAATAATTTAGGCATTAATGATCTTTTAGGTTTTGGTGAAAGCTATTATGCTCATTCTATTCCTGGAAGAGTTCATAATGTTGCGCTTGCCAGTCAAAAACTAAATCTTCATTTAGTGCCTCCTGGAGGAAGTTTTTCCTTTAATCAAGCTATCGGCGATGTTAGTGCGGCCGCTGGCTATAAAGAAGGATATATTATTCAAGGGGGCAGGTCTGAACTCTCAGCTGGTGGCGGAGTTTGTCAGGTAAGCACCACTCTTTTTAGAGCTTTATTAAATGCTGGACTGAAAATTACTCTTAGACTGCCTCATAGTTATCGAGTGAGTTATTATGAATTAAATAATGATCCTGGTTTTGACGCTACTGTTTATGCTGGTAATATCGATTTACGTTTTATTAACGATACTCAGGGCTATCTTTTGATAGTCGCTCAAGCAGACAGTAAAAACCTCTACATGAATGTTCGTCTTTATGGGACAAGTGATGGTCGAAAAACAACTGTCACCAATTATAGTAAATCAAATTTTATCAAAGCCCCTCCTCCAGTCTATATTCCCGATCCCTCACTTCCCCCTGGAAAAAGACAGCAAATAGATTGGGCGGTTGGCGGTTTAAGCACCAATTTTACTCATACCATTTATAATGCTGACGGCTCCATCAGAGAACAAAAGCAGTATCCTTCCAAATATCAAGCTTGGAGCTCCAAATTTCTGGTCGGCCCTTAAAAGGCCCGCGGGATGTTTCTATCTTATTAGGTTTTGTATTATAATAACAATATGGCAGACCAAGAGCCCAAGGATTCTTTACGTTTAAGCTATACCACTTTAGTCGGTTTTCAAGTAGCTACTGCTTTGGGCTTGCAAAGACAAGACTTATTGGCGACGATTGAGTCCCCACTACAACAAAGTGATCGGGAGACTCTTTTTGCCATCTTTAATTTTCAGCCTTTTGATTTAAGTGGAAGAGAGGTTTTTACCAAAGCTTTTGCCGACGAGAATCAAAGCGCCGATTCTTTTGCCGACATTTATCAGCAGTCTGCCCAATATTATCGGCGTTTCGATCTTTTAGACCCCAAAGTTTTGAATAAGACCGCTAAGCCGCTCGACTCTGAGCAATTAGAAAATTTAAAACAAGCTTATAGAAAAGTTTTAAGTGGAGATATTAAAGCAGAATTAGAAAAACTTTTTAATCCTGCTTTTGTTAAGGACAGAGAAAAGGGAGCTTCTACTATTACTACTGGGGCTGCTATTTCTCTCACTTCTACAAAAAAAGACACAGAGAAGGAAGGGGTTTCACAAAAGGATCAAGCTGAAAAGTCTAAAAAGGAAGAAAGTAGAAGCGGTTCGGGCTCCTCTTTCGCTGCCTCTCAAACAGAGGAAGCAACTGATAATGATTCTAGTTTTAATATTTCTCAGCCGGCTGATATTGAAAGAGCAATCCAAGAAATTTCTGAAGACTCATCCTTAGACTTAAAAACTAAAGCTGAAAAACAAACCCAATTTTTACTTAATCTATTACAAGAGGATCAAAAAACAAATATTAAAATTGGCGCCAGTCTTTTCCTTTTAACAAATAAAAATTTACACGGTTTAATAAAAGGACAACTCCCCAACTTAAATGAACAGCTTTTCCAAGAAATCTCTAAGCTTGATCAGCTAGCAGAGAAATCCATTTATGATCTAAATTTATTTTTTAATCAACAAAAAGAACTTTTACAAGAGCGGCCTGAATTGGCTTTTGGCACTAAAAGGCAGGAGTTTTTCCAGCAAATGCTGGCTAAATTAGAAGAAGAAACTTTAACCAAACTCGACTTAACTCCCGAGCAAATGGCGAGCTTTGAAAAACTTTTTAAAGAAAAATACAACCAAACTATTATTGATAATCCTGGACAAGATCCTCAATCCAATCAACTCTATCTTTTGGATGATGAGGAACCTTTAGTAGACAAAGAAAATTTACAGGAAACTAGTCAAGCGCCCTCCTCTGATCAAGCTTTACCTTCAGAACAAAAGCCAGCCTCTGATACCTCTAAAACGTCGGAAGATCAAGCTCAAATTACTCAAGAAGAAAAGACAAAGACTTTGGGCTCTAAAGCCGACAACACTTTTGTTCCACCTCAAAAAAAGGAACCAGCTAAAGAAGAAAGTCGGCCCTCTTCTCCTAAAAGAGTTGTTGGACAGTCAGTTCCACAAAACGAAGATTCCTCTTCTGACGAGCAAGATTCTTCATCAGTTGAAGAAGAACCCTCGCCTCAAGCTTCTGATGAAGAACAAAGATTTTCACCCCCTCAAGAAGCAGAGGGTCTAAATCAAGAAAAAACAGAGCCGACCGCTCAGGTTGATAACTTTAATTCTCCTCAACAATCAACTCCAGAAGGATCCGCTCCGGCCTCCTCTCCTGCAGATATAATTGAACAAAAACCAGAAGATCTCTCTCCTTCTCCTATTGGCGAACAAACTCTAGCTCCTGGAGCAATAGTTCCTCAGTCTTTACCAACAGCTGAGAAACAAACTGTTGGTCCTTCTTTGTCAGGAGGAGGAGTCCCCCCTTTTTATTCATCTGAAAATCTACCTCCTTCATCTTCACAAAATTTAGACTCAGAAAGTGAAGATAAAGACGACAAACAAAGTAGTAAAAAACAAGACACCCTAAAAAGACTAAGGGAACAAGCTAAGAAAAAAACCCCTCAAAGACTAAAAAAAATCACTCAAAAAACAAAGAGTTTATTATCTAAAACAAGAAAAGTTCTAAACCAAACAGGCAAACTTGCCGTACGAGCAGGCAAAGCAACGGCCAAAGTCGCCAGCAAAGCAGCCAGAGCTACAGCTAGAGCCTTAACGAAGCTGATGAGCCTTTTGATTAAAGCGGCGGTTTCCCTATTTAATGCACTCGTTGCCCTAATCACTTTTCTTGTCAGCACTCCTATTGGTTGGGCTATTCTAGCAGTTGCTGCGGTGTCGGCTATTGTTGTTACTGTAGTTGTAGTTGTCCAAGAGGAGCAGAGACAAACTCAAGAAACAGCCAATATTACTAATCAGTCTCCAGTAGTTAATGCCGACTGTCTTCCCTGTCTTTCCTTAACCAAAAAAATCATTCCTAATAGTTTGCCAGGGCCAATCGCTCAATTAGGTAGTGAAAAAGCAAGTTTTACTTATACATTAACGCCCAATTTAAATCATTGTTCTGATATTGTGCTAGATGGAGAGTGTAGTGATATTCTTAGTCTAGCTTGCAAACAAAGTTCCAACGATGATTCTCAAAATAATACTTGTCCAAATTTTGAAAATCCTCTCCCCTACACCCTGCCTCCTCCCATAGCCGATCTTTCTTCTACTGGAAAAGGGGTGCCAGAAAATTATGCCCTACCAAGCATTCCAGAAAATGCTGTTTCTCAAGAGGGAGAGATGAGTGTTCCTGTTTGTAATGCCTTGATGAGAGCCTTAAAAACAGACTCTTTAACTGGCTTTAAAATAGACAAAGAGGTTTCTTTTGACTTAGAAGAGTTTTTTCCTGGAGGCTACCCTTTGCCCGCAGGAAATGATTATCGTTTGACAAACATTATCACTTTAGGATATGAATCAAAAAGAAAAGAAGACACTTGTCGAGCGATTCAGTTTAATGACTCTCAAGCAACGGTCGCTTATGGGCAAGTCCCCCCTGGGGATAGCCAAGGGTCCTCGTCAAATCCTAGTTCTCCTGGAGCAACTGACGGAGAGCTAACCTCTCCTTCTGGTTGTGATTCTAGTAAGACTGAATTTAATAACTCTTGCGGCCAAAACATTCCTACTTTTTGCCAGAAAAACGCCAGCTGCTATCGTTTGTCAGCAAAAGATGGAGGAAGGACAATTGGTAATGGAGCAACCATTCTTTTAAGAAAAGGAGAAACGAGAGTTATTACTGTCACCCTTCCTACAATTTGTGGAGAACCTAAAGATTTTCAAAGAAATGATGGTAGCGCAGATACCACTGACTCTTCTTGTGTTACCGCTAAGGGGGAAAAGGTGGGCAATAGTGGTATAAGATGGACAATTACTGCTAAAAATAAAAACTGCTCCACTACTGCCTCAAGAACAACAGAGTTTACAACTAAGTGTTTTCCTAACTCTACTATAAAATCAATGCTTTCAATTAACATTAGAGTTTCTGACGCACCTCCAGTCCCTTCTCCTACTCCCACTCCTCCGAGCCCCACAAGGAGAACAGGACCAACTCCATAAAAAAAGCGTTTACAGCCAGCTCTTATATAAAAAGTTAAACAAAAAAATAAAAGTCTTGAAAGCCGTTTTTATTTGCTTTTCTCAATAAAGTCTTAGCTCTTAAATACTTTCAAGATAAATTCTACTTATTCTCAAGAAATAAACTTTGTCTATAAGCTAAGTAAGCACTTAAAACGAGGACTCCAGTACCAAAATAAAACCAGTAGATAATGTAATCTAAAATCTAAACGTGTATAATAAAAGAAAATGAAAAAAAGTTATATTAAATTTTTTATCCTTATTTTTATTCTAGTAGTAGTTTTAGCTCTGCTGGATTTTCTTTTACCTAAACCTTTCAAATTTACTTTCCCTCAACAAGAGAGGTTCGATTTTTCTTTAGCTCCAAACATAGTTGCTATTTCTAATCAAGAAGTCGTTCAGGCTGTTGCCAGCGTCGCTGGAAAAGAAGCGAAAAATGAAAATGAGAATATTATTCTAGAGCTTGACTCCCTCCCTCAAATTACTAGTTGCGAAGGTTATGAAGGAGACTGTCAGCCCCAAGCCTTAAAAAATCCTTTCGTTAAAGTTGACAGCCAAACAAATATAGAAGAATTAACTCTAAATGCTAAAGAGTTGGTGGGTTTGTTTCTATTAGAAAATAATATCGATCAGTACTTTACTTTTAAAAATACAGAAAAAAAAGCGGAGCGTTTGGTTCTCCATTACGAGTATGCTAGAAATTTTCCTTATTTGATCAGTTATCCAAACAATGAGTTACCACTAGCTGTTTTTGTTTGGGGAAATGGAGAAATCTCTAAATTGGAATACAATTCTCAGTTGCCCTATTTTAGCCAAAACGGAAATTTAAACCCAGAATCAATGACCAATTTTGTAAAAGCTCTCAATCAAAAAAAACTGCCAAAAATTATTGAGGAAAATTTTTCTGGTCTGACTGAAAGTGGCGGCACAGCTCAAATTAACGAAGTTTCACTGGAATATATTTATCGACCAGAAACTGAAGTTTTTGAGCCAAAATATCTTTTTAAAGGTGTAATATTAGATGAAAAGGGGCGAGAAGAGGAGAAATTTCAATTTGAAACCGCTGTTTTCTTAACTCCTTAGAGTTTAAAGTATGTTTATTTTAAATAAAATTAAAAAATTAAAATTCCTTCTACTTCTGCTGGTTTTACTTCCTTTTTCAATATTTTTTTTAGTAAAAAATCAGGGAGTTTTAGCAGAACAAGTGGGGCCAGATTATTCTCTTAATGTGGCTGATGACGGGGGGGTTTTAACAGCGATGGATTACCTGTGTGTAGGAGACTGTCCTAAAGCTGAGGGATTATTGGGTGATGCCAATGCTTGTAAAGACGGTGTCGTTCCCTTTCCGAGAATGGGAGTTTTCAATAGCGTCTATCCTTATTCAAAAATTAGCTCAAAACAAAACAGTAAAGGCGAAACAATTTGCACTATTCCTTTCAATATGGGTTATGTCGGAGGAACTAAAAGAGAAGATAGGTGTCATGTTGGCTTGGATCTTTATCCTCTTGGCGGCGATCCCGCTCGATTTATTACCGATGGAAAAATATTAAGACTAACTAATAGATGGAACGGAGAACCAGAAAATGTTCTTTGTGGAGCCGATGTTCTTACTCAAGATGCTTCTGGCAGAGAATTTGTCATCCGCTACGGAGAGGTTTGGTGTCCTGCTACCCAAAAAGATCGTGGCGGACATTTTGCTTCACTAGCGGAAGGACAAAGAGTTAAAGCGGGGCAATATTTGGGCACTACGGGAAATGTGGGCGCCATCCATATCGAGCTTCATCTTTATCAAGGACTGGAAAAACCCAAAATAAGCGCGGGTAAATGGATTTTGAAAACTTATGTTCCTGGACGTTCATACAATGCTAGATACTGCGCAATGAAAGTGGGAGAAACAAATCTTTGTAATATTGATGGAGGAGAAACCCTACTAAACGTTTTTGGTGTTTTAAAAGAGGCGGCCGAAAACAGTAAGAGTCGCGGAGAACCAGGATTCAAAGACTGCGATCGTTTTATTCCAGAAAATCCTTACACTGGTCCTTTTTATGTCTCAGACACTTAAAAGTCAGGATAATTTAAACTAAGAGCTGATTTTTTTTATTTTGGTCCTAGCTATAATTATTATTGACCTCCTGCCCTCTTTCTGTTATACTAAAAACTGACAAATTTATGCAAGAGCATTTTATTCCTCAGGATGTTAGTAACTATCGCTTTCATTTAATTGGCGAGCTAGATTTAAAACAATTTTTGGAAATTATTGTGGGTGTGGTGATCGCCATTATTATTAATCAGTTCAATTGGCCTGGCTTTATTAAATGGCCGCTAATGATTTTCTTCGGGGGTTTTGGGCTAATCGCCGCCTTTATCCCTATTGCCGATCAACCTCTTTCTCATTGGATTGGTGTTTTTTTTAAAAATCTCTTTCAACCAAATAAATTTTTCTGGAAAAAGGAAGTTATGGTCCCCGCTTATTTTACTTACCAGCCAAAAAGCGATGTTGAGCAAGCTCTTAATTCTCAAGAAGCTTTTAATGTTACTCCAGCTAAAAAACACAAAGTGATTGATTTCTTTTCTACTTTAGATCAAACCAATGATGAAAAAGACAAATTAGAAATCTTTGAGCAGGAACGCATTCAATCTGCCTTGAACAGTTTTGCGCTTGCCCCCGCCCCTAAGGTAAAAATCAAACCTAAAAAGGTCTTGCAAAAACCATCAGTCCAAAGCGAACAGTCTGTAAGAGTAAGACCAATTATTATTCCTTCCCAAGAAAATATTGACTCTTTCTTAAATGCATCAAGTTTTTTCAAACCCACTCAGGTGACGACTAAAATTACTGGCGTTGATAATCAAGATCATAAGTTGGGCTGGCCACAAACCCCCGCTCAAACGGCAAAACTCAGCCAAAAACTAAGGACTGTTGCTCCACCTCCCCCCCCCTCTAAGCAACCAGAGGCTCCGACAGTAAAGGGTCCTGAGACTCAGTCGTCTTTAACACAAAAAACCCCTTCTCTTATGCCTAATGCCTCATTAAAAACGGAAATTTTTACCCAAGAACAGAATAAGCCTCAAAAGCAAGAGGAATCCCCTCCATTAGCTAACTCTCCGGCAACTACCCCCTCTCCCCTCAATAACCCAAACAAAAATCTCCAGCCAGTCAACCTAAATAGTGATCAGAAGCAAGCCCCACCTCAGGCTGAAAAACAAAGCCCCTCTCAAAACTCCACCGCTCAACAGCCAATGAGAACTCTTTTTCTTCAAGGACAAGTAACTGATAAAGAAAACAAGCCTTTAGCTCAAGCGGTTATTAGTTTAAAAGACAGTAATAGAAATCTAAAGTTTATTTTAAGAAGTGATCATTTAGGAAAGTTCAAAAGCTCGCAAGAGCTTACTCCTGGCAGGTATATTCTTTCTACCCAAAAGGACCTTCTGCTTTTCCCAGAGCTCTTCATTGATCTAGACGAACAAGGAATTGCCCCCATTTTGCTAAAACCAAATTAGTTTGTTATAATGTTTGGGAACTTTTATGTCTGAAATTACCTCATCAACTCAAAAATTTATTGACATTTTTGAAATTACCAATGATGTCCTGATTTTGGCTGATGGCAGTGTTTCAGAAATTATTCAAGTGGGGACAATTAACTTTGGTCTTCTCTCAGAAGAAGAACAGGATTCAGCTATTTATGCCTATGCTAGCATTTTAAATTCATTAAATTTTCCTATTCAAATTGTAATCAAAACCCAAACTAAAGATATTACCAATTATCTCAATCACTTAGTGGAGGCAGAACAGCAAACAAAAAACCCCAATCATCAAGCTCAAATCGCTCGCTATCGTGAATTTGTCAAAGACTGGGTAAAAAATAGTAATGTTTTAGATAAACGATTCTTTGTTGTTATTACCGCCAATTCTGTTGATTTGGGCATCACTACCCCCAAAGGCTTCTTTGTCCAAAACACCAAAATTAATCTTGACTATTATGAGTTGGGACCGATTATTGAAAAAGCGAAAAACTTTCTTGATCCTAAAAAAGATCACCTCATTAATCAGTTTGCTCGACTAGGATTAAACGCCAGGCAAATCGCCACTCCAGAAATTGTTAAATTATTTTACACCAGCTACAATCCTCACACTAGTGAAGGGGTTGAATTAATCAATAGTAAAGAATATTCTGCGCCCATCGTGACTGCTGGTGTCGTAGCTGGTCAGCTAGATCAGGAAAAATAATATGGGAATCTTTGACGCTTTTAAAAAGAAAACTGATTCACAAGACATTGCTCAAGCTGCGCAAAAGCAACAAGAGAAACAGGTTTTTGAAAAAATTAAGGAATATTCTCAAGGCTTGGTGACTATTCAAGATATTATTTCTCCTGAGGCTATCGAATTAGACTTTACTGAACAAAAAATTAATTCCGCTTACACTAGAAGTTTTTTTGTGGCTGGTTATCCTCGCTCAGTTTTGGCCAACTGGCTATCTCCTCTAATTAATTTTCCCGCGACAATTGATGTTTCTATGTTTATCTATCCCTCGGACAGTGCGGAGATTTTAGAAAAACTCAAAAGAAAAATTACTGAAATGGAGGCTGAACTTCAATCAGATCTCAGAGCTAGTAAAATTACCAATATTGAAACAGAGGTAAAACTGGAAGACGCTGTTTCCCTTAGAGAAGAACTAGCTAAAGGGAGTTATAAATTTTTTCAATTTGGTTTGTACTTGACAATTTATGCTAGCTCGATTGAAGATCTTGATAAAATCAGTAAAGCAGTTAAGTCAACCCTCGGAGCTCAATTGATTATCGCCAAACAGACGACAATGCAAATGGGAGATGGCTTTAAAAACACTTTGCCTATGGGCGTAGACCGTTTCAAAGTTAATCGTAATATGGATACTGTCTCCTTAGCAACAACTTTTCCTTTTACTTCTTCAGAGCTTTCAATGGAAACGGGCATTATGTATGGCATTAATGAGCATAATGATTCTCTTGTCATCTTTGATCGTTTTAAGATGGAAAATGCCAATATGGTTATTTTTGCCAAGTCTGGTTCGGGAAAATCTTATACGGTTAAATTGGAAATTATCAGACAGTTAATGTTTGGTGTGGACGTGATTGTTTTAGACCCAGAACACGAGTATGAAGCACTCACTAAAAAAATGGAAGGACAATACTTAAACTTCTCCTTCAACTCGCCTACAAAGATTAACCCCTTTGACCTCTCAAATCTTTATGAGGAAGGAGAAAATGAGTTGGGACAAAAAATTCTTTCTTTACATGGTTTGCTAAAATTAATGATTGGAGAGGTAACAGCAGAACAAAACTCTTTACTAGATAAAGCCATTGTTGCCGCCTATAAGGCCAAAGGGATTACTCCCGACCCCGGCACGCAAACCAATGAGCCGCCTCTTATGGAGGATCTCTATAAGGCTTTAATTGGAATGGAAATTCCCCCTGCTTTGGATTTGGCCGCTCGCTTAGAAAAATTTATTACTGGCTCTTTTAGGGGTTTATTTGATCAAAAATCAAACATCAATCTAGATAACCCTCTAATTGTTTTTTCTGTAAAAGAAATTGAGGAAGAATTAAGACCTATCGCCATGTATGTTATTTTAGATTTTGTCTGGACTAGAGTAAAAAGAAAGTTTAAAAAGAGACTTTTGGTGGTTGACGAGGCTTGGTATTTTATGAAAAATAAAGACAGCGCTTCCTTTCTCTATTCGATGGCTAAAAGAGCTAGAAAGTACTATCTTGGCATCACTACCATTTCTCAAGACGTAGAAGACTTTTTAGCTAATGATTATGGTAAGGCCATCGTCTCTAACTCCTCAATTCAGTTTTTAATGAAACAGGCTAATATTTCCTTACCCGCTCTAACAGAAAGCTTTCACTTGTCTCAGGGAGAACAGCAGCTCTTAATTGCCGCCGACGTAGGAGAGGGTGTCTTTTTTGCTGGGCAAAACCATGTTGCCTTAAGGGTGGTTTCTTCACCTGAAGAACATCAGGTTATTACTACTGATCCAGAAGAGGTTTTGCGACGCAAAAAGGATGAAGATGAACTGGAAAATCTAAGCGCTAATTCAGATTCTAACCAAGAAGACTTAAATACAAAAGAAAATCAAAACGAAATTGATGAGCTATATCAATTAATCAATGATTTAGAAAAAAAGGATTCTCAAAAAACAGGCGGACAGACTTCCAATCAAGAAACAAGAAAAGAAGTCCAACAAGAGGTTCGGCCGCCTGTCTCAACTGACCCTTATTCTATCGAGAGTTATGCCCCTCCTCCTCCAATAAAAAATTAAATTTAAAATTTATTCTTGACTGTAAAAAGAAAAGTTATTTTTTTATTATTTAAAACTCCTTATTGACAAATGTGTAAAACTATGTGTATAAACATAGTCTATGGAAAATCAAGCAGAACTATCTTTATTTGGAGAACAATTAGTTTCTCTCTGGAATGAGGTTTGTCAAGAACTAACAGTTGTCTCCTCTCCTCTTCTCGTTAATGCTTGGGCAAAAACTAGCCAGCTCCAAAAAATAGAAAGTTTTTCCGACCATCATAAATGGCTTTGTACTTTTAATTGCCCTTCCTCCTTCAATGCCCTTCAGTTTGAAAAAAACCTCGGCGAGCAAGTAAAGGAATTGCTGGAACACAAGCTTGGTCGACCAACAGAAATTAAGTTTGTTTTTAATCAAGACTCCTCCTTTCAATTAGAAACAAAGATTAAAAGTTCAGTAAAAGAAGACACTTCTTCACAAGAACTAAAAAAACAAAAAGTGGTAAAAAAAGAAAGCGATTTTAATCGGGGTTTATTTGAGCAGGCGGTGGTAAAAAAAACCCTATTAAGTCGGGCAGAAACAATCGCTAAAAGTTTAGGTTTGAGGCCAGACTATAACTTTGAGTCCTTTGCTGTTTCTAGCAGCAATGAAATGGCTCATGTTGCTGCTCTTTCTGTGGCAAATAATCCTGGAATAAGCTACAACCCTCTTTTTCTTTATGGTGGTGTTGGAGTGGGAAAAACCCATTTAATGCAGGCTATCGGCAACCATCTCCTTCATAAAGCCCCAGAAACAAGAGTTATTTACTGCACAGGAGAAGAGTTTACCAATTCTATTATTAGAGCTATTCAAAACAAACAAGCTCTTAACTTCAAAGACAAGTTTAGAAACGCTCAGGTTTTATTAATTGATGATGTTCAGTTCATTGCTGGTAAAACAGCAGTGCAAGAAGAATTTTTTCACACCTTTAATGCTCTGGTAAAACAAAGCTCTCAAATAGTCCTCACCAGCGACCGCCCTCCTCAAGAAATCGCTTTACTAGAAGAAAGACTGAGGTCTCGTTTTGAGGCTGGCTTAAAAATTGATATTCAGCAACCCTCTTTTGAATTGAGGAGTGCTATTCTTCTCATAAAAGCCCGGTCAGCAAAACTTGACCTACCAATAGAACTATCCCAAATAATTGCTTCCAGGATTGACAGCGCCCGACAACTAGAAGGAATTATTGCTCGCTTAAAAATTGAAGTTGAATTAAATAAAAAATTACTAAATCAAGAATTGGTTTTATCCGTTTTGGGAGACGCCTACACACCGCAAAACAAGTTTAAAAGACTTCAACCTCAAGAAATTATCGTTGCCGTAGCTAATCACTTTTCCCTTAAAACAGCGGTCATTAGGGGTCAAAAAAGACATAAAGAAATTTCTCAAGCAAGACATATAGCGATGTTTTTTTTAAAAACTCAACTTGAACTAAGCTATAGTGAAATTGGAAAACTTTTTTCGAATAGAGACCATACTAGCGTTTTACATGCTGTGCAAAAAATAAACGATCAAATTCGTAAAGATGAATTTTTTAGTCGAGAAATTGAAACCATAAAGACCTCTTTTATAAATTGAGTTTTTCACCATTGTGGTGGATTTTTTGGTGCAAAAGAGGTGATAAAAAAGCTCTTTGGTTAACAATTATAAAAATTAAAGCTTCTTTTGCACTAAAAAAAATGTTTTTCTATTTTTTAACACAGTTTCTCTCAGCTTTACTCTCTTGCTTTTTTCCACAATAAAAAATATTGTCTTTAAAAAAGAAGTGTGAATAAAAGTTTTGCTAAATCAAACCTTTTTTTACTTTAAGTTCATAAATAAAAAAATTATTCCACTGTTTTAATCTCACCTATTACTACAACTAAATATTATTTAGATAATAAGATAAAAATCTTTTAATGTTATAATGCAAAAACCAATGCAATTTTCTTTATTACAAAAAGATTTAAGTCTTATTAGTAAAACATTTAGTAAAACTTTAAATAAAAAATCCTACTCTTCTTCACTAGCGGGTGTTTTTATTGAAGCGAAGGGAAAAACTGTCACTTTTTCGGTTACAGACTTGGCCGTAGGTTTAAAAATAATTTTACCGGCCCAGATTAAAGAAGAAGGAATAGCTCTTGTTAGCGGTAAAGTTTTTTTGGAAACAATTGGTTTTTTTGAGCAAGAAGAGACAGTTTTTCAATTAAGAGAAAAAGAACTTTTATTAAAAAACGGTCGGGACAAAGTGGGAGTTTCTCTTCTTGAGCAAGACTTTCCGCCAATGGAGTTCATTCAAGAAAAAAAACAAGAAATTGAGCTTTCCTTTTTAGAGAACTTAGTAAAAAGAGTTGCTTTTGTTGCCAGCAATGATCAGGCTAGACCAGCCTTAACTGGAGTTTTACTAAAAGGAGAAGGCACTTTTTTACAAGCTGTTTGTACTGACGGTTTTCGCTTAGCTACTTGGGAAGAACAAACAAAAAACAATTTTTTTCACGAAAAAAATATTATTGTTAGCGCGAAGGCCTTAATTGATTTAGTATCTTTACTTCAAACTCTTTCTTTAGAAAAAGTTTTTTTATCCTACAGTGAAGAGGAAGAAAAAATTTTTGTTTTTAGTAAAAATTTTTTCTATTTTACCAAACTAATAAACAGCAATTATCCTCCTTTTGAAAAAATTATTCCTCTAGAATTTGTCACCAAAATAAAAATAGACAAACAAGAGTTAATTGGCAATCTAAATAAAGCCGCTATCTTTTCTCGAACCAGCAATAATACCGTGAAATTGGAGATTGATAATAAAAAAATTGGTTTTTTTGCTAGCTCTCTGAGCGAGGGGGTTTATCAAAGTGAGCTAGATTTAATTGAAAGCAAGGGAGAGGAACTAAAAATTTCCTTTAATATTCGCTATCTTTTAGATTTTTTCAACTTAATGTCTGGAGAAACGGTGGAAATTGGTTTTAATGGTCACGATAGACCAGCTCTCATGAAAGATTTAGATGTAAGTGATTGGCAGTATGTGGTGATGCCTTTTAAATCCAAAGGTTAAACAACTTAATTTTCTTTGTGTTATAATACTCAGTCTTGACTTCGAAAATTTAAAAAGTAATATTTAAAATTTAAAAAAATATGAAAAGAACTTGGCAACCAAAAAAGAAAAAAAGAATGCGCAAGCATGGTTTTTTGAAAAGAATGACCACTAGCAAAGGAAGACAGGTTTTAAAACGCCGGCGCCTTAAGTCTAGAAAAAAACTAACAGTTGTTCGTAAAGGCGTTTAGCTTTTAGTGTTAAAAGTTTCAAAACCATTGTTTTTTGCTCAGCTAATAGTTGGTCTTCATAAAAAAACTTATCCTTTAAGACGCCTTTTACTTTTAAGTTTATTTGGCTATATTAATGAATGTAAACACAAACCCCCTTGTAGTCAATTTATGATTTTATCAGTAAAGAAAAACGGTTGGAAGGGATTTTGGTACGGGCTGAGGCGGTTAATTTCTTGTTTTTAGTGTTATAATTGTTATAATCTTTAAACCTAAAAGAGAGGCTTTGTTTTTCTAAATTAGAAAATTCTATGACAACAATTATTGATTTTATTTTAAATATTATTTTAAGTATAAATAATTTAATCCACAACTTGGGTTTTTCTATTATTATTTTTACTCTAATTTTTAGATTTTTAATGCTCGCCTTTACGCAAAAGTCTCTCAAGTCAATGAAAAAAATGCAATCCTTAAGTGGGGAGCTGAAGAGTTTAAAAGAAAAATATAAAAATGACCCCCAATCTCTCAACTTAGCCCAGCTAGAACTTTACAAAAAACACAACATTAATCCAGTTGCTGGTTGTTTGCCTCAATTACTCCAACTAGCGATGGTGATTATTATTTATCAAGTTTTACTCAAATTAATCAAAATGGAAAATTTGCCCAATACGCAGTTTTTTTGGCTTGACTTAACTCAGCCAGATCCTGTTTATTTAATTCCTATTTTTGCGACCCTTTCTCAGCTTTTCTTATCAATCATGACTGCTCCAGGAGGAGAAATAAGAGACATTGTTCCCAATAAGTCTAAAAAAACTGAGATTCAAAAACTTAATAAAAAAGAAGATGAGGCGGCTCAGATGGCCTCAACCATGCAAAAACAAATGTTGTTTGTTTTGCCTTTTATGACCGGTTTTATTGCTTGGAAACTTCCTTCAGGACTAGGTCTTTATTGGATAATCAGCACAATCTTTAGCATTGGGCAACAGTTCTTTTTAAGTGGTTTGGGCGGGATTGGAATTTATTATCGAAGAATTAAATTTTTATTTGAAAGAAAAACAAAATAGTTTTTTCTTAGAAGAAAAAAGCATGTTAAAAAAAATTAAAATTGAAAAATATTTAGAAAAAATATTAGACCTTCTTTTAATGGAAAATTATGAAATTTTAATTGAAGACTCACCTAGCGTTTTGATTTTAAAAATTGCCTTATCTGAAGAGGATTCTGGTATTTTAATTGGTTATCATGGAGAAACAATTACTTCTCTTCAAAGGCTTCTCAGGACGGTGTACAGTCAAGAATTAGGAGAAAAAAGACTGATGGTTAATATTAATGACTATCGTGATTCTCGAGAAGAAAAAATTCAAGCAATGGTGGAAAGAGGAGTTAAAAAAATTGAACAATATGGAGGAGATTATAAACTTTATCGTCTTAGTTCTCCCGAGAGGTTCTTTGCTCACAACTTAATTAATAGTGAAGAAAGATTTAAACACCTGACTAGTTTTTCTAGAGACAGTTCTGAGGGGAGAGTTTTAATTATTCAGCAGAAAGATTAATTTTTAATCCCATGCTTGATTTTCAAAAAGAAAAGTTAGAAATTTATACTGATGGCGGTTCTCGAGCTAATCCAGGAGAAAGCGCTTGTGCCTTTGTTGTTTTCAAAGATAAGACTCTTATTTTTGAAAAAGGGTTTTATTTAGGAATTAAAACCAATAATGAAGCGGAGTATTTAGGGGTCTTGGAGAGCTTAAAATGGCTTAAAAAACAACTTCATTCATCCATTGCTTCTGTTTATTATTATTTAGATTCTAAGTTGGTGGTGGAGCAATTAAGCGGGCATTGGAAGATAAAAGATCCTAAAATGAGGGACTTAAACCAAGAGTGTCAAAAAATTCTTTCAACTCTCAACTTTTCCATAAACTTTCACCACATTCCTAGAGAAGAGAATGCTCTTGCTGACGAACTAGTAAATTTAACTCTAGATCAGCAAGAAAAATAATTATTATTGCATAATTAGCGCATTATTCTTGCAAAGCCAAGTAAGCCCCCTTTTTGCCTTTTTGTTTTTTTTATGTCATAATAAAAAATTCATGACTCAATTTTTAATTACCCAGTTCAGCGAATCTTGGCCTAAAATTTTAGTCTTAGGACAGGAAGGAGTCTTTTCTCAAAAACTCCAAACTCTTTTGCAAGAAAAAGGTTTTCGAACTGAATTTGCTAATGCTGGCCAATTTTCTACAGACGAGAGTCTACAAGAAGAAATTAGTAAAAAAAACTACTATAAAATTATCTGGCTTTTTGGTTGGCAGCCAGAAGCTGAGCCCTTTAAAAAAGTTGTTCACTGGTTGAATGAGAGGCTTGAACCCACCTTAGTTATTGCTAGACTTGACACTATTCCAGATATTGATGATAAAGCTTTTTCCTTAGAACGGCGACAATGGGACAAGCAAATCCGAGCAATCAATTATTTTGCTCAAAATCTTTCCAAAGCCTCTCTTTTAATTGGCCAAGACATTATTTCTTCCGATTTCAACCACTTAGGCTTAAGCTTTCTTCTCCGCGGACACAAGGAAGGAAAAATATTTTCTCCAGAAATTGACTTTCGCTTTATTAATCTAGAAAGGTTTTTACATCAAGTTTCTAATATCATTTTTGCGCCATACACCAATAAAAAAATGGTTTTTCAGTCAGATAAAATTCCTTATCGGCGTCTTGAAAAACATCTTCTTTCGTTAAGTCAGGCCCCCCTAGAAGTTATTTCTCGTCCCTCTTCTCCAGCAAAAGCAGAGCTAATTTTTCAACCTGAAATTTTGTTTGGATCAGGGAGTTTAGATTTTTTTAATGAAGATTTTTTTTATCGTCTACAGGAGAAGTTTTTAATAACACCCCCGTCATTTATTTCCCCTCCTGCTAAAATAAAAACAAAAAAAGTTTTTTCCATTAAAGAAGAGAAAATAATTCTTCCTCTAAAACAGAACAAGTCTTTATTAAAGCCTCTACCTTCAGTTGCCTTCTTGACCGTAATTGTTCCCAACTGCAATTTTTTAACTGATGGAGTTTTGGTTTGTCGCCCTGAAGTTAAGAGTAAAATTATCGTTCCTCCCCTACCAATTATTGGTTCAAAAGCTGACACCCATTTTTCCCCAGAGTATCAAAAATATTTAAATGGCTTAGTTCGTCAAGCTCCAACAAGAAAGCCCCAAAGAAAGCTTTCTCCAGTAGTTTCTCCACAAAAGCTTTTTAATCAAGCAAAAGAACGACCCCTAATTAAGAAAGAACAAAAGGTTGTTTATAAACAACAAAAAGCTCAACCAGTTCTGGTGAAAAAAAAGACTGCTTCTAAAATTGGTTGGCAGAAAATTGCCACCCCCTTTGTTCTGGCGCTTATTTGTTTATTTATCTATTTTGGTTTTTTACTCCCAAAACAAAGTGCTTATTCTCAGCAACCTATTCTTCAGAGTTTTTTTCAAGCCTGCCTGACTCCAGACTGTCTCAATGAACAGAATCAAGATTTGTGGCAAAACTTAAAAACTCAAGCCCAGTCGACTAATCAGGAGGTGATGTTTATTAATCATTTCGAAAACTTTTTTACACAAAGAAATATTTTAAATCAACAAATGTCGCGTTTTTACCGAGTAATGATGAATTCCGAACCGGGGACGGCAACAGCAGAGGTGCAGCTAGTTCAAAATAGTCTTTTCACCACTCTTGAGAGTTTAGACCAGCTGCAAACAACCCTCACTCAAATTAAGGGTAGCTCAGTTAACAGCAGTCTTTTGCCAGATTTAGAAAGACTGTCGCAGCAACTAACCAAGATTAAGAACAATTTCTTGCTTTGGCAAAAATATCAGGAAGTTTTCACTCTTTTAGCACAACAAGAAAAAACCAAGCTTTTAGTTTTATTATTAAATAACCAAACACTTTTAAGCCAAGGAGGAGAGCTTCTTGCTTTAAGTGAGATCGATGTTCAAGCAGGGACCTTTCAAAAAAGCCAACAAATACCGCTTTCTCGTCTTGCCCAAAACCAAGCTGTCAAGGTTGAAGATAGTCGCTTTTTTTCTGCTTCTACTAGTAGTCTTCTCAGCCTACAACGACTTCCTTTGCAAGAAAATTTTTCTGCTTTAGCCAGTAAGACTCAAAAAATTCTCCAAGTTTCTCAAGATCTTCAGCTGGATCTAATTTTTAGCTTTAATTTAAATAGCTATGTGTCTCTTTTAGCTGTTTTAGAACAAAAAGAACCCGATCTTCTCTATCAGGAATTAAGCTTAGAGTTGAAAGAAAAAACTAGTCTTGAGCAAGAAAAAATTCTTTTAGACAAATATCAAGAGTTGGCTAAAAAGATGAAAGAAATCTCTCCTCAAAAAACCGCCAATTTAATTTTTACTTTCTTAGAAGAAATTGAGTCTCAAGAAATTCTTTTTTATAGTGATCAGCCGGCTCTAAAACAACTTTTTGATAACCTTTCCCTTTCAGGGCAAGTTAATGCTCGTGCTTGTCCCTCTTTGCTGGGCGGAAGCGCTTGTTTTATCGATCATTTTGTTCAATTTCGCTCTAGTCTCAACGGTCAAGAGTCAAGCTTGCAAAACATTAATCACTCTATTGAGCTTGACAGTAAACAGACCAAACATGAAAGACAGATAGTCTTAGAAAACCCCTCTCAAGAGGAGAAAATAGAGTTTTGGCAGTTTGTCTTTCCTTCACTAGCTCAAGACATTATTGTGACCATTGACGGGCAGAAAAGAACGGTTGATGAGCAAAACGGCTTTAAACTCACCTTGCCAGCTCAAAGCAAACAAATAATTAAGATTAGCTTTTATATTAATAGGGTTTTGCCCGACGACAATTTTGTGTATAGTTTTTCTGAAAAAAAACAAAGCGGAGAAAGAAATCAAAGTTTCAATTTAAATATTAAAAATTCTCTCCCCTATTCTCCTAAAGTGATTGCTCCTTATGCCACTATTGATGGCAAGCAAATTAATTTTTCTTCAGTCAAGAACCAAAGCTTTTTGGGGGCCGTTGCTTTTTAGACTAACCACAAAGATTCTTTAGTAGCTGGTCGTTATGGTATAATAACCCTTCTTGAAAAAGAAAAGAAAGTTTTATGACAGAAAAATATAAGCTCAAAGTCAAAAGAAGAGACACTCAAGTTAAGGGAAAAAAATATCAAAATGAAGGTTTTATCTTGGGAAACATTTTTGGTCTAGGAAAAAGTCAAGCGATTGCTCTTCCAGCTAAAGAAACAAGAAAACTTTTTCACGAGATTGGTGAATCCAGTGTTATTTATCTTACTTTAGATGAGGATAAAAAAGAAATTCCTGTCTTATTAGATGAAACTCAGGCAGACCCCCTCAATGGTTCTTTAATTCATATTGCTTTAAAGAAAGTAGACCTGAAGGAAAAAGTCGAAGCCGCTGTTGCCTTTGAAGTCATTGGGGAATTTTCTGTTCCAGAAGCCCTTTATTTATTATTAAAACAAGAAGTAGAAGTGGAAGCTCTACCCACAGATTTGCCAGAATCTTTTATTCTAGATGTAAGCAAATTTACCAAGATTGGTGAGCAGATAACTTTTGCCGATCTTGAATACGATCGAGAGAAAGTCACTCTTTTAGTTGAAGATCAAGATGAGCCAGTCATTATTGTTTCTGAGGTCAAAGAAGAGATTGAGGAAGAGCCGGTAGTCGAAGAAGCTGCTCCAGCAGAAGGAGAAGCTGAGACGGTCGCCCAAGAAGAAACTGAGGAATCACCAACCGCAGAACAAAAATAACTATTTTTAGTTGAAGAAAATTTCGTTGGGGTCCATTTTTTTAGCCTCATTCAGCCAGAAGTGATAGTTTTGCCAATCATTGAGATAAAAATGAGCTAGAGCAAGATTAACTTTCTCCGCTTGACTAAAATTCTCTGCAAAAAAAGACTCTGTTTTAGTGTAAAGGTTTTGAGTACGCCAATAACTCTCTGGTCTTTTAACCAAGGTTCTTGTCTGAGCGTTTATTTCTGTTGGCAAAGCTAATATTTCCACTTTCCGCTCAACTTTTAAATCGACTGTTTCTTTTTCTATCGACCGCGTTCTAATATTGACCAGTAAAAGAGGTAATTGAGCTAAAATCAAAAAAACAAGCGCTAGAAAAACCCAAGCTTCATTTCCTTGTGAAAAAAAACTAATTTTTTTAGGCCAAAAACTTGGTTTTTTGGCTTTCTTATGAGTTTGTTGGTATTTTATTAAAACCAAGTTTTTGGGGCTTTTTAAGGTTTTCTTGAGCCATTTCTTTTTTAACCAAACTGACCATAAGAAAAAATAAATTAAGTCGCCAAAAATTAATAACCCCAAATTTAGAAAAACGAAAGGTAAGAAAAATCTTCGCCAAGTCTTTTTTACCTTAGTCTCTTGCCGGAAAATTTGTTGGCCAATTTTCGGTTGCCAATATAGTTTCATGATTTTCTATTTTAGCAAATTCTTGCCAAATTTGCTCAGTCACGTAAGGAATAAAAGGGTGGAGTAATTTAAGAAAAACTAGTAAGCCCTCTTTTAGTGATGAGTATGATAGCTGACCGTTCTTATTTTTTTCAATTGCTTGATCACAAAAGAAGTGCCAAAACTGGTCGTATAAATAATCAGCGGCCAAACCAATTTTGTAATCTTGAAGCATTTTAGTACCAGTTTTAATTATTTCTTGCATTTTTACTGCAAAAGCCAGATTTTCTTTTTCCAATGACTCTTTTGTTTTTTCTTTAGTCTTTTTATCTGAAATAAGAATAAAGCGGGCAGCGTTCCAGACCTTATTGGTAAAATTTCTTGCCGCCTTAAAATCGCCCTCACTGATAGATTTATCTAGACCAGCGCTAGACCTGATTAGAAGAGCCATTCTTAAGGCATCAGCTCCATACTTTTCTACAATCTCCAAAGGATCGATCACATTTCCTTTGGACTTGCTCATCTTTTGGCCCTTTTGGTCTCTTACCAGTCCATGAAGATAAATCCGAGAGAAGGGGAGACTGCCAGTTTCAAAAAAGCCAATCATCAGCATTCTCATCACCCAAAAAGGAAGAATGTCATAACCTGTCTCTAAAATACTATTAGGGTAAAACTTTTCAAAGTCTCCAGGTTGAGTGTTTTTCAAAGTAGCAAAAGGCCACTGACTAGAGGAAAACCAAGTATCAAAGGTGTCCGTCTCTTGGATGCATTCATCTTCATTGAGATGAGTTTTTTCAGTTTTGATAATAAATTTAGCCTCAATTGGGGCTTTAAGAGTTTGTAAACCAGACTTAATCAATCCAGGCTGATAGTCTTTTAAAATTTCTCCCAATTTGCCCTTAATTAAAAACCCACCATTAGCTAAAGGTTTTAAATCATAATTACCGCTTTTCTCAGGAGAAGCTTTTTTTATAAGAGAAATAATATCAATATTAGGATTATCTTTAATACGATAAAAAATTGGTATTCTGATCCCCCAGACTATTTGTCGAGAGATATTCCAATCTCTTAAATTAGTTAGCCAGTGTCGAAGAATTTTGTCATATCCTGGCCCGTCAATTTTAATTTTTCCTTCATCTAGTCTTTTTAAGATGGGCCTCACTAGGGGAGCGACTTTAATAAAAAATTGAGTTAAGGGGAGAGGTTCTAATACTCCGCTGCAACGATAGCAACAAGCTATTTGAGTTTCGTAATCATAGTCAATTTTCTCTATTAAGCCTAATTTGTCCAATCTATCCACTATTTTTTCACGAGCTACGGCCACTTTTTGTCCTGCAAACTCTCCAGCGAGCTCTGTCATTTTGCCGTCAAAACCAATCACTTGTTTGGGACCAGGAATGGCCTCTTTATGTCTTTTCCAGACCTCAAAATCATTATGGTCGTGAGCGGGAGTGATTTTTACTACTCCTGTCCCAAATTTGGGGTCAACATATTCATCAGCTATCACTTTGATTTTAAACAAACCATTGACGCCAAGAGCCTCGATTTCTTGATTAATATATTTTTGGTAGCGTTTATCTTGAGGATGAACCGCCACAGCTGTGTCTCCAAATTTAGTTTCTGGTCTGGTAGTGGCTAAAACGAAAGGACCGTATTTTAAATAATAAAGTGGAACTTTTTTTGTTAGATGTTTTGCCTCTAAATCAGAAAAAGCTGTCCCACATTTAGGGCAATAATTAACTAGCTTTAAATCGCGATACACCAATTCTTTTTCCGCTAAATGACAAAAAGTTTTTTCCACTGTTTTAACAATATCTTGATCTAAAGTAAATTTTTTCCTGGACCAATCCAAAGAAAAACCAAGTTTTTTTAGTTGTGTTTGAGCAATAGTGGTGTTTTCTTGGACATAGTCCCAAATCAATTGAAAAAGCGTCTGACGATCAAACTGAAAGCGCGACTGACCTTGTTTTTGCAGTTTTTTTTCAAAAACGAACTGAGTTTCAATTCCCGCATGATCAAAACCCGGCAGCCAAAGAGTGTCTTCTCCTAGAAGACGGTGAAAGCGAATAAGCACATCTTCAATTGCATACATGGCGTGGCCAATATGAAGGGGGTCATTAGCATTAGGAGGAGGCAAAACAATACAATAAGATTTTTTATTTGAGATTTTAGCTTCAGGAGTAAAAGCTTTTTTTCCTTCCCAAAAAGCAGTAATTTTATCTTCGTATTGTTGATGTTGATATTTTGAGTCCATTGTTTTTATATTATAGCAGAGCTTTTATAAGAGATTCTCATTTTTTCTTGTTCTGTCAAAATTTGACAAGCATTTTTTATTTATGCTATACTTAACAAATCACCGGCTAGCTAGAGGAAAAATTAAAATGAATGATAAAATTAACTCCCTTTTGGAGCAACTTAAAACAGAGGTAAAAAACTATATTGAGGAGGAGGTCTCCCGTCGGAGTGGAGAAGAAGTAACCGCCAACGACTCTCAACCAGAAAAAGAGCTTCCCGTCTCTGAAGTCAGTATTCCTCCTATGCCGGAGCCAACTCGATTAGAGAATAATCCAGTGACCGAGCAGACGGAAAAATTTCCTCTTGAGGGGCAAGAAAGTACTCAGCCATTTGTGTCTGAACCTCCCGTTCCCATGCCAAATTTTTCTGATTTGAGCAATCTGCCTGATTTACCAGGAATAACTCCAGTTGAGGAAAATATCGACAAATCAGACACTCTTAGCCCCCTTCAAACAACTGATCCTATCAATCCTGTTGATCCAGCTACTGATCAGACTGCAACCTCTCCAGAATTCAATAATCCTCAGCCGGACTTTAATACCCCAGTATCAGATTTGCCAGAACCTCAGTTCCAGACGCCAGTGACCCAAGAAAATGGAGAACTAAACAATCAAAACTCTGTTCCTCAAGTGAGTCAAGAAAATCAAGGGTTTCCAGTAGCTAGAGGTCTTTTAGGTAAAGTTTTAAATAAAAAAAATCAATAAATAGCTTGTTTTTTGCTTTATCTTATGTCATAATCTTCTTATAGATTATGAATGATGTTATTTTTCAAAAAAGCAATAGTTCAAACTCATCTGTTGTAGAAGAGAAAGTGCCAGTTTTAGATCAAAAATCATCTGCTCAATTAGTGAGCAAATATGGTATAGATATGATTTCTGAAGCGGAGAATTTAGCTGAGGCAGCTTATATTTCTTGGTTAGAAGCAATGATTGCTTATGAAGAACGGGACTGGCAAAAATCACTAGATATCTTTAATTTGTGCAATTTCTGGGATAAGAACTGGGTTTATGAGGGAATGATGGGGATTACTTTATCTTTATTAGACAAATATGATTTAGCTATTAATTACCTAAGCTCAGCCATAAAAATGCAAAAAGGCAATCCTCTCTTATATCCAGAACTACAAGCAAATATGGATCAAAAGCAAATCTTTTACGATTTAGTCAAATATCTAACTTTATCTTTGTTTGTTTCAGGGCAATATGAATTAGCCAATCAATGGTTGGACTATTTTTCTAAGGAATTCTCTCCAGACCCCATGTTTCAAATACAAATAGCAGGTTTTCTTTCTGAATTAGGAAATTATAATGGTGCTACCTCTCTTATCCGTCAAGCTTTGCCAAAACTGGAGACGGAAGTTTCTTTTGAACAAAAAACACACTTTTTAAACCTAAGTAAGGAAATCTTAGAAAGTATTAAAAACAATTAGCCTCACATGATATAATAAGATGGCTTTGTTATACTTGTGAAAGAATAAATTTTATGAACGAATTTTCTCCTTACAAATTTGACTCAGAAAAACTTGATAAACTCTCAAGAGCTTCAACTGAAGACAAGCAGGAGCAAAAGGACAAGCTTCGTTCTGAGTATATATTAAGGATTTTCTCCAAACAGGCCAGCAGCGAATATGCCTTTCAAGACGAAACTTTTACTCTGAGGCAAATTCGAGGAGAAATCCGTTCGTTGAGTGGTCAAAAGGATACCAAAGAAAAACTTCAAAAAATAAATGAGTTGGTAAAAAAAATTCAAACCAAAATTGATAGTATGGATGTTCTTATTAATACTGAAAAATTAGATATTCAAGATTCTACAGAGCTAGATCCCTCTATGCAAGAACTGGAGAAAGATGATCCTGATTGGAAAAAAAACTATTCTAAAAAAGTTTCCCCTTTGGTAGAAGAGCAAATGGCTTGGAGATATTTATTAGAAGAAATTGATAAAATAAAAACGAGAGACAAACCCACTGAAGAGAGAGAAGGAGAAGATGAAGCTAGTGAGGAAAGTAGGTCTAGATCGAGAGAAGAAACGAGGAGAGAAGAGGGAGTTGACTTTTCCGAGGTAGAAAGAAAAGCTTTGGCGTTTCTTGAGAATCAAGACGAAAAAAACAAAGACTTAGATATAGAGGATGCCAAAATTGTAGAGCTAATAAAAGAGCTTAGAAAAGAAATTCCTAAACAAGAATTAATTCTTGAAACTAGAAAAAAACAATATGAAAGAGCATCAGAAGGTAAAGATAAGAGCAAGAGTGAGATAAGAGAGGCTTTGGATGCATTTGTCGAGGAAAAAGAAAGACTGCGTCTTTTTGTTGAAACTGTCGCTAAATATGAAAGACTAAAACAACAAAAAGAAGGGAGGATTACCCCAGCTGATAAAAAGAATTATGTAGAAGAAATAGACTTTGAAAGTAGAGGGTACAATGGCTTAGAGCTTAAAGAAAAAATTGTAAATGAGTGTTTAGAGCAAGGGGAAAATAAGTTAAGAAATTTAACTAGTATTATTTATTTAGTTAAAAAATTAAACTCAGAAAACTTAGTCTCAGGAACTGAGGACTTGATAAAGATTCTTGAAGATTTGAGCGAAAGAGAAGAAAATAAGGGCAAGCTTGCCGATTATTTAGATAGTCAAGAACCGGAAGGACTATTTGAAAAAACAGGCAGTGCGATAAAAAATCTTGAACTTGGTCCGAAGATCACAGTGAACGTTGATTATCCTGAAGGACTAGACGATGAGGAAAAAAATCGGTATAAAACAGCGGCAAGAAATAACATCAGCGAAGAATACAGAGATTTAATAAAAGACACCGTTTATTCTTGTCTTGCAAAAATGATCGTCGATTTAGAGATTTCTTTTGAGGGAGCAGACATGATTAGCTCAAAAGCAAGAGAGTTTGATAACAAATTTCTTACAATTGATCAGATTCTAGGAGTGATGAACTCTTATAAGGGCTTTTTTGAAGTAACAGACACTTCAAATATGGCTATTACTAAAGTTCTAGAAAAAAGAAAAGAACAGCTTTTGCAGAGCATGGAAGCAAGGGGGGTAGACAAAGATTTTATAGCGGGCTTTATGAGTCAAATTGACAATATTAAAGATGCTCTAGATTTTGGTTTTTTAAGAAATGATGTTCTCAACTACCGTTATTTAGGTGCCAGGTGGACCAAAGATGCTGAAGGAAACAGAATTCCACAGGTGGTGGAAAGAATGTCTTCAGTTATTAGTATTGGTAAAAAAGGCATCGATGCTCAAAGAGTTAATACCAACATTAATGGCGAACAACAAACAATGAAAATAGGGGAGTATTTTGATAACCGTTTGGAGTGGTCAGATGAAATGGGCATCTTACAACAAATACTATGTGTAGTGAAGCAAGAATTAATGAAACAACCGATAGGAAGTGGTCTAAGATCTAAAAACGGAGCTGATGAAAGCAAGTACTCTATGGCCAACCTTTTTAATTCTCAGGAAAAAGTTAATGACCTAATTGGAGATGTGATTGAAGGAAGAGTACAGTATACGTTTTTTAACGGAGAACCAATTAAATGCAAAAATAAAGAAGGAAGATTTGAGGAGATAAATATTGCCAAAACCATCAAAGAGATGAACTTAGGCTCAGAAGAGAAAGCTATCCTAATGCAAATGGCGATGATGTTAGCATCGGCTCGTGACTTTGGTGGCGATGCTACCAGCTATCATATGGCTTATAACCTTACAGCCAGTAAACTTCCTCCAGAGGCTACCGATCCTCGAACTTTTGATAAGCCTGCAGCTGGTATTTATTATGAAAGTAGAAATAATCAAGAGAAAATTCCTTCCTGCTTTTTTGTTTTAACTAATTTAGAAGCTGGCTCTCTCTTTAACAGAGAAGACGCTGACTCTCCAGGATTTATCGAAAAATATGAAATCGCTGCTAAGGCAACAACCGCCTGGGCCCGCTTGATGGCAGAATTTCCTCAATTGCAGAACATACAGTTCCTTGAGGGGACTAGAAGTGATAACAAAGAAGCGAATACTGATGAGCGCTATGTTCTAAAACCAGCAGAGCTATCTCCTGAAGATAATGAGGGAAGACAAACATATAAAGATTACTGTGTTTGTCATAGCTTCGATGGCAGAGTTCTTCCTTCAATTGGGCATTTCGTTTCTCAAAGAGAAAGAAAGCTTGAACAAAAAACTGGTGATGAGAAAAAACAAATTGACGCTTCCACTTATCCCCCAGACGCTTATCTTAAGTTATTTGCTGCTCATCAAAGACTTTTCGAAAGAGGGGATTTGGCCACTAACTTGGAAGAAGTAAAGAGAAAGTTCTTTACTCCAGAGGGAGAAATAAAACATGATGACATTGTTCAAGAGATATCAAGCTGTAATACAGACATTGCCATATTAATGTCTTATTTAGGTCCTTGGAAAGAAAAAACCAAGCTTTGTCTTTCTTCTGATGTATTAGGAGAAATTAAAGGAACAGAAGCTTTGAAAAATTTTTCAGTTGATGATTCTGACATGAGCAGGTTTCATGAGGCACACAAAGCTGCCTATATGACTTTTGTAATGGCTTTGCGACTCTCTGTTCCTGGGGAAATTGATTATATTAAAAATCGTCTTATGAGTGGTGAGGCTTCTCGAAATCTTCTAAATAATAGAAGATATAAAATGAAAATTATCGCTATGAGAGAAGCGATTCTCCAGGGAGTCAATGATCCTGATAGAAAAGGAGGGTTGAAAGAAGAGTTTCGTCGTCACCTAATTGATGGAATGAAAGTAGATCTGAGAACTAGGGGAGGCTATGATCGAATGTTTGTTGGAGCAGTCAAATTTAATGATTGGTTAATTGAATTAGCCAATAGTAACAAGGAGTACCTGCGACCAGTCTCTAAAATTTTACCAGGATATCTAGAAGTGAGAGAGGGAGGGAAATTGGTTAGATTAGAGGTTCCCAAAGAAGGCTGGATGAGGCGCAAATGGTTTCAGGAGGACCGTCTCAGAATGCCCTCAAGTCCTTTTTTAAGAAGAGTCCCAGAAAAATAATATCAGCGACTATCTATTTTTTAGTATGAAGCTTTAGTTTTAGAGTTTATCAGAAAGCACCCTATTTTTCTGTAAGTTTTGCAGAAAATCGAGGATTTTTAAATATTACTTTTCTGCCAAATCATCACTTGGGAGTTTTGTTCTTGCTGGATTGTTCGCTTCCTCTCCCGCTTTAGCTCCATCAAATGAGCCAGTAGCCCCGTCAGCGGTAAAGCTTTTCTTTTTAAACAAGTAGCTTGGATATTTAGCCCCATTATCGAGCCAACTCTTAAAGCTTTTGTTTTCATTCAACCATTTGTCTACTTCTCCTGTGTCTCTTCTCGCACTAGTTAAATGATCCTTTAATTTTTCAGCCCTTTGGACAATTTTTTTATATTTATCTATATGCCATTTTGAAGGTTCCACAGAGGGTTTAAAAACCGATTTTGCCACATTGATAAAATTTCCAGAGCCGAGATCTCTTCCTATTACTGAATATTTTATAGTGCTTGATCTGCCTTTTCTATAAGCACTTTTTCCATAATCTATTAATCCTCTACGAAAACTAGCATCTGGATCTATTCCCATTCCTTTTCGGAAAGCACCTCGGGACCCTTCATAGGAGTCTCTTATACTTAAACCAGATCTCTTTAGGTCTGAAAAACTTTTAGCCTTTTCTTTTATTCCTGAACCAAGAGGCCTTAATAGCCCTCCGCCAACTGCTCCAGCTGTACCAACCGCTATTGAGGCCCCCAGAGGAGCTTGTTTTCTGAAGTTTTGCCCAGCTGCAGTGGCAATTTCACCAAAGAAGCCCTCGTTGCCACCGCCCAATTTTTTCTTGATATTATTAACAATCTCTGGCATAGCCAATAAAATGCCCAAAGAGACAATTGTTCCCACCGAGCCAGTTACTTTATCTCCAGAATAATCTCCATTATTAAAAATCAAATAGGGGGCTAAAAACCCTCTAGGTCTTTCACTCTCTTGAGCAATAGCTCTTCCTAGTGGAGCTTCACTGACAGTTTGAGCTTGAAAAAAATTATTGACGGTGGAATTAATTACCAACATAAAAAAAGTAATTACAAAAGGAGACAGATTGGCAATAATAGACATAATCCACCTTTGAAAACTCTTACTTCCAGGGATAGCAGTCAACATGAGACTAAAGGGGGCAAAAATAATATTCATGATGACTATAGCATATGATCTCAAGAGTAAAAACAAAAGACGAAAGAGATTAACAGCAATGGCGATAATAATAATTGCCGTCGCTAGAACACCAGTAAGAGTTGAAAGCACACCTTTAAAGATGCCCACTATACCACCTATACTTGCAAATAAGCCTTCAGATATAGTATTAACAGATCCAAAGACATTTCCTAAATCTCCAATCAACACCATGTTCATGACCGTACCGAAATTACCATTAACCAAACTATTAGCACTAGTATTGCCACTGAAATTTAAAAAAGTGGTGAAGGCATACATGATCCAATACATTAAATCGATTAAGAAGCCAGCAATCGCATAAGAGAAGGTGACAGCAATTAAAGCTAAGACAATTCTTGGCAGCGCTTGTTGAGCCGTGACCGCTGCTTGCCCACCAATTTTTTGACGGAAAAGAATCATAAAACTGATAGCGATAATCACAACTGTAAAGAAAATGTAGGCAATATTGCGGAACATTCGCCAGAGTTGCAAATAAGGAGTAAGAGAATAATAGCCAAAACCCTGGGCATAAGCAGGTGAAATAACACCTAGATTTTTGAGCGATTCAGCCACAAAATAAGTTCCGCTGGCTGGGGGTTGATAAGTCCAAGCAAAAATTTTCCCCATTTGACCCATTAAACCACCAGTATTAGTGGTCCCGCCACCAACGGTGGCTGAGGGAGTCCCGATTAGTAGGCCAGTATAGCCTAAAACTTGAGAAGTCTGCATGGAAGAGGTAAAACAGTCTAGATTGGCGACATTACATTTAGCTCCCTCGAAAAAATCTAGAGTTCTTGTCTCAGACTCCACATATTCAGTATTGAGTTGAGTAATTTTAACTTGAGAAGGGCTAGCAAGACTAGGATCGGAGATAGTAATAACCTGATTGTCGTTTTGGGCAAAAATTCTTCCCCCAATAAGAACTATTACAGCTAAACCAACCAAAATAAAGGAAACATTAGTAACCAATCGCCCCAATTTTTTCGGCATCTTCATAAACTGTTAGTCATTATAGCGCAACTTCTATTTTCATGCAAGACTATTTTACTGTTATTATTCCAAAAAATCTTGTAACTTTTTTCTACGGCTAGGATTACGCAAATTTCTCAATGCTTTGCTTTCAATTTGGCGAATTCTTTCTCTGGTGACGCCAAACTCTTTCCCCACCTCTTCCAAAGTCATCATTCGACTATTGGATAAACCAAATCTCATCCGCAACACTTTTGCCTCGCGATCATTAAGGCCCTCAAGGATATCTTCAATATTTTCAGCTAACATTTGTCGGCTAGCACTATCATAAGGGGTAGCCATGCGATTGTCGGCCACAAAATCGCCCAAAACGCTATCTTCTTCACCGTCATCGCCCACGGGAGATTCTAAAGAAACGGTATTTTGCGAGATTTTATAAATTTCTCTTACTCTATCTGGGGTAAGGTTCATTTCTCTAGCAATCTCATCAATTGTGGGCTCGCGCCCCAATTCTTGCATAATCTTGCGACTGGTACGCATAAGAGCATTAATGGTTTCAACCATATGAACGGGGACGCGGATAGTTCTCGCTTGGTCAGCAATTGAGCGAGTGATAGCTTGTCTAATCCACCAAGTAGCATAAGTAGAAAACTTAAAACCCTTAGTCCAATCATACTTATCGACTGCTCGAATCAAACCCTTATTGCCTTCTTGAATTAAGTCTAAGAAACTCATTCCTCGACCAATATACTTTTTTGCAATCGCTACCACTAGCCTTAAATTGGCATTGATTATTTTTTGTTTAGCTCTCTCGCTTCCTTTTTCTACCTGCTGAGCCAGACGGATTTCCTCTTCACGAGAAAGAAGAGAGACTCGACCAATTTCTTTTAAATACATCCTGACCGGATCAGAAACAGTGCTATTATTAAAATTGGCAATAGTTTCCAATTCGCTTTTGAGCAAATCGGCTGTTTCTTGTCCACATTCTTCTTTGGCTACAGACTCGCAAATGGTGATACTAGCTCTTTCCGCTCGATCATAAAAACTATCCAAAGCTTCAATATACAGTTCTGGCTCAATGAAGGTCTGTAGAATATCTTCTTGAGAAATATTACCGTTTTCTCGACCTTTGGCGAAGAGTTTTTCGATGTCGACAGCTAGAGCTTTGGGAAGTTTTTTACTCATATTATAAAGATGCGATATTATAACATAAGATAGAGTCTTTTTATGCTACAATAAATCTGAAAAATCAAATCAAAATTAGAAAAACCTTCATGTCTTACAAAGTAGCTTTAGTCCATGATTTTTTGGCAGAATATGGTGGGGCGGAAAGAGTAGTGGAAGCGCTGCATCAGCTTTTTCCCAAAGCTCCCCTTTATGTCGCTTTTGCTGACCTAAGTTCTTTTGGCAGTCAGCGGAAAAATTTTTCCAAAATGGACATTCGTTTTACTTGGCTACAATATATTCCCTTCGTTAGTCGCTGGCGCTCACCTTTGCGTCTTTTAGCACCAGGCGCTTTCGCCAAATTAAACTTATCAACTTATGATGTAGTGGTTTCTTCCAGCAATGCCTACCACGCCAAGTCCGTTAAAGTCCCCAAAGGAATTCATTTATGTTATTGTCACACTCCGCCACGATCACTTTATGGCTTTGACGCCTCTAGTAATTGGCAAAAAAACCCCTTAGTTAAATTGGGTGGACAGTTAATAAATCATTTTTTAAGACAAAAAGATTTTCTCGCCGCACAAAAAATTGATCAGATTATAGTTAACTCGCAAACAGTGGCTCAGAGAGTTAAAAAATACTGGCGACGGGAGAGTGTAGTCATTTATCCGCCCGTAGCTTTGGTGGAAAAGGCTCCTAAAATCTCTCCCTTAAAAAAAAGAAATTACTATCTTTTTGTCAATCGCTTAAATTATGCGAAACATCCAGAAATCGCCATTCAAGCTTGTTTAGATTTACATCTGCCTTTAAAAATAGTTGGAGTTGGTCCCTTAAGGTCTAGTTTGGAGCAGCTCAGTCAAAAAGATCGGACCTCTCAGATTGAATTTTTGGGAGGAGTAGGGGATGAAGAACTAGTCAAGCTTTATAGTGGAGCTAAAGCGGTACTTTATCCAGTTATCGACGAGGATTTTGGCATTGTCCCGATTGAGGCCATGGCTTTTGGCACCCCAGTTATTGCTCATCGTTCTGGTGGACCAACGGAAACTATTATTGAAAATAAAACTGGAGTCTTTTTTGATGATTTAAAAGTAGCCAGTCTTAAAGAGGCGATACAAAGAGCTGAGCAAATAAGTTTTGACTTCCAAACCCTCCATCGCCAAGCTTTAAAATTTAGCCAAAAAAACTTTCAGGATAAAATTCTCAATTTAGTGGAAAAAACAATTGCCAATAAACGAAAATAAGTCCCTAAAAGTCCCGATCAATTAATCGGGCGATTTCTAGATCAAAAGGAAAAGTAACCTTCAAATTTTTGTGGTCGTTTTCCACCACTCGAACTTTTTTTTGCAAAAATTTTGTAACCAGTTCGCTTTCATCAGTCATTTTTTGATAATTAGCTTCCAAAGCTCGATCATAGGCTTGCAAAATTAGTTTTCTTTTAAAAACTTGAGGTGTTTGCGCTTGCCAAATTTGCTCCCGATTGGCGGCATCATAATTATCTTTTTTTTGATCAACAATTTTGATACTATCAGTTGCTCGTGCCGCGACTAAGGCAGCCCCTGTCTTTTCAGCCACCTTGAAACTTTCAACAATCGTCTTTTTTTTAATCAATGGGCGAGCTCCATCATGAATAGCCACAATTTCTCCTTTGCTAGCCTTGATGCCCGCGAGTGAAGACTGCCAACGCTCTTTTCCTTGTCCATCAATAATTCTAATCCTTTTCTCTTGAGGAAATTTTTCTTTGAGCAGTTTTTCATAAAGGCTTAATTTGGTGGCATTAGCTACCACAACAATTTCGTCAACAATCGGCAAGAGAAAAGCCTCAATGCTTTTTTCCAAAATTTTTTTACCATTAATCTCCATCAACAACTTATCAGTGCCAAACCTAGTGCCATTGCCAGCGGCAGTGATTACAACGCTATTTTTTATTTTTTTCTTAGGCATAACTTATAATTAGTCGTGAAAGCAATTGCAAATCATGCAAAAAGATCGCTTATAATAACTCTATGTCGCCAAAATTTTCACTCATCGTTGTTAATTATAATAGCGCGACTCAAACTTTGGCTATGATTAATTCTTTTTTGAAGAATCATACAAAGAGCTCCGTTAAGTTTGAAATTGTTATTGTTGACAATCATTCAAAGCCAGCAGATAAAAATTTATTAAAAGATAATTTAAAAAAAATAGACTTTGGAGCAATAAAAACCTTTTTTTTACCCACCAATATTGGCTTTGGCCAAGCAAACAATTTAGCCGTTAAGCACAGTAGAGGAGAGTTTTTACTTTTTCTTAATCCAGATACTATTTGTCTTGAGAGCCTAGCGCCACTTTTTACCATGCTCGAAAAAGAAGAGATAGGAATAGTTGCTCCACAATTAGTTTTGAGTGACGGTAGACAACAAGCGGAAGCACAAGGAGATTTTCCCAATCTTTTGACTATTTTTAAAAAGAAGCTCTTTTTTTTGTCAATAAAAAAAGCAACTCAGCCTAAATTTAATAATGAAAAAAAGAAAAAAATTATTAGGTGTGATTGGTTATCTGCTGGCTGTTTTGCTTGTCGAAAGAACCTTTTTGAGTTATTAGGCGGATTTGACCCACAATTTTTTATGTATTTTGAAGATATTGACTTATGTCGGCGCGCTAGCAACTTGCAAAAGCAAAACTATTTATTGCCGTCATTGTCAGTTATTCATTTAGGAGGAGAAAGAAAAACAATGACTAGAGCGCGCCGGCGCGCTTATTTTTCTTCGCAAAAAAAATACTTTCAATCTTGGCATCCTTGGCAATTACCTTTATTGCTTTTTTTTCGCTTCCCGTATCAAGTTTTTTGTTTTTTAACCGACTCGCCATGAAAAAATTTTCTCGTCTTCTAGTATTAACAATTTTAGGCTCTCTTGCATTAGGACAGCTTACTCGCTGGCAAATCAATCCTACCACTGCTTTTTATTTTCATGACTTTTTGCTGGTTATTTTTCTTCTTTTTCATTTACCGAGTCTGTATAAACAAGTGATTAGTTTAAGTAAAAGCATTTTTTCTCAACTAAAAAATTTTACTATAGTAAAAAAGTTAAACTTAGCCCTTTTAACTATTTTTTTGTTAGTTTTTTTATATCAAACCTTTAGCTATTTACTGCCCGCTTTATACTTTTTACGCTTTTTTGCCTATATTATTTTTTTGCTCCAAGTTTATCAACAAAGACTTTTTACGCAAAAGGAATGGCAAAAAATTTTCACCTGTTTTTTCTTTAGTTTGGCACTGATCGGTTTAGGACAGTATCTTTTTTTACCAGATACCAGTTATTTGGAAAATTGGGGTTGGGACGATCATCGTTATCGCTTAATTGGTAGTTGGTTTGATCCCTCTTTTCAAGGCTTAGCTTATGTTTTCGGTCTTGTGTTTACTTTTGCTTTAGGGAAAAATAAGAAAACTAAAAATTGGTTTTTGTTTTTATTACTTTTTGCCGTTCTACTTTTAACTTATTCCCGTTCTTCTTTTTTAGCGCTTTTGCTTATTTTTCTAGCTTATCTATTGAGTTGCCGACTTTTAATTTTAAAAGAAAAGAAGTTGGCTTTTAATAAAAATATTTTACTGTTTATTTTTACTCTCGGCTTCTTTTTTTTATTAAGCTACTTTCTTTTTGTCTACCAAGCAAGAAACTATTTATCGGATTCTACTAATTTATTGCGGACCAATTCTTTAGTCCTTCGTTATCAAAATTTTTATCAACAACTTCAAAGTTTTACAGTCAAAACCTGGTTTTTTGGCGATGGTTTTTTAGGTATTGGCCAAAAAGAACCTTTTTCTTTTAGTAATAATGATCTTTTTTGGTCGAAATGGCTTTTGGCAAAAGAAAATCTGACAGTAGCTAAAAAAACTTTACCGATAGCTGATAATTTTCTCATTCTTTTGATTAAAAGTTTTGGTTTGCCAATAGCGATTTTTGTTCTCTGGCAATTATGGAGACTATTCCTTTGCTGGTGGAAACAAAAATCGCCAGTTTTTTACTTAAGTCTGGCTCTTTTTATTCATGCTCAATTTAATCAAGCTGTTTTTCAGCCCTTTGTGCTTTTAACTTTTGGCTTGCTAATGATTTATTTTCTCCACCAAAAGCAAGGCAGTAAATAAAAATTTTAATCTTTAGTAAAATTTTTGGTGATTGAATAATTAGCAAATCTATTAATTGTTTTAGTTCAAAAATTGAATTTTTAAGTGGACGTTTTCTTAAAAAATTGCTTTTGAAGTAAGGTATAATAACCTTGCTTGAGTTTTTTAAAATTTCGGAGTGTAGCTCAGATGGCTAGAGTGCGCGCTTTGGGAGCGTGAGGTCGCAGGTTCGAATCCTGTCACTCCGACATTTGCCTTTTTGAAAATAGAACTTAGATTTTAGTTTTCCTCTTTTCCAGTTTAATTTTTCAATTTCGTTTAGTATTGTCGTTGATTTCTAATACTTGATGTTTTTTTCTCCACTCAACATTTTATTCCTTGACAAATCTTATCTGGTAAAATATAATTTGTCTATGTTTGTGCTACTAATAAGAGGTAATTTTGTCTTATAGTAGTACATCAGTTCTTTCACATGATGATTTAAAGATGGCTTTAAATTGGTGGGTATCTTGCCCGCCAGCTTAAAGCCATCTTGAGATAGTTGGCTAAAAAGGAGGAGAGTAAAAGTGGCAATTCAATCACTTAGCATTAATCTGACAAAAATGACTAATTATGGAACACTTATTTGTGATGGAAAATGTCCGCAGTGTATTGCCAAAGCAACTTGGAAAACTGGCGTTCCAAACAATGATCTGATTTCACTCAATCTAAGCAAAGCCCTTAACTATGCCAAACTTCACGGGGTAGATACGGTCGTTTTTACTGGCTCTGTTGAGCCCTGCATTTGTTCTGAACTCATTTCGCTGGTTTGCCGCGTCAAAGACGCTGGCATTCCATCCATTGAAATTCAAACAAATGGTTACAAAATTTCGCAGGACAACTATGATCTGCTAAAAAAACTAAAACAGGCAGGACTCACAACAGTGGCGATTTCGGTCAACCACATTGATCCGATTGAGAACAATCGACGCATGGGCTTCAAAGATAATAGTTACAATTACAAAAACCTTCTTACTAAAATCAAATCTCTCGGTGGGATTTTAGGAAGAGTTTCCTTCAACTTAACTAAGGGAAGCTTTTTCGAAGACAGACTGAGCATGCTCGGTCTTGAAGAGGGAATGTCTTTCCCAGAACAATTCGTAGAACAACATTTTGTTCCCTGGGCTAAAGAAATGAGCGCTATCGGCGCTCATCAGTTGACATTAAGAACAATGGGGAAAGCACTTAATCCGCTCAACACTGATGAAGCGCGAGCGGTTGGGCAGTGGGTCGACGACAATCCATTTCCCGAAGATTACAGACTTGCCATTTTTAATTATATTCAAAACGGCAAGTTTCCTCGATTGCGTCGTCTTTACTATGGTCCTTATGTTTATAGTTTTTTTGGTATGACTATTGTAGGGACCACCTGTAAACAAGAAGAAACAGTAAACGAAAACGAAATTCGTGGTATCATACTCCAGCCAGATGGGAATGTCCATCATAGCTGGGATTATCCAAGCATCATCATTTGAAAAATTACCCCGTATTGCTTAGGCGACACGGGGTATTTTATTGGACTTAGGTCTAAAACTTTTCAGTTGCATATTTTTTTCAATATCTATTCATCATTTTCATAAATTTCTTATATTAAATCATCATAAACTATTTCTTCAGAGTGATGATTTAGAGCCAAATATTTATTCTCCCCAATTTTTTTTAAGCTAGCAACCGGAACTTTCCCTTTCCCCGCTGGTAAATCTAAGTAATAAGTAAAAAGGTCTTTTTTAGGTAGTTGTTTTTGTAATTGCTGGTAAAGTTTTAGTCCTTCTTCAATTGAAAGGCGAAAGTGGGAAATTCCTGGGGCTTGATCCAAGTGGTAAAGGCGATAAGGTTCAATTTTTAATTCGACTAGTCGTTTACACAAATCTGCCAAAGTCTTTGCTTCATCATTAACTCCCTTCAACAAAACAGTTTGCGTTTTGAGCTGTACCTGGGGAAAATTTTTCTGAACTTTCTTTATTAGTTGAATAAAAGCTGGTGAAATTTCTTTTGGATGATTTAAATGAATTACTAAAATTACTTTTTTATCAGCAAAAGAGAAAAATTTTGTCAGCTGATTGACTGTTAAACTTTCTGGCGCAAAAACTGGCAGGCGAGAGTGATAGCGAATGGTTAGTAGTTGTTTTTGCGCCACAACCATTTCCTTTAAAGCAGCAATTTTTTGTTGACCAGCTAAGAGTGGATCACCACCAGATAAAATTAACTCATTAATCTCTTGATGTTTTTGCAGATATAAACCAATTTTTTTCCACTGAAGGGCTGTTTCTTTGTGAAGCAAGTCACTTTCTCTTCGGAAGCAAAAACGACAATGTCCAGCGCAGGTATGATTAAAAATAAGTAAAGCTTTGGTTGGATAACGATGAATTAATCCTGGTAAAACTTCGTCTACTTTGTCTCCAATCGGATCAGTTTTTTCTTCTTTTAGAACATTTTTTTCCTTTTCACTAATAAGGATCATTTTAGCTAAGGGGCAATTTTCTAAATTTTGCCAGTCTATTAATTGGCGATAAAAAGGAGAAATTTGTTCAGAAAAAAGATTGGTCATTTTTAGTGAAAATATGACTAACTATATTGACTAGCCACCTGTAAGTCTCTTTTACGCAAACGCAAAGATTTAGGGGTGACCTCCAAAAGTTCATCTTCGGCTAAGTAAGAAAGCGACTGCTCCAAAGACATCACTTTAGCGGGGGACAAACGGATTAGGACATCGGCATTGGAACGTACATTGGTCATTTTTTTACCTTTGCACAAATTAATGGCGATATCCTCCTTTTTGGAGTTTTCTCCCACAATCATGCCCGCATAAATTGGCGTTCCAGGAGTAACAAAGGCAACACCGCGGTCTTCTAGTCTTGCTAAATCATAGCTTAAAGCATTACCTGTCTGCGAGGCAATCAAAACACCATTTCTCTGCCAGGTCATTTTTTCTCCGACTGGCCGGTAACCCAAAAATAAAGAATTAACTATTCCTAAACCTGAGGTTTGAGTTTGAAAATCACTTCTAAAACCAATTAAGTTGGCGCTACTGATTTCATATTCGCAACGCACTCCGTTTTTTAAATTGCGTAAATTGTGAAAAATAGCTTTTCTCTCTCCCATGCTACTAGTAATAACACCCATATATTCTTCTGGCGCTTCAATAGTCAAAAGTTCCCAAGGTTCCGTTTGTTGTCCAGACTCGTTTTTATAGATAACTTCAGGTCTGCCAACGCTAAACTCATAACCTTCACGGCGCATATTTTCAATCAAAATCGCCAAATGCAATTCTCCTCGACCAGAAACAAGGAAAGATTCACTTGTTTCTCCCAAAGCTAGGCGCAAACCAACATTACGTTCAAGTTCTTTCTCCAAACGAGCCTTGAGTTGTCTGGAGGTATTAAATTCTCCTTCTTGTCCGACGAAGGGAGAGGTAGAAACTAAAAATTGCATCTGGATGGTCGGCTCACTAATCGCTAGAGCAGGTAAGGGCTCAAGAACTTGGGGATCGCAAAGAGTGTCGGAAATTTTTGCTTGTTCAAAACCAGTCAGAGCGACAATGTCTCCACTACTAGCCTTTTCAATTGGTTTCTTATTTAAGCCAAAAAATTCAAATAAAAACTCCACTTTGCCTGTCTGACTTCTTTCTTTTTCCTGATGATGAACCAAAGTCAGCTGTTGACCTTTAGTGATAGTACCGCGATTGATTTTTCCAATAATATATTGGCCTTTATATTCGTCAAAATCAATATTACTAACTTGCATTCTCGTTGGTCCTGTTAAAATTTCTGGAGCAGGAATATATTTCAAAATACCCGCAAAAAGAGGTTGGAGATCCTGACTGTCAGTAATTTTCATTGAATTATCCGCTAAAGTTTCCACTTGTTGTCCAGCAATTCCTTCTCGTCCAATAGCATAATAAATCGGAAAGTCCAATTGAGACTCATCAATAGCTAAGTCCAAAAATAAATCATTAATTTCATTAATAACTTCACCCGCCCTTTGATCTTTACGATCTACTTTATTGATAATAACGATTGGTTTAAGTCCCAATTTAAGAGCCAAGCTCAAAACAAAACGAGTTTGTGAGAGCACCCCTTCAGAGGAATCAACCAAAAGGATACAGCCTTCGGCCATATTAAGAACTCTTTCAACTTCTCCTGAAAAGTCAGCGTGGCCGGGAGTATCAATAATATTAATTTTATAGTCTTGCCAATGAACAGCCGTGTTTTTGGCCAAAATGGTAACTCCCCTCTCTCTTTCAATCGCATCACGATCGAGAATAGTGGTTTGTTGCATTTCTGCCTGATGAGCAGCAAAAGTATGGGCTTGTTTTAGCAAACCGTCTACAAGAGTAGTCTTACCATGGTCGACATGCGCAATAATCGCAATATTGCGAATTTTGGCGCTTTTTTCATTCATAAATTATGTAAAATTATTTACCTGAACTTAATTTATCATGCATCCGAGCAATAATGTCAGGAGAAATATTTTTCATCTTTTTTAAGCCACGTAAACGGCGACGAAGTCGACGATTGTCATTGACATTATTTTTACGTACTTGAGAAGGTTTGAGATGATATTGTCGATCACGAACCAAAGTGTTGACATCCAAAGAAACACTAATTTTTTTAAAGCGTTTGATCAAGTCATTAACTGATTCATTTCCACGGTTTTTAACCACAATAGTCATAGATTCTCACCTCCCTTCCAGATTAAAAAATTATTTAAGACTTGCTATTATAACACAAGACAACAATTTTATTTCGCTCTCTTTTTAAAAAGTATTATTAATTAAATCAAATTATGATATAATGGGTCAATTTTCATCTCTCCCATCAGGAGCAGATGAAGAGGTTCTTCAACATCAAAGGTTAAAAAAGACGAGAAAAAGGAAGGAGGAAGAAAGATGTCTTACGTTACCATTCTCTATAAAAAACGATTTCCCAATCTCCGATTCTGTTTGCAAGAGCTGATGGACATTTATCCCAATGGTATCTTTTCACTTCTGAAAGACCATGAGACTTTTCGTAGTCCAGATGTTCAGCTGAGTCTAACGGCTGTTAGTTCTTGGTTGAACAAAGCGATCAAAAAAAACCATCGAGATTTTCGTCTCCCTAAAAAGTCTGTTAAAACCAATAAATCCAAACAAGACCCACGAGAGACTGGCGATTCGAGCGCAGATCTGAGCCAGTTTCTAAATAAAGTGACTATCAGTCTGACCGCTCACGGCAAAGTCCTAACTTGTACGACTCTCAGTCGCAAAGTGATTATCTCTCACGAGCGCATGAAATGTTTCTATAGCTGTAAGGTTTTTCTAAAATCCCATACCAGTTACCAGCCAAACGATCCGAGTGTTGGCTCTGAGTGGACCAGCAGAGGATGGGAGAAGATTATTTCTTAATGTTCTCGTCGACATTTGAACCATTGATATTCCGCCACCCTAAGAGCTTTTTGCTTGAAGGGTGGCATTTCTCATGTTATAATACCGACCTTATGCCAATTTTAAAAAATGCTAAAAAGGCTTTGCGAGCTAGCAAAAAAAAGCGCGCTATTAACCAAATGGTTAAATCCAAGTTAAAAACCAATTTTGATAAAGTCTTGAAAGGTAAGAAAATAGAGGATTTACCCGCGGCTTATAGTGCGATTGATAAGGCAGTTAAAAAAAACCTAATTCACAAACACAAAGCTGCCCGACTTAAGTCTAGAGCAACTAAAGCAACAGCGGTTTAATTCTCCTTAAATTTTTAAAGTATAATTTTAGGTACTATAACTTTTGTCACTTTTTTAGGGTGGGGCAATAGTCTTAGTTTTTAAAATTTTTTTAAAATGAATAAAATTCGTAATTTTTCTATCATCGCTCACATTGATCACGGTAAAACCACTCTTACAGACCGTCTTTTAGAAATAACAGGTGGCGCTGGTCGAGAAAAAGTGGAGCGGGTGATGGATAGCAATCCTATTGAAAAGGAAAGAGGGATCACTATCAAACTTGCGCCTGTTCGTTTGGAATATCAGGGATACCAATTAAACCTGATTGATACTCCTGGTCATGTCGATTTTAATTATGAGGTCAGTCGCTCCTTAGCTGCCTGCGAGGGAGCTGTTTTAATTGTTGATGCCACTCAAGGAGTGCAAGCTCAAACTCTTTCTAACTATTACAAAGCGCAAAAATTGGGTTTAAAAATTATTCCTGTCATTAACAAAATTGACTTACCAATAGCCGATGTTGATAAAACTATTTTAGAATTAATGGAAGCTTTTAACTTTTCCCAAGAGGAAATTATCACTATTTCAGCAAAAACTGGAGTAAATGTTGAAAAAGTGCTCGATAGAATTATTGAGGTTGTACCTCCTCCGCGCCAAGATTTGAGTTTGCCAGCGCGAGCCTTGATTATGACAGCAGTTTTTGATCGTCATCGTGGGGCAGTGGCTTATATTAGAATGATAGACGGACGGATTAGAAATGATGAAAGATTGTTTTTTTTAGCCACACAAAAAGACTTTCGTCCTTTAGAAATTGGTTGTTTTAGACCCCAGATGCAGTCTCTGACAGAATTGCAAGCAGGCGAAGTGGGCTATGTTTGTACAGGCTTAAAAGATATTCGTCTTTTAGCTATCGGCGATACTATCACCTTAGCTCCTCCTTCTGCTCAAGTTAAGCCTTTAGCTGGCTTTAAAAAAGTTCAAGCAGTAGTTTTTATGGAAATTTATCCCGTGGACGCTGATCTTTTTCCTGACTTACAAGATGCAGTAACCAAATTGTCTTATCACGATGCTGCTTTAGATTTTAGCAACACTTACTCTCCTGCTTTAGGTTCAGGGATCAAAATTGGCTTTTTAGGAATTTTGCATGCTGAGATTGTTTTAGAAAGACTTAATCAAGAGTTTGGTTTGGAATTGATCGCCACGGCTCCCACAGTTGATTATAAAGTGACTCTTAAAAGCGGAGAGATTAAGCATGTTTTTGTTCCCGCCGACTTACCCAGTCCAGAACAAATTGCTCAGATTGAAGAGCCTTTGGCTCATTTGGAGATTTTTACGCCAGAAGTTTATGCTAGTGATATTCTTCAATTCTGTCGTAGCCGAAGAGGCGAGCTTTTAGCGAGTGAATTTACCAGTGGTAATTTAAAACTAAATATTCATTTACCCTTATCAGAGCTGATTACAGATTTTCACGATCAATTAAAATCTTTAAGCTCAGGTTTTGCTTCTTTGGAATATGAGGTGGGCGGTTACTTGCCAGTAGAGGCAGTCAAAGTAGACATTTTACTTAATGGAGAAGTGGTGGAAGCTTTAAGTTTTATTACGATTGCTAGTGAGGCGGAACATAGAGCTAGAATAATGGTGGAAAAATTAAAAGAAGCCGTGCCAAGACAAATGTTTGAAATTCCCGTTCAAGCAGCTCTCGGAGGAAGAATCATTGCTCGAGAAACAATCAAAGCCTATCGCAAGGATGTGACGGCCAAACTCTATGGTGGAGATGTCACCAGGAGACAGAAACTATTAAAAAAACAAGCTAAAGGGAAGAAAAGAATGAAACAATTTGGTCAAGTAGAGCTCAATCAGGATGTTTTTCTTACCTTATTGAAGTCTAAGTTGAATTAACATAAAATATTAATATTATGAAAATTAATTTGCCAGCTGGTTCAAAACACAAAGGACAAAATGGCAAAATTTTGATTGTTGGTGGCTCGAATCTTTTTCATAGTGCTTCTTTGTGGAGTGCTAAGACAGCCGCTCATATAGTTGACATGGTTTTTTATGCCAGTGTTAAACAAAATAATGAAATTGTCAAAAAAAATAAAGAACTTTTTTCTGATGGGATAGTAATTGATCGAGAGCAAATTTTTGCTTATGCAGCAGAAGCAGACGTAATTTTACTTGGACCAGGACTGGAGAGAGGAGAGACCAATCTTTCTCGTTTGGAAAACCTGATTAAAAATCATAAAAGCTTAACTGCTAGCGAATGGGAAAACGATACCTATCTCATAACCAATTTTATTCTAGCTTCCTTTCCAGAAAAAAAATTTGTATTAGATGCTGGCGCCTTGCAAATGTTGGAGCTAAAGTTTTTGCCTCCTCAGTCTCTTTTGACTCCTCATCAGTTAGAATGGGAAGGCTTGCAAAAGAAAGCTTCCACCAAAGAATTGGAAGCCAAACTTCAAGCAGCAACTATTTTGAGAAAAAATATTATTGATGAAGTTTGGCAAGACAATCAACTTTTAGCTACTATTAAAGGTGGCAATGCTGGCCTTACCAAGGGGGGAAGCGGCGATGTCTTAGCTGGTCTGGCGGCTGGCCTCTATGTTTTAAATGAGGCACCAGTGGCGGCCATTTTGGCTAGTCAGGCAGTCAAAAAGACAGCAGAGGAACTTTTCTCGCAAGTAGGCCCTTTTTTTACTACTACCCAACTGCTAATGTCTTTGCCCGCAGTTCTTTGGGCTTTGGCGCAGAAGAGTTAATTGTCAATGACAAAAAGACAATTTTTACCGTGGGAAAAAAATTTTTTACACCGTCATGGTTGGGAACATGATACTATAGAGGCTTTTGAGTTATTAGGCGATGAAACTCCAGTCGAATATTTAATTGGTCAAGCTGATTTTTTAGACTTTAGTTTAATGGTCAATAGTGATGTTTTAATTCCTCGTTTGGAGACAGAAAAATTAGTTAATTTATTTGTAGAGCAATTACCACCTGAAACTTTCAAGGAAAAACTTCATATTTTAGAGCTTGGAGTGGGGAGTGGAGCGATTAGTTTGGGCTTAGCGCGCGCTTTGCAAAAAAAAAGTTTAGATTTTAATATTATAGCGACCGATATTTCTGCTGCCGCTTTAGCTGTAGCAAAGAAAAACATTGCCAACTTTCATTTAACAGACAAAATTAGTTTATATCAAGCCGATCTTTTACATGGCTTAGAAAATCTTCTTATTAATAAAAAATGGTTTCTAATTGCTAATTTACCCTATATTCCTCTTTCCAGAAAAAACCAACTTGATATTGGCGTGATCGAATTTGAACCTCATCAAGCTCTTTTTGCTCAAAAAAAAGGTCTGTCTTTAATTTTTCAACTTTTAGATCAAATAGCTCAAATTACGAAAAAAAATATTTCTATTGAAAAAATTTATTTGGAAATAGATGAAAGCCATCAGTTGACAGATTTTAGTTCTTGGACAAACTTTACTTGGGATCTTTTTCAAGATGAAAATGGTAAAAATCGCTATCTTGTGGGCAGCAAACTGCAAAAAGAGATTTAATTTATTTTCTAGTTAGGTCTGAGCTTCTCACAAACCATAGGAAAATTGCTGGCGGATCATCAAGTAAGGCTTGCTGAAATGACTGATAGAGGGTCTGTCTTTCTTGCTGATCAATCGTCTTTCTCCCTCTCTCCAATAAACTATCCACCCTGGTATTTTTATATTTAGTAAAATTACTAGCTAAATCAGAGTGCCAAAGAGAATATTGGTCTGGATCAAGAGAAACTTCTTGCCCTAAAAGTAAGGTTTGAAAGTTTTGTGTATTGGGAAAGTTTTGAATTTGAATTTTGACTTGAAGACGTAAATACTCACAGGGTTTTTTATCGGTAATTTCTTTGCTTTCCAAGCAGGCATCAACCGCCCTCTCACCTAGTTCCTCCCAATCTTTTTTAATATCACTGGCCAAATTGAAATAAGTGGTTGTTGTAATTAACTCTATTTCAAGAGGCTTAGTGGGCAATTCAGTCAAAAGTCTTTCTACAGCTGTCTCAAAATTTTGATCATAAGTCTTTAAACCCTTGAGATAGGCCCAAGAATCTTTCGGAATCGGACCCAAAGCTCTTTGGAAACCACTTCTTTCTTTATTAACGGCATAACTTAAAGCCAAGCGCATATTCTTTGTCAAAACTGGATCTTGATTATTGAAAAAAACCGCCAGGTATTGATCGGCGATCACTCTTTCATTGGTCGCGACTGTGGGCCAACCAGCAATTTCTTCAATATTAGTAACATCAAAAAGATAATCAATTTGTCCCATTTTGAAAGCCTCAATCGCTTGATCTTGAGTATAGTAGAAACGATAAACATAACGTTTTCTTTCCGCTAAATCATCCAAAACAATTTCAGCTAGGTCAGTTTTAGTTCGGTCTTTATAAATTGTTTTTCTTATCTTAACTGGTTTGAGTCCAATCAAAGTGTCTGTTTGGAAAAACCTTCCAAAACTTTCTGTTTTTGGTTTTAAAAGAGGAGCAGTTAAGTATTGAGGAAAAGAAGCAAATGGTTCTGGCAATTCATAAACAATCTCTTGGTTTTCATAAATTATCGTTGTGTCACGCAAAGGATAATTTATATTGGAAATTTGTAATTTTTCACCATCCTGCCAATAAATATTTTCTGGTAAAATCACACGATACTTTTTACCTTCGTCCTCGATGATAACTTTTTCAGCTAGGTCGGGAATAAAACTTCCATCAGCATCAGCCTTGAGTAAGCCACGACTGAGTTGTTCAGTGATCATTGAGGGTAGGTTTGGCAACTGATATTCACCAATAATACCAATGAAATAAGTATTTTTTCTAGTAACCGTTTCGATTAAATAAGGGATAAGAAAGTAGAAAAGAAGCACACTGACACCACTAGCTAAAAGAAGTTGCCAGCCCCGTTTGCGCAAGTAGGCGGTGATATACCAATAGATTTTACGCATAGATTATAACGCGAGATCTAGGAGTGAGAGAAAAACAAAACCCGCGATAGAAATAATCGTAACATAAAAAATAGCCTTTTCCAAACCACGCTTGGTCGTGTAAGAGTTATTATTTCCCTCGCCCCACAAACCTAGTCCCGCGTCTTGCGTTTGCAATAAAATACAAGCAATAATAATAATGCCCAAAAAAATTTGTAAGGTCAAAATCATAAAACTCCTTTATATTATTTTGCTACCGCCTGACTTCTAGTTTCTCTAATAACGGTCACGGTCACTGTACCTGGATAAGTCAATTTTTCTTTAATTTCATCACGAATTTTACCACTGAGAACGGCCACATCATCATCTTTGGACTTCTCTGGTTCAAGAATGATGCGCACTTCGCGGCCAGCAGCAATGGCATAAGATTTAGCGACCTCAGGATAAGCATTGGCAATTTCCTCCAGCTTTTGCAATCTCTGAACATATTCATCATAGTTTTCATATCTAGCTCCTGGTCTTGCTCCAGAAATAGCGTCAGCGATATAAACCGCTACTTGTTCTGGCCCAGAAAAATGGTCGTCTTCATGGTGTTGAGCGATAGCATCAATCACCCCTTGAGGGAGATTATATTTTTTAGCGATTTTAACGCCCAACTCTACATGACTGCCTTCTACCTCATCAGAGACTTTACCAATATCATGAAGTAAACAACCCAATTTAACAATATTAACATTCAGTCCTAATTCATGAGCAATTTTAATACCGATTCTTGTTTCTTCCAAAGTGTGAGCAATTAAATTTTGACCATAAGAAAAACGATATTTAAAACGACCTAAAAGCTGCATCAACTCATTAGGTAAATTGTAAATACCCAATTGATGACAAAGATTCTTACCTTCCTCAAACATTACTTTATCAATTTCTTTTTTGGTTTTAGCCACAATTTCTTCAATTCTTGCTGGCTGCACACGACCATCCTTAATTAGTTTTTCCAAAGAAATTTTGGCAATCTCTCGACGAACTGGATCAAAACAAGAAAGTTTGACTTCAGTTGGTGAAGCATCTAAATCGACGTCAACGCCGGTAATTCTTTCAAAAGCGTGAATATTACGACCGTTTTTACCAATAATTTTGCCTTTGGCGTCTTCACTGGGAAGGGTAACTGTTGACATGGTATATTCTGGCACATAATCAGTGGCCCCATATTTCATTGCTTCAATCAAAATCTCCTTGACTTTGCTATCAGCTTCCGCTCGGGCCTCTTCTTCCTTTTGATGAATGATTTGCGCCATGTCTTTAACGGCCCGTTTTTTTGTTTGGTCGATTAAATACTCCTGAGCTTGAGTTTTAGTCATGCCAGCCAATTCTTCCAAACGAGCTAAGACCTTCTTTTTGGTTTCTTCCACTTGGGTTTGTAAGTCACGCAGTTTCTCTTTTTCTTTTTCTAAGTATTCTTCTTTCTGATCCATTTGGGACAAACGCGCATCAATGCGGTCTAGCTTCAAAGTGAGGGTCCTTTGTTGCTCCTCTACTTGACGCAAAACGGCCTGCGCTTCTTTTTCTGCCTGACTACGCAAACTCAAAGCTTCAGACTTAGCTTCGACAATAATTTCTTTGGCCTGAGCTTGTGCCTCTCTTTTGAGGCTTTGTACTTCCAGCAAAGTTTTAGCGTCTGGTTGACTAATTACTGGTTTTACAGTTTGGGGCAAATGCCCCCTTTTGTCTATTTGTCCAGCTGTCTTTTTTTTGACTGGTGGACTTATTTTTTTGACTCCTGCGGGAGCCTTTACATTACTTTTGCCTTTGGAGGCAAAAAGAGTTGATAAATTATTAAAAAATGCCATATCTCTCCTTATTCTATTTATTTTAGAGAGAAGCTATTTTTTTGATAAGAAAAAACTTTAGGCTCGAAAAAAATAATGATGAGCCCCAAAGGGAAATGGTTTTACACTAAATTTTTTTAGTAAGTTTAGTAAATAAAAACTCATATTTTCAAATTAATATCTTAATTAGCTTCTCAGAATAAGTCGATTATAACAAAAAAAGCCCCTTTTGTCAATGTGCCGACTGGTTATTACCAGATAAACGCAGAGTAAAATAGCTGTCTTTTAAATAAAAGTTACTTTTAGTGATTTAGCGTCGGAGATTTTCAGCTCGCAGTCAATAATCAGATTATTAAAATAATTACTTCTTTTAAGCTTGAATAAATCAGGTAACAAACTGCTAAAGCCTCCAGAGCAAGACAAAGAATAAAAATTTTGATTTTTTATTATTTGAGAAATGAAAGAAAAATTCTTAGTCTTTTTCTCTAATCATATGGTATAATAATCGCTTGTTGTTTATGAATCAAGTTAAACAATTCTTCCAAAAAATCATCAATTCTCCAGAACTTAAACGCAAAGCTTTATTTACGCTACTGATTTTTATTGTCGCTCGTTTTCTTGCTCAAGTCCCTTTACCCACGATTGACATTGCCCGTTTGCAGATGATTTTTAGCAATAGCGACTTTCTTAGTTTTCTTAATATTATTTCTGGGGGAACTTTATCCTCTTTTTCCATTGTCGCTATTGGAATCAGTCCTTATATTACCTCTTCCATTGTGTTTCAGTTGCTAGCGATGATTTGGCCCAAGTTCAAAGAAATGCAAAAAGATGGAGAGAAGGGTAGAGCCAAACTCAATCAATATACCAGATTGCTATCTTTACCTTTGGCTATTTTCCAATCTTTTTCCATTATTGCTATTTTAAGAAGTCAGAGTTTGCTTTTGAGTAATAACTGGCAAGCAATTATGGTTTTAATTTTGTTTTTAACGGTTGGTTCCTTTATTATGCTTTGGCTGGGAGAATTAATTACTGCCAAAGGTTTAGGAAATGGTATTTCTATGATTATGTTGCTGGGTATTTTAGGACAATTGCCGACAACTTTCGCTCAAGGAATTCAATTGTCAAAAACTGGCCAATGGTTTCTGCTTTTGGCAGTCAGTGCTGGTATTGTTGCTATTGTTGGCATTGTTGTTTTTGTTAATCAAGCGGTACGCAAAGTGCCGATTCATTATGCCAAAAGAATTCAAGGGAACCGACAAATTGGAGGACAAACAACTTTTTTCCCGATCAAACTTAATTCTGTTGGCGTTATGCCTATTATTTTTTCTGTCACCTTAATGACTATCCCCGCCGTCATCGGTCGTGCTTTGACTAGTTTGGAAAGTCCTTTTTGGCAGAATTTTGGTGAAAAATTACAAGTCCTTTTCTCTCAGAACAATTCTTTTTATATCGTCCTTTATTTTGGCATTGTTTTTGTTCTTTCATATTTTTCTGCTTTGCTTTTTTTCAATGCTCGAGATATCAGTGAGGAATTAAAAAAATCAGGTGCCTTTATTGCGGGAGTAAGACCTGGACAACAAACCCAGACTTTTTTTGAAAGAGTGATTAAACGTCTAACATTCGTTGACGGTCTTTTTCTTGGTTCAGTAGCTGTTCTGCCTTTTATTTTGCAAAAAATTACTGGTTTAAACTCTTTGGCGATTGGCGGGACAAGCCTTTTGATTGCTGTTTCTGTTATTTTAGAAGTTAATAAAATCGTGGATGGTGCCGCTGTCGGGCAGGATTACGATAAATATTTATCATAAAAAAGGAAAGTAAAAAGCATGAGAATTGTTTTAATTGGAATTCAAGGGGCTGGTAAGTCAACTCAGGGAAATTTATTGTCTGAAAAAATTAACGTACCCTATCTTTCTTCTGGTCATATTTTTCGACAAATGGCCAAAGCTAAGACTCCCACTGGCAGAATGCTCAAAGAAACCCTTAATTCTGGTTCTTTAGTTTCTGACGAAATGACGATCAATGTGGTTTTGGAATATCTAGCTAAACCAGAATATGCTAATGGCTATGTTTTGGACGGCTTTCCTCGGACTCAGGCCCAAGCGGAGGTTTTTAATGGGGGAGTGGATAGAGTGGTTTTTTTGGATGTTTCTGATCGCGAGGCGCTTTGGCGGATTTCTGGACGTGTTTCTGATCGCGAAGACGAGACCTTGCAAGCGATTCGCAAAAGAATAGAACTTTTCCATGCTTGGACACAACCAGTTTTAGATTATTATGCTGCTCAGAGAAAATTAATCACTATTGACGGAGAACAGACAGTGGAAGAAGTTTTCGCTGATATTTGCCGTCATCTAAACATCAATTTAGAAAATGATAAATAAATTCAGCGCCATGCGTGAAGGTGGCGCCAAATTAAATAAGATAAAAAAACAATTAATCGATTTTGCTGTTATTGGTAGAAGTTTTTTAGAAATTGAAAATCAAGCTCAAAAGTTAATTAGGGAAGAGGGAGCTGTTCCCAATTTTTCTTTGGTCCCTGGATATAAATGGGCTATTTGTATCAATAAAAATGAGGGCATTGTTCACGGTATTCCTAATGAAACCATCATCAATGACGGTGATTTAATTTCTATTGATCTAGGTTTACTTTGGCAAGGATGGAACCTTGACACCTCAATTAGTTTTATCGCTGGCAAAAGTAATAGCCAGCTTGACTATTTTTTACAAATCGGACAAAAAGCCCTCCGTAAAACTATTGCTCTCGCTCAAGCAGGCAATAGTGTTTACGATTTATCAATGATGATTGAAAAAACTATCCAAAGAGCTGGTTTTTCTCCTAGCTATCAATTAGCTGGTCATTTTATTGGTAAAAAACTTCATGAAGATCCATTAATCCCTTGCGTCGGGCGCAAAGTAGATAGAAAAAAACTTCTAAAAGTGGGGGACTCCTTAGCCATCGAAGTAATGTATGCTGCTGGTGAATGTGATTTAGTTTTAGCTGCTGATGGTTGGACTTATGAAACCGCTGACAAAAGTCTAACAGCTCTATTTGAAGAAACTGTTTTTATCACAGCAAAGGGACCACAAATTTTAACTTAATAAGATTTTATAAAAATTTGTCTAATCAGCGTTTTTCAGTTATTAGGCAAAATAGTTGTCCCAGTTATTGAAGAAAACTTTAACAGAATTGTCTATCTCTAAAATAATTATCCAAAAAGAGTGCGAACGATTTGTCGTAAATTTCTCTTTTCTTTTTTCCTGTCTTGCCAAAAAAGATAGCCGAAGCCAGCAAGGGTGCCTAGCCACAAAATCATTCCTCCATAAGCCCAAATTTGAGGCCAATAATAAATTTTAACTAGCCATTGACCTCTGTCTACAGTCCAAGCATTGGCCCAACCGTTAAAAACCTGTGGTTTTTTAACTATTTTTTCCCCAGTTTCCTGATTGATAAACTTAGCCCGCCAAAGAGGATCATAGCTTTGATGAAAAACTAATAAGTTGTTTTCGCTCTGACCAGCAAAAGTTAATTCATAACTAGCACTATTGTTTTTATGATATGCTCCTATCTGCGCCACACTACTCACTTTTGCCAAATTTCTCTGTTGAGCGTAGATTTTACCTAGTCTTTGAATATTGACAGGAATAAAAATGAGCTCTGTCAAAGTATTTTCACTTTTCTGTCCAAAGGAATTAGTTTCAAAATTAAAAAATAATTCTTGGTAATTTTTTTTGTTCTGACTCATGAGATTATAAGTGATATCAAAATCACCTTCTGGCAAGAGTGTTTCTAAAAATCTTTGACCATTACTATCTTGAATGACGGCCATTTTCCAACTTCTTCCAGCCAAATTTTGTCCCTTCATTCTGAGCAAATAATCGCTTCCATTATTAAAGTTTTCTGCCCTTATAGTTAGACAAGCATTACCCATTTTTTCAGCCCGCAACCAAAGTTTAGCTTCATTTTTTGCATTAAGATTTTCGACTTCTCCTTCCTGAGAACAATTACCAATTTCCATTTTTTGCTTCAAATCAACTGCCTGTTCAAAACTTCGGTCAATTACTAATTCTAAATTTTTATTAGCTTCTTCTAAAACAAGAGAGGTGGTTTTTTTTAATGGTTCCAAGTAATTAGGGGTAAAAGTATAAGAAAAGGCGTTTTGGTAATTAATAATATAAGAAATTTTCTCTGTTCTTTCTTGCGCATTAATTTTTCGATCATCGACAACAGTGATTTTCTGATTTTTATTTGGTAAAAATTGAAAAACGGCCACTTTACTTTCTCCTTGAGCTAGAAAAACCACTTCTTGATTAAATTCCACCATAACTCTTTCAGCGCCCACCGAACTAATATCAATCTCCATATTTTGCAATTGAGGAATTTCAATTTTTTGTTTTCCATTATTAATATAGGTGCGAGGATAATCTAATAATAAATTCCCTCCCTCAAAACTTAGACGAACGGGAGTAATATAAGTCTCATTGTCTGCCAAAGCGGGCAGAGTCAGAGTCATGTTTTCCTGAGTAATTTTTTCACCTTTTAGAACTACTGTTTGGTCATGCCAACGGACCAGATCTTCGTTTTGTTCGGTGGTCAAAAAGGCAAAAGGATAAGTCAAGTCAGCTGTCTTTGAGAGTAAATAATCGCCACTATTTTCATAAAGAAAGTCTCTTTGTCCAGCAATAATATTTTTATTATTAACCAGTGAATATTTATCTGCTGCTTTGAAAAGAGCAGCTTCAGGATAAAACTGATACAGACTAAGAAAATCTTTTTGCCAGATCAGTTGACCACCACTAGCGCTTAAAAAGTCCTTTATTTCTTGATATTGCGCTCCTTTACCTTCATTAATAAAAGCACTTTCATCAAGTAAAAATAAGCTTAAATTATATTGTTGCAAAACTTGAGAAAAAAGACTTTCGTTTTCTTGATTAAGAGCCAGATTCAACTGTCGATAAACTGTTTCATTAGTATTAACCCAACGATCAAATTCTCTATCCAATAAAGCTTGAGGTAAACCGAACCACAGCCAGCCAGCTCCTTGATAACCACTCGTTTGCCAATCATGATAGGTCCAGCCGCTATAACTGAGCATTGGCAGTTTAACGACTACTTGTTCCTGATTGAGAAAGGTCAAAAAACTATAGAGTTCGTCATATTGTTTTGGAAAAGTGACCTTCATTTTGTCACTCATTAAATGACCTGTCAAAGCCGGTAAATGAGCTAGCAATAAAAGCGTTATCGCCAATAGATTGACGGTAGTTGTTATTGTTCTTTTAGTTTCCCATTTTTTGGTTAATAATTCTTGAATAAAAACTAAGCCATTGGCAAAAAATACTACCAAAGCGAAAAGATAAATAATAGAAAACTTGGTAAAAGGAAAACGAATAGCTTCTTTTAGCAGAGGGAGTGAGCGAATTAATTGATATAGCCACTTGAGAGGAAAATTAAGATTGATTAAGAAAAAAAGACTTCCCAGAAAAACAGCCAGCAGAGCCAATGTTTGCCAAGTTTGTTTTTTCCAAGATTTATAAATACCAGCAAAAGCAATAATGACAAAAACATATTGTAAGAAAAATAAATGCGTTTTCTGATAATAAGAATTCCATTCGTCAAAAAGTGGGACAAATTCTCCTTTTTGCCAGTCTAAATCCTTCCAGTTAAAAAGGAAGTTTTTTCCTGTCAAAACTTGAGGTAACCAACCATAAGCTTGATTATTCCAAAAAGCCTCAGGAGAAAAATTTTGACTAATTTTTGCTTTACTAACATAATGAGAATGAAAAATACTGTAATAAAAATTTGGCAATAACCAATAGCTATTGGCGGCTAAAACTAGAAAAATAAGAATTAAGATAGCTTTGATTTTTTTACGCCAGCCACCTCTTTTAGCCCAAAGCAGGAAAAACGTGTAAAGAAAAACAAAAGGCAGATACATATAGAAAAGGGTGGCGGTATGCGCGGCCGGCGCTGCCAAAGTTAAAACCACGAAAAACCAAAAATATTCCTGCAATCTGCCTCTTTCCACCGCTTTTTGCAAAGTGAGAAAAACCCAGGGTAAAGTCGCAAAGTGGACGGCGAACATTTCTAAAGGAACATAAAATTGTTGCAGAGTAATTAAGTTTAGTAGATAAAAAACTGCCGCCGCCGCTGCTGGCCAGGTAGTAAATTTTGTCTGGCGTAAAAAACAGAGAGTGAGAAAATAGTAGACGCCGATTCCACCTGTCACATAACAGATGAAAAAGAAAAGATAGCGATTAAGATTATTAGGAAATATTTGTAAAAGCCAAACTATTGGCAGTCTGACGATTTCCGCCAAGTGAGCTTGAGAAGCAGGAGCACCTAAACCCTGATGCGGTTGCCAAGCCCCCCAAAAAGTCCTTTGAAAGTATTGCGTTAAATTAAGTTCTGGCTGAAGAGTATCCCAACCGCTCAAAGTGGTTCCTGGTTTGATATTAATAATAGTGACCCAAAGAGCTACTAAAACAATCGTTAGTAAAGGAAGATAAAGTTTAATTTTGGACCACCAAGAAGAGATCATTTTACCCTCCTCATCAGTAATAACGGTCCATCACCACTTTGGTATTCAAAAACCTTTTCAAAGCGCGCGCTTTGGAGTAAGTAACTTTGCGCGAGACCAAGATTGGCCAAAGCGCGCGAGGCAGTCACGCCAGTTACTTGTGGTGAAACAATAAAATAAGCAAAATTATCCAAGTAGCTTTGCAAAACTGCCTCATTGTTAAAGTCAAGATCTCCTGGCACAGAAATAAAGGTAAAATTGGGGATTTTTTTCTTGACCGTCAAGTAATGGAGGGTAGAAGCAGAGAGGTGAGGTTGATCTACTTGCAAAAGGACCTGAGATTTTTTGCCTCCAGCTAGTTTGACTAAATCTTCCAAAAGGAGGTGATTGGCTGAAGCATCTGGCTGCGGATAAGCGACAACAGTGTCACCAGTATTGATAATATCAATCCAGCCCAGAGGGCCAAAATTGAAAGCTCTTTGATAAGTGGGCAATAAGTGAAAGCTCAAAATAAAATAGAAAATGATCAACCAAGACAAAGCTAAACCACCCAAGAATTTTTTCCATTTTGCCCCATTCACTATTTCTACTGCCGCCGCCATCATCAAAGGGACCAATAGTGGCAAGTCGTAACGAATGTCTTTATTTGATAACAAGCTAAAAAAGATATAAATAAAAATCAAATAGGTAGCTAGAAGTTTTTTATATTTATTTTTCTTTTGATAAAAATAACTACCATTGAGAACTAAGAGAATGACGCCAGGAATAAGTCCAACCTGGAACCCTAAAAACTCCCATAAATAAAACCGCCAATTTTCTATAGACCACAAAACTTGAGGATCATCAATTTCGCCAGTAGTAGAAATTCTTGCTTGTTCTAAAATTGACTGCCAATTAGCTAGATACCAGGGAACAATCAAAACTAAGACAATAGCTATGAGCAAGAGAACCTGCCGCCAGACCTTACTCCAAAGTTTGTTTTTATATATTTTGTAAAGAACAAAAATTGCTGGTATAAAAAGAAAGACTAGTCCTGTCCATTTAGTTAAAAACACTCCGGCAACACTCAAAGCAAGAAAAATTGTTTCTCTTTTTTTGCTTAAAAATTGACTTTGCCACAAAAAATACCAACTCCAAACAACAAAAGCAAGCAAAGGAATGTCAAGAAGAAACCAACGGGAATTGGTATAAATTACTGGTGAAAAAAGTAAAAAGGCGGCACTTAAAAGACCGATCCAGCGATTCCCCCACAATTTATTGCTCAACTTATAAATAGCAGTGGCTGTCAATAAAAGATAGAGAGTAATTAGAATAGCTCCCACTTGAACTTCACGCCCAAAAAACCTCATGCCAATTGCCACTTGCCAATGAATGAGGGGAGGGTAGTAACTAGATATCTGCCAAAAACTTTTTTTAACTTTTGCTGGTTGAGCCCATTTATCAACAAATTCCATGCTTAGACGAGTATGTCCAGCTTGATCCCAAGAAGGAATTTGTCGGTCTAAGCTAATCCAGATAAGATTGACTAAAAGATGCAGACTCAAAAGCAATAAAAAAAGTCTCTGTGGCCAATCCAGATTGCGCCAAAATTTTATTATCACTCTTAAATTATACAAATAAAAAAGTTTTTAAGCAAGAAAAACCCTGGACGTAGTCCAGGGTTTGATCTTTTGATTTTATTGCTTAATTGTTTGGTAGACCAATGACTTCGGTGGGATTAAAAACCACCTTATTACTCTCCCGATCGAGGGTAAAAGTGCCAGCCACTTTGGTTTTAATTGAGCCGTCCTGATCATACTCAGCAAAGACAGCCGTCAAACCTTGATAGGGCTGCATATCCAAATGATGTTGACCCTCAGTCAGTTGGCGGAAAATATCACCCACCTCGGAGATTTGAGAAAGCTTTCCCTCTTGTCCAGTTATCTCAATCAATTGTCCAGCGGGGATGTTTCCCTTGCCATTGGTAATTGTTTCTAAGTGGGCAGGGATTTTGGCAAAACTAAGAGTGTTCCACCATTTGGCGTCCTGTCTCTCTTCTGGCGTTATTAAATTACCATTAATACTAATTGAGCCATCCCCGGAAATCTTCAAAACTTGTTCCTTGATAGAGGCGGGGATGGTGACGTCCACTCGATCAATCAACCGCAAATCATTTTCGCCTGCAACATTGGCATTGGAATAACGAAACTCTTGCTCGTCAACACTTGGATCCCAGAAAGAAGTAACGAATTTTTCAATAACTTGTCCTTGCGGGCTAGAAAATTCAATTTTACTTTGTAAATCCATCTCTGAACGACGAGGATCAATATAGTTGTTTTCGGCAGTTCCTCCAATTGGTAAAGCATCAATAAAGGTCTGCCGGGCAAGTGATTCTTCGCCGGCCATTACTTCTTGTGCCATTGAAGAGGCTTCTTGCTCTGTTGTGGGGAGCTTGTCGACACCAATAACTTCGGTGGGATTGAAAACAATTTTTCCTTGTTCATTGGCCATAAATGTCCCTTTTACTTGCTGGGCAATCTCACCATTCTCTGCAAAAACAGTAAAAGCAGCATTAATTCCTGTATAAGGTCTTTTTTCTCCGTCTTCCAGCAAATGTTCTTGTCCTTCTTGCAGTTGAAAAGAGATATCTCTTCTTTCGGCCTCTAGTGAAGGTCTCTCACCATTAATAAATAGTTGACCAGAAGGGCGATTACCATGACCATCGGTCATCACTTCTACTCCAGCAGGGAACACGCCGATATTAAGATTGTTCCAATAGCCACTATCTTGTTGTTGATCGGAACGGACCAAACCCTCTTGTGTGCCCAAAGAACCATCACCAGATATTTTTAAGGTTTGTTCCTGACTAGAAGCAGGAATAAAATTAATAATTTTATCTACCAAATACTGACCCTCAGATTCTCTATTGGAAGAGAGGAAGGGGACACTTTCTGCCTGAGCATCAAATAAGGAAAGAATAAACTGTTTGACTTCTGGACCTTGTTCACCTACCACCTCAATATTATTGATAAAGTCGGCTTTGGCTTTCTCAGGATCAAGAAATTGTTTCTCCTGTGGTCCATCAGCCACTAATTCATTGAGAAAAGCTTGTCTTTGCTCTGTTTCTCCGGCGAGACCTTCTTCCAGCCAAGCTAAGTTTTCTTGCGAAGGCATAGTGCCAGCCGTTTCCAATTTTGTTTTTGTATCTGTTTTGCTATTAGGGTCGCTAGCTGCCTCAGCTTTTTGTCCACCGCCACCACTAAAAGCTAGACCAATAGCTGTTACAATGGCGGCCGCTCCCCTGGCAAGTTTCTTTTTCTCTTTTTTCTTAAACTCTTCTTCCGTCCCCGGATATCCTTGTTCTAAGGCCATAAGAACTCCTTTATTTGCTAGTCGATAATAATTTCATTATATCATAAGATACTTTTAGAGAGAAAATTTGCTTTTATTTAATTAAATAATTTAGTTAAATAGTTTGATGTTTTCTTAAAAAGAAAGACCCCCGTTTTAAGGCGGGGGTCAGTCGAGAGCAACGCGCTCTCAGAAGTACTTACCTGATCGGGTTGAGGGCGACGGTGTCGCCCATCTTAACGATCACAAAGTCATAGGTGCCGTCGTTGGCCAGGATGCGCACATCCAGGCCGTCGTACGGCTTGTTCTTCAGGTGCTCCACGGGAAGGAGAACCTGGATCCCAAGATCCCGGTATTCAGCCCAAGCATAGGGCTTAACACCGGCATCGAAGAGCTGGATGCTAGGCACCCAGCCCTTGCTGAAAACGAGCATCAGCTCGCCGTCAGCCGGGATGGTCATGAAGAACAAGGTATTCCTGCTGGGGTCTCCACCTTGGAGAGTCTCACCCAGCTTCTGTCCGTTCAAGAACACCTCAACGAACGAACCGCTGATCTTGAGGACCTGTCCCGCTTTCACGGGGGTCCTCGCCACCTTGAGACCGTTTTCCTCAACGACGGTCAAGCCGTCGTTGAGCCACACAAAGTGTGGATTTTGATTCTCAATCTGGAAATATTGCCCCCAAGTAATGCGTTCAGCATCACTCAGGTTGACAATCCAGCCAGGCCCATCATAGGTCTGAGTAGCTTGCTGCTGGAGATCCAAGGTCGCCAACAACTGCGCCACTTGCTCAGGGGTGCCGTAGAATACGGCCCCGCTGGGTAAGGTGACAGGCACGAGTCCCGCGCCTTCCGCGAGGACGGTATTGGCGCCCAGCGCCAGGAGGATCAGGACAACAACGAGGATCATCAGTTTTTTCATGGGGTTTCCCTCCTTCTTAGCGCCTTGAGCGCTCTTTGTGGGGTTGATCCCCACCGTGGGTTCCTTGGTGTGCACGAACAGCTTCTTCATGATTTTTACCTCCTTCGGTGGGGATCATGGACCCCGTTTAGTCAGACCTTGCTATCGCGAATAGCTAAGATCTGCCACTCAAAACTCAAGTCTTAAGTTCTCAGTGGCAGATCCTATACTAGGTTCAAGCAAGAAATAACTACACCAAAGTGGTTTCACTATTTTGACTTTGTTATAAGTATCTTCTGTTAAAAAGCGTGTTTAAGAAATATTGCTATTTCTTTTCACTCCCGCTTCAACTCTAAGAGTTTTTCGCCTTACCAAGCGAAATGCTTGAGAGGCAAGACCTTTCTTATGTTAAAGCGAACACATTATAGCATAAGATATCTATTTTGTCAATAGTCAATTATTATAAGTCTAATTATTGAAGAAATAAGAAAATATTAGCCCACTTTTACTTTGGCCACCTGGAGCACTTGTCCATGGAGCAGGTATCCTGGAGTAATCACTTCGGTCACAACTTCATTTTCACCTGTTTTTTCTACCGCCTCCATTTTTTCTGGATCAAACTTTCCGCCCTCAAGCTCCATTTTTTGCAGACCTTGATCCTTGAGAGTTTGCCAAAATTGTTCCACTACCAAATTGAGTCCTTGGTCTTGCAAGTTTTCCGCTGCTAAACTCAGATGAGTTAAAGGCTGTAAAAGGCTAGAGAAGACCAAAACTTGTGCAGCCTTGATCAGCTGAGTTTGATCTTCTTTTTGTCGGCGAACAAGATTTTGATAATCGGCCAAAGCTCGAGCTGTTTGCTCTTTACATGCTGCTATTTGCTTTTTGAGTTGAGAGTTCTCTTCAGCGAGATTATTTTTTTTATCAAATTTTCCTTGGAAATCATTTTTTTTAACAGAAACTCCTTTTTTATCTTGTAACATAAGCTATTTTTCTAAATCATACTTTCCATCAATTGCTTGATATAGCGCATCATCGGGATAACATAAGGATAGTCAAAACGACTAGAACCTAAAACGCCAAACTGATATTCGTCTTCACCAAGCATCACTTTGGAAAAAATCAAGCTGATAGGCTCTAGGTCGCGATTGCCTAATTCTTGACCATAGACGACTTGGACAGAATTTTCACTATTACCGAATTTGAAGATATCCTGCAAAACAGAGACCTCTTCAATTAAAGTCAAAACTTGACGCATCAGCGTAATATCATAAAATTCTGGCATTTGTAGTAAATTGGCATAGCCAGCGTGATAAACTTTGCACCCATTAATGACGACGAAGCCCAAGGCGTGAGTTTGTTTGGCTAAACCTCTAGCGATTGCCCAAGCTAATTCTTCATGTTCATTGCGATTGAGCCAAATTTTTTCTTTTACACCCACCTCATCGGCTACTGTCAAATCTTTTTCCTTCATCAGTTCATTGACATAGAGCTTGAGAGCTGAGCTGGTAGGCAAGCGACCAGAGCTAGAATGGTCTTTGGACAAATAACCTTGTTTTTCTAAAAAAACCATTTCATTACGAATAGTTGCTGGAGAAACTCCGAGATTGTATTTTTTATCCAAAGTTTCTGAACCCACCGGCTTGGCCTCACGAATAAACTCCTCAACGATTAATTTGAGAATTTGTACTTGACGGGCTGTTAATCCGATCATAATTATCTTTCTCTCACAATTTCAAGTAGCAATTATATAGCAAGACTGCCAGTTTGTCAATTTTAAGCCTGATTTTGATTTTTTCATTTAGTTTTTGCTCATCACTTGACAAAAGAGTTTTATTAATGATAGAATGCAAGACATAACTTGCAAAAGTTACATTAGTTATTAATTGAAAGAAAGGTTTCTTTATATGAAGAAAGTCTTGAATAAGATCAGCACAGCTGCTTCTTTGGGAGTGATTGCTTTGAGCAATGCTGGTATGGCTTTTGCTCAAGGGGGAAGAGCTGGAGTTAACATGGGCACTAATACCATTTTTCAAACTGGCGGTACAGCTGTAACTTCTGACCCCACGGTTTTGATTAAAAATGTAGTTAATCTGATTTTAATTTTGGCAGGCGCCTTAGTGTTTGCCTATTTAATCTGGGGAGCGATTAAATGGATTACTTCTGGTGGTGATAAATCCAAAGTGGAAGAAGCTAGAAATAAAATTACTTCAGCTATCGTCGGTCTTTTGATTTTAGCCGCTGTTTGGGCCATCTTCAACTTGGTCCTCACCATTGCTTTCGGAGCTGGAGACATGACGATCAAGTCATTAAACACTGCCACCTAATTTGCTAATTTTTAAAATATAAAAATTCTCAAACCCCTCTTAAAAAAGAGGGGTTTTTGTTTGACAAAGAGCCTCTTGTTTGATACACTCATCCTCATGAACTTTAAATTTATGAAAAAATTTCACTTAAAATCACCAATGGTCTTATTTTTGTCGGTCATTTTGTTTTTTGGACAAATACAGGCGGCGAGTCCAAATCCGAGTCCAAATCCGAGTCCAAATCCTAATACTGCTTATGCAATTGACTCTTTTAAACCTCAAAATATGAATGTAGCAACTGATGCCTCTAGTTTGATTGTTAATATTGTCAATACAGTAATTATGGTGGCTGTTATTTTAGCTTTTGTTTATTTACTCTACGGAGGTTTGTCGATGATCACCTCTGAAGGTGATGCGGCCAAAAAAGCCACCGCCAGACAAAGAATGACTTGGGCAGCGATTGGATTATTGATTTTTGCTGGTTCTTGGGCAATATTCAATTTAATCACCACCGTCGCTTTTGGCGGCACAGACGTAGAATTGCCAGTATTTACTGACGAACAAGCTAATACTTAGTGTAATAAAGAAAGATACTATTAAAATTATGAAAAAAGGTTTCTTAAAAATTGGTAAAAGTCTTTTACTAAGTTTTTCTCTTTTAGCTTTGGCTTTTGTTCCAGTAGCGGCTCAAACCGACGAGAAAATCAAGGTGAGCACCTTTACTCAATCAGCTGGTGATAAAGTGCCTACTAGTTCTACTGTTTTAATCACCAATATCGTCAATACTGTCTTAATTGTGGCTGCCGCTTTAGTTTTTGCCTATTTAATCTATGGAGCTATTAGCTGGATTACTTCAGGTGGTGATAAATCCAAAGTAGAAACAGCCAGAAATAGAATTACCTCTGCCGCTTTAGGAATTCTCATTCTTGCTTCTGTTTGGGCCATCTACAATCTAGTTTTAACAATTGCTTTTGGCGGTCAAGATTTGCAAATTAAGAATTTGAATGAAGGAGTGGCAAACAGAATAAATCAAGGAACCAGAAAAGACGAAACGGATAAAAGAGAAAAAGAAAGAGCTATATAAACTAGCCGTAACGAGGTAAAACTTTGAAAGTAAAAAAGGTAAAGAAAGGTATTAAAATAAAATTATGAAAAAAGGTTTCTTAAAAATTGGTAAAAGTCTTTTACTAAGTTTTTCTCTTTTAGCTTTGGCTTTTGTTCCAGTAGCGGCTCAAACCGACGAGAAAATCAAGGTGAGCACCTTTACTCAATCAGCTGGTGATAAAGTGCCTACTAGTTCTACTGTTTTAATCACCAATATCGTCAATACTGTCTTAATTGTGGCTGCCGCTTTAGTTTTTGCCTATTTAATCTATGGAGCTATTAGCTGGATTACTTCAGGTGGTGATAAATCCAAAGTAGAAACAGCCAGAAATAGAATTACCTCTGCCGCTTTAGGAATTCTCATTCTTGCTTCTGTTTGGGCCATCTACAATCTAGTTTTAACAATTGCTTTTGGCGGTCAAGATTTGCAAATTAAGAATTTGAATGAAGGAGTAGCGGAAAATGCTGCTCCCCTTGGCGGCGGCGTTGGAGGTGGCGCCCTTGGCGGCGGCGTTGGAGGTGGCGCAGGTTCTGTTGTCATGACTGCTGCTGAATAGTAATATTTAAAAAGAAAGTAAGGCTTAAAAAATAACTCCCTCACTTGTAAAAGTGAGGGTTTTTAGTTTGCTAATAATCAAGCTCGTAAATATTCAAAACTGTGCAAAGTTCGCCCAGTCAATTCACTCACTAGAGAACTAACAGAGCACTGCATTTCTTTTTGTTGATCCCAATAACCTAGTTCTGCCAATAAGGCTTGGAAAGACTCTTTTATTTTTTGATTGTTCATGTTTTGTAAGAGTAGTTCCCTCAAACTCAGCACTTGCTGAAAGAGATGAGGAGAAAGCTCTTCTTCAGTCAATAATAAATCAATAATCTCCAAATAAAGCAGAAAACGACGCAAACGACTTAAAGAGAAGCGAGTTTCGCCGATAGTGCCCACGAGGCAGGCTTGAGTTAAAATAGGCCAAGATTTGGTTTTAACAAGTTGCACTTGAACCAAATTGCCTGGTTCAAGATAGGGTCTTTTTTTGGAGTTTAACTTGCAAGTGCCTTTGGCAACAGTAATAATTTTTCCCAGCTCGCAAGTGAGAAGAGTGACCAATAGGTCACTCTCTCTACTTTTTTTCACTTTGATCACAATCGCTAAAAGATTGCGACTTTTATATTTCACCGTTTTTATTCTTCGTCTTCTTGACGGGCTTTCTTCAATTTCTCATCTAATTTGTTCAGCTTTTCTTCTTCTAGATCGAGCATTTTGGCATATTTTTTACGAGTAGTAACGCTGACGATGATAATTAAAATAATTACTAATAAGATGGCTAAGATAGTGCGAACGGGCACAATCCAAAACCGAGCTTCTACTGGTACTAGCTCTTTACCGCTGCTTGCCCCATAAATACCACTCAAGTGGGCAGTGTAGCGACCGAAACCCCAATGAGCATTCCATTCGCCCTTCATCTCTCTTTCACTATCAGGAAAGATATTTTTTTGTTCTGGAGCTAAGGTAGCCATTTCTTTGCCAAACATATTTTTAATGACAATTTTTGTTTCTGGACGAATATGTAAGCTAGAATTATTTTCTATTTTGTAACTATAAGCAACTGGGCCAAATTCGCTAAATTTTTTGAAAGCAAAATCTTTTATTTCAGCTTCTTCGGCGATTTCTCCATCAACTACGACATAGAGAAGTGTTCCTACTTGAGCAGTAATTTTAGCCCCAGTAGTTTCTGTTTCTCCTGTTCCCATTGCTGGTTTGTGTAAAACCATAGCATAACGTCCCCCTGGAAGAGCATCTTCTGGCACATTAATAGTGACCATTAAAGCAGCTGAGCCATAAGGCTTCAAAGCTACATTATTGGGAGTGACTGTCAGCCATTGAGCCAAGCTCCATTTACTACTCACTTCATCCTCAACAGCAATCGGCGTTTCTCCGTCTGGAGCGATAATAAAATCACGAGCAAAAGTTTCCACGGTGGCGGGATAAGCTGAAGGATTGCGAACTTCAATAGTAGTTTGAGTTTTTTGTCCTGGCTTAACCACTAAGCTGTAATCATCACCTAAGCGGGGAGGAACGGCAGTCAGAGCAATTTCTCCAGGGTTGGCCACAGGAGGAGTGTCTGTTTGGGCCCAAATTTGACTGGAGAAAAGACCTAAAAATCCCCCAACTATTAGTAGGGTGAGAGAGGAGATTTTATTAATTGATTTCATAAAGTTTTATTTCCCTTTCTTAAAAAGATGCTGTTACTGTATAAGTGACACTGGTATTATATTTTCCAGGAATATTTGTATTGGAAGAATTAATTTTATAACAAAGATTAACAATGTCGCCATTGGTAGAACGAAGGTTATTAATAATTTGCAAAGTAGTTTCTCCGTCAGCTTTGTCAGCAAAACTGCTCCAACCGCTAGCTCCGCCAGCAGCATTAACACCATTGTAAGTAAAATTGGGAGTAACATTAGGAATATTACCGTTCAAGTATTTATCTCCATCTACCACTTCCATAGAGAAACCAAAGTTTCCTGTAGTCGCTGGGGCGGTCCAGGCTGTCGCAGTTCCTGGAGTACCAAAATTAGGAATACAAATATCATTACCTAAACCATTTCCTGGGCAACCATCACCATCCAAACTCATCTGGTCACTGCCAATAGCGGTCACTACATAGCCATTAGCAGCATTAGTAGTGACAGTTAGCTTTTGTGCTGCCTGGGAAAACTGAAGATTGCTAATCGAACCAAAAGGAACGAGTGATCCCGTAGTGCTAGCAGAAGTGCTAGCTCCACAAGCAGCAACACTATTACCTACACCCTCAATTTTGAAACTTAACTGCGGAGCTACTCTGACAACCATTTTGACAGCATTAGCAAAACCGACAGCTGTTGTTTCAGTAAAAACATTTACTCCGGCCCTTTCTTGTTTTAAAGAGATCAACATGGAATTAAAGTCACCGACAGTGTCTCCGATTTTAGCCGTCGGATTAATCAAGCCTGTAACGACGAACTCCAATTGCTGATTGGCGGAGGCGGTCGCCTCAGTGTATTGACAACTAAAAAGATGATTGGGATTGGTTGTCCCGCCTGTTCCCACTGGGGCAGAGGTGGCCGTATAACCAGCTGGGCAAGTGATGCTGGCATTGGTATTGAAATCAAAACCATCAATATCTGGTAAACCATCATTAGCAATTGCGGCACTAGCAGTAGCTGCTGGAAAATTAATAGTCAAAATATCATTTTGTTGGAGATTGGTAACAGTCGCTTTAATTTTGATAGGACCGCTAGCTCGATGATAAACAGGCGTACCAGCAGCAATATTAGCTGTGGCTAGCAAACCGTCAAGGGGAATTTCATTATTCTTCAAAAGAGCACTACTAGTAGCTACCTTATAAATAATATTCCCAATTAAGACACTGTCACCATTAATTAATTGTTGACTAGAAACTGAATAGATCCCCTGAGCTTCATTAGCCACTGTTTCTATCAAAGCTAAGGAAGTATAGGCAACATTACCGCTAGCTAGTTTTCCTCTAAATGAAAGTCTAGAATTACTTGGAAAAATTTCTACTTGGTTTTGAGCAGCCGCTCTTTCGGGAATAAATAAGATAAGAGAGATAAGAATAAATACGGTCAATTTAATCGAAAAATTCTTAAATAATTTCATAGTATTTACTTACTAAATTTTCTTTTTCCAACACAAAACTACTTTTTCAAAAGTACTCCATTCCATTTTATCTCAATTTTTTAAAAAAGGCAAGACCTATTTTATTTTTGGGCTTTTTTAGTAAGAAAAAAATGATTTTTATTTAAAACGGTCAACAAAAACCCCCACTAATATTTAGTGGGGGTTTAAAATTTATAAATAATTTTTTTATTTAATAATTTTGGTGATAGCTCCCGCACCCACGGTGTGACCTCCTTCGCGGATAGCAAAGCGCAAACCGTCGGCCATCGCCACCGGAGCGATCAGTTTAACGGTAATAGCAGCATTGTCTCCTGGCATAACCATTTCTAAACCATCAGCCAATTTGATTTCACCAGTGACATCAGTGGTTCGAATATAAAACTGCGGTCGATAGCCATTGGTGAAGGGTTTGTGGCGTCCACCTTCTTCTTTGGTCAAAATATAAACCTGCGCTTCAAACTCAGTATGAGCAGTGACACTGTTTGGTTTGGCTAAAACCTGACCACGCTCAACGTCATCTTTTTCAATACCGCGCAAGAGAATACCAACATTATCACCAGCTTCACCAGTATCCAAAAGTTTGTGGAACATTTCCACTCCAGTAACGACTGACTTTTTCTTTTCTTTTAGACCAATGATTTCTACTTCTTCGCCGACTTTAACTACACCAGACTCAATTCTACCAGTAACGACTGTTCCACGGCCAGAGATAGAGAAGACATCCTCAATTGGCATCAAAAAAGGTTTATCAAGATCTCTTTTAGGATCGGGGATATATTCGTCGACTGTCTTCATTAATTCCATGATTTTGTCTTGGGCAGCAGCGTCTCCCTCCAAAGCTTTCAAAGCAGAAACACGGACGATAGGAGTCTTTTCTCCATCATAACCGTATTTTGTTAACAAATCACGCACTTCCATTTCCACCAAATCTAAAAGTTCAGCATCGTCAACCATATCACATTTGTTCAATGCCACCACAATTTTTGGTACGTTCACTTGTTTAGCCAAAAGAATATGTTCTCTAGTCTGAGGCATGGGACCATCGGTGGCTGCGACCACTAAGATTGCGCCATCCATTTGAGCGGCGCCAGTGATCATATTTTTAATATAGTCAGCGTGTCCAGGAGCATCGATGTGAGCATAATGACGCTTTTCAGTTTCATATTCTAGATGGGAGATATTAATAGTCACTCCTCTTTTAGCTTCTTCTGGAGCATTATCAATATCCAAATAACCCATAGCCTTGTTGATATCTGTGGGTAATTTTGCTGCTAAAGTGGTAGTAATTGCTGCCGATAGGGTGGTTTTTCCATGATCGACGTGACCAATAGTACCAACATTCACATGAGTTTTTTTGCGTTCATATTTCTCCGCCATAAAAACCTTTCTTTATTATTATTGTTTTCTAATTATTAATTTTTATTACTTCAATTTTAAAATCCGAACTTGTCGATTATAACATAATTTAAGGGCTATTTTCATTTTTTCACCATTTTAATCATCAGCCCGTCCACGACTACGCCAATCACCTCTCTCTTCAACAATTTTTTGCGTCATGGCCTGAGGAACCTCATCATAATGAGAGGGGAGCATTACGCTAGTGGCTCGTCCTTGAGTTAAGCCACGCAAAGTGGTGACATAACCCTGCATTTGCGAGAGGGGGACCAAAGCTCGAATAATGGTGACGGGACCTCTGCTTGTACTACCTTGGATTTGGGCTCGTCTTCCACCCAAATCACCAATTACATCACCCATAAATTCTTCAGGAGTACTAACTTCTAGATTCATAATTGGCTCAATCAAAACCATATCAGCATTTTTTACCGCTTCCCTCATTCCTAGCGATCCAGCCATTTTAAAAGCCAATTCGCTTGAGTCAACATCATGGTAGGAACCGTCGTACAAAGTGACTTTGATATCTGTCATAGGATAGCCAGCTAAAAAGCCACGACTGAGAGCTTCTTGCACTCCTTTGTTGGTCGGTTCGATAAACTCTCTTGGAACTCGACCCCCAGTAATTTCATTGACAAACTCATAACCAGTGCCTCGATCTTTAGGTTCAATTTTCAAGAGGACATGACCATACTGACCGTGACCACCAGTTTGTTTGATATATTTTCCTTCTCCCTTAGACTCTTGACGAATAGTTTCTCGATAAGCTACTTGAGGGCTACCGACATTACAGTCTACTTTAAACTCTCTTTTCATTCTATCAACCAAAACATCCAAATGGAGTTCTCCCATTCCTCCGATGACTGTCTGTCCCGTTTCTTTGTTAATTTCAATAGAGAAGGTGGGATCTTCTTCAGAAAGTTTGGCCAAAGCTAAACCCATTTTTTCTTGATCAGATTTAGTCTTTGGTTCGATCGCTAAAGAAATAACTGGTTCGGCAAAGGTAATTCCTTCCAGCACAATGGGTTTGTTTTCATCAGCCAAGGTGTCTCCAGTTTTGGTGGCTTTGAGACCAACGATTGCCACAATTTCTCCAGCTCTTGCCTCATCAATTTCTTCTCTTTGATTGGCATGCATCAAAAGTAATCGTCCCACTCTTTCCTTTTCTCGGCGGAAGGGATTATAAACATAACTTCCAGCCTTGAGAGTACCAGAATAAATTCTAAAATAAGTCAAACGTCCCACGTGAGGATCGGTTTGAATTTTAAAAGCCAAACCGCAGAAATTTTCTTCTGGAGTTAATTGGCGCACTTCCTCTTCTTCAGTTTTAGGATTAATCCCTTTGATATGATCAATGTCTGCTGGCGCAGGTAAGTATTCCACTACTCCGTCGAGCAACATTTGTACACCGGTATTTTTAAGAGAAGAACCAGCAAAAATCGGTACCAATTTATAAGCAATAACCGCCTTACGCAAAGCCGCTTTTAATTCATTGACAGCAATTTCTTTGCCTTCTAGATATTTTTCCATCAAATCATCATCGGTTTCTGCAATTGCCTCTACCAAACCCAAACGGACCTCTTCTAATTTATCTTTTAGTTCAGCGGGGATCTCAATTTCTTCTGGTTCGTCTTCAGCTTTTTGATCAAAAGCCCAAGCCTTCCTTTCCAAAATTTGAATTATTCCGCGAAAATCATTTTCCGCGCCAATAGGCAAGACCATAATTGCTGGCTTAACGCCAAATTTATTTTTAATGTCATCAATAGTTGCAAAAAAATCTGCTCCCAACTTATCCATCTTATTAATGAAGCAAACTCTAGGCACATTATATTTATCGGCTTGACGCCAGACTGTTTCCGATTGTGACTGAACGCCTTCGGAAGCGTCCAAAACGGTAATGCCTCCATCCAAGACTCGCAGAGATCTTTCTACCTCAGCTGTGAAGTCGACGTGGCCAGGAGTATCAATAATATTAAAACGGTATTTTTCTTTGGGTAGGTTACTTTCAAAATGAGGGGTCCAAAAAGTGGTGGTCGCCGCCGAAACAATAGTGATCCCTCTTTCTTGTTCCTGAGCCATCCAATCCATAGTGGCCGTTCCCTCATGAGTTTCACCAATTTTATAAGTCCGACCAGTGTAAAAAAGAATTCTCTCAGTTGTAGTCGTTTTTCCCGCATCAATATGCGCAATTACTCCAATATTACGGATTCTATCTAATGAGACATGATCATTGGTTTTTACGGTTTGTTGTTGAGCCATAACTTAGTTTTTCTGTAATTCTTATTTTTATAATTTACCAACGGAAGTGAGCAAAAGCGCGATTGGCCTCAGCTGCCTTATGAGCGGCTTCTTTTTTGGCAATTGCTCCGCCTTCATTATTAAGAGCATCTAGCATCTCTGCCGCCAGCTTATCTTCAAATGAAGTAAATTGCTTATTGGGTCTTTTATTAGCTTCTTGTACCAACCAACGCAAAGCCAAAGAAAAACCTCTTTGACTTTTAACTGGCATAGGAACTTGATAAGCCGCTCCACCAACTCTACGAGAACGGACTTCCATTTCTGGAGTTAGGGCGGTCACCACTTCTTCAAAAACTTCGATTGGTTTTTTGCCAGTTTTTTTAACAACTTGGTCCAAGGCTTGGTAAACCAAACCTTCAGCAATATTTTTTTTGCCATCCACCATCACATAATTGATTAATTTGGCAATTTTAATACTATTAAACTTTTTATCTGGAATGATAGTTCTGAAATTTGTTTTTTTAGTTCTCATATTTTTCTTCTCCTTGATGTTTTCAAGAATACTTTAATTTATTTTTTTTGTTTTTTAACTCCATACTTGCTACGGGAAGTCATGCGTTTTTCTACTCCCGCGCAATCAAATTTCCCTCTGACAATATGATATTTGACACCAGGTAAATCTTTGACTCTACCACCACGCACCAAAACGATGCTGTGTTCAGAAAGATTATGACCTTCTCCTTGAATATAGGCGGTTACTTCCACTTTATTTGAGAGACGCACTCTAGCTACTTTACGCAAAGCTGAGTTTGGTTTTTTTGGAGTCATGGTTTTTACCAAAGTACAAACTCCCCGTTTTTGAGGACTAGAAGTGCTCACCATTTTACTGGTGACATTATTATAGCTTTTGCGCAGGGCAGTTCCTTTGATTCTTTTTGGTTTGTCTGTCCGCCCCTTACGAATTAATTGATTAATTGTTGGCATTTTTATAAATCCTCTATTATTTGCTCAATTTTAATTTCTTCATTAGTTTTTCTTGCCTCTCTGGACTAACTCTGGCTAAGAAATTTAATAGACGACGTCTTTTGGCCACTTGTTTGAGTAGTCCCAAGCGCGAATGATTGTCTTTTTTGTGAGACTTTAAGTGTTGAGTTAATTGTTCAATCGAAGCCGTCAAAAGAGCAATTTGCACTTCTGGAGAGCCAGTATCATGTTCGTCTTGACGAAACTTCTCAATAATAGAGAGTTTCTCTTCTTTATTTAGAGACATGGTATCCTTTCTTTTTCCTGGTTGACAACAGTTTTTTAAAAACCGTCATTGTCAACTAGTAACCATATTTTTATTAAATAATATTCACTTTTGCAAGTGAAGAAGGTGAATTATAACACATCTTGAAAGAGCGTCAAGTCCTGAAAATAGTAAAGACAATCAATTTTTATTGATAATTTAAATATAATAAGGACAGGAATTTTTATCTTATCTTAATTAAACATTAACTCTTGTAAGAAAAAGAACCCTTGTGCTATAATTATTTCCAGTTTTTGTCAAGATTTTTTTAAATAAAAACTTTGATTGTTTATGTTTACTAAAAATTTACCTATAAAGGTTCGGTCTTTGTTCTATGACGGTATTTTTACTCAGTTAACGAAGTTTACTTTTATTTTCCTTATTCTTTGTTTCTTTTTAAGGAGTGATGCTAGGGCGCAAACCACAGTTGAGCAACAATGGGTGAAAAGTTTTGGCGGAGGCAGTGAAGACCTCTTTCTTTCTTTAGTTACTACTAATGATGGTGGTTATTTAGTCGCCGGGCAAAGCAAATCTACTAATGCCGGTTTTACCAATCAAGGAGGATTTGATGCCATCATTGTTAAATACGATAGTGCTGATAATCAAGAGTGGGTAAAGAACTTTGGCGGCAGCGGTAATGATTATTTTACTTACATTGTTAAGGCCAATGATGGTGGCTATTTAGCTGCCGGAATAAGTAGCTCTACTAATGCCGGTTTTACCAATCAAGGAGGATTTGATGCCATCATTGTTAAATATGATAGTAATTACGTCCAACAATGGGTGAAAAATTTTGGGGGTGGCAATATTGATGCTTTTAAATTCCTTAATGCCACCAATGATGGTGGTTATTTGGCTGTTGGTTATAGTTATTCCACCAATGCTAGTTTTGTTAATAAAGGAAGTTCTGATGCCATCATTATTAAATACGACAGCGCTGGTAATCAAGAGTGGGCAAAGAACTTTGGTGGAGGCAGTGATGATTATTTTTTTGCCTCTATTTCTAACTCTGAGAATGGTTATTTGGCTGTTGGTTATAGTTATTCCACCAATGCCGGCTTCACTAATAAAGGGGGGATTGATGCTGTTTTAGTTAAATACGACAGTGCTGGCAATCAGCAATGGGTGAAAAATTTTGGGGGAAGTGGTAGTGATGATTTTTACTCTCTGATTAATACCGGTGATGGTGGCTATTTAGCTAGTGGTGATAGCAGTTCCACCAATGCCGGCTTCACTAATAAAGGGGGGATTGATGCTGTTTTAGTTAAATACGACAGTGCTGGCAATCAGCAATGGGTGAAAAATTTTGGGGGTGGAGGCAGTGATCACTTTTTTTCTCCTATTAATACCAGCGATGGCGGGTATTTGGTAACTGGCAATAGCGGTTCCACCAATGCTGGCTTCACTAATAAAGGGGGAATTGATACTATTTTAGTTAAATACGACAGTGCTGGCAATCAGCAATGGGTGAAAAATTTTGGTGGGGGCAGTGATGACGGCTCTGCTTGCCTCATTGCCAATAGCAGCGGTGATTATTTGCTGGTTGGTGATAGCCGTTCCACCAATGCCGGATTCACTAATAAAGGAATGAATGACGGCGTTTTAATCAAGTACAAAACCTATCTGCTCTCGGCCTATCCTCAAGCTCAATTAGATTACCAAGCACCTGACCCTCAACTTCCCTTTAATATCAAAGAACTAAGTCCCAAAGACCAAGAAACCAGTATTAGTGGTCAATTAATAGCCAATAAAGAAACTAAAACTTATAATTTAAGTTTAGAACTGAAAGATGGTAATACTTTAATTAAAACCTATACTTTAAATAACTTTCAAGTACCTGCTAATAATACTAAAACCTTTAACTTTACCATTCCCACCATTGATTTTAATCCTTCAGTCTCCAACTTTACCTTTCAAGGTCCACATGTTCTTAAAATTACCGATACTAGTAATAATCTAACCACTACCCTTAACTGGAATCTTACCTTTTCTTTTCCTGCCTATAATATCTTGCATCAAATCAATGGTGGGAATTATATTAGGGTGTATAGATAGCTTTTGCTTTTTTAGTTTCATATTTTAGCCAAAAAAACAACAGAGCCTATTTCTAGTTAAAACAAAAAAAGTATTTCTATACTGTTTGAAGAAAAAAGTTTTTAGCTTATCGGGCTGGCGATTTTGTTGCCGCCTTGGTGGCCACCTTTGCTTCACTAGAGGCTGACAAAATCGCCTGAACTAAACCTTCAATAAAATGAACATTGAGTTGTCCTTCGGTAGTAGCTTCAGTCTCCACTTCTATCTCTTTGATAGAAGGGGCAAGGGAAGAAGTAATTTGTGCTTTATTCTTTTCTTCTTGCACCGCTTGCCACTGTTGATCCGAGTAAGTTCTGACAGTTAGCATAATTCTTTCCCATTCTGGTCGAAAAACATTCAAGAGGAGGAAAATGGCCGTGACCCAGATAAAAAACCAAACAATACACATAATAATCAATTTTTTAACTGGTGATTTTGATTCAGCTTCTTTGGTTAAGCCATTATTATTATTGCCTGTTTGACTCACGAGAGGAGCCGTGCTTTTTGTTGGTTTTTTTACTTCTTTGGTGGGCAAACGAAACTTAAGCTTATCTTTTTTCATAAAAATTATTTACCCATTATAACAATATTTCCTTAGAAAAGAAAAATTTTAATTTATTTAAGCTTAATTCCTCTTGAAAAGAGAAGAATTATATTTTCATTTTACTCAATAAGACAACTAAAATCAGGCAGACAGCGATTTTTCTTGAAAATTACCTCTTGACGATCTATTCAACTATGGTATAATCCCCATTCTTATTAACAAATTTAGCAAGGCTTCGTCAACTGTTACAAATCTCAACAGATTGTATATAAGGATGGGCGAATATCGGTTGCCAAACCGGAAAAGGAAATCATGGCTAGTAAAAACGATAAAAAAAGCGCTTACAAAATTCGAGTGCGTCTCAAATCATACGATCATCGGGTGATTGATGAGGCCGCCAATAAAGTTTTGGATACTGCTTTGACTACTGGTGCTCAGGTAATCGGCCCAGTTCCTTTGCCCACAGAAAAAAAATGGTTTACGGTTCTAACTTCCCCGCATACAGACAAAGATGCGCAGGAGCACTATGTGATTAGAACTCACAAAAGAGTTATTGACATCGTGGAACCAACCAATAAAACTATAGATAATTTAATTCATCTCGAATTACCATCTGGAGTTGATATTCAAGTAAAAATGTAAGAGATTTGGAAAAATTTTATGATTCAGACTTTTTTTGCCACTAAAAAATCTATGACCCAAGCTTGGGATAAGCAAGGACGTCGAGTGGCGATTACCAAATTAATTGTTGAACCAAATCTCGTTGTTGGTGAAAGAATGACTCAAGTAAAAACCGACAAAACTCTGGCTTCTTCCTGGAAAGAACAGAAAATTTTGGAAATCGGTTATGGACAGAAAAAATTGAAAAATCAAACCAAACCTTTGCGCTCACGCCTCCAAAAACTTAATTTTACTACTGGAGTCCGACAAATTGTCGGCGTTCGCGTGGACGGGAATGATACCTTGTCTCCTGGACAAGCTTTACCAGTAGAACAAATCCTCAAAGTAGGCAGTTTGGTCAAAGTTCGTGGCACGACCAAGGGTCGTGGCTTTGCGGGCGCAGTGAAGCGTTATGGTTTTGCTGGTGGTCCAAAAACTCACGGTCAGTCAGATCGTTTGCGAGCAGTGGGATCTATTGGTAATCGTACTACTCCTGGTAGAGTGTGGTTGGGAAAGAGAATGCCAGGTCATTACGGTGATGAAAAACAGACCGTTAGTGGTTTAGTGATTGCCCACTTTGATCAAGACAAACAGGAACTGTGGGTGACAGGAACTATTCCTGGGGCCTTCAATTCATTGGTACAAATCACTTTGACTGGTAAAAACAAGAAAAATTTTGCTCTAAATTTATCTTCCTCTCAAAATGAGGAAAAAGCAGAAGAGGAAAAAGGAGAAAAAGAAATAGCAGTTGAAACTAAAACAGAGCCAAGTGAAAAAACTAAAACCGAAGTTTCCGCGGAAAGTCAAGATCAGGTAAAAACTGAAGAAAAAAAAGAAACTCAAGAGGAGAAAGAAGCTTAAGTCATGCAAAAAAGTCAAGAATTTGATAAAAAACTTTTCGCTGGTGAGATTAAAGAAGAGCTGATTGCTCAAGCAGCCCAAGTATTCTTAAGTAATCAGAGACAAGTAACAGCCAAAACCAAAACTCGGAGCGAAGTGCGTTTTACCAAGAAAAAATGGTATCGCCAAAAAGGAACAGGCAATGCTCGTCACGGAGCTCGCACACCAGCTATTTTTGTTGGGGGCGGAGTTTCTCATGGACCCAATGGTCAGCAAAATTATCAACGACAGCTTAATAGCAAAATGAAGAAAAAAGCTCTTTTAAGCGCTTTGGCTTTGCAGGCAGATAAGATTTTTATTGATGATGTTTTTACCAAAGTAGACGGCAAAACTAAGTCAGCAGTCAAGGCTTTGGCCGACAATTTAAAAAATAATCAACGTTTGCTTTTGGTAGTGGAAGAAAAAACTCCTGATCTTTTGCGTAGTTACAATAATTTGGAACAGGTATTTTTGGTCACTAGTCGTTATTTAAATCTTATGCATATTCTCAATGCTGACCAAATTATTATTAATCCCAATGGCGCTAAAGCTTTAGCGGCAAGGTTATTAGAGGAGGGTAAATAATGAGTAGTCCTTTTATTATCAAAAGCCCTTTGGTAACCGAAAAAACTTTGCAGTTGGCAGAAAAAGAAAATACTTATGTCTTTTTTGTATCTCCAGATGCAGAAAAAAATCAAATTAAAAAAATGATTCGTGATTTATTTAAAGTAGAAGTAAAGTCAGTCAATACTGTTTTAGGTTATCGGGGCAATAAAAAAACTGGTCGTAAACGTCTAACAGTTAGTTGTCAAAGACATAAAAAAGCTTTGGTTAAACTCAAATCAGGACAAAAAATCGAGCTTTTTGATGTGGAAGGTAAAGCGGAGTAAAAGATTATGTTAAAAAAAGTTAAACCAACTAGCAGCGGTCGACGCAACCGAGTCGATATAAAAACTCCTGGCCTTTCTAGTACCAAGCCAGAAAAGTCATTATTGAAAAAAGGTCACTCCAAACGTCAAGGGCGTGGTTATAAGGGCAGAATTACAGTCAGACATCGTGGTGGTGGCGTGAAGCGTCTTTATCGAAAAGTTGATTTCAAACGTAATAAAATTGGAGTAGAGGGAGTGGTCAAACAAATCGAATACGATCCACATCGTTCTGCTCATATTGCTTTGGTTTATTATCTCGATGGTGAAAAGCGCTATGTTTTGGCCACTGAGGGAATGAAAGCTGGCGATCGGATTTTACATCAAGAAAAAGCTGAAGTAAAAGCTGGTAATACTATGCCTTTGCAACACATTCCTCTTGGTATGCCAATTCACAATTTAGAATTAGAACCAGGAAGAGGAGCTAAATTGGTGCGTAGTGCTGGCGCAGGAGCGATTATTCAGTCCAAAGATGAGAAATTTGCGACTGTTCTACTACCTTCTAAAGAAATTCGTTTATTCAAACTCGACTGTTTAGCGACTATTGGTCAGATCGGTAATAGCGATCATAAAAATGAAAAACTCGGCAAAGCTGGTCGTCGTCGCTTGATGGGCATTCGTCCTGGAGTGCGTGGCACAGCTCAACATCCAGGATCTCATCCTCATGGTGGTGGTGAGGGTCGAACAGGAATTGGTATGCCTCATCCCAAGACTCCTTGGGGCAAACCCGCTCTAGGTTTTAAAACCCGTAAAAAAAGTAAATCACGCAAAATGATTGTCAGAGACAGAAGGATAAAATAATATGAGTCGCAGTATCAAAAAAGGTCCATTTATTGATGAAAAATTGCTCAAGAAAGTTTTGGCTCAAAAAGCTGATGGTGGTAAGGTAGCGATCAAGACTTGGTCTCGTACCTGTGTCATTCCACCAGAATTTGTCGGTCACACTTTTAGCATTCATCAAGGAAAAAAATTCATTGATGTTTTTATTACAGAAACTATGGTCGGCCATAAATTGGGAGAATTCGCTCCCACCAGAACCTTCAAAGGTCATGGTCGGATTGTTAAACGGGTATTGACCAAAACTTAAACTTGATGGGAAAAGAATTTTATGACAATTATTATTGCTGAACAAAAAAATCTTCGCCAGTCGTCACGTAAAGTGCGTCTGGTGGCCAATCAAGTAAAAAAACTTACCTTGAGTCAAGCGGTGGAACAATTAGCTCTGATACAAAGAAAAAGTTCTTTGGCAATTCTGAAAGTTTGTCGTCAAGCGCTAGCCAATGCTTCACACAATTATCAACTAGAGGCTGAGCAATTATTCTTAAAAGACATTGTTATTAGTGATGGACCAATCTTGAAAAGAATGCGAGCTGTCAGTCGTGGAAGAGGCCACTCCATTCAAAAAAGAACTTGCCACGTCAAAGTTATCTTGATAACTGCTGATGAAAAAACAAAACCAACTTTGAAAAAAGTTACTCAAAAACCAGCAAAAGCAGTAGTTAAGCAAAATACTTCAACCAAAAGTGAAAAACAAACCAAGGTTGAAAAAACTAAGCTTCAAAAAACTTCTATTAAGCCAGCAAAAGATAAAAAAGCGAAGGTAAAGGAAAATAAATAATATGGGACAAAAAGTAAATCCAATCGGCTATCGTGTGGGGGTAACCCAAAAAGCGAAATCTAAATGGTTTGCGCCAAAAGGGGACTATGGTGCCCTTTTATTGCAAGATAAAAAATTGCGCCTTCTCCTCAATCGAGAATTGAAGAATGCTGGTCTAGTGAAGTCTGAAATTGAGCGCTCAGTCAATTCTTTACGTTTGACTATTTTTGTTTCACGCCCCGGAGTTGTTATTGGTAAGGGAGGATCTAGTTTGGAAATTTTACGTAAAAAAATTGATAAATTGATTATAGATAAAAAAGGTGAAAAAACCAAAGTTGATATTAAAGTCGAAGAAGTTAAAAGACCAGACTTATCAGCCAAATTGGTGGCAGAAAGAATTGCTGATCAAATTATCAAGCGCTTTCCTCATCGACGAGCGATTTCTCAAGCTTTGGAAAAAGCTATGGCTGCTGGAGCTAAAGGTATTAAAATCCAATTGGCTGGCAGAATTGGAGGAGCGGAAATTTCTCGAACAGAGAAATATTTTGAAGGGAGCATTCCCACTCAAACTTTGAGAGCTAATATTGATTATTTTGAAATGCCAATCCACACTAAATCTGGCTATGTCGGAGTTAAGGTCTGGATTTACAAAGGACAACTTTTTTAAGGATTAAAATTTATGTTACAACCCAAGAAAAGAAAATATCGTAAAAGTTTTCGAGGTAAAACCCGCGGTTTAGCCATGCGTGGCAATACAATTGCTTTTGGTGATTTTGGGTTGAAAGTTTTGGAAGCTGGCCGTTTAAGTGACCGTGAAATTGAAGCCGCTCGTAAAAAAATCACTTTTGCTACTAAAAAGGCAGGCAAATATTGGATTCGCGTTTTTCCTCACCGTCCAGTGACAAAAAAACCAGTGGGAGTAAAAATGGGGAGCGGTAAGGGAGATATTGATCATTATGTCGCTATAGTGAAACCAGGAGCAATCATTTTTGAACTCGGTGGCGTCAATTTATTAACAGCCAAAGAGGCTTTTATTAAAGCGGGACGCAAACTCTCAGTCAAAACTACGCTAGTAAGCAAGGAAAATTAAACCTATGAAACATCAAGAATTAAAAAACTGGCGGGAAAAAGACGAGACAGCAATCAAGGCAGAAATTAAGTCTTTATCAGAAAAATTAACTAGTGCTTATTTAGCCAAAAGCGCTCGCAAACTGAACAATGTTGGTCTGATTAAAACTTTTAAAACTGATATCGCTCGATTGAAAACTATTTTACGTGAGCGGGAAATGGAAAGAACTTAAATTTATGAAAACTTTGACCGGAACTATAGTTTCTTTGAAAAACACCGATACAGCCTTGGTAGAAGTAGAAAATCGCTATCAACACCCACTTTATAAAAAATTTCTACGCAAAACCAAGAGATACGCTTGTCAAGTAGATAAGGGCTCCAAATTAACTTTGGGACAAAAAGTAACAATTGTCTCTTGCCGACCGATCAGTAAAACTAAAACTTTTAAGGTTGTTAAGGAAAAATAATTATGATTCAACTTCGTTCTGTTTTACAAGTCGCCGATAATTCTGGAGCTAAAAACTTGCGTGTTATCTGTGTCCATGGTGGCTCCAAACGTCGTTTTGGTTATCTAGCAAATAAAATTACTGCTTCAGTGATCAAAGCCGACCCCAATGGCACCGTTAAAAAAGGAGAAAAGGTCAAGGCAGTTGTCGTCCGCACCCGCAAAGAATATCAACGTCCAGGCGGAGAGCTGGTTCGTTTTAGCGACAATGCCGCCGTGATTATTACTTCTTTGGAAAATTTAGATCCAGTTGGCACTAGAGTTTTTGGCCCAGTGGCTCGTGAGGTGAAAAACGCTGGTTTTACAAAAATTGCCAATTTAGCAGCGGAGGTACTCTAATATGAAATTTAAAATTAATGATCAAGTAATTGTGACCGCAGGCAAAGACAAAGGTAAAAAAGCTAAAATTACCAAAGTTTTGCCAAAGGTTGATAAAGTGATCGTCGCTGGCGCTAATCTTTACACCAAGCATTTACGTAAAATGCCAGGAAAAGCTGGAGAAATAGTCAAAAAAGAAAGACCCTTGTCAGTTGCTAAGATCGCGATCTTAAATGAAAAGGGTCAACCAGACAGAATCGGTTATTTGCTCAAAGATGGTAAAAAAGTGCGAATTTTTAGAAAAACCAAAACTATTATTGATGAGAAAAAAAGATAAGCTTATATGAATAGACTTAAAGAAAGATATCAAAAAGAAATTGTTGCTACTTTACAAAAAGAGCTCAATTATAAAAGCAGCTTTCAAGTGCCTCGATTGAAAAAGATCGTGGTCAATATGGGTGTGACCGATCCCGCTGATCCTCGAGCTCGCAGTCAGATTATGCCCAATCTCAAAGCTCAAATTGCTTTAATTTCTGGCCAAGAACCACAAATCACCAAAGCCAAGAAAGCAATTTCCAACTTTAAGTTGCGTCAAGGAGATCCGATGGGAGTCATGGTGACTTTGCGCGGAGAAAGAATGTGGGAGTTTTTGGATAAACTAATTGCTATTGTCTTGCCGAGAGTCAAAGATTTTCGTGGAGTCAGTCGCACCGCTTTTGATGGTCAGGGAAACTATAGTTTGGGGATTGAAGAACAAATTATTTTTCCTGAAATAGCTTATGATCAAATTGATCGAGTACGAAGCTTGCAGGTAAATTTTATTACCAATAGTAGCGACCAAGAAGCTTACCGTCTATTGGAATTATTAGGTATGCCTTTTAGTAAAGAACCAGTATCACAAGAAAGGAAGAAGAAAGCCAAGAGATAATATTTAAATTTTCATTTAAATATCTTGAATTCTAAAAATCACATTATGGCTAAAATTAGTAAAATTGCCAAGAATGAAAAACTAGCTAAAAAAGCCGCCGCTTATAAAAGTCTAGGAGTAAAAAAACCCAATAAAGTTTCTACTAGAGTAAGAAATCGCTGTGCAATCACCGGTAGACCGCGTGGTTATATGCGCTATTTTGGAGTGTCTCGTTTGACTTTTCGCGAATTAGCCAGCCGTGGCGAGTTGCCAGGAGTAGTGAAAGCTAGTAAATAAGGAAAATTTTATGACTGATACTATCTCTGACATGCTAACTAGAATCCGCAATGCTTATGCGGCCAATCATGAACAAGTTATTATGCCTAGCTCCAAACTAAGAGCTGCTATCGCTCAGGTAATGGTTGAGGCTGGTTATTTAACCCAAGCTGAAGTGAAAAAAGACCAGGAGAATCACCAAAACTTAATTTTGGATCTTAAATATATTAATGGCGCTCCTGCTGTTTCAAGAATTAAAAGGATCTCTAAGCCGGGATTGCGCACCTATGTCAACTGTGGCAAAATCCCCCAAGTTTTACATGGCTACGGTTTGGCTATTTTGTCTACCAGCGCTGGTATTTTGTCTGGTGAACAGGCCAAAAAGAAAAATTTAGGTGGAGAATTAATTTGTCAAATTTGGTAATAACATTAAAGAAAGTTTAAAAAATAGTTTATGGCAAAAATTAGTAGCAAACCAATAATCATACCCTCAGGAGTGGAAATAGCGGTAGAAAATGGTGTCGTCAAAATAAAAGGGCCCAAAGGCCAATTGACGGTCCAGCTTTTGCCAAAAATTTCTTTGGATATCAAAGACAATCAGCTAGTAGTCCAAAAAGCTGATGACAGTAATCAAACGCGCGCTTTTATGGGTTTGATCAAATCTTTATTGCGCAATGCTTTTATTGGAGTGACAGAGGGTTATAGCAAAACTTTGAAATTAGTGGGTACGGGTTATCGCGTTACGAGTCAGGGAAAAGGGATTAGTTTAGCTGTCGGTTTTTCTCACACTGTAGATTTTGTCCCACCAGAAAATATTACTCTAACAGTAATTGGCCAAGACACTATTAAAATTAGTGGCTATGATAAACAGGCTGTTGGTCAGGTCGCTGCCAATATCCGAGCCTTAAGACCGCCAGAGCCATACAAAGGTAAAGGTATTCGTTATGATGGCGAAATTGTTCGTCTCAAGCCAGGCAAAGCGGCAGCCACAACGACTAAATAACTTTAAAAGGTAAAAATATGACAAAGATCGAACATAAATTAACTAGCATTCAAAAAAGAGCTTTAAAAGTTCATAGAAAAGTAGTGGCCACCGCTAAGAGACCAAAACTCCTTATCACTCGTTCTAATAAATTTATTTATTTACAAGTGATTGATGAACACGGCAAAATTCTTTTTGGTCAGGATGACGCCAAACTCCTCAAAGCTAAAAAAGTCAAAGGAGGCTTAACTAAAACTCAAAGAGCAGAAGAGGTGGCTAAAGTTTTAGTTCAAGATTTACAAAAACACAAGATCACTGCTTTGGCAGTTGACCGCGGTCCTTATAAATTTCATGGTCGCATCAAAAAAGTAGTAGAAACTCTCAAAGAGAACGGGGTGGAGGTTTAAGATGGCATTTATGAAACAGAATCAAGACAGAGATAATACTTTTGAAGAAAAAGTGGTTCAAGTATCTCGCGTTTCTAAAAAAACCAAAGGTGGCAATCAGTTTGGCTTTTCTATCCTCGTGGTTGTGGGCGACAAGAAGGGGAAAGTTGGTGTTGGCTTGGGCAAAGGCAAAGACGTTCTTAGCTCGATCAAAAAAGCCGTCAAAAAAGCCAAAAAACGCTTAATCACTGTCCCAATGGATGGAACTACCATTCCTTTTCCTATTAGTTTGAAAAAAGGAGCAGCCAAAATTATTCTCAAACCCGCTTCCAAGGGATCGGGTGTTATCGCTGGTGGTTCAGTGCGGAGTGTCGTAGAGGCAGCGGGAATTCGTGACTTATCAGCTAAAATTTTGGGAACGAGCAATCAAGCCTCCAATGTTTATGCCACTTTCGCTGCTTTGGAAAAAATGCAACAAATAGTGACTTTGAAAAATATTAAATTAAAGTCTATTGTTGAAGTGGAAGCAGAAGAAGAGGAGAAACTCAAACAAGAGGCAGAGAAAGCTAAAGAGGCTAGTAAAGCCACTCAGCAGGAAAACAAACAACAGTCAAAGCCTCAGCCTAAATCTTTTCCTAAAAAAGCGACCAAACCAATGACAAAAGAGAAGAAAAAAGTAATAAAGAAATAAGTTTATGTCAGTTTTAAATAAAATCAAAAGCACGGCTACTCGGAGTAAAAAAAGAGTTGGCCGAGGTTATGGATCGGGCAGAGGCGGTCATAATAGCGGTCGAGGCACCAAAGGTGCTGGTTCACGCAAAAGCTCAAGCATGCCTTTATGGTTTGAGGGTGGACAATTGCCTCTTACCAAACGTCTACCGATGATCAGAGGAAAATCACGTTTCAAGTCTTTGAATAAAGTGGCTGAGGTTAATTTGGGTGATTTAGCCAAAGTTGAAGCAGAAAAAATTACTTTGGAGAGTTTGAAGTTGGCTAGAATAATTACCAAATCTAGTCAGGCGGTGAAAGTTATTGCTACTGGCAAATTGGACAAAGCAATTACCGTTTCCGGTTTGCGCTTGAGCGCTGGTGCCAAAAAGGCCATTGAAAAAGCTGGCGGTAAAGTTGAAGCCTAAAATTTGGATTTTCTTTTTTGCTCGTGTTATACTAGCTTTTGCTAGGAGTTTTTATTATTAGTTTTTTGGTTTTTGGATCAAATTAAGAATCTAAGACAAAAAATATACGATATAAATAAAAAACATTGGTAAATAATGAAAAAGAAGTTGGTTTTTTTAGGCAAGAATCTTAAATTATCTTTCAGAGTAAAACCTTTTATTTATCAGTGGTTTTACTTAGTTATTTTTTCTGTTTTTTTTCATTTTCTTTTTTTAATCACCCCAATTTTTGCCCAGCATATTAGCCAATCAGTATTGAGTTTGCCAGTTGGCTCGGTTGTGAAAATTTTGGATCATAAATTGGTTAAATTGGGCGAGAGAGGACCCTTCATGTCTTTGAGTCCCTTTTATGAGGCTTCAGGCACTTTTCAAGACTTCACTCAAGAAATGTGTGCCGCTTGGCCTGAAGTGACTGGTTTGGATTACTCCAATGCTTTTGGTAAATATTCTCAAAACGCCAATCTTCGCCCTTTTCTGCTCAAAGACACTCGTGACGGCAAAACTTACGAAATCAGAAGGTTTGCTGACGGTCATTGCTGGATGGTCGACAATCTCGCTTATGGCGGCGGGACTGATGGTGTAGCTGACTATTGTTTGAACACAACCCAATCATCTTGGCGTAGTGCCGATAGTGCCGCTAATACGATTGCCATTGCCACCAATGGTCTCAATCCACCAGATGGCTCACGCAATACTTTGGTCGGTAACTGCATCAATTACAATCAAATTGATTATTGCCAAAATGGAGCTAATGGTAAGTGTGGCTATATTTATAATTGGGCAGCCGCCATTCAAAACGCTCAAGGCTGGGGGACCACTACCCAATACAATGATTTTCAACCATCTGAACCAACAACTGGTATTTGCCCAGTTGGTTGGTATTTACCCAGCAGTAATCAATTATGCGATCTTGACAAAAAAATCTATAACAAAGGGGATTGTGTGTCTTATAATTTAGCAAATAATTTTTATCAAACCCAATCTGGTGGTTTTAAGCTTCTGTTTTCTTCTTCTTTAGGATCATATGGAGCGCTTTGGTCATCAACAAAACACTCAACCCATCCAGGGAGGTATATTTACAACTTTGTTTCTTTTTTTAATTTATCCAAAATTTCTCCTCAAAATCTTGGCGTGGCTGACGATCAATACAATGTTCGTTGTCTCAAGATAGTACCACCTGCTCCCAGTATTCCGAGTATGCAAGATTTTACTAGTGCCGACTGTACCTCATGGCCCACTGTAACAGGGACAGATTATTCCAATGCCAATGGCAAATTTTCTGAGAATGCTAGCTTAGCTCCTGTCTTGCTCAAAGATACTCGCGATGGCAAAACTTATGAAATCAGAAAATTCTCTGACGGCAATTGTTGGATGGTTGACAATCTCGCTTATGGTGGTGGGACCGATGGCTCGGCCGATTATTGTGTTGCTCGGACCACTTTGGCCAATTGGCGTAATGCAACCAGTCAAGAATTGGCCTCAGCCGTAGCCACCAATGGTCTCAACCCAACAGATGGTTCACGCAATACTCTTTTCGGCGAATGTGTCAATAGTATCTCTACCAGCGCTTATTGCCAAGGATTAAACGGCAAATGCGGCTATATTTATAATTGGCCAGCTGCTATTCAGAGCGATTTAGGATATTCTGGCAGTAGTTATAATCCCACGCAACCAGTAACAGGGATTTGTCCGGCTGGATGGTATTTGCCCAGTCGGGTACATATCTGTAATTTAGAAAAAGCTGCCAATAATAAAACTAGTTGCTCTTCTTATACTCCAACTAGCGATAATTTCTTTTTGCCTGGTCACAATTTCAAAGGAGTTTATGCTGGGACTGTCTCTAGTACTGGTGGCAGTTCTTCGGAAATGGGCGTCAAAGGTTATTACTTTTCCTCCACAGGTGGCAGTACTGCCAGTACAGTTAATTTACGAATCGCTGCAGATAAAATTGAGCCAGAGCTGTGGTATGCCAAGAGCGCTGGTTTTTCTGTGCGCTGTCTGAAAACTCCTTAAAGTTTTCGACTGGGTTTTTCTTGCTTTTTTATTTTTAATTTGTTAAACTTATATCATGGCAGAAAAAGATTCTGTTTCTTTAAACATTAACCTCATTGCTAAAAAACAAACTCACTGGCAAAAAATTATCCAGGCTATGGCGCTTTATGGACTGATAGCTACTGGTCTTATTACTGTTGTGGTTATTGGCTTGGTAGCCTACAAATTTTCTTTACAAAAAAAATTAGCGGCCATTAATGTTCAGGCAGATCAAGTAGCAAAAAATATTACCAATCAAGCTGAGTTCGAAAAAGAATTTTTACTTGTGCAAGAAAAACTTACTCTTTATCAAGAATTAATTCAAAATGAAAAAATGGAAGACTTATTCCCCAAACTGAGTGCTTTGATTCCTGAAGGAGTACAGGTGAGAGATCTGATTATCGAGCCAGACAGAGTAGAGATGGTCTGTTTTGTTACTGACCAGACAGTTCTCACCCACTTTGTCAATAATCTCAATTTGGCCAATCAAAAGACTTTTGAAGACGGTCAAAAATTAGAGATCAGTAATACCAATGCTCGAGAAATTGTAAAAAATAATGAGAGTTCTTTCTCCAACTATGGTTACAATTTCTCTTTGAGTTTTGATTATATGATTAGTTAATAATATTATGTTGGAAAAAAATAAAACTAGTAATAGCCTTAATAAAGATTTACAAAAAAGTTTAGGTTTATTATTAGCAGCGGCTATTTTGGCTTTGGTGATTTATTTTATCATCAGACCACTTTTTAGTGACAGTCAAAATTTAAAAAAGGAAATCACTCTCAACCAAAACCTATTAGCTCAACTTAAGCGTAAAGAAACACAATTGATTCAAGCAAAAGAAAATTATGACGAGCTTGGCACCTCTTCGGCCTTGATAGATCAAGCAATGCCCAATTATAGCGACTTGCCCCATGTTGGCAGGGTATTGGAAAAACTAAACTCTGAGATTTTGACTGAGGGCAAGCCCTTAGTGTTGGAGAGTATTAGCGTTGATCCAGTAGCCAATGATTTACCCGGCGCCTCTCCATCAGCTTGGACGGCTGAAAGTATTGTCGTCAATATTAGTTTTGTTGGCAATTATCAAGCAGTCAGAGACTTTATTCTCAAGCTTAAAAACTTACGCCACAACTTTGTGGTCGAACAAATTGCTATCAATAATGCTTCTAGCCGATCTACCAATCATTTTCTCAATGTAAATGTTAAATTGAAATATTATTATTTTGAATAGGAAATTATGGCACTCATAGACTTCTTTTCTGACAAAAAATCTTTGCGCCAAGCAGTAATTTTTATGGTTCTAGTTATTATTGGGTTAATTATTTGGCTTGTATTTGAAAATTTTTTATCTCCACCAATTATTGCTGTCAATCAAAACTATACAAATTTAGGTAAAAATATCGACCCAGAAATTGATCTTCAATCATTAACAATCATGGAGCAAAAAAGAAATATAGATATTACAGAATTGGAAAAATTTCCCATCTATGTTCTAAGGGAAAAAGTTAATCAAAATGATAATGTTTTAGAGGTTTCTCCCAGTCAGATTGCTGAGCCATTCGATTTAGCCTATTTTTCTTTAATGCAGAAGCAATTAGCTACTCCCTCGGCTGATATATCGGCTGACATCACTGATATAAATAATATTTCTAATTAAAACAAAACTTGACAAGTTTTTACTTTTTATGGTAAGATGAGCTACTTATGTTTAGAATGAAGGCTTTGTTGTTTTTGACTATAGCTTTTTTAGGAGCTAGTTTATTTTTTAGTAGTCAAAAAATTAAAGCTCAGCCTTATAGTTCTAGTTTACCAGTACCACCCGCTTCTGCGACCCCAATCCCAACCCCCATGCCCACACCTATACCAACACCTCTGCCTACTCAGGTTCCAGTCAGATCTATTACTCCTATTATTATTACTCCAGCTCCAGCAACGCCAATTGTTGTTACTCCCGTTCCAGTTTCTTCTGTGAGTGCTACTCCCGTGACTGGTAGCGGCTCGCTTACCATATTATTATTAGCTTTTGGCTTCGGGGCTTGCATTTTTGCTTTGCATGGTTTAAAATCAAAGTCTGATAAGATTTAATTATTAATTAAAATAGAAATAAATATAACTGTTTAGACAGGATTAAAGAAAGGTATTCATGACTAAGAAAGCTGTTTTTATTGGTGCTTTAATTTTTGCTTTGAGTCTGGGTCAAGTAAAGGCTCAAACTTCAACTCGCTCCACTCCAGGAGTGGTAATTAATGAAGAAGCCAATGCTCAAACGACTGTTACCAGTTCTCCTTTGCCCACTACGGTTCAACAACCAACCACCACCTTGAATCCAGTTACTACTACCACTACCACCACTCCCGCGGTCAACAATTTTGGCTCCTGTTCATTGGGCGGTTTGTGTTATTCTGATGGAACTTATAATCAAACTACCTGTACAAATGACGCTGGTCGGGGAGTTTGGTATGAGAATTCCAATGACTGTGGAACAACTTTTTTTGAAGTTCAAAGAACAGCTACCACCAATACTACCAAGGGCGGACAACCAGTTTCTGGCAGTATGAGTTCTATTCTTTTAGCCCTTTCTGGTTTAGCAGCCATGGGCTTTGCCACTTTCAAGTTTGGCAAAAAATAATAGAGAGTTATTTTAGAAAAATTAAACCCCGTCTTTTAGACGGGGTTTTTGATTGTCTTTATTTCAAACTATTTATTTTTTAAAATTCTTCAATAAAAAATTAATAAGAGGGGAGAATTTTGCTAAAAAATTTTGAGAAAACAATTAGTCATCAATGGTATAAGCAGTCAGAATATCGCCCACTTGAAAATTGAGTTTTTTTTGACGGAAGGTGAGACCCCCTTCGCTTTTACTGGAAAGTTTATCAATTTCTTGCTTACCATGCATCATTGAAGCAATCACTGGATCAGCGATAATTTGTTCACCTCTTTTTAAGTGGAGCAAATCTCCCTTTTTAATTTCACCAGTTTTTACTTTAACCCCAGCAATTTTCAAACCCTTCATTTCAAAGACCTGATTTATCTCCGCCGTTCCAGTAATTGTTTCATCGATAGTCGGCTCGATAAGTTTGAGCATTTTCTTTTGTAAATACTCAATTAATTCATAAATAATCTGATAGTCTTTAATTTTCACGCCTGCGACTTTGGCATTTTGTTGAACTTTGAGCGGAGTTTTTACTTGAAAAGCTAAAATTTTGGCGCCAGTAGTTTTAGCTAGCTCAACATCGTTTTCAGTTACTTCTCCCACACTAGCATCAATCAGTTCAACGCTCTCAGGGTCACAGTTTTGAGCAATCGCTTCCAGAGTGCCTTGAGCGTCGGCCTTAAGAATAAATTTCAATTTAGGTTTTGCATCCAAAACTGACCAGTCAAAATCAGTTTGTAAGTCCTGCCCCTCTTTTGAGCTACTATCAGCAACTGAACCGATTTGATCAGTAATAATTTCTCCCACATCAGCTACAGCTTTTAGACCAATGATCTGTCCAGGTTCTCCAGGCAAAATTGCTTTTAGGTTTTCGCCTTTTTCATTAATAATATTTCTGACCTTGCCAGAGTTCTTACCGATAAAAATATCTTGCCTGAGACTCAAGGTTCCATTTTGCACAATAATATTGGCGACAGCTCCTTTTTGCGCATCTTTAGTTGATTCTAGAACCACTGCTTTTAAAGGGCCGCTTGGTTCAGCTTTCAACTCCAAAAGGTCAGCGGTAATCAGTAAAACTTCCAAAAGCTTATCGATATTTTTACCAGTTTTAGCAGAGATTTCGACGGCTTCTACATCGCCACCAAAATCAGTGACCAAGATATCATGTTCAGCCAATTGCGATTTGAGATTGACCAAATTCACATCAGGCAAATCAGTTTTATTGATGGCTACGACCACTGGAATTTGGGCTTGTTTAATATAACGAATTGACTCAATAGTTTGAGGCTTAACTCCATCATTAGCTGCTACCACTAAAACCACAATATCAGTGATACTAGCGCCTCTTTCTCGCATTTTATTGAAGGCAGCGTGACCAGGAGTATCAATAAAAGTCAATTTTTTCCCTTGATGTTCTACCTGGTAGGCGCCAATATGTTGAGTGATGCCTCCCTTTTCCCTTGCAGCTAGTCGACTTTGGCGTAAAAAATCCAACAAAGTAGTTTTGCCGTGATCAACATGACCCATGATAGTGATAACTGGCGAACGAATCATCAAATTATTCTCCTTTGCTTTCGTTTACGACTTCTTTGTGGTCTTTTTCGGCTGCTTGCTCGGCTTCTTTAGCTTTTTGTAAAATAATTTCCTTTTGAGCTGGTTTGAGATTTTCATCTTCCAAAATTCTTTGTTCAAACCGCAGGATATCGACATAAGTAGTTAGTTTGCGATTGATAAGCTCTTCTCTTGTTTCTTCGTCTAGATTATAACTATCGATTTCATATTCTTCTTGCCCAGACATAGTGCTTTCAATATCACCCTCTTCACTTTTAACGGTGAGAGAAATCCCCAAAAGTTTGGCCGCCAAACGCACATTTTGACCGCCTCTACCAATGGTTAAAGAAACTTGGTCTTGTGGAGCGATCACTTCCGCTGATTGTTTTTTGGGATCAAAATTTATTTTCAAATTTTCAGCTGGACTCAAAGCGGCCGCGATCATTAAATTCATATCTTCATAGTAGGGGATAATGTCTACTTTTTCATTATTCAATTCTTTAATAATTTCTTGAACTCTCACTCCTCTTTGACCGACACAAGAACCGACAGGATCAACCGTTGTTCCGCCAGTACTCACGACTGCCACTTTGGTTCTAACTCCCGCTTCTCTAGCTAAGAGTTTAATTTTCACCGTGCCAGCATTAATCTCTGGAACTTCTCTTTCAAAGAGTAAACTGACTAGTTCACCGGCAGCCCGAGAAACAATAATGGCTTTTCTCTTATTAATTTCTTCAATTGCTTTGATATAAACTGCGATTCGAGCATTACTCTTGTAAAACTCACCCCTCATTTGTTCCTTGGGAGGCATATAAGCATTACCTCTTCCAATATCTAGTAAGACATTGCGCCCCTCCATTCGTAAAACTTGTCCTGTAACCAGAGTGCCGATTTTATCGGAATAGTCAGCGATAATTTGGTCTCTTTCAGCATCGCGGACCCTTTGAATAATAACCTGTTTGGCGACTTGCGCCGCGATGCGACCAAAACCAGCTGGAGTGACGTCTTCTTTTTTATTTTCGTCGAAACTTTCATCCTCTTCATCTTCTGGGTGCAACTTTGGTGCTTTCCAGACGCTCATCGCTCCAGTTACTTGGTCAACTTGGGCAAAATAGGCAAAATTACGATCCAAAGCCAACTCCTCATCTTGTTCGCCTCCCATTTGTTTACGATAGGCGGACAATAAACCAGCCTCAATAGCCTCATAAATTGCTTGAGGTTCTATTTTTCTTTCAGCGGCAATTTGAGCGATAGCGGCGCTAAATTCACTCCGAGCAGCTTTTTGCGCTTGAGTAGCTCTTTTTCTATTTATTTGATCACTTTTTTTCATATAAGCCTTCAATATTAAAAAATTCCGCCGGACTGCCCTTTGGAACTTCAGACAATAACTGATTATAGCAGGGAAACTGCCTCTTGTCAATATCAAGAAAAGCAGTTATAATGACGACGATTAATTATGAAAAAATTCTTTGTTTTTCTCACTATTTTGGTTTTAACAATTTCAATGCCTTTTTCAATTGAGGCTGAGGAAGAAACAAGAAACTGGGATGATGCCTGTACTGGAAGCGGGATAGCTGAAGATGTCGCTACTATTCAGGGCTTTCAGTGTATTTTAGCCAATTTACTCAATGTAGTCATGACAGCCTTTTCCTTTATTGGCTTTATTATGTTTGTTTATGGATCACTGACTTGGCTATTAGCTGGAGGGCAGTCTAATAAAGTGGAGCAGGCAAAAAGCACTTTTACCAATGCGGTTTTTGGTTTAATTTTGGCTGTTTCCTCTTTTATTATCATTCAAATTGTGACTTATTTTACTGGCATTAACCACTTTTTGAAATTGAAATTTCTTGATCAAGAACTGCCGCCGTCATCTACCACTTCTCAGATAGTGAACCGACAAATTCTCTCCTAATTTTTAGAGGGAAGAGAAAGAGAAATAGCGAAGCAAAATACAAATTGATAATCAAAAAATACATGCAGACTTTTAAAAGACTTTTTTTATTTTTGTTTCTCTTTCTCGGATTTTTTCAGTCTAGTTTGTCTATAGTTTCGGCGATTGATCTATTTGCTGGCGAAAACAAGAATCTTGGTTTTGATGCCAATGCTGTTATTCGTAATAATAGTTATTTTATTAAAAATTCTAGCACAGAGCAATTAGTTGACCATTTAATTAAAGATGGAAATCAAGCTTATTGTGCTGCCAAAGTCAGTTTGAGCAATCGTTTCACTAATGCCAATTACAATCGACACTTAGTTCTGGATATGTCTAAAGCTAGTGTTCCCTTAATGCGCAATGAGAACTTTACCACTTCTCGTCTCAATTCAGCGGAAAACTATTATGGTAATGTTTGTAGCAGTTATGACAGGGAGGAAGGAACAGAAATTGGTTTTGAAGAAAAAAATAGCATGATGGTTCATTCCTCTTGGGTAGCCAAATCTCTGCCTTCTCAGGTAGCTTGTTCAATGAAAGTTTTGAATTTAGTTTTTCTTAAAAATAGTTATGATGCCTGTATGGATAGCTACAATGACGAAAGATATTGTTTAGCCTCTCGTCATCAGGAGATTTTAGGCACAGAACTAACAACCAAAGATCTAACAGACGACTTGGAACAATATTTGGATTTTGAAAATCCGACCAAAACTACCCAGCTTAATAAAATTTTAGGCGAAAAAAGGCAAGAATTGGGTATTGAGCCCGCCTATGAAATAGCTGTCCCCACCCCAGCAGTGGAGGGGAAGCTGGACAATATGACCTATTGTAAGAGACTTTTGGATCCGCAACAGGACAATGAAACCGAAGAAGACTTTCAGAAGAGAACAGAGTTGAAAAAGGCTTTACTAAGTATGCCCTTTTTTTCCTCTAAATATTATCAAACTGCCTATATTGTTGAAGCGGTCAAGATTTGTGAAGTTAATACTACCGATAGAGGCAATGACCGCGCTCAATGTAAAACACCAGAGCATCCTTGTCCTTGGGAAAATATCAAAGACGAAATCCGCGTTTACCCTTTTAAGGTACCGATGTTGTTTAATAATAAAAATTTTTGTGATATTGATGACCCTGGTTATCCAGAAAATTGTGTAGTACATGAAGAATTTCCCTATCACGATCCCACCAGCACTTATACCGATCCCGCCACTCTTAACACTAATTTTTTACAAACCATTAATCAACAACAAGCTCAAAGAGAAAAAGTTTTATTGGATAGGATCGCTATGTCAGGTTACGCTCAAGCAGAGTCAACTGATAGTATCGTCATCAAGTGTGCCAACTGTGGTCCTAAAATTAATGCTGCTTTGGTAAAAATCATTAATGCTACTGCCAATCACAATAATTTTTCCAAAGAATATTTTAATGAAGGACAAGGAGATATTACCTGTAGCGATCTTGGGACAGCGGAGATCAGTCAGTCCATTACCACTTCGGCAGAAAATCCAAAAGAAAAAGGAACTGCTGATCACAAAGTAAATAGATTTCCTGAAAGCTGTTGTAAGTTTCCTCTCAAAAGAAGCCCAAGAGGAGAACTTTGTTGTCGTGAAGAGGAGTTTCCTCCTTTGACTACTCCAGCTACAGAATTCAAGCTATCAAGTATTATCTCTTTGGAGTTTTGGCAGTCACTAGGGAGCAGATATCAAGAAGCTCAATCGAGTATCTATGACTGTGTGGAAAAAGACGATGATTTTGATTACACCAGAGCTATGATTCGCTATTGGACAATTTCTCCTTTTGGCGATCAATTAAAGAATACTGAAGAAACAATTTTAGGGTCTTTTTACCCAGAAAACACTTATAGAGAGCTGCAATGTTATGACACTCGTCAAAACAAACGTTTAGCTTTGAACGGTTTAACCAATTCGGCCGCTCCGCTTTCCATTCCTGGAGCTGGCCCAATCACTAATATCTTCTTAGTGCAACAATCTCTTTATGGAGCTGGGGAAAATAAAGCCACTAGTGGCAATTCTAGCGCTGGTTTATTCAAAACTCTTTTGAGCTATCGTGATATTAATGCCTATTTTTCTGATCCAGCAATTGGGGGAGCAGCTCCAGTTCCGCCACAAGATGCTGAGAAAGATGAAATTATGAATTATATCTGTAGTCAGTTTGGGAGTTCTTTTGGAGCAGAAGTAGCCGCTGAAGCAATTGCGATTGCTCGAGCAGAAAGCGGCTTGGACCCAGAGAGTCTCAATACTATTGGTGCGGTTGGTTTGTTTCAGATTTTTGAGAATGCCACTGTTCGTGAACAGCTACAAGGTTTGGGTTGGGTTTATCCCGGAGATGAAGAATGTACTAGGATTATGGGGGCATCAAATAAAAAGGTTGAATGCATGCAAAAATACAATGGCCTGTCTGATGAAGAGATGATGGAAGAGATCAGAAAGACAGAATATTACCAGAGATATTCTGATATTAAAAATAATGTCAAAGAAGCAATTCGTAAGTATAGAGTCAGTCTTCAAGGCAATTCTTCTGTGCCGCCGTGGTGGCCAAAAGATAAACCAACTGGTTGGCAACCCTGGACGACGGCAACTGGCAATGGTAGTGCTGGGAGTGGATCAATGTTTCAAGTTGGTAGAGGAAATTATTGGAATAATCAAAATATCTGCGTTAATAAAGGTTGCGGTATTGTAGTCTACAATCCTAGCGGAGATTGCGGTCAGAGTGGAAAGGTAGGAGTGGATTGTAGTGACACTGAAGTCACAGATTTCAATTCTAGTTTAACCAATGGGGGAGTCGATACTCCTTATGATGGTTTTGTCAGTGATCCTTCATCTCACTATAACAGTAGTGGTAGCAATCAAAATGACCAGCAACCTCCTCCTCCTGTTTTCAGTTCTTGTCCGCCAGCCCCACCTGAAGCCCATTATGTGGCTGAAGCGGTAAGTTCTGATAAGACTCTTTGGAACAAAGGCGATTTTACTGGTCGAAGTTTGGAGCAAATTACTCAACAGCGAAGCTATCTAAAATTTTGGCTTTATAAACCAAGAGAAAATGTTGTTGGTTTACCCTTACTAATTTATTTACACGGACAAGGGGAACTGGAAAACAGTCAAGGAGCAGACGCTTTTAGAGCTTCTATTCCTCAGTATTTAAAAAATGGAGACAATATTGAGGCAGTAGTTCTCATTCCTCAACTGGTAAATCGTGGAGAGGAAAATCTGGGCTCCTTTTGGGAATTTGATCATTTGGCTGTGATTAAAAATAAGGCTGATGAAATAGTTAGTCAGAATAAACTCAATGGCAATCGTATTTATCTCACGGGTTATAGTATGGGTAGTAGCAGTATTTACTATTTCCTGAGAAATTATCCTAATTATTTTGCAGCTGTTTTACCTGTTAGTGGTCCCGGAATGACTGATCATAGCGGTAATACTAATAATCCGATATTAAGTAATCTAGCCAGTGCCGCTAAAACCCCTCTCAGGGCTTATCAAGGAGAAGAAGACACTTGGTTTACAGTTAATAATACTCTTGAGCTAATCAATAAGTTGCGCGAAGTTGGTGGCAATGCCGCTATTTACGAAGTCAAAGATAAGGGTCATAGCCTCGTCTCAATGAGCAGTTTTGTATTTAAGCAGACAGAGGCCCTCAATTGGCTTTTTAGCAATGATCGTTCTTGTTCGACGACGGGTGGAGTTCTTGGTTCAGCGAATCCTAATGCTGCCAGAATTAGTTTTGGTGGAGAAAACTATGTAGTAGTCAGTGATAAATTAAATGATTTTGTGACTGCTGTCCAGAATCAAAAAATATTTCAAGCGGCCGACAAAGACAAGTATAATGATCTATGTTTGAACTTTTCTTATTATCACGCTTATAAATTATTTTCTGGAAATTATGCCCAAGGAATGAATCCTGATGATGCCGCCGCCGCTACTACGGGGGGAGGAAGCTTTAAATATTACAATCATGACAGTAAAGAAATAATTATCGCTGAGGCCTACAATCAAATAAATCATGGTCGACCAGCTATTTTGCATGTCAATGGCAATAAAAATGGCACTAGCAGACACTATGTAACTGTTGTCGGTTATAGAGAAAATCCTTCTACTCCAGGGCAACTCAAAGAAGAAGATCTTTTAATCGTTGACTCTTATGATGGCAAATTAGAGAGAATGACAGACACTCCTGGACAAGGAAAAAGGTTTATGATCACTGGTTATGATACAGGGAGGAATTATGGTCATAGTTTGACCTATCTCACCAATGATATCTCTGCAGCTACGACTCCAGGGAATTTTGCTGGCGTGACTGGGATTGTCAATCCTAGAGAGACCTTCCGTTGCTCTCCCAAAGACAGACAAGGAAAAAGTTCTGGAACTAGTTCCTATAATAACTATAGTGGTGGTAGTCGTACTACTGCTGAGTCTTCTTCCCTACATGGGGCAAATGTCAATCAGTACTTACCTCAATTAGATTTCTTCTCTAACCAACCAGCTGGAGACCCAGTTGGCGGTCGGTTTACCAATTACAATTATCAAGGTTTAGCTTATTCTCTTTGGCTACCAGATGGCATTACCGATCCTACAGGGTTGCCAATTATTGTTTACCTGCATGGTAGCGGTGAAAAGGCAGGGGGGAGATTGAATGCCGGCTTACCGAAGGGTTTATCAGAAGGAAAGGTGGGACCAAACGCCATTATCCTCGTTCCTCAAAGCCACGAAGGAAACTGGAATGAAACAGAGATAGCAAAAGTTAATGATTTAACAGCCGATCTTAAAGGAAAATTTAATAGCAGACATGTGACCGGTTCTGGTTTTAGTAATGGTGGAACGGGCGCCATTCAGTTGGTCGCCAATGCTCCAAACTTATATAATCAACTGACGGCTCTAAGTGGAAGATTGGGCTACAGTGGTACGGCAATCAATAAGACCCTAGACGCTTTAAAGCAAAATCCTTCTTTGATGATTAGTTTAATTTATAGTGAAAGTGAAAGAAACGCCGCTGCTTATAAAGAAACGGCTGATATTTTGCAAGAAAATGGTCTACTTGATGGGGTTCTCGTGCTTGAAAAAGCGACGCATGGAGAAGTAGACGATATTCTTGAAGATCAATCCAAGACAGAGCAAATCTTATTGCCTGCTGACTACAAACTGGGAAATACTCATTCAGCTCCCTCTATCAATACTAGGCCTGGTAGTCCACAGGCGGTAGTAAAATAAAAAGAGAATAAGATATTTTTATTTTATCTTATTCATATTATTCATGATTTTTGGTAGGTGGTGTTGAGGTTGGAAACTATCAATTATTTTTTTGTCTACTTGATGCCTCACTGCTCCCTGTCTGAGCAACCAGCCAGCCAATTCAAAATCTTCTGCTTCACAATCAGGGCCACTGAAATTATTAGTTTCTTTTTCCAAACCCAAAAGCAAATTGCTAGCTTGATCCGTTCCGATCATTACCTGATTATTTTTTAATAATTGTCCCCACCAGCTGACAAAACTCACTTTTTTCCCTAATTCTTTGACGATCTCCGCCATAACAGGGGCATGACTAGCAAAACTATTGATAGTAATAATTTTTTCTGGTTTGGCTAATAAATTTTCATTAGCTAAAAAGAGTTTTTCAATTTCTTCTTTATTTTGGACCTCGATAAGAAAAATCAGATCAAAATCACCGGTCTGATAAGCAATTTTTAATTCCTCTTTTCGCAAAGGCTCATTCCCTTTTTGCGGTTTGATACTAATAGTTAGTTCGGTTTTGTCTTTGTCTAGATCAGAAAGAATTTTGGCAATTTTATTTTCATCATAATTCATCTTGATTACCAGGTTTTGTTTTGGGAGACTCTTTTTTACTTTATTAATTCCCACCAAATTACAGAACTCCACGATCGGTTCATTAGGTGAGGCCAGAAAAACACTTTTTTTTAGGTCTTTTAACCACAAGTAGAGACTGGTAGCTAAGCTCACAGCCGAAAGAGGGGCGTTTTTACCGTAAACAATGAGGATATTTTCGCTTTGATTAATTTTTTCTTGATAAGCTGCGAAATCTGTTTGCATTTTTTTCCTTTACTAATTAATCTCGAGAATAGTATCGGTATACACTATTTTTATCCAAAATGCAAGCATTAAATAAAATTTATTAAAGTCCTCTTATTTATTAAGAACTGTCTTTTGGTAAAAGAGAGCTTTTTCGAAGCTCACCACCAATAAAACTAAAGACCAGCCGATAATGGGCAAGAAAATAGCCGTGGCACCAGCAACAAGCAGATGCAAAAACCAAAGACTAAAAATTTCCAGGCGATAAGGATCGCTCACTCTAGCACTAATTTGTAAACTATCAGCTATTTTCAAATGGGGATCAACACTGATAGCCAACTCAGCCAAGCCAAAACGAATTTGTAAATAGGCAGTGGCGACAAAACCTAAAATCAGGCACAAAGCCAACCAAAAAGCTGAAGGAGAAATAAGCCAAAAAAACAAGCTCAAACCAAGACTTAAAACCATTGGCCCCCAAAGAATAATTTTCAAATTGATCAATCTCCAAGCTTGAACCAAATAAGAAATTCGCCAAAGAGGATAATGCTCTCCGCCCATGTCTTTAGTTATCATGAGAGAATTTTTATTTTTACCAATGATAAACATTGCAAAAATTAGCCAAGAAGAGATAATGATAAAAAATTTTAGCCAAAAATTTGACAAATATGAGATGGCGGCATAATTTATTCCGAGAAAAAATATTAATAAAGATAAAAAAACCAAAAAAAGTTCTAAACTACAACGCCAGTTTCTTTTCAAAGTGTCGCAAGCAGACTCAAAAAGATCATTAAAGGTAATTTTTCTTTCCTTTTTGCTCTCTTTTTTCAACTGCTTTTTCTCTTTTGGCATATTAGATGGAATTATAGCATAAAAATAGCTCATTAGTTGAGTAGAGATTAGTTTTTGTTTCAGCTTTTATGATTGACAAAGATATAGTTTTATGATATAATTATAGGGTTGTTTATGGAAAAAGAAAATCTTAATACCATTGCTTTATTGGGCTTTCTCTTATTATTAATTATTGCCACTCTTTACATTAAGAAGCAACAAGAGTTAGTTGCTGTTCGTCCAGACTATAATGCAGTTATCGCTAAAACTTTGCTTGGCTTTACGGGTCAAGCTTCGACTGAGGCTCAATTGACTGAATCTTGTCCTGCTGGTTGCGTGGCGGCGGAAAAAGAAGAAAAGCCAAGTAAAAAACAAAAAGATTTATGGAAAGCTGACCCTGTTCCTAGAGTTAGTGAAGTAATCGACAAAAAGTTTAGCAAAAATCTTGATAATAAAGAAATAGAGCAAGCCAATTTTATCGATGATCAACTTTGGTGGAGAAGTGAAAATGATTATCGTATTTTAGTTCCGCAGGCCAAAGTTTTAGGCTTACAAGTACCCACAACCAAAAAAGCTGAAGAACTGGCTCCTGATAAAAAGAATCAAAATCATCCCGCCTCAAATCACCCATTACTAAAAAAAGTTATTCGTACCATTAATAAAGAAATGTCTTCCTTGGGTTATAAAAGAAGCAAAATCAATCATTGTCCCATTAATGAAGCTTATGATCCTTTTAATAATTGTCTCTATGCCTATACCAATGGCGAACAAAAATGTATTTTGATGGGTGGCTACGGTCGTCTAGATAGACAAGAGAGTGACAAGCCCTACTTGCGTCTTGAGTTGGCGTGTAGCGATCAGTATGAACTAGCTAGGGCGCAACAAGAACCTTTCTTATACACTTTGCAGATTATCAATCCAGAATGGCAAGTACCAGATATGGCTGTTTACTCTATCAAAACAGTAGACGATTGGTCTCGAGTTTCATTTGGGAGTAATTATGGTATTTTTCAAAAAATCAGTAGCGGCTATCGTTTATTAGCTGGCGGTTTAAAAGCTCCCACTTGTGAACTAGTGAGAGCAGAGAACATTCCAGAGTCAATTTATCAAAACTGTCTTTAATTCTCACCAGTCCTATCAAGCTTTGTTATCTTTATTATGTTATAATAGTTTTGTTCTTTTAGATGACACTTGTGCGTGGAAAGAGACACATATTTTCCCGAATATTGATTTTTTCGGGCTCATGAGTTGTTAAATTTATCCGTGGATAAATTTGCGCTCTGCCCACCTGGTTTTTCCAGGGAAATCCGTCTCTTTTCACGTTCAGGTGTTATTTTGCCGGTTTACTCAAGCGGTCAACGAGGGCAGACTGTAAATCTGCTGCCATTTGGCTACCTAGGTTCGAATCCTAGAGCCGGCACCAAGTAAAATTTTTAGTTTGGACAAATTTTTCAAAAACAAACAAAATTTTTTGTGGACAACTTTACCACAAAATTAAAAAATGAACAATTGGCAAAAAATACAAACTAATCCAGAAAAGTTGAGTACTTTTTTAATGAGAGAAAAAGTGATTCATTTTTTGAGAGAGTTTTTTTTACAAAAAAAATTTCATGAGGTAGAAACCCCATTATTAGTAGCTCAACCGGGAACAGAACCATACTTAGAGGTTTTTAAAACCACTTATAAAATGCAAGGAGAAAAAAATAGAGAAGCGTTTTTAGTTACTTCTCCAGAATTACAAATGAAAAAATTGATTGCGGCTGGTTTAAAAAATATTTTTCAAATTAGTAAAAGCTTTCGTAATAATGAAGGACGAAGTAAAAAACACAATAGTGAATTTACGATTCTTGAATACTATCGTAGCGGAGCTGATTATTTTTCTCTAATGCAAGACATGGACGACCTGCTACTTTTTTTAAGTAAAAAAACACATCGTTTGGAGAAAAACCAAGTTTTTTCTTATCAAGGAAAAAAATATAGTTTTAGCCATGGTTGCGAAAGACTGACTGTCGCTCAGGCTTTTAAAATTTACGCTCAAATAGAGGCTGATGAATTATTAAATAAAGAAAGACTTTTGGCAATTGCTAAAAATAAAGGCTATTTTATTGATCAACAAACCACTTGGGAGCAAGCTTATAATCAAATTTTTCTCAATGAAATAGAACCATATTTGGGTCAAAAGAGACCGACGCTCCTTTATAACTATCCACGAGAACAGGCGGCCTTAGCCAAACTCAATCAGCAAGATCCTCGGTGGGCGGAAAGAGTGGAGCTCTATTTAGCTGGTCTAGAATTGGCCAATGGGTTTAGTGAGCTGATTATTGCCTCAGAACAAGAACAGCGTTGCCAAAAAGATATTCGCCAGCGGCAATTGGAGAACAAAACTATTTATGATTATGATCAAGATTTTATTTTTGCTTTGTCAACAATCAAAGAACCAATGGCAGGAATGGCTATTGGAGTAGACCGCTTGATTATGTTGCTGGCAGATGTTGACAATATTGAAGAAATTACTTTTTTTCCGACAGGAGAACTTTTTCCTCCTTTACCAGAGGAAAAGTAATAGTAAAAGTACTACCTTTTTTAAGCTGACTTTTAACACTGATGGTCCCTTTATGTTTCGTCATGATTTGATGAGAAATATAAAGCCCCAAACCCGTCCCAGTTTCTTTAATTTTTACATAAGAATAATCTGAGTCTTCCAAACGACTAAACTTTTTGAAAATTCTGGGTAATTCTTCAGTAGCGATTCCTGGACCAGAATCAACAACCTTAATAATGGCATTTTTTTCGTCTCGACTACAAAGAATTCTAATTTTCCCTTGATTAGTAAATTTAATAGCATTGCCCAGCAAGTTATTCAAAACTTCTAATACTTTGTCATAATCAGCCATCACCCACAAAGGTTGAGGAGTATTCTTTTTGTAGAGGACTAAGTTTTTCTTTTCAGCGCTTAATAAAAGATCATTATAAATATGATTAACCGCTTGATTGAGATCAATTTTTTCTTTATTAATAGCAAAGCGATCTCCTTCAATTCTTGAAGTAGTCAACATATCATTCACCATATCAAGCAATCTCTCAGTTGACTCAATGACAATATCTAGATATTTTTTGTTTTGTTTCAATTTTTTCTCATTATTATTAGCTCGAATAAGCCAAAGGTAGTTTTTGATCGTCGTCATTGGCGTTCTCAATTCATGGCTAGCAATTGAAACAAATTCATCCTTCATCTTGTCAGCGGCAATCAATTTTTTATTGAAAGTAACTAATTTTTTGGTGGCTAAAGAAATCTTTTTTTCTAAATATTGGTTGAGATTTTTTGAACTTTGATAAATGAGAGCTTTGTCAATTGTAAGAGCTAGTTCATCGAGAGTTTTTTCAATTAATTTGATATCTTGAATAAAATAAGGGTCTCTATTTTCTTTTTCTCCCATAATTAAAATTCCCTTAATTCCTTGATAGAGTTTAATTGGAAAAATAGCTACATAACCCTCTATTTTCATTATTTTAGCTAATGCTTTGTGTAGCTCGTTGATGGTAGTCAATTCTTCGAGGATCAAAGGTTGAACTTTAATTTTTTTACTCCAAATTCTCAAACATAACTCATAGAGAGCTGTTGGCTTAGCTTTTTTGTCAATAAAACTATTTGTGAAAGAAAATTCTTCCTCATCTGAGAAGTTGGCATAAACAAGATTGCCATTATTTTTAATTAGCATAGAGATAAATCTTATAGTGTTGTCAATAATAGTCTGTAAGTCCAATTCATTATGCAAACTATTGGTGAATTTCAAACTTTCTTTTTCCCAATCTAGACCCTGATTAACAATTTTTTTAATTAAAAATTTTTGAAAATTTTGATAAATATAGAGAAAAGAAATTGACCATAAAAATAAGAAAATAGCAGCCACGACCCGAGTAAACTTTTCTGCCCAAAGATGAACATTGAGTAAAAAAACTAGAGCGATCGCACCCCAAAAAAAGAGGGAAAGGTAATAAAAAACTTTTACCAAAATTAGATCCAAACTAAGAAGACGATTTTTCAAGAGAGAATACCCAATGGTACTTGAACTGAAAACTGTCAACAGCCAGAGACCTAAAGTGGCATAATTATTATCTTTCCAAAAGAGAAACAAACTAGAAAAAATAATAAAATTAATAATGACAGCAAAAATAAGAGTTAGATAATTATAACGAACTTTTTCTAAACCAGTAGCTTTTTTAGTATTTTTATTAAAACTAATGACAGCTAGAAGTAAAAAAATCAGATTGACAAAAAGAAGATTTATACCCCAACCTGTTTTTAAGGATAAACCTGTTTGTGTTTGAGCAATGTCAACAAAAGTAAAAGGGAGTAAGTTGAAAATAGTGTAGAAGCCCACCCAAAGCAGACAAGTAGTTTTCCACCAAGGAGAAAGGGTAAGCCTCTTAGAGGGAAAAACGGTCACAAAAAAGTAAAGAGTTACTGGTATGCTGGCAACGCAGACCATAATAAGACGGACAATGGTCAGTTTTTGCATTAAAGAAATCGGGAATGATAAAAATGATTGGAGTACTACCCACAGACTTAATTGGCCAGCTAAAATAAAAAATAATCTATGACTAAGATTATTTTTTTTATTTTTCCAAACATAAAAACCAATAAATAAGTTTAAAACAGCAATGACTAAAGCAAAAATAACACTGGCGCTGATCATGAATTTATTATAAGCTGGTTTCTAATTTTTAACAAGAAAACCTCGTGTTTAATAAGTTTATTTTTAAGCTAAAAATTCAGCTACTGATTGCAAAAGCTGTTCTGGATTGTAGTCACTTTTGATCATATAGCCACGTACTCCCAACTCCAAAGCTTTAGAAATGGTTTGATCCTGAGCAAGATTGGTTAGTAAAACAATAGTATTTGGTGGTTGTTTATTATCACTTTTTTTCCCAATTTTTTCCAAAATGTCCAAACCATCAATGAAGGGCAACATAATATCCAACATCACTAAGTCATAACCTCCTTTTTCAATGGCCTCTAAACCAGTTTTTCCGTCTGGCATGCTGGTAACATCATAACCCTCATCTCTCAAGAGCAATTCATAAAGTTCACGCAGTTCGGTTTCGTCTTCTACGAGTAAAATTTTTTTACCTTTTTTTGTCATCGCTAGCCTTTCTTTTACTATAAGTTTGTTAAATTCAAAATTTTTCTTGTTTTCATTATACCCTGATCTTTGCAAAAAACAATATTAACTAATAGCAAAAATTAATTTAATAAAATGAAAAATATAGCGCTTATTTTTTGGTGAGAAAATCACGGATTTCCATTGCTGCCAAAGTGCCACTCCCCACAGCTACGGTAATTTGCGCTTGCTGTCGAGAAATAATATCTCCTGCCACAAAAACCCCCTCAATGGCGGTCGCCGTTTGTTGCGAGGTCTGTTTGTCTGTTTTAGTTAGTAAATAACCCTGTTCATCAGTGGGAAGAAATGATTTAAAAATTTCTGTATTAGGGATTTGGCCAATAGCTAAGAACACACCATCAACTAACAACTCTTCTTCTTTTGGTAGAGAATCCAATTGGGTATTCAGCAACTGAATTTTTTCTAAACGATTTTCTCCAATAAGAGCTTTAACTTGACGGTGAAAAATGCTGACTATTTTCTTTTCTTTTTTAATTTGTTCTTGTAAATAAGCTTCGGCTTTGAATTGGGCGGAACGAGCGATTAAATAAACTTTTTCAGCATAAGTAGATAAAAGCAAAGCTTCCTCTAGTGCTTTATTGCCCGAACCAATGACCGCCACCGTTTTATTTTTGTAAAGCGGTCCGTCACAGGTGGCACAAAAAGCTAGACCTTTACCTAAAAACTTTTCTTCCTCAGGTAGAGCTAATTTTCTAGCTTGACTCCCAGAGGCAATCAAAACTACCTGAGCGGTATAATTAGGTTCTTGTTGCTGATTATTGGTCCAAATAGCGAAAGGCTTTTTTTTGAAATCTACTTTGGTAACCGATTCATAAACAATTTCCGCTCCAAACCTTTCTGCTTGGGATAAATAAAGCTGAGCCAATTGTGGACCAGCCACTCCCTGAGGAAAACCAGGATAGTTTTCGACCACATCAGTATTAATTAAATGACCACCAGGACTTAAGCCAGTTAAAATAAGAGGTTTAAAATTAAAACGACCCAGATAAAGTCCTGCCGTCAGGCCAGCTGGTCCAGCTCCAATGATAATAATTTCTTGATTTTTAGTCATTTTTTTCCAAATGATTGGTAATTAGACTTTCGAAGCCGGCCTTCCCTAGAAAACCGCTTGCTCGCTCAACCTCTTTGCCTTTTTTGAGGACCACTAGTGTTGGCATGCTCATAATTCCATATTCAGCCACACTTTTAGGGCAGAGATCAACATCAATTTTTGCCACCGCCACTGACTTTTTATATTGTCTAGCCAATTCTTCAATAATTGGGCCAGTCATTTGACAAGGACCGCACCAGGTAGCAAAAAAATCTAAAAGGATTAATTTATCTTGATTATTTTTTAGAAATTCAGCTAGAGAGTCATCATTTATATGTATTGCCGCATCTGCCATAAGGTCTTTCTAAACAAGCTTTAAAAGAATACCTATTTTACCCGATTTCTTTTCAAAAATCATCTTAGATTGTTTTTAAAATAATTAATATTTAGCACAAGTGCCAGCACAATTATCAGGAAAACACCAAATTGTCGGATCCCAATCCTCTGGACAGCCAATATTAGGGGCAGAAATAGAGCTACAACAAGTAGCACACTCCAAAGGAGCACATTGACAAACATTATTAGTACAACTAGCTATTTGACCCTGCCCCGGGCAATTGGCTTGACAGTCTTTATAACCATTCCACTCTGGAGAATAACCGCAGCTTTCCCCGCACTTTCCCAAGGGAAGAGGAGAAGGTAGAGGCTTTTTGAGTAAACTAGTATTTTTGGTCGTCGCTAAGATACCAGCAGTAGACATTACCACCACAATAATTAAAAGAAAAAATAAGAGAATTTTTTTCACACAAAAAATAATAACCCAATTTTTTATCTTCAATAGGTCGATAATAATAATAGCATAACTTAATTTAAATTACAAATAACTAAACTAATAAATAAATAATTATAAATTTATCTTGACTAATAAGGTCTTTTTTGTTATAATCTTCACTATTAACAAACCTAAAAAAGTCATCAAACTTTTATTAAAGTTAAGGATTGCCTTTTTGAGGTTTTTAAAGATAGATTTTTGGGAGTTTCTTTTTTTTCAAGGAGACGCTATTTAAAAAGTTCAAGGTGAAAACAAAAAAGGAGGAGAGTTTTCGTGAAAAAGCTACTTTGTTGTTTCTTGGCAATCTTCATGTTTCTCACTACTGCCCTGACCATCACTCTTGCAGAAGAGAGCAAGTTTACGGTGGATGTTTCGGCGATGTCTGCGCCCGCTCAAGAAGCTTGGGCAAAACTATTCGTGAGAGGAGATGCTCCCTCATATAGAGGAAACCCCAATATTGGATTGGATAGTCTCCCAGACAACAAAGGAAAGATTGCTGGTCATTTCCAAAAAAACGCAGTTTTTCGTATCACTGGTGATGAGCCTGTAGAGTTTTGGATGGGAGGCGAAAAGATTTTTTCTACCGCGCTCGAAAAGAAAGAAAACTATATCATTGTCGGTTATTTTACCATTCCTGAGGAGGAGGAATGCACTATAGTAAATAGCGACAAAGCTTTTGAGACTGGAATTTATCCGGTTATAGACATTAGAGAAAGTCGCTATTTCTTTGACGAATATCGCTATTGGGCATCTCAATTACTTTTGCCAGTAGAAGAAAATGAAGAAAAGGCTTATCTAGGTATAGATGTAGTTTTTCAAGGCAGGAATAAGGTTTCTTATTACGGCACCATTACCTTGGACGAAAATAGACAGCTCATCATGATTCCGTCTGAATAAAACCCAAAGATCACAGCTCCTGTTTTCATAAAACAGGAGCTTTTTTTAAATTTTAAATCATTATTTTCTGACAATTAAATTAGATTATTGCACTTTTTGCGTCAATCAGTTATAATACACAACATGTTCCAACCCAACTTTACTATTACAAACAATTTAGTAATGTATCTTTCCCGCATTGAGGCAGCCAGAGCCTTAATTGACAATTCACCACTAGTTCCAGCCTGGGAGATGAAATTCCGCAATGAGGCGATGCAAAGAACTGTGCATTTTGGCACCAAAATAGAGGGAAATGATCTAACTCGTGAACAAGCAGGTCAGGTGGTAATGATTGATGATAGTAATTTACGGACTATTAGCGAGAAAGCGGGAATTGTTGCTCGTGACCGCGATATTCAAGAAGTTATTAATTATCGTAATGTCGTTTGGTGGATTGATCAACAACAAGTCAGTGGAGCAGTCAATTTATTAAATGAAAAGACCCTTAAAAAGCTTCATAGCTTAACTGTTAATCGTTTGATCGAAGATGATTATGTTGGTATTTATCGAGATAAAGAAGTTGTGATCAAAGGAGTTGACGGAGATCAAATAGCTTTCCGTCCCCCTCACAGTAGTGAGATCCCCTTCCTTCTAACAGATTTCTTTTCTTGGGTAAATAGTGAAGAAGTCAAACAGATCCATCCTATTTTGCGGGCAGCAATTTGTCATTATCAATTAGTAAATATTCATCCTTTTGTTGAAGGTAATGGTCGGACAGCGCGGGCTTTTGCCACCTTGGTTTTATATTTATCACACTATGATTTTAAAAAGTTTTTTTCTATGGAACAGTATTTTGATATGGATGTCAGCCGCTATTATCAAGCCTTATTATCAGTTCAACAAAGCGGCAATCAAGATTTGACTTATTGGTTAGAGTATTTTTGCTATGGCTTAGCGATTGAAGTAGACAAAGTGAAACAGCAGGTGATGAAATTGTCCAAAGATTTAAAGCTCAAAGAACAATTAGGTAAACAAATTTCTTTGAGTGAAAGACAAATTATTCTTTTGGAAATTTTACATCATCAGGGGGAAATTACGTCAGAAGAAGCTCAGCAAGCTTTACCCAATGTTTCTACCGATACTATTTTGCGCGACATGAAAGATTTAATTAAAAAAGGAGTGATTGAAAAACGTGGCGTTACCAAAGGAGTCCGCTATGTTTTGGCAGAATAGAAATTCATGCCTTTATTGACTTTTTATAAGTCTATGTTAAAATTTGCTTATTAAAAATAATCATGATAGAATATCTTCTTAAGAAGAAAGAAAAAAATATGAAAAAGATTTCCGTTTTAATATTAGCTTTAGCTTTTTTTGTGAGTGCTAGCACTTCTTGGGCAGCTGAGGGTAACACTGTTTGTACGACTGATAGTTATGGTAATACCAGCTGTACTACTCATACTCCTTCTCCCTCTCCTAAGACAGAAGTAGAATATGTTAGTACTCCAAGAACTACTACTCAGGAAGCACCAATTCTTAATACTAGCACCACCACCGCTATCCCGATGATTGCTGGAGCTTTAGTTGCTTTGGGTGGAGTAAGTTTCTTCTTAAAGAAAAAACTTAAATAAGTATTGACAAATTTTTTAAATTGATCCTTTGCTATTATTAGCAAAGGATTTTTCTTTATGATCTGTGATAGAATCTCTTTATGTCTTCGTTTAGCGACCATTTTCAAAGTGAGTTACAAAAATTAAATCCGCAACAGAGAGAGGCAGTAGAGTCTTTGGAGGGACCAGTCCTAGTTTTTGCTGGTCCAGGAACGGGTAAAACTCAAGTTTTGACCTTGCGGATTGCCAATCTTATTGATCAAGGCTTAGCTGGCCCAGAAAATATCTTAGCCCTTACTTTTACTAAGGCAGCAGCAGCTAACATGCAAAAAAGATTGGCAGAATTGATTGGCATGACCGCTTTTTCTGTCACCTGTCAAACTTTTCATGGCTTTTGCCAGGAAATCATTACGGCTCACGGTGAAGATTTCCCTTTTGCTTATGAGAGTCAAGTTTTGGATGAGCTGACTGCTAGGGAAATAATGGAAGAGATAATTGACAGTTTACCTTTGCAAATTTTGCGTCCAGCGGGGGATAAATTTCATTATCTCAAAACCCTATTAGATAAAATTAATGCTTTAAAACAAGAAAATATTACTGTAGACAAATATGCCGTCCTCTTGGAAGCCGCTCGTCAAGAACAACTCGATTTTATAGCTCAAGAACAAAGTAAGAAAAAACCCAGACAAGGGGAAATCATCAAAAGCCAAAAAAAACTGCAAAAGCAAGAGGAGTTATTATTGGTTTACACTGCTTATCAAAAAGAGATACAAGCAAAGGGCTTTCATGACTATGCTGATATTATTTTACGCACCATTGATGTTTTAAAAAATAAAACTGAACTTTTAAGTTCTTATCAGGAACAATTTCAATATCTACTAATAGATGAATATCAAGATGCTAATAATGCTCAAAGTCAACTAGCTCAGCTTTTGACATCCTATTGGCAAGATCAAGCTAATATTTTTGCTGTTGGGGATGCTCAGCAGTCAATTTACCGTTTCCAAGGAGCAAATTTGGAAAATTTTCTTCATTTTAAAAAGATTTATCCAGAAGCTAAAGTAATTGAACTCAAAACTGGCTACCGTTGTGGCGATTATCATTATCAGTTAGCGCAGACATTGTTTGACACCGCTGAAGGGGAGCAAAAATTATTACCAGTCAGTGGTGAACCTTTGCAAAATTTTGCTCGACGCAAAGGGGAAGCGACCGCCATCACCTCTTATCCCAATCGATTAACAGAGCTCTTAGAATTAGCGGAAAGAATTCAAAGTTTGCACCAGGAAGGGGTACCTTGGGAAGAGATGGCTGTTTTATACCGGAATAATAATGAATCAGAGGATATTTTGACCGTTTTAACTCAGTATCAAATTCCTGTGGAGATAGAGGGGGGGACAGATGTCTTAGCTCAAGAAATAATTAATCAATGGCTCATGTTGTGGCGTTTTTTTGCAACCGTAGATGATAAGCGACTACATGATTATTATTTAGGACAAATTCTTTGGCAACCATGGTGGAATTTGGACCCCTTAGAGATTATGCAAGTTTTGCAAACAGCCAAAAAAGAAAAACAAAACTTATTAACAGTCATGTTGCAAACAAAAGACAAAAATCAGAACTCCTCAAAGCGGTGGACAGTTAATAAGCTGGCTCAACAATTGAGCAAATGGTTAAAAGATAGTTATGAACAAAAAGCTGATCGTTTCAATCAACAATTGATGCAGGACAGCCAACTTTTACCTTTTCTCGCTCAGCAAAAAAACTATTTACCTTTATTAACTTATTTTTATAGTTTGCAAAAAAGATTGCAGTCCTGGGTCAGTAAAAGTCAATCACCACTATTACTTTCTCAAGCTCTTAGTAAAATTGATTTAATGCAAAACCATCATCTCAAATTGGAAGCGCAAGATCTGAATTTAGGCGAGGGAGCAGTGGCTTTGGCTACAGCTCATAAAGCTAAGGGGAGAGAATGGCAGTATGTTTTTTTAGTTGGTTTAAATAAAAATAATTGGCACAAAAAAGATCGCCAACTTTTACCTTTACCTGAAGGAATTATGACCTTGCAAACCATCGGTCATGAGGAAAAAGAAGACGAAACTAAGAGATTACTTTTTGTGGCTTTGACTAGAGCAAAAAATAAAACCTTTATTAGTTGGCATGAACAGGAAGAAGAAGAATCTTTAAGTCCTCCCAAATTGCCATCTCCTTTAGTTTACCTTCTAAAAGAAAAGGCGCCGTCACACACTTGGAAAGAAGTATCCAGTCAGGTGACTGGCGAAAAAACACAGGCGGCGATGACAACCTTATTGCAATTACCTCCAGAGCATGATTTTTCGGTGGCGGCGCGGCGCTTTCTTCACCAACAAGCAAAAAAATTAATTATGTCTCCTTCCGTTTTGAACGCTTATTTAGAGGATCAAGATTCTTTTTGGCAAAATTATCTTCTTGACGCTCCGCTAGAACCCACTACGCCAGCAAAAGAGTTTGGTAGTAGTTTACATTTTGCCTTAGAAAAACTATATCAACCTCGGACTAGGAATGAAGGGTTTTTACCTCTAGATCAAGTGCAAAAAATTTTTGCACAAGACTTTTTGCAAAAAGATATTGATGAGGCAAGTAAAAAAAGCTTCCTAGCTTTAGGTAAACAATCATTAGCTGCTTATATTCAAACCTACGGTCAAACGGATCTCGAAACTAAAACTTTGGCAGTGGAAAAAAAATTTGGTTATCAATTCAAATTACAAGTTCAAGGGGTCCCAATCAAAGGAAAAATTGATCGTTTAGATTTTATTGACGACAAGCATCAAACCTTGCGGGTTATTGATTATAAATCAAGCAGTTATTTTAGTTTGAATGCCTTACTCTCCGGAGAATTTGGTCGAAAAAAACTCAGTGAAAGAGAAAAATTATTGCCTTCTTTTTTACAAAGTAGTATCAAAAGACAATTACTTTTTTATAAACTTTTATGCCAACTGGAACCGAACTTTCCTTATCAAGTTGAAATTGGAGCAATTGACTTTATCAAAAAATCTAGTTCTGAGAAAAAACTAGTGCGTCATCAAATTTCTCTTCCCAATGAAGAAGTAGAAGCTTTGAAAAATTTAATTAAAGAAATTTATGATGAAATTTTATCTTTAAAATTTTTATCGATTGATTAAAATGTGTTAAACTATTTTTATGGAAAATAATCATCACTCTCCAACAGAACAAAACCCTTCTGTCTTTAAAGGAGAGTCTGTTAAGGAAAACTTTCAATCAGCTCTTGAAGAAAATACTCCAACTCCTCAACAATTACAAGAACTGGTAGCGGCTTTAAGCGAATCTCTTTATGTTCCCTTAGGAAATCTATATTTAAGCGATACTGATATTGGTAGAGAATATGAAGCTTTAAGTGAATCTTTTGATAAAGCTAAAAAAGAACTTTTGCAGTTATTAGATAATAATAATTTATCAGCAGAGGATAAAATTTATTTAATTCGAAACTTTTATTTCAGAATGATTGCTGATGGGATAATGTCACCCCTAGAGACAGCTAGCGGTCAATTGGCTCTAAGAACTTTGGAAGAAAGAGATATTAAAGAGTCGAGAGATATTCATTTGTCAATTATGAGAGGTCAGGGTATTTCTGAGGAAAAAATCTTGGACATTCTTCAACAAAAAGATGAAGAATTTCGCATTCGAGCTCGTGAGCGTGCTTTAAAAGGAATGGAAAGGACCGGTCTAAATTTTGCTTTGGAAGGATTGAGACAGCAAAAAGCTGATAATGTAAAAAAAGCTTTTAATGCTTTTTTACAAGAAAATGAAATAAAAAATTCGGTTGCAGTCAGAGAAATAATGCTTAATGAAGAAAACCAAATAACTAATCAGTCTCAATTGGAGACAGATTTTGCCGATGGTAACTTTCTTTTTCATAGCACTGGAGTAGATAAGGCTTTGCAAATTTTACAATCAGGTTTTTTAGTTAATAGCTTAGCTTTACGAAAACAAGGAAAAGCTTTAAACGGAGCGACTAATAATTCTGGCATCGAGGGCATTTCTTGGAGTTTGAATCAAATCAGCGCCATGCCAGGAGATCGCTATCATCTAGTAGGCTTTGTCAGCAATATTGATAGTATTTTAGCCAATGATATGCAACTCACTGTACCTTCGCGCGCTGCTCCTTATGAAGTTATTCAGGTGGGAAAAGATTTGTCGGCCCAGGATTTTTATGCCTATAAAAATCAACTTGAACTGTATGAGGATTTTGGTTTTGGTGATAAAAATAGTGTTTTGTCCAATTTGATATTTCTTAGGTCTGAAGCAGATAATCAAGGGGACAAAGCAACAATTTTTCCTTCAATGATTTTAGAAAAATTAAAGTCAGAACCAGAATTTTTTCTCCAGGAAGAAAATTTAGATCAATACTATTCTTTTGAGGGAGACAGTATTTTACTAAGTGAAGATTTATTACAACAAACAGAAATTCCCACTGGCTTAGTTTTTTTAAGAGCATTGATAAAAAGCGGGCAACTTCAGGCCCTTCATCGTTTTAGTGGAGTTGAAAATTTGAGTCAGGCAGTAGAGGTTTTGCGTAACAAAGAAGCTTATGATGATTTTATGAATGTTTTTAATAAACAAATCAAGAAAAATAGCCAGGAGATGAATAAATTTGATGGACAAATAAAGCCTTTGGCCCAACCAGTTTCTGAAATGTTTTTTGTGGTTCCCGATCATGATTTGTCTTCTTGGAAAGAAATATTATCTCGTTGCGCGCAACAACCAAAAGGACTTTTGATTTATGATGGACAAAAAGTTCGTTTAGAAAATTTTGCTTCTCGTCACAGCGGTGACCATAATCAATTAACTCAAATTTTACGTCAGGCTATTCCGGCTAAAAGTGAAGCAGAAGGAGGTTTGAGTTATGGTCAATATTTCTTACAAAAAGACATGGCTACGACTGGAAGGACAGGTCATCGTCTCCATGTTTTGAGAGAAAAAGATACTCAGAACCGTCAAACATTAACCAAAGAAAAATGGTTGGATTATAAAAAAAGTTTAGCAAACGATACCTAAAATAATTTTTTTAAACTCTATTATAAAAAATTGTTTATTAATCAATACTTTTGAGTTATTAGGTTTGTAATGACTTTATTAGTGAATGAAATTTATTAACAATAAATGGGCAGATTATTGGAAAAGTCTTGGCCTGCCTAATTTATAAACCAAATTGGTTGCCCTTTCACCCAAAGGTTTAGCTGGGATACCAGCAACAATGGTTTTGGCTGGGACATTTTTAGTTACAATTGCTCCAGCAGCAACCACCGCTCCTTTGCCAATCGTAACTCCAGGTAAGATAATTGCCCTGGGTCCAATAAAAACATAATCTTCAATAACAATTGGTTCTTCAATAGCTGACCAAGCACTATCTTTAAGGTCGTGTTCGCTTGTCCACAGCATTACTTCACTGGCGATATCGACATGATTACCAATTTTTAAACCTCCCTGAGAATTAGGTAATTGTCTTCTCCCATCTAAAGTGGCTTTTTCGCCAATCAAAGTGTCATCGCCAATGGTGATATGTCTAGGATCATAAATACGAGCTTGCATATGAATGGCAGAGCCACGACCAATTTTCATCCCACTTAGGCGATAAAAGAACTTACGTAAAATATGAGAAGGTAAATTACCGACAAACCACCAAAGAAAGCCAGTTAAAAACTCCAAGTACCAAGCTAAAAAACGTCCCTTTATTTTTTCTTGGATTTGTTTTTGGTTAAGCTTCTTTCCATCCTTATCTTTGATCATAGATAAAAAGATTATACTATAAAAAACTTAAATAAAAATAAGCCCCGCCCTCAAAGAGGGCGGGGTTAAAAGGGTTAACAAAACTTGTATCTTAGATCTCGCAACTAGCTCCAGGTGTCTCACTGGCACAACAGATCATTTGTTGATAGGCTTCAGCGGTACGACCTCCGAAATCGAAGTCTGCCACTGCCTGCTCATCATTCATAAAGAAACTTGGAGTTCCTTGAATGGCATGTTGGTTGGCTGCCTCGAAATCAGCTTTAATGGCTGTTAAACCACTACCATCAGTCATACAAGCATCAACAACAGCAGTATTGACTTTGGCGGTTGTTTGACACTTAGTAGTTTCGCCTTCATTCACCATACAACCAATGTAATCCCAAAAGGTGTTAGGATCTTTTTTTCGGATACAAACCTGACGGAGATTTTCTGTTCCGCTTTCTTCACCTCCTAAAAAGGAGATAACTTTATTATCAGCATCAACCGTGCCGGTATAATTCAACTTTAGGTTTTTAGCTAAATCTGGATTATTTTTTATAGCTTGGGCCATAGCTTCTTCTGCATCTTGACAATGTCCGCAGTCGGAGGTGACATAAGCAACCAATTTTGGTTCGGCTACTTTATTCAAGGTTTCACAGGTTGCAGTCTCTGTATTGGCAGTTTGATCAGAACCAGCTCCGTCTTGTAAAAAGTCTTCTACTATGATACCAGTGTCAACAAAGAAGCGCTTCCCATCTTTGGTTACTGCAGAGGTAAATTCTTCATCATAGTCTTTGAATTTTATTGAGAAAGTGAATAAACCATTTTCCTCTTTAAGTTTGCCCAATTGCTCAACTTCCATTCCTCCACCTAAATTTCCTACCAATCCAGGCAAAAATTTATTAATTTTACTGATCTGGATTTGATCTTTGATGGTATTTCCAATAATAATTGCCGCCACGGTTAATAAAACTGCACCAATAAAAGTACCCCAGGCAAATCGACCACTATTTGTTTTTTGTTGTTTTTGTGTTTGTTGCATTTCCATCTTTTTCAATTCTTTTTTCGCTTCTTCAACGATATCTACTTTTTTAACTGTTGGCTTAGAGCTTTTTTTTGCTGGTTTAGATGATGCCTTTCTAACCATTTTATTTTTTTTCTTTTCTGCCATAATGTCATTACATCTAATTTGATTCAAACTTTTTGAACAAAAGATTTTATCAAACCAGAGTTTCCTTTCTTTTTATTTTTTTTCTAAAATATACACAAACCAAAGATAGACAAAAAACTGTCTCACTGTAATTTATAACATTTTTTTAATTTGTCAAGAAGTAAAAATTGTTTTAAAACTAATCAAACCTCAGCAGCTTAATAAAAAAGATGCTATAATGAGATCTATGTCAAAGCTTTATTTTTTTCTATTATCGACGGTTTCTTTAGTTATTTCTGCTTTTGTTATACCAGGTGTGAGATTGGCCAATTTTGCTAGTGCATTGGTGGCGGTGATTATGATTAGTTTAGTGAACATTTTTATTAAACCAGTTTTACAGCTTCTAGCTTTTCCGCTCAATATTTTTACTTTAGGACTCTTTTCTTTGGTCGTCAATGGTTTGCTATTTTTACTAGTGGCAGCAATTGTGCCTGGCTTTGAAATAGCCAATCTTTGGTGGGCTATTTTGATGGCTGTCGTCTACTCAATTATCACTGCTTTTTTGGCTTATATTTTTGATGAATAGAGTTTTATAGTGAGGAAAATAATTTTAAATTGGAGAGAGATGATTTAATTTATTTATGAAAGATTTTTTTATTAAACTTAAACACTGGTTAAAAAAGAACTATAAAAAAATTATTGTTTTTATTTTAATTCTAATTTTATTAATTTTTTGGTGGCAAAAAAAAGAAACAAATCAAGAAGTTTGGGAAACCATCTATCCTCAAGAAGAAGATTTGCTTACCTCTTTAACTGTTTCTGGCAAGATAGATGCCACAAGTCGAGTGCGATTATTTTTTAGTGCTGGAGGGAAACTTACTTATCTTGGAGCGAAAGAGGGAGATGTAGTAAAGAAATGGCAAAGAATTGCCACTATTGATCAAGCAGCCCTAAACAAGCAAATGCAGCAAAACCTCAATCTTTATATGAAAGAGCGTTATCAGTTTGAAGATGTTAAAGATGATAATAAAGATAAAATCCTAGACACTAAAGAAACAAGAGCCTTTGCTCAAAAACAATTTGATTTAGATAATAGCGTTCTCAATGTAGAACTGCAACAGATAGCTATTAATAATACTGCTTTAAATGCCCCTTTTGCTGGAATCATGACAGTTGTCCCAAAAACTGTAGCTGGGGTAGCAATTTCTCCAACAGAATTTTTCGAGATCACTGATCCTAATACTTTGGTTTTTCGAGCCACAGTAGATGAGGTGGATATTAGCCAATTAAGAAAAGGCTTGGAAGCGACAATTGTTTTGGATGCCTATGAGGACGAAGAAATAAAAACTCAAATTTCTTTTATTTCTTATGTTAGTGCGGAATCAACTACTGGGACAGTTTTTTTAGTGGAATTTCCATTTAATAGCAATGACTTAAACAAATATCGTCTGGGGATGAATGGCGATGTTACAATCAAATTGGCAGAGAAAAAATCAGTCTTAACCCTGCCTTTGGAAGCAATTATTGAACGGGATGATAAAAAATTTGTTTACCTAAAAAATCAAGAGACTGGGGAAAAAGTTGAACAAGAAATTACGACTGGTCTGGAAAATGATGAAAAAGTGGAGGTCACATCTGGTTTAAACCCCAATCAAGAAATTATTTTACCAGATTAAAGCAAAGTTATGGCTTTACTAAGACTATCTAAAGTGAATAAAGATTATCAAGTAGGGGATACTCTTATAAAAGCACTTGACAATATCAACTTAGAAATCGAAGAAAAAGAATTTATCGCTATTATGGGCGTTTCTGGTTCTGGTAAATCTACTTTTTTACAGGTAGCTAGCATGCTGGCCGAACCCACTAGCGGAAAAATTTATTTAAATGGAAAAGAAGTGTCATCTTTCAATGAAAAACAGCGTGCTCGCTTGCGCAATCAACAAATTGGTTTTATTTTTCAAGCCTTCAATCTTTTAGCCCGTACTAGCGCTTTGGATAATGTTTTACTGCCTCTTTTTTATGCTGGTGAAGACGTCAATAGCAGAAAAATAAAAGAAAGAGGGATTGCTATTTTGGAAAAAATTGGTTTAGGAGACCGACTAAATAATACTCCCGCCCAACTTTCTGGCGGGCAACAGCAAAGAGTGGCGATTGCGCGTGCCCTGGTTAATAATCCATCTTTGATTTTCGCTGATGAGCCAACGGGCAATCTTGATTCTAAAAGTACTGAAGATATTAAAAAGATTCTCACTCAACTTCATCGTGAAGGAAAAACGATCGTCATGGTAACTCACGAAGAAGACATTGCTGACATCGCTCAAAGGAAGGTTATTTTTAAGGATGGAAAAATTATTAGTGATAGTCAACAAAAAAAATGAAAACTAAAGTTATTTTTTTTCTAGCAATTAAAGCTATTCTACTTAATAAAAGCCGATCTTTTCTGACCATGTTAGGAGTCATCATTGGTGTTTGTTCAGTGGTGCTTTTAACCAGCATTGGTAATGGTTTGCAGTTTTATATCACCGACCAGTTTAATGATCTAGGAGCGAATCTAATTTATGTTATGCCTGGTAGTCCTTTTGGTGAGGGTGGAGGAATGGGAGGAGAGCAAGCGATTATTTCCACTACTCAACCAATTTTAAAAAAAGAACAATTTACAAAAATCATGCGTCAAAATAGAGCCTTAATCAAAAATGGATCTATTACTACCTATGCCTTGGCCAAAGCGAAAACCAATCTTACAAGTAAACAAGTGATGGTTTACGGTGTCTATGAATCTTTTGCCCAACTTTATAATTTTCCAGCCACAAGAGGAAGATGGTTTAGCAAACAAGAAAATGAGCAAGCAGAAAGGGTAGTAGTTTTAGGTTCTGAAGCGGCAACCGAATTTTTTGGTAATATAGATCCTATCAACAAAAAAATTCAACTCAATGGTCAAAGTTATCGAATATTAGGTGTTTTAGGTGATAAAGGTGGTAGTTTTGGTGGACCAAACTTTGACAATTATATTTATTTGCCAGCAGAAAGTCTTTTAAAATTTTTTGATACTGATTTAATTGATTCTTTTATGTTTGAAATTCGACAGAAAGAGCAAATTCCTGAAGCGATTGCTGCTATTAAAAAATTTATGAGTGTTAATGAAAAACTGGAAGATGACGAGTTTAGTGTTTTTGATCAAACACAATTGTTGACGACGATTAATAGTATTTTAGGAGTTCTAACTTTGGGCTTGGGTGGTATTTCCGCTATTTCCTTGGTCGTCGGTGGTATTGGCATCATGAATATTATGTTGGTGTCTGTGAGTGAAAGAACTAGAGAAATTGGTTTGCGTAAAGCCTTAGGAGCAACGCCAAATTTAATTATGCTGCAATTTTTATTTGAGGCAGCTTTATTGTCGGTTATTGGTGGCTTGATTGGTTTGCTTTTAGCTTATGGTGGTTCTTTATTAATGCAGGCCTATTTTCCAGCGAGAGTCACCTCAGATTCAGTGATTTTAGCTTTTGGTATTTCTTTGGCGGTTGGCTTAGTTTTTGGAGTAGCCCCCGCCAGAGCCGCTGCTAAACTTTCTCCAATTGAAGCTTTGCGTTACGAATAATTTTCTTTACTATTTGTAATTTTTCTATCATTTTTGTTTGTTATTTTAAGGGCTAAGATGGAGAATTAGTTGCTGTAGCTAGCCAGCGTGTTTCTCTAAATATTAATTAGTAGAAAGATTTTATGGCAAAAAAACCAGCTGATCCTCAAGAAGAGGACAAAACGCAAAAAAAGGAACGTAAGGATTATACTTCTTTGAAAGCTTGGCAGAGAGGTCACGAGCTCAATCTAGCTTTGGCAGAGATTTGTAGTGAATATGAAGCCGAATTAACAAGCAAGCCTTGGTGCAAAAAACTTAAACAAACTTTAGAAAACGCTTGTGTTTATTTAATGGAAGCTTATCGGCGTTTTCCTGTGCCAATCAAACAAAATTATTATGAGCAGGCCTTGTTTTCTATTAGCCAAGCCCAGTATATATCATTGTTGGGTCAAGAATTAGGCATTTGGGACTTGCAAGATTTTATAATCAAGTTGCAAGACTATTATAGTTTGACTACGGCCACCTTAATTAATTTTCTTGACTCTCAAAACAAGAAAAACCAGTCGGCGAAGAACCTTCAAGCATAGTAAGTGTAATTTTATAGTTGACAAAAAAAGAAAAACAGGGTAGTGTAAAAAGCGCTTCTTATCTTAATTCAAAGATAGGAAGCGCTCAACACTAACTTTTTAGAAAGGTCAAGTCTTTATGGCTGATAAAAATAGTAAAAACAGTAAAATTGAGAAAATGGATAAATTAGTTGCTTCTCAAGACCAAGAAAAAAATTTGGCGGTCAGTGCGGCGATGGCTCAAATTGAAAAACAATTTGGTAAGGGAGCAATTATGAAAATGGAGGACAGCTTGAAAAACATGGCTACGGTGCCAGTAGTTTCTACTGGTTCTCTGACCTTAAATTTAGCCTTAGGTATTGGGGGTTTCCCCAAAGGAAGAATAGTAGAGGTTTATGGACCAGAAGCCTCTGGTAAAACCACTCTTTGTTTACACGCTATTGCTGATGTCCAAAAAAAAGGAGGAACCGCTGCCTTTATTGATGTAGAACACGCTTTGGATCCAGTTCGCGCCAAAGCTATTGGCGTTGATTTGAGCAAAATGCTAATTTCTCAACCAGACTATGGAGAGCAAGCTTTGGAAATTGCTGAGACGCTCATTCGTTCTGGGGGAGTAGATATTTTAGTCATTGATTCGGTAGCAGCTTTAGTGCCAAAAAGCGAAATCGAGGGAGATATGGGTGATCCGCAAATGGGGACTCATGCTCGGTTGATGTCGCAAGCGATGAGAAAATTAACAGCCGCAATTAATAAAACTAAAACTTTGGTGATTTTTACCAATCAAATTCGGATGAAAATTGGAATTATGTTTGGTAACCCTGAAACTACTACTGGAGGACAAGCTCTTAAGTTTTATGCTTCCCAAAGATTGGATATTCGTAAAATTGGCAATGTCCAAGAGGGAGATAAAATCGTTGGCAGTCGCCATCGAGTGAAGGTGACAAAAAATAAGTTGGCTCCACCTTTCAGAGTGGCCGAATTTGAGATGGATCAAAACGGTATTTCCTGGGTTGGCGATCTAGTAGATGTTGGCGTAGAATATGGCCTTTTAGAAAAAAGTGGTAGCTTTTATAAACATCAAGGAGAGATTATCGGGCAAGGTAAAGAGGCGGCTAAAAAAACCCTCGCGGCTGATATTTCTTTGATGAAAGAAATTGAAAAAGGCATTTGGACGGAAATCAAAAAACGTAATAATATTTAAAGCTAATAGCTGTCTTATCTCAATAGTTTATTCTCTCTAGCTTAGATTGTGTTTTATTGATTGCTGTGTTAAAATTTTAAGATTAATGAAAATTCAAAAAGTCAGTGAACAAGATTGGCACGGTCGGACAGTTTTAGTAAGAGTTGATTATAATGTGCCCTTAGTTTCTCAAAGAGGAAAATTGGTTGTCGGTGATCCCAGAAGAATTAAAGCGAGCTATGACACGGTCAATACTTTATTAAAAAATGGTAATAAAGTCGTATTACTAACTCATCTTGGTCGCCCCAACCCAGAGGATTTAGTTCGTTTTTCCTTAAGACCAATTTTTGATTTTTTACAAAAAAATACAGCTTGGAATTTATTTTGGTTGGAAAACCCTCTTGATCCTAAAGCTAAAGATTTAATAGATTCTTTACCACTAAAAAGTGTTGTTTTAGTGCAAAACTTGCGCTACTTTAAGGGGGAAAAAGCCAATGATCCTGATTTTGCTTTGGCTGTTTCTAAGTTGGGAGACTGTTATGTCAATGATGCTTTTTCAGCTAGCCATCGTGCTCACGCTTCCATTGTCTCTGTCCCCAAATTAGTGCCGGCCGCCGCTGGCCTCACTCTTTTAGGTGAATTGGAAGCTTTGAGTAAAATTCTAGCACAACCCAAAAGACCGCTCATCATTATTGTGGGCGGGGCTAAAATTTCTGACAAGATCGATTCAATAGTCAATCTCTCTAAAATCGCTGACGCGATTTTGATCGGTGGTGGGGTAGCTAATAACTTTTTTCGTGCTGTTGGTTTAGCTATTCAAAAATCATATTTACAGGACGTACCAGCAGATTTAAATAAAATTGGTCTGAGCTATGTTGATCTGGCTGGCAATATTATTGAGGACAATCTAAGTGAGCGCTTACTGAAAGATGGTTATATTCCTTTACCAAAAATTATTTATCCCGTTGATGTGATAGCTGCTACTTCTCCAGACGCTAGGAAAACGCAAATAGTGGATTTGACTAGCGCTCAGAAGATTAGCGAAAGAGGCGAGTTGATGTATCTAGACATTGGTCCCAAAACCATTCGTCTTTATAAAGAGTTGATTAATCAAGCAAAAACTGTTTTTTGGAATGGTCCCTTAGGCTATTTTGAAAAGCCTCTTTTTGCCAAGGGAACGCAAAAAATTGCTCAAGCTACTGCTCGGGCAAAAGCTTTTAGTTTGGTGGGAGGAGGCGACACGATTGCTGCTTTAGATCGTTTTCATCAGTTGAAAGGTATTAATTATATTAGTCTAGCTGGAGGAGCGACTTTGGAATTCTTAGCGGGTAAAAAATTACCTGGGCTAAAAATTTTAGAAAATTGAGTTTATGGACAGTGAAGGCTCTCGTTCTCTATATTACGAACAAAAAAAAGAGAATCTTAAGGAAAGTTTGATTTTCCAGTTTAGTAAAGTTCTTAGGTGGCTTTTGCAGACCGCGCTAATGGGTCTTAAGGCAATGATCAAAGCTTTAAGTGAAGCTTTGCAAATGTTCTTCCGTTTTTAGAGATTTTTTTGTTGTAGAATACAGGTATTATTGTTTGCGCCCATAGCTCAAGTGGTTAGAGCACCAAGCTTATACCTTGGCGGTTCGAGGTTCGAGTCCTTGTGGGCGCACCATAACTGGATTTAAGAAATTTTTGCCTGTTTTAGTTATTGTTATAGATTTTATCTTTTATTTTCTAAAAAGATAATGGCAAGAATTTCTGCTTAAGCTATATTGTTTAGCAGTATTAAGGGAGGAGTGAAGCGTGGAGTATTTTTAGATGAGGTTTTAATAAAATAACAACCTATGAAAAACAAATCGTTAACAGCCTATCTCATTATCATTACTTTATTAAGCATTGGCTTTATTGTTCTGATGAAAAGTTTAGGTCAACAGGGGAATTCCTTAGCAGCTTTGTATATGCTTGGTCCAGCGCTTGCAGCCATCATAACAAGAATTTTTTTTCACAATAAAAAATTCAAGGACGCCAACTTAAGGTTTGGAAAAGCTAAAGACTATTTTAAGTTCTGGGGCGTCTCCCTCGCTATTTCTATTTTAACAGTTGGTATTTATACTTTGCTTGGTTCTATAAGATGGGATTTATCAGGTCAAGTATTTTTAAATCAATTAGCTCAACAGTTTGCTCTTACTGGGCAAAGCATTAACGATCTTCCCCCTGGTTTTACACCACAAACGATGCTGATTATTTTTTTTATTGGTGAATTGACGATCTTCAATTTTTTACCAGGAATCATTGCTGGGTTTGGGGAAGAATTTGGTTGGCGAGGGTTAATGTTCCCACAAATGTATAAGATTAAGCCCTGGGTTGGTTTTATTGTCGGTGGTCTAGTTTGGTATGCTTGGCACATTCCATTAACTTTTATAATTCCGCAAACACATGATTTTACTCTAACACAAACTATTTTCAATGGAATAGTTCTTGCTATCGGTTCAATCTGTACACATACTTTTTTAGCCTATGTTTATACAAAATCTCAAAATATTTGGGTTACCTCTTTAGCGCACGCGACTTTAAATAATGTGGCCAGATCATTTGCTTATTTTATAGTTCTTCAAAACCAGCTGGGAGCGAATATTGGATTGACGATATTAATGCTAATAATTGTTGCCGCTTTATATTTTTCCAAAGAATGGCATGTTTTTGAAAACTATTTTAGTAAAAAGACGGATTAAAATCTTCAAGATACAGAGAAATATTTTATTTTTTAATTCTGTTGATTTTAATAAAAAACCTAATGAGTAAAAATTAAATTTATTTAGTTTTCACTTTCCACTCGATCAACCACTGTTTTGCAATAAAGATATTTACTTTTATCGACTATTTTTTCCGCTAGATCTTTATTTTCGCCAGCCCGACTAGCTTCTTCATTGACAGCTCCTAAATTTTGCCAGAGATTTTCCCCTCTTTGTGTTACATTCTTCAAACCACTACCAAAATTATCCATAAAGTTTTCTACTTGCTGTTCGTCAACATTAAATTGCATACTTTTGCCACTTAGGCTAGCGAGAGGGAGAGAAACACAAGAACGTAGTTCTTTTTTAGTAAAAAAGTGATAGCCAAAAAATAATACCAAAGCCAGTAAAACAATTTGCAAAATAAATCGAAAAATTTTTAACATATGCGTTTTTATTTAGAAACCAGGGTTGAGCTCATCAATACCTGCCACTCCTAAAACCAACTTCCACAAAGCAAAAGCAGAGGCAGTAATCAAGAGACCGATGGCAGCATAAACCATTCTGTCTCTTCCGACTGTCTTTTTACTGGTTTCTCCCGAAGAAGTGATTAGAGTGATTCCTCCCCAAATTAAAAAGAAGAGGGAAGTGACAGCTGCTCCAAAAAATATCAATTGGGCAATTTTTCCTACTAAGATAGCCCAATTAATTGTTCCATCACTATAAATTCCGCCCGCTCCTTGGAGCAAGCTACTTCCTTCACCGCCAATTTGACCCAAAAGAACCTCATTTTCTTCAGCTTGTATGTCTTTTATTAAATTAATCATTTTTACTCCTTTACTTTTTACTCAATAGTTGGGTTCAAGATAGCATCTGGACTGCCAAATAAAGCATTGCCTATCCAGCCAGCAATCATCCAAGCGGAAGCGACCAAAAGTAAACCCAAAGTGGTCCAAAGAATTCTTTTCATTTCTTCGGAAAAAACTTTTGGATCTCTTGCTCCTTGAACAATTTTTAAACCAGAAGTAATAATGGTAAAAAGAAACCAAATGCCAGCAATGACAGTTGCTAGTCCTAAGGCATTGTTGACAAAATTAATTGGTCCTGTCAATTTCCCACCTTTTTCAATATCATCATAAGTATAGCCACCTCCTATTGGATCAATGGATCCAAAGATAGAACTTTCTGTAGCTTGAATAGTTTTAATTAAGTTTAACATATTTTTTATTCCTCAAATACTGCCTCTTTCTTGTGTTTTTCCTGGCCCCTTGATAGTGGGCTTGAGTAAGAAATCTTCTTCACCATAGAAGGTTTTACTCACAAAGCCAACAATGATGTAAGCGAAAACTATTAATAATAATCCCAAAGAACTTAATAATAGACGCTTCATATTTTCTCCAAAGTTTTTTGGGTCTTTACCGCCGATGATCACTTGCACACCAGACCAAAGCATGATGATCAGTAAAATACTAGCGGTAATGATTACCAGAAAATTAATGATTTTATTAATAAAAGGAGTAATGCCTGATAAACTTTGAAAGTCGGTGGCTGTTCCCTCTACGGGAGTGATTTGTCCATAAACATAATCACCATCTAGTGTTGGATTGACTTGATCTAAACAAAACCTAGTTTTTCTATAGGTAATTCTACCATTTTCCCTACACGAAACATTAATATCAGTATAGTTAGGATAACCAGCGCTACAATCCCCACTTTCATCAGGGCAACGAACATGGTCCTTAAGAGAGGCCGGAAAGGAAGCTGTAATTTCAGCGCAAAGATCTGGATCATCACAGTTTCTGAATGAACCCGTTCCCGTACCCTCTTCATTAAGAGAAAAGACTTTTCCATTAGCGATGAAGAAGAAAATAAATATCAATGAAAAAATAATGCTTTTTTTCATAAAGCCTGGACTCCTGTAACTGTTTCAATAATTCTCACTATCCAATAAGCGGCTAACATAATCATTAAACCAATCACTCCAGTAGTCAAATATTGTCGCGTACTTTCTAGAGCTTTGGATTTATCCTTCATAAAAATCAACTTATATCCAGAAAAGAGAATTAAAGCAAAAAACAAAATACCGCCCAACATAATTAAGTTTTTAGCAATGATATTAATCATTGAGCCAGTACTACTATATACAGATCTAACTCTAGTGCCAGCAGTTTGATTGAGGAGAAAATCATTAAAATATTCATAGGTCTCACTATTGGCAGTAGGGGGGCCGATAGTGGCTTGAGCGGTAGCTTGAATAGCTTCTGTCATAAAGCCTGGACTCCTGTAACTGTTTCAATAATTCTCACTATCCAATAAGCGGCTAACATAATCATTAAACCAATCACTCCAGTAGTCAAATATTGTCGCGTACTTTCTAGAGCTTTGGATTTATCCTTCATAAAAATCAACTTATATCCAGAAAAGAGAATTAAAGCAAAAAACAAAATACCGCCCAACATAATTAAGTTTTTAGCAATGATATTAATCATTGAGCCAGTACTACTATATACAGATCTAACTCTAGTGCCAGCAGTTTGATTGAGGAGAAAATCATTAAAATATTCATAGGTCTCACTATTGGCAGTAGGGGGGCCGATAGTGGCTTGAGCGGTAGCTTGAATAGCTTCTGTCATAAAGCCTGGACTCCTGTAACTGTTTCAATAATTCTCATCTTTTTAATTATATCATCTTTTACTTTTTTATACATTAAATATGCTTTTTGCTATTTGTTTAAGTAAAAATAAATTATTAATACCAATAATAAGCCCAAAGCGCCAATTATCAAATTTCTGCGGTCGGGGAAAGTGGTTCTATCTTTATTTTTTACTGAGATTAGTTTATAAGTGGAAAAAAGAACTAAGATAAAAAACAAAATCCCGCTGAAGAGAAGAAAATTTTTAATTGCATTATTTTCCGTCTGGCTTAGATTTTGGTTTTGAGTCGTGATTGTTTTTTCATCGTCTTTTAGTTCAAGACTGTCGTCATCATCGCTCTCTTGAGAAGCAACTAAATTAATATTAATATCAGAAATAGAGGACTCAGTGGCTGTGAGATCAGAAGTAGAAACGGGTGAGTCAGCAAAGACAATATTATTTTTACCCACCAACTCTTGACAATTGTCGCTATCACATCTTTTTGTGTCAGCGCACCAGGTAGAAATTTGTGGACCAGTTTTAAGGCATTGATTAAAATTTAAATTCGGATTACAGGAAAAGTCTGTTTTTTCAGTTCCATCATTAATCTTAGTTAAACATGAACCTGAGAAAAAGTCGATTGGCATCTCCATAATGGCATCCGTTTTTTGACATAAATCACTGTTCTCTTTGTATTCTCCCTCTAGTGGTGAGTCTAAAAATGAACTCTCGCAAAAAATTTTCATTTGTTCGCAATTATCCTCTCCAGAGGATTTATAACAAAGATTATATTTAAGACAGGAACAGCTATTTTCTGCTCCCACTATTGAGATTTTCACTAAATTTAGAAGAAAAATTAAAACCAAAACACTTAAAAATTTTTTCATTTTTACTTTTTTATATCTTTATAATCGTCTTTTCTTCTTTTATACCTTATAATAATCTCTAATGTCAAGAGGGCAAAAAATCTTTACTGACGAAAAAATTTTGCTAGCCTCTCTACGCGCTGGTGACAGCGCAGCAGTAGAGTACTGGTATCGTCAATACAGCGCTCGTTTAACCGCTTTTATTCAGGCAAAAGTGGGTTCAACTCATGACGTTCAGGACTTAACTCAAGAAACTTTCATTTGTTGTCTTCAGAACTTGCATAATTTTTCTGGTCATAGTCGCTTGTGGACTTGGATGTGTGCCATCGCCAAACATGAAGTAGCGGATTACTATCGCAAGCTTTATGCTAAAAAAGTTTTAAAACTCCTTCCATTATCGGACTTTCTGACTCAGGTAGAACTTTATGACTCGACAGAGTTGGCTGAAAAATTGGAATATGTTTGGCAAAAAATTGGCGCCCACTATAAAGAATTACTTTTAGAAAAGTACCTTGATAAACATCAAGTCAAAGAAATGGCGCGCGCGCGCGGTAAAACAGTCAAGACAATTGAAAGTGAGCTTTGGCGCGCGCGCCAGGCTTTTAAGTCAGCTTACCGTGAACTTGAGGATTAAGGATTCGTAAATTGACTTCAGTATGAATGAAAAAAAATTTCTCAAACAATTAAAAAAACAAGCCCAAGACCAAGCTCCCCTGGCGAAACTTCATCTTTTTCCCAGCAAACTTCAGCCTTTTACTGCTTGGATTTGGCAGCATTCTTGGAAGTTTTGGCTACTTTTATCTTTAATTAGTGCTTTTATTTTTGAAAAACAGTGGGGGAGATGCTAATGAAAAAAAACCAGTTTTTCAATTTTAGCTTATCCTTTTTTTATGCTTTGGTAAAAATTGCCGTCGGTCTATTACTTCATCCTTATCAAACGATGTTTTCTTTAATTAAAGAAAAAGTTTTTTGGAGTTTAGTTTTTACCCCTACCTTAGTTTTTATTTTTTTAACCTTTTTTTGGCGCTTGGCAATTCGTTCTTTGGTCTTGTATTTTTTTAATGCTACTTGTTTATTAATGACGATTAAAACCAGCGTTTTATTCTTTTGTTTTTTTTGGCAGTTAGCGCTTTTTTATTTGTGGCTAAAGTTTTATTATTTCTGGCGACGGTAAGTAATTTGTAAAGGTAGACTTGATATTTAAATCTTAGACTGTCTTTTATTAATGGCTAATTTTTATTTTTAAACGTCAGTTATAATAGTCACTATGACGACTAAAAAATATTCTTTAAAACACTTAGCTTTAATTCCTGATGGCAATCGTCGTTGGGCTAAGGCTCAGGGTTTACCAGCTTTAATGGGGCACAAAAGAGTAGTAGAAAAGGTTTTTCCTGAATTGGTAGAGACAGTTCTGACTTTGAAAATTCCCTATTTTACCATTTGGGGCTTTAGTACTGAAAACTGGCAGAGAAGTGATGAAGAAGTAGATGGTCTTTTTCAGTTAGGAAAAATGTTTTTAGAAGGCTATGGAGAAAAACTACATTCTCAAGGAGTAAAAATTACTATTATTGGCCGACGTGACAATATTTCGGCAGAATTTAATCAATTAATTGAAAAATGGGAAGAGAAGACAGAGAATAACCAGGCTCTTCAATTGATAATTGCCTTCAACTATGGTGGACGTGATGAGATCGTCCGAGCGGTTAATAAAATTTTGGCTAGAGGAAAGATCAAAGAAGTGGGGGAGAAAAGCTTTAGCGATTATTTAGATACTTCGATTACTGATATTCCTGACCCCGATCTAGTTATCCGTACTTCTGGAGAGCAAAGACTTTCTGGTTTTATGAGCTGGCAGTCTGCTTATAGCGAACTTTACTTTAGCGCTAAAACTATGCCTGAATGGACTAAAAAAGATTTATTGATTGCTCTAGATGACTATCAAGAACGAAAGCGTCGTTATGGCAAATAAAGTTATTGGTGTTTTTGGAGGGAGTTTTAGTCCACCGCACTTAGGTCATCGACAAGTAGTCAGCCAAATTTTAAATAAAAATTTAGCCGATGAAGTTTGGCTTCTTCCTTGTGGGGAACACGCCTTTGGCAAGGACCTTCTGCCCGTTAAACAAAGATTGACGCAGTTGGCAGCAATGATCAAAACCTTATCTCCCCCTTTGCAAAAAAGAGTTAGGGTAGAGGAGTTTGAGTTGAAAAATTCAGGAATGAGTATTACTTATGACACCCTTATGGCTTTGAAAGCAAGAGAACCGAATTTGCATTTTCAATTTATTATTGGTACTGATCAGGTAAAAACGTTTGACCAGTGGCATCATTATCAAGATCTATTAGAAAAGTTCCCCACGCTGGTTTATCCGCGGGAACCAAATTTACAGCCTCCCCTATTATCAGGAATGATTTTGTTACAAAATTTTCCAACTATTAATGTTTCTTCGACCCTAATTAAAAAAATGCAACAAGCAAATAATTCAGCTTGGAAAAAATTAGTTTTTAGTCCCCTCAATTAATTTTTCGTTTTTATTTCGGTTTTAATTATGAGACTGATTCCCTATTTGCAAATCTAAGACTACTGGAACGTGATCGCTCCCTAAAAAATGCGAAGCTATTTTAGACGATTCTATAATATTTAACAGACTATTTGATGAAAAAAAATAATCAATTCGCCAACCGACATTTCTTTCTCGGGCACGAGTTTTATAGTCCCACCAACTATATTCTATTTTTTCTGGGCCGTGAATTTTTCTCCAAACATCAACAAAACCAGCCTTTATTACTTGATCTAACCAAGCTCTCTCCTCTGGTAAGAAGCCAGTATTTTTTTCATTGGCTTTTGGTCTGGCCAAATCAATTTCCTGATGGGCGGTATTGATGTCTCCGCAAAAAATAACTGGTTTTATTTGTTCTAGTTCCTTGATATAAGTTAAATATTTTTGATAGTATTCAAGTTTGTACTTCAGTCTTGCTGGCCCCATTCCCCCATTGGGGAAATAGGTATTGAGGAGAAAAAATTGGGGAAATTCTAGAGCAACAGTTCTTCCCTCTTGAGAGATTAGTTCTGGCGGTGAGACTCTTTTGATTTGAGAAATTAGTTTTTCTTTGACTAGGGTGAGAGTTCCAGAGTAGCCAGCTCTTTCCCCAAAGCACCAAAACTCTTCATATCCAGAAAGAACTGGCAATAATAATTGTTGGTGGGTTTTTGTTTCTTGTAAACAGATAACATCGGGATCAAGGGTTTTTATCTGTTTCTCAAAGTCTTTTTTTAAAATAGATCTAAGACCGTTGACATTCCAAGTAATAATTCTCATTCACTTTTTCCGCAACACTTTTTGTATTTTTTTCCTGAGCCACAAGGACAAGGATCATTTCTGCCGATTTTAACTTTTTTCTCCTTTTTAAATTGATCAGCAGCAACATTAGTTTCTTGTTGATACTTGGCTGCTTGGCGTGAGAGCGCTGCCGCCAAACTTTGCCCTTCCCCTCCTTGAGTTGAGCTTTGTGGAATTGCAGGAGGGTTCACTTTCCCTTTTTCTGTTAGGTCTGTCGCCAACTCAGCATTAGTTCCTTGAGTTTGCATGTTTTTTTGCAACTTTTCTTGTTCCACTCTTTGAGCCGCCAAAAATTCTGGATTAATTTGAATTTTAAAAATTCTTTCAGCTACTAGTTGCTTGATGTTTTGCATTAGCTTCTCAAAGAGAATAAAAGCCTCTTGCCGATATTCTGCTAAAACTGTATTTTTATCTCCTCTCATCCAAATCCCTTGTCGTAAGTCTTCGATCGCATCCAGATGGTCCATCCATAGTTGATCAATAGTTCCCAAAATCACTTGTTTTTCCATTTCTCTGGCTATTTCTGGGCCAACAGCTTGATTTTTTACTTGATAGGTTTTATGAATAATGTCTTGCAAGTGAACAATAATCTTTTCCTGATCATCTTTGAGAGCAATCAATTGCTTTTCAAGATTTTGTCGTGATTCTTGGTCAAAAGGAATAATTTTATTGATTTCTTTTACTATTTGAGTGGCAGCGGCTTTTGTTTCCTCTGTTGCTGTTAAGTTTTCTTCTGTCAGAACCTCTTTATTTTCTTGAGGATTACTAATTAAAGCGCTCTGAACTATTCTTACCACTGTTTCGTCTAGATAACTAAGAATCTCTTCACTTAAATTTTTACCAGCTTTTTTCGCTTCATTTTCCGCAGTTTCTGCCAGATCTAAACTAGAGAGTTCCAAAAACTGTCGTCTTTTTTTATAAATTACTTCTCTCTGCTTATTCATCACATCGTCAAACTCCACCAGCCTTTGTCTTTGATCAAAGAAAAAACCTTCAACTTTGGTTTGCGATGCCTCGATAGTTTTACTTACCATGCCGGCTTCAATCGGTTGGCTATCAGGGATTTTAAGAAAGTCCATCATTTTTGCTACTTGCTCACCTCCAAAGATGCGCATAATTTCATCTTCTAGAGACATGTAAAAACGCGAAGCTCCAGGATCCCCCTGTCTGCCAGATCGACCGCGAAGCTGATTATCAATTCTTCTTGATTCATGTCTTTCTGTGCCCAAAACCATTAGTCCACCAGTGTTAATGACTTCTCTATTGTCTTTTGTCCATTGCTTCATGTCAGCGTCATATTTTTTCCGATCATATTTTAAAGGTTTTAGACTGAGACGATAATCTTTTAGCTCTGGTTTGGCTCCACCCAAGACAATATCGACTCCCCTACCAGCAATATTTGTAGCCACTGTAATAGCGCCCTTTTTGCCTGCTTGAGCAATAATGAAGGCTTCTTTTTCATTATTTTTTGCATTAAGAACTTCATGAGGAATTCTTTTTTTATGCATTAAGTCAGAAATGAGCTGGTTATGATAAATTGACCGTGTACCAATTAAAATTGGCTGACCAGTCTGGTGAACTTCCTCAACAGCATTAACAAAGGCGCTGTATTTAGCAGCGGCTGTTTTATAAACAATGTCTGATAAATCAGTTCTTTTTATTGGTAAATTGGTGGGTACAACGAGGACATCCATTTTATAAATCTTTTTAAATTCTTCTGCTTCGGTTGCCGCCGTACCAGTCATGCCAGCCAATTTTTCATAAAGGCGAAAATAGTTTTGTAAAGAAATAGTTGCTAGAGTACGCGATTCTTGTTGAATTTTTACTTTTTCTTTTGCCTCAATTGCTTGATGCAAACCATTACTGTAGCGCCTGCCATACATCAGCCGACCAGTATGCTCATCAACAATAATTACCTGATTATCTCTAACAATATATTCTTTATCTCTCTGATATAGAGTTTGAGCTCGGAGGGCATTTTCAATATAATGAATAGTTTCAAAACTTTCTTCATAGAGGTTTTTTACTTGAAGTTTTTGTTCGATTCTTTTTACGCCCAAATCGGTCAAAGTGGCAGTTTTGGCTTTTTCATCCAAAGTAAAATCAGCACCTTTGGTCAAACCAGTGATCATTTGCGCAAACTGCAAATATTTCTCTGCTGGTTCACTGTCTGGAGCGCTAATAATTAAAGGAGTTCTCGCTTCATCAATGAGAATTGAATCAGCCTCATCAACAATAGCATAATAATGAGGGGTATCAACTCTTTGAACCATATTGCTCAAATTAGGGACCATATTGTCACGTAAATAGTCAAAACCAAATTCATTATTAGTTCCGTAAAGAATGTCACACAGATAAGCTTCTTTTCTACTGATAGGGGCGAAATGTTCCAAACGCTCATCTCCACGATCTTCTCCGTTTAGGCCAGATTGATAGATTTTTGCTTGATCGTGAATAATGACGGCTGTTTTTAAACCCAAGAAATGATAAATACCACCCATCCAGCCAGCCCCCACTTCTGCAAGGTAGTCATTGACTGTCACCAAATGAACTCCTTTGCCTAAAAGCGCATTTAAGTACAAAGGACAGGTAACAGTTAGAGTTTTGCCTTCCCCAGTTTTTTGTTCAGTTATCTTGCCATAATGAAGACCAATAGCTGCTAGCAACTGCACATCAAAGTGGCGCATACCCAAAAGGCGTCGGGAAACTTCGCGAACAGTAGCATAAGCCTCTGGTAGAACATCAGCTAAGACCTGACTTTCGCTTTGACCTTGAGTTAGACCACGATTGATGCTAGCTTTGAATTTAGCAGTTTGCTCTGCCAATTTTTTATCGCTTAGGGCCTTGATTTGTGGTTCAAGATTATTGATTTGTTCGACAATGGTTCGATACTTTTTTAAAGTTTTTTCATTTTCGTCAAAAATTTGTTCTAAAAACTTCCACATGTTTATCCTTTTTCAATTCATCACTCGATATTATAGAAATTTAAATCTTATTATTTTTAATTGCTTCCGCTATCTTTTTACCATATTTTTCATAGTCTAAAACATATTTGAGATGAGCAAAAAAATAGTTTTCAGGATCACCAGTAGTTAACCATTGTCCTTGCGCTCTGGCAGTCAAAACTTTGGCTTTTTTTGCTAGTTTATCAATAGCGTCTGCTGTCCAAAGCTCATCGTCTTTGCCAATTTCCTCATTATTGAGAAATTCAAAAATGCTCGGGCGGAGAAGATAACGACCATAAGAAGCCAATTGTGAAGGAGCATTTTCCATTTTTGGTTTTTCTATCACTGTTTCAACGCTCTCTCCGTCAGCTTTAAATTTGACACTACCATATTTTTCAATTTCTTTACCCTCTACCTCTTGAACGCCGATAATTGCCTGCACATCAGGATTGAGGGCAAACTTATCAACTAAAGCTTTAGCTGTTCCTATCTTACCAAAAACCACATCATCACTATAAAGAGCTAAAAATGCCTCTTCATTTTTTAAGAAGTCTTGAGCAGAAGCAATAGGCGAACCATTACCATAAGGCAAAGCTGGATCTTGGGTAATCACTACAATTTTTGGATAATCCAAGACATGTTGCACGGGTTGATAACGATCTTCTTTTCCTTGAGCAGCTAATTGTTTACGAATTCGGTTGACATTATTATTAAAATAGTCCTCATAGATGGGTTTTCCCTCGGGTGTGGCGACAATAATGATTTCCTCAATCCCTGCCTGGACACACTCCTCAACTACCAACTGCATAATCGGGCGGTTCCCTAGAGGAAGCATGGCTTTAGGAATAGTTTTGGTGATGGGGAGATAGCGACTGGCAAAACCAGCATCAGTGATGACTGCTTTTTTTACTTTAATCATTTTTCCTTTCAAGCTTTAATCTTTAAAGATCAGACGTTCATTATACTCTACTTTTTACCATTCACTTTGCTAATTAAATTTTTTTGCCAATCGAGACTTTGACTATCTTTAGCTGATAAATCGTGGATTGCTCCCATCATTTTTTTAGCATCAATGCCATAAACTTCTTGCGCTTTCTGAGCAAACTTTTGTTGTAATCGTCTTTGAACGAGAGGATTTTTTTGATACTCTTCTTGTTGTATTTTAAGAAGAAGATTTTTTAATTTGTTCTTATCACGATAACTAATCTTTGGTTTAAAATTTTGACTTTGATTGTCGGTTATTTTTTTTTGATTAACCTCGACCGTTATGTGATTTTTGGACAAAGATAGTTTACTTTTATCATTATTGCTGGAAATTTTTTGTTTGAGATTGGAAACATAACTCATCATAATAAAATTTTTTCTTAGGAACAAATTTTTTCTGCCAAACTAAGTCGGCGGAGAACTGTTTCTTTGCCTAGAACAGCCATAGTTTCAAAAAGAGGCGGAGTCGCTGTCTTCCCCGTCACTGACACTCTGATCATCATAAAATACTGACTTTTTTTATAATTTTTCTCTTCGACGATTTGTCGCATTACTTTTTCAATGTCTGCTATTGTCCAAGAAATAGTTTCTAAAAAGCTTTTAGTAATAGTCAGCTGAGCGCGCACCAACTCTAAGTCAGCCTTTTTTAATAATAAGTCTCTATCAGGAGTAAAATCTTGCCAAAAAAAGTCTGTTAAACTAGCAAAATCTGCCAAGGTGACTAATCTTTCAAAAACCAAAGGCAGGATATCATCAATCTTTTCTAAAGGAAAACCTTCTGGCATAAAGCCCCCTGCCATAATTTTTTTTGCTAAAACAGATAATCCCTGTTCCGCCACCATTTTTCTGATATAGTAACCATTGAACCAATTAAGCTTATCTAAATCGAAAACTGGAGCGGTGGTTTGCACTCGATCCAAGGTAACAGTTTGCAAAAATTCTTCTAAATCAAAAACTTCTTTTCCCTCAGGATGAGACCAACCCAAAAGAGCCATAAAATTGATCATCGCTTCTGGTAGATAGCCTTTTTCTCGATAAGAAAGAATAGAGACATCATTCTTGCGTTTAGAAATTTTACTATGATCAGCATTACGAATGAGAGGCATATGGGCAATGACTGGTATTTGCCAACCAAAAGCTTCGTAGAGAAGTAGATGTTTGGGAGTAGAAGAGATCCACTCTTCTCCTCTTAAAATGTGAGTAACTGCCATAAGATGATCATCTACGACCACAGCTAAATGATAAGTAGGAAAACCATCAGTTTTAATTAAAACTTGATCATCGATCAAATCAGACTGAAACTCAATTTTCCCCCTAATCATATCTTCCCAGAAAATAGTTTTACCTTTGGGAACTTTGAGGCGAATCACAAAAGGAGTTTTCTCTGCCAGTTTTTTTGCTACCACTGTCGGATCAGCTTCTCGCCAGCGACCATCATATCTTGGCAGTTCGCCACGAGCGATTTGGTCCTTGCGCATTTGCTCCAATTCTTCTTTAGTAGCAAAACAATAGTAAGCGGCACCTTTAGCAATTAGTTCTTGAGCATATTTTTGGTAAATAGGTAATCTTTCCGATTGATGATAGGGCTCATGCGGTCCTCCCTTGATTCCTCCTTCATCATAATCAATTCCCAACCAAGCTAAACCCTCATAAATTTTTGCTTCTGCTTCAGCTACAAAACGAGCCCTGTCTGTGTCCTCAATTCTTAAAATAAATTGACCGCCACTTTGTCTAGCTAGAGCCAAATTAAACATTGATAGCCAAGCGGTACCGATATGAGCAATCCCTGTCGGCGAGGGAGCAATTCTCGTTCTCTTCTTCATGATAATTCTATTATACCTCAATCAGACTTTATCTTGCGAGCATATTGGGGTGAATCGCTGGGACATAGGCTAAGAAATCATTTTCTCCACGAAAAATATATATTGGGAGTAAATATTCTTGTTCTTTGTGCGACTCATAATAACCCATCTCCACTTGATTAATGACAGCATTTTTTATTTTACGAGGATTGATTACATAAGCTTCGCCCAACTGTAGATTTTGCCAGGCCTCAGCCACGCTTCGCAAGTAGTAAGTAGCTTTATTACTAAGATCAAGATTATAATGATAATATTCCATTTCTCCCACAATATCCACCCCATTGTAGTCTCTACCCACTACTCCATAGATACTAGCGATATTATTGGGACCATAGAAACTATAAGTAGTAGGTTGACCATTGATTAGTCCAGGCAGAGGATTACGGGTTAAGTTCACAGTGAGATAGTCAGCTTCGAGAACATTTTCAACCAATTCAAGTTTGCCATCAATGTTTTTGGCATATTTCACCTCAGCTTTTTGATCATTCAAATCTGTAGGTAAAATACCAGCAACAGCCAAATAGTTTTTGAGAGCCGCGATCGCTTTTGTTCTATCTGGTAAATATTTTTCACCACTTTCAGTAATTAGACCAAAAACATTACTAACCGCCAAATAATCAGTTTTGAGAGAAGTAAACATAGTTTTTAAGTCTATTTGTAACTCTTCTTTGAAAGGAGGTCCAGGATATGAGAAAAGATAGGTTCGTGAGTCTAAAATTTGCGGATCTGATTCAAAGTTTAAATTTTTAGCTATTTGTCTAGCTTTTTCTTCAGCCGTCAGTGAAAAGGTGGGCGGTTTTAATTTATAAACTTCTGCCATAGTATAAGGAGCAGCCGTTTTAATTCCAAACATAGGCCAACCAGCACTGTTTTTTAAATCAATACCAGCAATTTTTAATTCATAACTTTGTGGTCGGTTAGCACTAGTCTGAGCGGGGAAAATAATTGCAGGTAATGCGCCAAAAACAAAGTCTGGACTAGGCAAGCTGGCTGTTTTTGTGGCATCAGGCGTAGGTTTGAGTTTGGCATAAATACTTCGCCCAAATTCGAAAATAGTAACAGCAATCAGCAGAGCAACTCCAAAAGTTAAAATAGATCTGGTCTTATCCATGAAAACGCTCAAAGTCAATTTTTTTTCTTCTGCCATAATTCTATTTTTATTTTATTCTGTTACAGTTTGCCACTGATAATTATCCCAGACAAAATTTGCCAGTTTAATAGTTTCATTATAACGATTTCGGGCGGATAATACAACTACAATAATTTTTTGTTTATCTTTTTGGATAAGCGAGATTAAGACTTCACCAGCTAAGGGGGTGGTCCCAGTTTTGACCCCAAAAACATTATAAACCAGGTCTTTCCTTTGAAGCAATTGATTGGTATTGGAAATTTGCCAGCTGCGACCGCTATCATTTTTGACCGTGGTTTGTATTTGGCTAACGATCTCCGCCAAATAAGGATCTCTTTCTAATTCCAAAGCAAGAATTGCTAAATCAAAAGCCGTAGTTTGTTGCTCTCTCTGATCAAAGCCTTGAGGATTAGCAAAGTAACTATTTTTTAGTCCTAAAAGTTGTGCTTTTTCGTTCATTTTTTTTATGAAGGCCTCTTTACCGCCACTAAGATGATTGGCCAAAATTTCTGAGGCCTGATTATTGGAATTAATTAGCATAGCCTTAATTAATAAATCAAAATTCACTCTTTCACCTACTGTCAGTCTTAAAGAATTTCCTCCCGTCAAGTCTTGTTCGTTGATGATAAAAGGAGTCTGCTGCTGGTAAGCTTCTCTAGCCACCAAGGCGGTCATCATTTTCACCGCCGAGGCAGGGTAAAGGGGTAAAAAAGCATTTTCTTGAGCTAAAATATTTTTAGTTTCGGCCTCCATGACCAAAAAAGCTTTAGCATTGATCTTTGGTTGAACTAAAGGAAAGTTTTTTGGTTTAACTACTGTTTTTTGATCGAGAAACCAACCTTGGCGTTCATTAATCGTCAAAATTTCTTTTTTTGGTTCTTTGTAAGTAAAGCTTAAATAAAGATTACCAATAACAATTAATGTCAGCATTAATAATAAAAGCCAGTTTATTTTTTTTAAATTTTGTTTTTGCACTCTTTTTTAATTTTAGATTAATCGTTTTTGAATTTCAATTGAGTTTGGGTTTTAGCTTCAATTTCTGCTTGCCAACCGTGAGGAATGGTTTCTACTTCATAAGTAAACTCATCTCCTTCTTTCAAACCCAATTTTTTTCTTTCATCGGCAATTTTTCTCATCAGTTCTCTTGCTTCACCTTCATTAATTAATTCTTGAGTCAAAGTCAATTCAAAAACAGCAGTTTCTGCAAGATCTTTCTCTATTTTTGACAATTGTAAATTTTTAACATTGAGTTCAGCTTGCAAAATCTCTCTCGCTTCTTGATTTAAAATCACTGGCTCTTTCATTTTGAAAGTAACCAGACTTAATGGTTGGCGCAGTTTGAAGCCAGTAGCTTTTCTTGCACTTCTCCCAATTTCTAACATTTTTTTGAGTTGGTTAATTTGTTCAATTAAATCTTTATTCCCATCTTCCTCTTTACTAACTGGCCAAGAAGTCAAATGAACACTTTCCAAACCACCACCTAAGTTTTGATAAAGAATCTCGGCGAAAAAAGGAATAAAGGGGGCAAAAAGCTGACTTAAGGTCATTAAAGCTTCTCCCAATATTTTTCTTGAAGCTGATTCATTTCTCAATCTTTCACGAGAGAGCCTCACGTAAAAAGTAGAGAGTTCTCCGACAAACTCCACTAGTTCTCTACCAGCCCTAACAACATCATAGTCCTGTAAGCTTTTGGTCACTATAGCGGTCAATTTTTTAGTTTTAAAAGATAAATATTGGTCTAAAATAAAACTAGTGGATAGGCTCTCCCCTTCAGTTGGTAGACCGCCCCCAGCCTGGCGCCAAAAAACATAAATATTCCATAAAATTACCAATACTTGACGGCGCAAATGACCGACCTCTTGTTCGTCAAAGTTTAAATTTTCTGCCTTCATGACGGGTGAAGTCATAAGGTAAAGACGTAAAGCATCAGCCCCGTATTGATCAAAAATTTTTTTAGGTTCAGGATAGTTTTTCAACTTCTTACTCATTTTTTTGCCGTCAGCTGCCAGAATAATGCCATTGACTAAGACATTTTTAAAAGCTGCTTCATTTTTTAAAGCAGTAGCCAAAACATGCAAAGTATAAAACCAGCCCCTGGTTTGATCTTGACCTTCAGAAATAAAATCAGCGGGGAAATTTTTTGCACTAGCATAGGGCATACTTCCACTTTCAAACCAGCAATCTAAAACCTCATTAACTCGATGATATTTTTCTCCATCCTTCTCAATGATAATTTTATCGACAAAATGTTTATGAAGGTCTGTAATTTTCTGTCCACTAAGATTTTCTAACTCTGCTTTACTCCCCAAACATAAAAAATCTCCTTTTTCATTTTGCCACAAAGGCAATGGTGTTCCCCAAAAACGCTGGCGAGAAATTGCCCAATCACGAGCTCCCTGTAGCCACTTACCGAATCGTCCATGTTTTAGGTGCTCGGGTTGCCAGTTAATTTTTTCATTATTGATAATTAGTTGCTCTTTTAGAGCGGTGACTTTTACAAAGAAACTAGTAGTAGCATAATTCAACAAGGGGTGATCACAACGCCAGCAATGAGGATAACTATGTTTAATTTTCTCCTTACGATAAAGACTATGGTTTTCATTAAGATACTTAATGATAGCAATATCAGTTGGTTGCACCGCTTTTTCCTCTATCTCTAGACGAACTTTCATGCCAGCAAAATCTGTCACTTCTTCAGTAAATTCCCCATCTAAATTAACATGATGTTTGAGTGGCAGACCTTCTCTTTTGCCCAGAGCAAAATCATTTTCTCCGTAAGCAGGAGCAATATGAACAATCCCAGTCCCGTCTTCCATAGTCACAAAATCAGCTTCAACAATATGAAAAGCATTTTTAGTTTGAGCAAAATAAGGAAAAAGAGGCTCATACTCTCTTCCTACCAATTCACTACCTAATAAAGTTAATTTAATTTGATATGAGGTGTCTTTTACTACTTCCGCCAAACGTTTACTAGCAACAATCAAATATTCTTCTTCATTTTCAAGATCAAGAATACTATATTCCTCGTGAGGGTTGACAGCTAAAAGAAAGTTTCCTGGCAAAGTCCAAGCAGTAGTGGTCCAAGCTAAAAAAGCAGTTTTTTTGTCCAGACCTAAAGCGCTATAATTTTTTAATCTAAATTTAACAAATAAGGATAAATCAGTGATATCCTTATAGCCCTGAGTAACCTCAAAGTTTGACAAAGGAGTGCTACACCGAGGGCAAATATGCATCGGCTTATAGTCTTGATAGATCAAGTTTTTATCCCAAAGATTTTTGAAAACACCCCAAACACTCTCCATAAAATCTGGATCCATAGTTTTATAATCATGATCCATATCGACAAATCGACCCAACCGCCTAATAGTTTGTCGCCACTGATTGGCATAAGTCATTACTTTGCCCCGACAAGTTTCACAAAAATTATCGACGCCATAATTTTCAATATCTCGACGATTTTCAAGATTGAATTCTTTTTCGACAATATTTTCTATTGGCAATCCGTGGCAATCCCAACCCCAAGTTCTTTTAACATAACGACCCAGCATTGTTTGAAAACGAGGGAAAAGATCTTTAGTTGTACTAGCTACCAGATGACCGTAATGAGGTAGCCCAGTGGCAAAAGGAGGCCCGTCATAAAAAATCCACGGTTGACCATTTTTAGTTTGGTCTAGACTTTTTTGAAAAATTTTCTTTTCCTCCCAATAATCAGCAATTTTTTCTTCCCATTGAGGAAAATCTGGTGTTTGGCTTAAATTTTTTATTTTTAAATCAGCTTTTTGCATTTTTATATTATAGCATGCAGGATCTTGAGAAATAAGCTTTGCGCTAATATTAAACAAAGTAAATAATTCACACTAATTTGATAAAACTGGACAAAGTTAAAGAGATTTGCACAACTTTTTATGTTTAGCAATCAAGAAATTTTGCCTTACAGTTTGAGCCTTCATCGGGATTCGAACCCGAGACCTCAGTCTTACCAAGACTGCGCTCTACCACCTGAGCTATGAAGGCATCAAAGATAGCAAATTATAGCATAGGATTTATCTTTTAAATAAAACGGTAAAACCATAAAATAGCTAAGATCGCGCCCAAACTATCAAAACCGATATCACGAGCAGTCGCAGTTCTTCCTATGACGAAGCTTTGATGATATTCATCCAAACAAGCATAAAGAAGCGTTAGGAGTAAAGCTAAAAACCATTTGTGCTTTATTTTCCTACCCGTCTGTTTTTCCCACTGGCTAAAAGCCCTCAGCCACAAAAGACAGAGAAAAGAAAAAACAGCGATATGAGCAGTTTTCTTTAAGATGAAATCTCCCCAAAAAATATCCAAACTAGGTAAAACTGGTTGCGCAGATAAGAAAAAAATTACTCCCATCCACAAAAAAGGCCAAATAAAGGCTCTAATAGTCGACCAAAAATTCTTCTTGTGATTTTTCATTTTTGGAAGCTAAATAATTTTGCCAGCTATAATCTAGTAAAATTACTAGGCCCCCTATTATAACTATAATTGCTAAACTCCCAAAGAGTAATTTTTCTGGAAGGAGACTTTTCGTCTGGAGTTTAGCAGCGGGACTTGTTTCCCAGTCAGTCTCCATCATTGATGAAACAACCACTTTTTCCATTGATTGATAATTGGTTTTTGGTAAACTAAAAAGCTTATTTTTTTGCCACTGGCTTTGATTGTTTTTTATTGCTAAATCGATCTTAGTTTCTTTTTTATCTTCTTTTTCAGTTTCAGTCTCTTCGGATATGGAAACGGGTTTTTTAATTTTTTCTTCTAAGATTGTTTTTTCATTTGGGCTATCAATTAATTCGTGCCATTTCCCGAGACTTTCTACCATAAGGGCTCCTTTATTTTGGCAAGCAGGATAATCAATTTCTATTTGAGTTTCACCATCAGTATCAAGTAAAAAAACCTTGCCTCCAGTATTAGGAGCTAAGCCACTGGCAAACTCTATTCGCTTACCAGCATTAGATGGTAAAACTAAGTCTGTTAAAGTCCGACTAGTGCCGTTTTGATTTTGTAATTTAAATCCACGCATATTTACCGCAAAACTCGATAAATTTTTTAAGTAAAGCCATTCCTTTTCCCCAGTTTGGGGGCAAGGGTAAAATTCCAAAGCTTGTAATTGAATAAGTTTTTCTTCTTCTGTTAGTTCCGCTCTTTCTTGACAAAAATAATTACTTTTAGCTTTTGTTGGCAGATCACAGACTTGCCATTTTGTTTCCCCATCGTTTTTTCGAGCATAACTTTTCCCCATTAAATTACCTGGGTAAGTGATGCTATCAATTAAGTTTTGTTGATTGTCATAAAGATAAATAGTGTCGCCACTATTATCCATAATGTTTCCAGTTTCTAAGATAAAAAATTCTTTAGCTTCAATACTAGCTTCTTTGTCCTTAGTCAAAAAACGGATATTGTTTTTGGCGTCAACAATTTTGTATTCATGTATTTTTACCGCTAAATTTTGCGGATTATAGATTTCCAGCCATTCTTTTTCTTCACTATTTACTTGAGGATAAGGGAAAAGTTCGTTAATAATTAAACTAGCTTGGCAGTAGGCAGGATTAAAAAATCGCAGTAAGAGAAAACTTAAAAACAAAAATTTTTTCATCATTAAAAGATTATTGATAAAAAAATAATAAAAAAATGACAATTAGCAGGTTTTGAAAATTTGTCTTTGGAGTTTTTTTTTGTTAAAATGTTTCCATTATGTCAATTAAAACTTTTTCTGTTGACAGCCCAGTGGCTTATTTTAGTGCTGAATTTGCTGTCGATAATCGTTTACCCATTTATGCTGGCGGCTTAGGTGTCTTAGCTGGAGATATTCTCAAGCAAGCGGCTGACTTAGAGATGCACATGGTAGGAGTTGGACTTTTATATAAGGGGGAAGAAGCCAAACAGCTCATTACAGCTGAGGGAATTCAAAAGGAAGAAGATCATAGTTATATTCCAGAGAACAATGGTCTAGAATTGATCCGTGATACTACTGGTAATCCACTTTTTATTAAAGTTCATTTGACTCAGGTTGACGTTTGGTTACAAATCTGGCGCTATCAGATTGGTAAAACAGTTGCCCTCTACCTTTTAGATCCAGATAATTATCGTAATCATTCACATGAGAGACGTTTGGCTTGGGCTCTTTATGCTGGTACACAAGAAGAAATTATCAAACAACAATTAGTTTTAGGTATTGGTGGAGTCAAAGCTCTTAAAGCTTTAAATTTAACCCCAGCCTTATATCACGTCAATGAAGGGCGACCGAGTTTCTTACATTGGCAATTGATTCGCCAAGCCATGGATGATCAAGGTCTTAATTATAAAAAAGCCAAGCAGACGGCTATTGATAAAACTTACTATACTAATCACACCATTGTCTCGGCTGGTAATCAGACTTATGATCTAGACCTCATGAAAGCTTATTGTAAATATTATAGCCAGAAAATGGATATTGATGTCACTACTTTACTTAAAGACGGAACTGATAAAAAAGGCCGCTTTGATGTCACCCTATTTGCTCTTAATACTTCTTGTCGGGCTTCTAGTGTCAGTTTGCCTCATTTAGCTATTTGTAAAAAACAATGGCCCAAATATAACTGGGTGAATGTCACGAATGCTGTTCACTTTCCCACCTGGAATGATCAAAGATTTTTAAATTCAGAGGTGACAGATGAAGAATTATGGCATTTTCATCTAGAAAATAAGAAAAACACCGCTCAACTTATCAGCCAAAGAACTGGTTTTAGTTATGATCCTAACAGCCTAGTAATTGTTTGGGCTCGTCGCTTTGCAACTTATAAGCAACCAGACTTACTTTTCCGCGATATTGCTCGTTTGCAACAAATTTTACTTTCCACTAATCGTCCGATTCAATTAATCATGGCAGGCAAAGCGCATGTTTTTGACGAAAACGGCAAGAGAATGATTAGAGAAATTATTGGCTATATGACTCAAGATTTGCCAGGAAGAGCGTTATTTGTACCAAACTATAATATGGAAATGGGCGCGGCTTTGACTAGAGGGGCGGATGTTTGGCTCAATACACCCAAACCAGGAGAAGAAGCTAGTGGCACCAGCGGTATGAAAGCGATTAGTAATGGAGTTTTACAACTGAGTTCTCATGATGGCTGGGCAGCAGAATTCGATTGGAGTGACGAAAGCACTGGTTGGGCTTTGGATAGTCATAATCTTTATGAAAGCCTGATGTTTTTATTAAAGGACAAAATTATCCCTCTTTTTTATCAAAGAGACAATCGAGACATCCCGACTAAGTGGTTGCAAATGATGCGCAACTCTATTAAATTGTCCGCTCAGTATAATGCTGAGAGGATGATGCTGGACTATTGTAATAATCTTTATCCTTGAGAACTATGCTAAAATGATAAAGTATGTCTGAACTAGCCTTACATTATGCGGGAATAGATGAAAAAGATTTTACTTTTAAAAAATCTGCCGACAAGAAAAAACAAAATTCTCAAAAAGAAGCAGAGATAACTGAAGAAGCCGAGGTTAGTCGTGAAATAGATTTTTATCTTCAACAAATCGACGATGAATGGGAAAAACCGCCTTCGACTTTGGAGGTTTTAAGCCCGGTTTTAGTTAAAGAAAAAGAGTTTTTTTCTGAGAAAGAAAAAGATGTTGATATTAGTGATAAAATTGCTCAAGCAATTAATGATCAGTTCATCGCTAATAAGATAGAAACCAACTCAGAGGCAACTAGGTTTTTAACTGACCTGGGACAAAGAATGATTGAGGGGACAGAACTAAGTCAATTGCGGGTTTTTATTATTAAAAAAGGAGAAACAATTAATGCGAGTGCTTTCCCCGATGGGACAATTTTTTTTACTCAGGCTTTGCTCAACTGTTTAGACACTGTTGATGAGATTGGAGCTGTTCTAGCTCACGAAATAGGTCATCTACTTAATAAAACCACCGTGAGCACTTATGGCAGTGAAAACTCAATTGGTCTAGGCTGGGCGCATGAAATGGCCAGTGACATCACTTCTCAATCTTTATTAGAAAAAGTTGGGCTTAACTCTGGTGCTTTAGTGTCTGCTTTGAAAAAAATTGATGCAAAAGGCACAAAAGATGATACGTCAAGAAATAAAAGAGATATTGTTCATCAAAGTGCTCAAGCTAGAGCCTTTGAGTTTAAATTGGTTACGCAAAAACTAGACTCTCACACCAGCGATATTGATCAAACCCCCAAAGAACAATATGACTTTCTGCGCTCAGCAGAGATCCAGCCGACCAATTTTGAAATTTTGAAAAAAACTATCGATTTACGAAGCGAAGCTTTAATGACTCGAGTGCTAGAGAAGATGTCAGCCGAAGACTTGGTTAAAACTAATCGTTTTTTGAGTGAATCTTTGAGTAAAAAGATCGAAGAGGAACAAGGTTTTTACGAGGAAACCCAAATTTATTATGATTTAGAATCTGCTTTTATTCTTCAGACTAAAAAATCTTTAGATCAACTTTTGCAAAGAAGACTGGTCGCAGAATTGGATATCGATGAATCAGTGGCTAAGGCTATTTTTCTTATTAATGGAACTTCTAGAGAGTTTAATGATAAAGGATTAAGAGAGTTACAGCTTTTTAATTCATTTGAAGAAGTTTTGCAGGGTTTGGACGACCTATCTTTTTGGGATAACTTTTTCAAACAAAAGAGAAATTTTTCTCCCTCTTTGCAGAAATTACTTTTCCAACCTTCGTCATATCATTATATAAATAAAGCTCCTAGAGCTCAATATCAAGAAATTTTTTTTGATCCCAAACGGTGTTTAGTAGCAGGAATGTTGAATTCTTCCTTCTATAGTTTAGAGCGTCAAAGCCCAGAAGAAGGAACTTTCTTTATTGATCCTAAAAAGTTTTTTATTCTATTTGATAGAATTTCTAATGAGCTCAATGAAGATATTAAAAAACATTTAATCGCAAGTTTTTTCTTTTTTTATTTTTATTCTAATTCTTTGGAAAATAGAGCAAAAATTTTCAGTTATGAAGAGCAAAAAGACTTTTTTACTGGGCTCAAAGCTAGAGGAATTAAATTTAATTTTATTAAGGAAAGAACAGACTCTGGTGAAAAAGGCCTAGAATTTGTAGAAAGCTTTTTTTCATCAAATACAATCGAAGCTTGGCGATTAGCTTATGGTGAATCAGCAGAACAAGACAATGAAGATGAGGGAATAGAAAAACTCTTTCAAGACTTTATTGATCAGCTCTCTTTTTTGGGGGGACAAAAAAATAGCGGTTCTTCCAAATCTTCACCTAAAGGTTTTACTCGTCAACTATCAGATTTTACGGAAAAAGTTCAAAATTTGCGCGTAAAAAGAGATATTTCTGATGAGAGTTGGGAAAAAATAATAACTGTTCTTAAAGAGAAACTGACAGCTCTTCATTTACCAGCCAGGGATCGCATTCTTGATCACGAAAACTTTTTTAGGCCAGTAGGACTAAAACATCAAATTGAAAATGAATCAGTTCAGCAGGAAAACCAAAAAGTTTTTGAATTTAAGACAGCTCTTTATATTTTCACCGTTTTGGATTGTCGAGAAAAAAACCAGCAAACTAGCCGACTAGCTAAGTTTTTAGCCGAATCGGATCTAAACTTTGAGACTTATGACTGGAAACAGCTTATTTATTTACTTCAGGGTATTTGGGCAAAAAAATTTCAAATGAGAACCTTTTTACAATCGGAACTTGGGTCAGAGGGAACTTTGCCTCCTTTTGGGTTTAGTGGGAACTATGATTTTACTCAATTGGAGAGTTTGTTACCAATTAAAATTCTTTTGGAAAAAATTGATCAAGCTTTTGTGCCCGCCGAAAACTTGGAAAAATTTTTAGTGTTAATAAAAGAGAAAAAAGACTTTTTAAATAATTTTTATCTTCCGAACTCGCCTCATATCTCTCCTGATGATGAGAATCTTTTTGATGACTCTTGGCACGAAATTTATTTTTGGAAAAATGAAAGAGAAAATCTTCTTTCTTTAATTCAAAATCTTGATCTTAGTAAAGAAAAAGCGACCGATTTCCCCACGATTATTAATCTAATCACAGAGATCCTACCCAATGATGCTTCTTTGTCAGAGGTAAAAAATAAACTAACTTTGGCTTATCTGCGACAGAAAGAAATTCCCTTTGATCAAAGAGCAGACTTTTTCTTTCAGCAGACCGATTCAGAACTAGAGGGGGTAGAAATTCTAGCTAGCGAGATTGACGACTTAGCTGTTTATAAAAATTTTAAAAGTAAAATAGACGCTTATCGAAAACGTTGGCAAAAAGAAAAAAAAGATCTTTCTTTGATAGCCTTAGCAGACTTTTTTTCCAGTTTTTTTAAAGATCAAATTAAGGTTTTTCAAACAGCCATTCCCGAGCAAAAATTTATCAAAGAGCAGAATAATCAGCTACTCCTTCGATGGCTTGAGCTTTATGATGATAGATTTGATCAAAAAACAGAAAAATTTTTTTTCAAAAGAGAAGGAGGACTTCAGATTAGATCTTTGGCAGATATTTATATTACCTTAAATAATTTGTCCGCTAAAGAGCGTGGCTTATTAATTAATAAGCTACTCAATGACACCAATGGCTCTCTCACTAGCCAAGAAAGACGCTTTCAGTTAGCAAAAATTGTCGACCAAGTAATTAATCTTGATCAAGATCAATTTATCACTCAAATGGTCACTATTTTAGTTGGTAAAGGAAAGGCAGAAAGCATTAGCTTGCCCTTGCTAGCTCTTTTTCAACCACTAATATTTAAAAATTTACAAACAGAAAACCTGCAGGCTTCTCGCTTTTTGAATGATATTAGAGAACAAACAGTGACTGAAATTCAAACTAAAAGAAAATTGACCAAAAAGGAAGCTGAAACAGTAATAAAACAGGAACTAATTGAACCATTGCTTTCTTCAGAAAAAAGTCTGATTAATGAAACGGTCTTGTCTTTTGATCCAGAATATAGTGAGAGACAAGATCTAGCAAGAAAGATTGATTATATAGCTAATAGCTCCACGAGAGACATAACTTTCTTTGGGCCAGATTATATTCATCAACCAGAATCAAGAGCGGCTCTTTTAGCTCAGGAAAGTAATGAAGCTTATCATTTTATTTTTCAAACCCTTCTAGCTAAAATCAAACTTTTGGAAGAAACCGCAGAGAGGGAACCAGAAGCAGAAAAGGTGGTTGAAAATCAACAAATTGAAGCTATTGTTGGGAGTTTGGAGGCGGGCGGAGCAGTTATGGTGCGCCAATTGCAATTAGCAACCCAATTTGTCAAATTTGACTCTGCTTGGCAAAAAAGATTGAGTCGGACTTTGGATAGTAATCCAGGATTAAGTAAACTGGAGGCTTGGCAAAATCTTTACCATTGGACCATTGAGGTCAAACCAGAAAATGAGCAAGAGAAAAAAGAGCAATTGGAATTACAGGAGCTCTTTCAGCATTACCGTTTGGGTCAAAAAGTGGGCGGAGGTAGTTTGAATACTATCTTTGAACTCATTCCTTTGAACCCCGAAAGTCATCCACCGGCAGTGATTAGAATTCAGAACCCCAATGTAGCCGCCAATGTTATGGATATGTCTCAAACTCTAGCTGAAGCCTATGACGCTCTAAAAGAGAATCCCAGTCTGAAAAAAGAAGCTCGGATTGGAGCGATGATCAATGATCTATCGAGAAAATGGTGCTTATCCGACATTAGAGACCCTCGTTTTCTAGATGATGATAATCAATTTCGACTGGTTTTAGCTGCTTTTCGTCCTAGTGATGAAGGAGCAGTTGTCTCTGCTCCAGAATTAGGGCTGACTCAGGCTAAAGTTAAAGTGGAACAATTAGCTCCAGGGGAAACTTTGAATAAACTTTTAACTAGCCCAGACATCAGCGAAGAAGACAAAAATCGTTTGAGAAAAACCTTTTGTGAGCTTTTTCTTCATCAGTTGGATTTTGAAAAAAACAAAGTAGTGAACAGTCAAGGGAGAGAAGAAATTATTGTCCATTCCGATCAACATTTGGGAAATTATATGGCAGAGATTTTACCAGATGGTTCAATTAATTTTTCTGTGATTGATCGCAATATGTATTTGCATTTGGAGGCGGATGATGTGCAAGTTATAAAAACTCTCTTATCTGAAAAGGGTGGCGGTTTAGAGTTTGTCCGGAAATTGGTTGACCGTGTTTTAGATATTAATAAAATTCTTAATCCAGTAGATCGTAAAAAAACTCAAGACCAGATTCGAAAAAAACTAATTTTAAATGGGGTGAAAAATATTTTCCACCGTCGTCAAGGAGATGATCTAGAACAATTACAAATTATTTTTGAACAACTAGCTTTGCAGAACTATGAGATTCCTCTCAACTTGCAACTGATGATTCGTAATACCACCGCTTATAAAAATATCAAAGCTGAGTTGGACCGGGCAGAAAAAGACTAATTTCTCTTATTATGTTATAATATGAAAGTTATTTATTAAATAAAACAAGGAGAAGAGCTTGAGCCTTCTCAAGAGCAAATAAGTTTTGTGATTTGTTTGTTCTTGCTGGATTCTTGAGTTTTTTCTTCCCTTGTTTACACAAAGAAAGGTCTTATGGCTTATCCAAGTTATGATGATCAGTATGACACCACTATAAAAGTTGGTGATAAAGAAGTAAAAATTAATATTGGCAAGTTTGGTCAACAAGCGAGCGCCGATGTTTTAGCTCAGTGCGGTGAAACAATTGTCAATTGCACAGTAGCGATGGGCGGAGAAAGTAGTTTGGATTATTTTCCTCTATCAGTTGATTTTGCTGAGAAACTATATGCAGGCGGAATTATCAAAGGTTCTCGTTGGGTAAAACGTGATGGGCGTCCCTCTGATGCTTCAATTTTAAAATCAAGAATTATTGACCGATCAATCCGACCACTTTTTCCTGACGGATTTAGAAGAGAAGTCCAGGTAGTGAATACAGTTTTTTCCTATGATAAGGAAAATAGTGACGATATGATTGGCCTTTTGGCTACTGGGGTAGCTTTGGCAGTTAGTGACATTCCTTTTGCTGGACCCATTGCTGGAGTGAGAGTGGGTTATAACCCAAATACCAAGAATTTCATTTTCAATCCTAATGAATTGGAACAAGAAACTTCCACCTTGAATTTGGTGGTGGCTGGCGGTTTGGATTCTATTGTCATGGTGGAGGCTGACGCCCAAGAAGTTCCTGAGGACTTAATGCTCCAAGCTTTGGCAGCTGCTCAAAAAGAAATTGGTCAAATTTGTCAACAAATTGTCACCATTGCTGAAAAAGTGGGTAAAGCTAAAGCAGAATTTATCGATCCTCAAGTGGAACAAGCCAAAGAAAAAGAAATTTTAGCTCCGTTTTTCAAAGATTGGCCAATGGCCGAAATTGTAGAAAAAGAAGCCAATTTTGCTGTGGTTGATTTGGCAGAAAAATTTTCTGCTATCGCTGAAGATGAAAAGGTAATTGCGGCAGAGATCACTTTGCCCGCCATTAAAAATTATTGGCATGAACTAAAAGCTGCTTTTATTCGTCAGAAAATTTTGGATCAAGGATTGCGTCCCGATGGCCGCCAAACTGCTGAAATTCGACCAATCACTTGCGAAATTGATGTTTTTCCGCGGACTCACGGGAGCGCGATGTTCAAAAGAGGAGCAACTCAGGCGGTGACAATTACAACTTTGGGTTCTCCTTCTTTAGGACAATTGGTCGAGGATATGGGGGGAGAAGATGTTCGCCATTATATGCATTTTTATAGTATGCCTCCCTATGCTTCTGGAGAAGCTGGGCGTTTAGGTTCTCCCAAGCGTCGTGAAATTGGTCACGGAGCTTTGGCCGAAAGAGCTTTATTACCAGTTATTCCAGATCAAGAAACTTTCCCTTATACCATTCATGTAGTCTCGGAAATTTTAAGCTCCAATGGTTCCACTTCGCAAGCCTCAGTTTGCGGTAGCACCCTGTCTCTTATGGCAGCTGGTGTACCTATCAAGAGGCCAGTTGCTGGGATTGCTATGGGATTAATTTCCTCTGGTGAGAAATACCAAATTTTGTCTGATATCAAAGATGTTGAAGATCACTGCGGTGATATGGACTTCAAAGTAGCGGGGACCACCTATGGCATTACCGCTTTGCAAATGGATATTAAAATCAGTGGTATTAATATGGAGATTTTAAGCAAAGCTTTGGCTCAAGCCCGTGAAGGCAGACTTCATATTTTAGATAAAATGTTGGCTTGTATCAATGAACCAAGAAAAAACATTAGTCGTTATGCTCCTAAGATTGTACAGATCACTATTCCTGCTGATCGAATTGGAGAGTTAATTGGCCCTGGCGGTAAAAATATCAAAGCCTTGATTGAAACTTCTGGTGCTCAAATTGATGTGGAAGAAGATGAAGAGAAAAAACTTGGTTTGGTTAATATTTCTTCTCCAGAACAAGAGTCTTTGGAGAAAGCTGTTTCTCTAGTACAGAGCATGATGCAAGAAGACAATATTGGCGACGAACATGAGGGAACAGTAACTAGAATTGAAAATTATGGCGCTTTTGTTAGCTATGGCTATAATAAAGAGGGACTAGTTCATGTGAGCGCTATGTCGACTTCATACTTAGACGATCCGCACAAGGTAGTCAATTTAGGAGACAGAGTTCATGTCAGAATTAGTGAAATTCAACCAGATGGTAAAGTAAAATTATCTATGTTGACAGAAGAACAGGAAGCCGCCGCCCGCGCTTCCCGTCCAGCGCGTCCCGATTTCCGGGGCGGGCGGCAGAGAAGTAATGATCGCTCTTTCGCCAATCGTTTGCGCTCCAATAGCAGTCGTCGCTTTAAGAGATAAAGTTTATTAATAAAAATAACTAAAAAACCTTGCTTGTCTGAAAAGATAAGCAAGGTTTATTTTTGACAAGTTTAACGAGTTTTTTCTTTTTGAAGTGATGGTATAATTTCTCAATTATGGCTAATAAAAATCTCACTGCCGCCAAAAAAGCAAAAACCCTACAGCTGAAAATTGTCAAATGTTATGCAAAACTCACAATCGAGCGAAAGGTAACTCTTAAATTTTTATGATTCAAAAAGATTTCATCAATGCCGACCAACTTAATCTTGATAGTTTTGCTTTAGCCAAGAAAATCTATGATTCTGGTTTTCGCCCCGACGCCATCATTGCTCTTTGGCGCGGTGGTTCACTGGTTGGGATTGCAGTACAAGAATTTTTTGCTTATAAAAAAGTACCTCATTATCACAGCATCGTCAAAACTTTTGCTTATCAAGGGATTGATCAGAGGAGTGAGGTGGAAGTGGAGCCCATGGAGCATATCTTTTCCCATCTCTCAAAGAAGACAAAAGTTCTTCTAGTTGACGACATTTTTGACACTGGCTCTACCATACAAGCAGTGAAAAAAGCCTTAGAGCCGCTAGTGGCCCAAATAAAAACAGCCGTTGTTTTTTATAAGCCTAAGAGACGCTTGGTTGATTTTTCCCCAGACTATTATTTGCACGAAACAGATAGCTGGTTGGTTTTACCTCACGAACTACTAGGTTTAACTGATGAAGAGCTGAAAATCAAAGATAGTCGGTTGCATAAACTTTTATAAAAAACTCAATTTTTTATCCTTTTTTGTCTGTTATAATGGCAATATTAAAAATTAGCTTTATTAACCTAATATCAGAAAGGATTTTTATGAGTTCTCCTCAAGAAACGACAGTCAATAGTTTTCCCCTTATTGGTGAAATGTTACCAGAATTGAAAGTGATCACGACTCACGGACCAAAAACTCTTCCAGCAGATTATGCGGGTAAATGGTGGGTGCTTTTTAGCCATCCAGCAGATTTTACTCCAGTTTGCACCACGGAGTTTGTCGCTTTTCAAAAACTTTACCCTAAATTTCGAGAGTTAAATTGTGAATTGGTCGGTTTGAGCATGGATCAAGTTTTCTCTCATATCAAATGGGAAGAGTGGATCAAAGAAAAGCTGGATGTGCAAATTGAATTTCCTATTATTGCCGACACGGGAAAAGTGGCCACTAGACTAGGATTTTTACATCCAGGAAAAAATAATGACACTAATACGGTGAGAGCTGTTTTTGTCATTGATCCTGAGGGAAAAGTGCGGACAATTCTTTATTATCCTCAAGAATTGGGTCGCTATATGGAGGAAATTGTCCGGATTGTCAAAGGCTTACAAATTGTGGACGCCAATAAAGTGGCTTTACCAGCCAACTGGCCCAATAATGAGCTTTTTGCAGATGATGTCATTGTCCCTCCAGCCAAGGATGTCAAAACCGCCAAAGAAAGATTGGCTCAAGCTAAATCGGGTGAACTAACTTGTCTTGATTGGTGGTTGTGTCACAAACCGCTTAAAAAATAAGTCTTTGGCAAAAAATACTTGACCTAACTTGATTTTTTAGCCTTTTAGTATTAAAATATCGGCTCTGGCGTTCTTTTAAAATTGGGGATGTATTGCTTTGATGTGAAAATTACTTTTTACTGGCTAAGTATCTTTGATTGGTAGATATAAAAAATTAATCAAAATTTAACTGCCGATAAATTCGTGCAAAAAGCAAAATCATTATTGCTAGACACTTCTCGTGGCTTAGCTGATGCTTTTGCTCCAACAAAAGCAGCTTATTTAGTTGCTTAAGTAGGCATTCGCAGAATCTAGTTTTATCGTCGCTAATTTGCGGGTGAAAAAACAGCCGATACCTCTTTTTCAAGAATAAATGCGCTTGAAAAAATTGCAACTCAAACATTTGCTGGTTAAAATCTAGTTTTTCAATTTACTTATTTAACTAAAGACAAAAATTGAATATTTTAGTAGAAGGTAAAAGTGATTGTTTACAGACACGAGGTCAAACTCGTCATCTCCACATTTTTATTTATTTTTCCCACCTCGCCAATTGCTGAGACCTAAGATGATATTGCCCCAACCAGCTAACCAGAGCAGAAATGGCACTAAGTGATAAAGGGCAACCCTAGTCAGCCACCGCCCCCGATAGTATCCCTCTTCTAGAAAAAGAGTGGCAATAGTCTGTTCAGTCAAGTCTTTGACAATGTGTTTTTGATATTCAAAATGAATAATGAGAAATAAAAAACCTAGTAAAAACCAAACATAACGCCTTTGTGGTTTTTTCAGTAAAAGTAATAAACTGCTTATTAGCGCCACGGCTAAACCAATGAGTAATTGATTGTGGATATAGGTAAAATAAATTAACTGAAATAAACCCTGTTTCATTTTCTTTTCTTATAGCTATTGCCCTTTAGATTAAAGACGATTAAACCAACAATTAAAAAAATTAGAATAATAAAGGACTTTTTTATTCTTGTGCCAAACCAGCTATTCTTATTAGCTAATAATTCTGATTCTGGCATCACTTCACCAGCTAAAACCAAACTGTCACTTTGGTGATCATAAATAGCCACTTCGCGGTTGTGCTGAGCACTCAGTTTTGGTTGAGCAAAGAAATTAACAATTAAAAGTACTGGCTCACCGTTTATTTCTCCATCTAAAATCGCCAAACCGATATCACTAAAATTACCATTGAGAATATTAGCTCGATGAGTCGCTGAATTCATCCAGGCTGCCACCAAACTAGCTTCATTTTGGAAGTCTCTACCCAAATTTTCACCAGCACTTTGGTAAATATAGCCAGCTTGGCTGATAAAGCTCCAAGGTTGCACTCCCTGTGGGCTGACATGAGCCCAATAGTTAGTGGCAAACATATTTTCTCCCTTAACTTGAGCTGCCTGATTCAACTGTTCATGAAAAACTAATGGACCAAAACCTTTTTTGCCTCTCTCTAAATTGAGAAGGCGTAAAATTTCTTCCTTTTGCAATTTAGTAGAGACGCCTAGAACTTTAGTGGTTGACAGAGGTACAGAATTAATTAAAAAATTTAATATTATTGCCAAGAAAAAAACGGTGGCTGGAAAAACTAATTTCCAATTAATAATGGTTCTTTTTTTACTCATAAACAACTTCTAGCCATTCTTCCTGAGTAATTTTCCAACGCTTGTTTATTTTTTTCAATTGAACTTTTCCTACAAGATCTTCTTGTTTTAAGTGAACGGTCAGATTAGCCTGATCGCCATTAAGGCTCTCATCAATCATCACAATATCTTGATAATTGGGAGTTAAATTTTTGAGGACATAAAGAGCTCTATCTTGACTTTCCAAAGGCACCAGGGTTATCAAGCTGGTCATTGCTCGATCAGTTCTCCCCTCAGGTGTTAAAACATTTTCTTTTTTAATTTGTGAAAATTCGGCAAAATCTTTTGCTTGACTGAGGGCTTCTTTGATAGCCAAATAGGTTTCAGCTGCTTTAAGATTTTGCCAGTCTATTGCAGGCGACAAAGAAGGAGCTTCGGATTCTTCCCCTGTCGCTTCCACTGTTGCTTCAAGCAAATGAGCTGAACCAGAACTTTCAATCAAATCGATTGGCAGATCATTTAAAATCACGGCTGGAGGAGCTTGAAGAGAGCTTCTAGTTTTTTGTAAATAAAAAATACCTATTACGGTCAGAGCAATCGCCAAAACAAAAAAAATGGTTGTTGTCCACTGATTGGCGAAACTTTTTTTAGTCATAATAAATCAGCTCTTCCTCAATTCATTATAAGATAAAAAAAGCTAAACTGCAATTTGGCTTTGCTCTTTCTCTTGCTATAATAAGACTCATGTTGGACTACTTATCTTTGATCAATAAATATTACCCAGTTGGCACAAAAATGCATAAGATTTTTTTGATCCATGCTGTTTTAGTAACTAATAAAGCTCTAGAAATTGCTAGACGTCTTAATTTGAGCTTACCAGAACAGGAATTTATTGAAGAGGCGGCCATGCTGCACGATCTCGGAGTGATGAAAACTAAATCTCCCAAAATGGATTGCATCGGAGAATTGCCTTATATCGCTCATGGAGTTACTGGAGCTGAGATTTTACGAGCTGAAGGTTTGCCCAAACACGCTTTGGTAGCAGAGCGTCATATAGGGGTTGGTTTGACCAAAAAAGAGATTGAGACGAGAAACCTCCCTTTGCCCACTCAAGACTTCAGTCCTCAAAGCTTAGCCGAAAAAATTATCACTTATGCCGACCTTTTTTTCTCCAAAAGGGAAGCGGTTTTATGGCAAGCAGATAGTCCAGCCAAAATTGAAGCTGAATTGCAACAATTTGGAGAAGAACAGGTAGAAATTTTTCAAGCTTGGCAGAGAGAGTTTGAAGGACAATAAATTTAAAAAAGCTCAAAAAAGTAGTATTAGAGTTTGAGACAAATAAAAATTTCATCAACTAAATTAAGCCTATTTATCAGTTTTTAAGTTTGGAAATTAAAATAGAGCAACTCCATTTTTATCAATTCTTATGGTATAATACCCACCTTATGCAATATGCTATCATCGCTTTACAAGGCAAACAATACAAAGTTTCTCCTGGTGACAAACTCACGGTAGATTTATTATCGTCCGCTGTCGGAGATAAAATCGAAGTAACTGATGTTTTATTAGTTAATAAAGACGGTAAAATAGAAGTAGGAACTCCCTTGGTCAAAGCCAAAGTAATTTTGAAAGTTTTGGAAAAGGGCAAAGATAAAAAAATTAGAGTGGCTCAATACAAAGCTAAGTCGAAGTATCGCAAAGTTTACGGTCATCGCCAAAATATTACCAATGTGGAAGTGATGAGTATTGATTAAAATTTAAACCAGTAAAGACGGTTGCGCCAGAAAGGGCGCGGTAAAAATGCAAGAATATCTTTTTCTTTTAGGGAGTACTCCAGAACTATCTTTTGCCGAGCTACAGGCTATTTTTGGCCAAAAAGTAAGGCGTTTTCATAGTCACATTGCTATTGTCAGTCTAGATCAGAAACTAGATGCAGTTTTCACTCTCAAACAATTGGGTGGAACGATTAAAATAGCGCAAATTTTTAAAGAATTGTCCACAGATATTAGTGAAAATGATTTGCAAGCAGAATTAGTAGCTTACTTTTTAAATCTCAAGCAAAATAGAATTCATTTTTCTTTAGGAGAAATTGGTCGTGATCACTTAGAAAAATTTGATTTAGTTTCCCTCAAAGACGCCTTGCAAGAACAAGGTCTAAAAGTGAGATTTAGTGATCGTGCTCGGTCTGGTGCCAGTGCGGCCCTTCTTTTACATCGCCGAGAGCTAATTGACATTCTTTTGGCCCAAGGGGAAAGTCTTTTATTGGCAAGAACTCTAGCCGTTCAAGACATTGATGATTGGACCTTGCGCGATCGGGAAAAACCTTATGCTGATCGGCAAAAAGGGATGCTTCCTCCCAAACTAGCTAGAATAATGGTGAATTTGGCTGTCGGACCATTAGCTTTAGAAGAAAATAAGGTTCAAACGACCACTCTATATGACCCTTTTTGCGGCACAGGGACAATTTTATTAGAGGCAGCCTTTTATCCTTTGGCAGTTTTTGGCAGTGATTTAGATATTCGCGCGGTTTTAGGGGCGCGGGAAAATTTAGACTGGTGGAGCGAAACTTATCAACGGTCATTAAAGGCCGAAACTTTTGCTACTGAGGTAACAAAAACTACCCCCTCTCAGTTAAAAAATAAAAAAATTAATTTTCTAGTAACAGAGCCGTTTTTAGGAAAACAAACACCAAAAAGTAGTGAGTTACCAGGAATCTTCAGAGGCTTGGGAAAACTTTATTTAGGAGCTTTTCGCCACTGGAGTAAAATTTTGGCTTCTCAGGCCCAATTAGTGGTAATTTTCCCGCGGGTCAAAGCTGATAATGGTCAACTTTTTTCTCTCGACTTTTTGTTTGACAAATTAGCCCCTCTTGGCTATAATAAGCGCTCTTCTGGTCTGTTTTATGCCCGACCGCAAGCGATTATTGAAAGAGAAATTGTCATTTTTCAGTATCAACAACCAGAAATTGAAAGGTAAAAAATAATATGTCAAAAGTAAAAGCTGGTGGTAGTGTCCGTCAACACTCACAAGGAGCACGCAAAAGTAAAGTCTTAGGTCTGAAAAAAAGTGGTGGCCAAGAAGTGAAAACGGGGCAAATTATTGTTCGCCAAAGAGGAGCGAAATATAAACCTGGAAAAAATGTTGGTTTGGGAAGTGATCACACTATTTTTGCCATGAAAGATGGCATTGTTGCCTTCTCCAAACGTTTTGGTCGGACTATCATTAATGTTCAATAAATTTTTACTAAAATTAGTAAAAATTTTTCCTTTTCAGCAACTCCAAAAGAAGATTGATTTTCTTAGTTTATAATAGGCCTTATCATGGTGATTAGCCAGTATTTACTTGATTATTTAAAAGCTTATCAAGAAGCTTATGATTATCAACATCAACCATTAATTAATAGTTTTGAAATTGATGATCTAGCTTTAAGTGTCGGTAAATTTTACGAAAAAATTCGAAAAGTGATTGACTGGAAAGATGAAAATGCTTTGCGACGAGGAGCGATCACTAGAGCTTTCAAACGTAAATTAATTGGCCAATTTTATGGTCTCAATCAAAAGTATACGCGCGAGACCAATCGCCAGTTAGCCTCAGAATTTGTTTTTGAATTAATGCGCAGTGGCTATTTTGACAATAAACTGATTAATACTTTCAAAGTCCAACAAGTGGAAGAAATACTCTTCAAATATGCCCAAATTTTAATCGCTCTCAATTTACAAAAGCAAACAGTTACCAAGCGAAAAGACTTAAAGCAAAAAATTAAATTTCAAACTTGGATCTTGCAAATCGCTTCCTGCGAAATTGAAGATTGTTTAGCTCCAGCTTTCAAAGAAGAAGCTTTGGCTAAAATGATGATTGATGTTTTGCAAAAAAGGATCAAGGTCCTACCCAGAGAAAAGCTTTCGGCTCTGGAAGAGAAAAAGATTATTCTTATGTCTGTTTGGCGAGCTCTTTTTGGAGCTGATGACTACTTGGTTGCTTATAAATTGATTGTTTTTGAACACCAAAATCTTTTACGGGCGGAAAATTTTATTCCTGATAAGCTTTTGGAGGAGTTTTTTCAAGCTCAAAATAAAATTAATCAGGATTTGAATTCTAAAACCAATCGTAATTTTTTACGTTTGGCAAATAAATATGATGCTGCCTTTCGTTTAATTGGTGATATTACTGACAAAATCGCTCCCACCAAGTTAGAAGAAGCCAAATCAGTTTGGCAAGATGAAGAAAAAATAGAGAAGCTTTACAACCAGATTTATCAAGATCGTTACAAAAGTCTCAAGCGGCGTTTGTTGAGAACCTCTTTTTGGACCACCTTGTCGATTTTAGTTGGCAATGCTTTTAGTGTGGTGGCTATTGAAGGGCCAGTAGCTTATCTTTTAGGTTTAGATTTTGGTTGGTTTTCTATCATCATGGATATTTTGATTCCTACTTTTGCGATGTTTTTATTAGTGATGATGATTAGACCACCTGACAAAAAGAATCAGCCTATAGTTTGGCAGGAAATTTTAAAAATTGGTCAAAAAAGCGAGAAAGAAGATGTCTATGAGATAAGAATCCGTTCTCGTGGAGACAAAAAACTCGTTCATGGCATTTTTTATTTTTTTGTTTTTGTAGCTGGCGCCTTTGGTTTATGGTTTTTTTATTTTATTTTTGATTTAGTCGGTATGCCTTGGACTTCCATTTATCTCAATATTGTCTACATTACTATGGTAGTTTCGGCTTCTTTAGGCATTCGTCATCAAGCGAGTGAGATTACTATTTATGAAAAAAGTAGTTTGTTTGACTTCATTTTGGACATTTTTTCTATTCCTTTAGCAAGAATCGGTCGTTGGTTTTCTCGCAAATGGAAAGAATATAATATTTTCTCTATTTTTTTCAGTGTTTTGATTGATACTCCTCTATCATTTTTTATCAGTTTTATTGAAGACTGGCGAGAATTTTTGAGAGAAAAAAAAGCCGAGTTTAACTAAAAACTTTAGTAAATTTTTACTGACTCTTTCAAAAAAGTTATGGCAAAATTAATTCGACCTCTCCACTAGCTTCCGAACCAGATTCTGGCAATAGAAATTCTTGCCCCGAATCACTTCTCGCAAGGGGAGAAAAATCAGAAACCAAATAGAGAAAAAATAAAAAAATTATTATTGCGCCTGCTAATGAGCCATAAATCCATTGAACTTCTTGTTTGGTCATAATTTTTTTCCCTTATTTAGTTTGAATTTTTTTCTATCAGCAAAAAATAAGAGCAGAGGAACGCTGACAAAAGGAGAGGAATAAGTGCCAAAGATAACGCCCAAAACCAAAGCCAAAGAAAAGTCGCGCAGGGTTTCTCCTCCCAAAAGTAAAAGAGCCAACAGCATAAAAACCACCGTTAGGGAATTATTGAGAGAGCGAGAAAGAGTAGCTGAGACAGCGGCATTACTCACTTCGCTTAGAGATTGATTGAGGAATTTATTTTTCAACTCTTTAATTCGATCATAAATAACCACCGTGTCGTGAACAGAAAAAGAAATAGTGGTTAATAGGGCAGTGACGAAAAGAATATCTACTTCTGTCTGAAAATAGGCTCCCAAAAGACTAAAAATACCACTTAAAATGAGAGTGTCATGGATGACCGCTAAGAAAGCAGCCAGGCCATAATCAAGCTCATCAAAACGAAACTGTAGATAAATCACCAAAATAACACAAGCGATGATAACAGCAATTAGAGTTTTTTTAATTAGCTCAGAACCCAAAGTAGCGCCAATGGTTTCAAAACTCACTTGTTCAACATTAGCAACTTTGGAATTAAGTTCTGCCAATAATTGCTCCTTTTCTTCATTTTCTAAGGGAGACAAACGTAAAATAATTTGCTGATCTTCAGTTTTTTTAATACTAGATATTTTGTAGTTTGGGGAAATTTTTTCTCGAATAGCGTCTTCAGTTAAAAGGCCACTCTCGCTCGCTTCGCTGGTGCGAAGGGTTAATAAACTGCCTCCAGTAAAATCAATCCCAGGTCTTAAACCAAACATTAACAAACTGACCACTGCTGGCACTAAAAATAAAGCAGAAAGAAAAAAATAAAGCCAATAATTTTTATAAAGTTTCATTTTAATTGTTTTTCCCTTACCCAAATTCTCATCAAAACTCGACTAACAAATATACCCGTAAAAAGTCCCACTAAAACTCCTAGTAATAAGGTAATTCCAAAACCGCGAATAACGCCGCTACTATTTAAAAAACCAAAGTTAAAGGGATTAATGAGAATAATGGCAATCATGATGGTAATAATATTAGCATCACGGATACTGTCCCAAGCTCGGCCGAAACTTATTTCTCTAGCTTGATTGAGCTTTTTTCCACTATGTAGTTCTTCTTGCAAACGAGAAAAAATGAGAATATTGGAATCTACAGCCATGCCAATAGAAAGCAAAAGAGCAGCAATCCCAGGAAGGGTAAGAGTGATGGCAAAAATTTTATAAATCGCCAAAATAATAATGGCATAGATTATTAAACCAATATTGGCTAATAAGCCTTTTTTTCCATAATTTAAAATCATAAAAAGAGAAACTAAAACAATGCCAACCAGCCCAGCAAAAATACTTTTATTGATGCTATCTGTTCCCAAGCTTGCCTCCACTTGTCTTTGTTGTAAGATAGATAAGGGAACTGGTAAAGCCCCAGAGTTGAGTTGAACTGCCAACTCTCGACTGCTATCGGCCGTGAACTGACCAGAAATAATGGCTTGCCCATCAACAATAGCATTTTTGATTTGTGGGACAGTCACTGGCCAGTCATCAATAAAAATTCCCAAGATTCCGCCGATATTATCTTTGGTAATTTGGGCAAAAATATCTCTACCCTCTGGAGTAAATTCTAAAACAATAATTGGTTGGCCCGTTTGCTGATCAAAACTAGCGCTAGCTTTTTTCAACATTGCTCCTGTTAAATCAGTCTTTTTGAAAGATTCTAGATAGTAATAGTACTGATTTAGAAGTTCTGCCTGATCTTCTTTTGGAGTAAGATCTAGATTGGCCGCTTGACTGGCATCTTGTAAGCGAAAATCCATCAGTGCCGTTGTGCCAATTAAAGAAAGAGCTTGATTGACATTTTCCAAACCAGCCAGTTCAACAATAATGCGATAATCTTGACCATTGATGGCTGTTTGGATAGTAGGTTCACTTACACCATAAGCGTCCACCCTTTGGCGCACCACTTCTACCGCGCTAGTTAAGGCATCAAGCCTATCAGCTGGCTCGATCTCCTTCATATCTGCTTGGAGAATAATTTCTACTCCCCCAGCAATATCCAAACCTTTTTTTAGAGGCCAAGTTAATTGATAAGTTTTACCAAAAAAAGTGGGTTGTAATAAATTTTTATCAAAACTTATTTGTTGTTTACCGATCTGCCACTGCCAACTATTGGGTAAAGCGATGAAAGCGCAAATGAGAGTAATGCCCAAAATCCACACAAATTCTCGCACCACTTTACTCTTTTTGAGCATAAATTATTTAATAATTTTCCTTTTGCTGTAATAAACAAGAGAGATTATAACATATAAAAAATCCCCTCTTTTATTTCTAAAAGAGGGGAACTCAGTTTTTATTTATTAATCCAACATTTGACTAAATTTTCGCCACTCGCTAGTTAGATAGCGTTTCATTTTTGCTAAATGACCCTGATCGTATTTTTTACTACTTTGCAATTTTTCTATGACATTGTCAACCATTTCTTGATAGCGATTTTTGTCAATTTTATCCAAACTTTTTTCAAAAGTTTTTACTTGAGTATTCCATAGACGTCTAGCATCATTAAAAAGAGAAGTGGTTAAAGCATTAACTTCACCAAAAATATCTTTCACTTTTTGTTCCATTAATTCTTTTTCTTCCTCAATATAATCGCTTAATTCGCCAATTTTATCTTTGACCATTTTTCGATTTTCTTTACCTGAACGGGGAGCGAGGAAAAACATCGCTGCTGCGCCAGCTGCTGCTCCAAATAACATCCCACTCAAAGTAGACCAAAATTTTTCTCCAGAATTGCTCATATTGCTTGTCTTTCTACTACTTTTATGCTAATATATTATGACATCTTTTAGAGATAAAGTCAAATATAAAACTGATATTATGTTCAATTTTTTTCAAGGAAAAAAACCCCCCGTTGAGCAAGAGGTTTCGTCTTCTAGACGTTTTTTTAGTTTGGAAGTCTCGGAAAAAATAGTTCAAGCTGCCCTGTGGGAGGTGGAGCAAAATGTTAAAGTTTTAGCTAAAAGCGAAACCAAACCTTATTTTAATGAAACAGATCTTTTAGTGAAACTTGATCAGTGTCTACAGGAATTAGGTCCAGAAGGGCAAAGTGTTCAGCAAACTTTTTTTCATCTCGACTCTTCTTTTTTTGACCAAAACGGTCTTTTAAAAGAGAAAAAACCTCTTTTTGAAAATATCACTGAGTCTTTGCAGTTGACCTCTTTAGGGTTTATCACCAATACTGAGGCGGTAATTAATGCCAAAATTGAACAAAACCCACAACTAGACAAACAACTAGTGGTAGAGTTTATCAATAATAAAACTATTTTTAGTCTTTATCAGAAAAAAAATTTACTTGATCAATATATAGCTGAAGCTGAAACAGACTTTGTCACCCAATTCAAAACTGCTTTGGTCCAAATGGCTGGTCAAATTGGAATTGATTATAGTGGGTTTTTTATCGACAATAATGATGAACTTGCTCCTAGTCCTGAGGAAAAAGCTCCTATTTTCGTCAACTTCATTTCCTCTTTGCTTCCCACTTTGGAATTACAAGAAAAAGTAGAACTATTACCCACAACTCTTCCGATGAGGGCAGAAATTTTGGGTAGCGATATTATTCTTTCTTATATTCTTATTCCTAGTGCCACCATTTTAGCTAAGTCTTATGGTTGGATTTTAGGAGATGATGATTTAGAAGAGAATAGCACTGATCAGCCTCCCATTGTCCCCGCGGAGACGATAAAACCAAGAATTTCTCAACAGGAGTCTGAATTTATTCCTACTATAGAGGAAAATGAATTTATCAAACCTAAAAAATTCTCTTTTCTCAAACCAGACCGCAAACTAGCTCTGCTAGCCTTCTTTTTAGCTCTTTTTTCTTTAGTGATGATTGCTTTTTTCTTTCTTTTTAGTCAAACTAAAGTTACTCTTTCTCTAGTACCAGAAAAATCTGTCTTAACCAAGAGTTTGGAAGTAATCATTGATCCCAAGTTGGAGCAATCTGATTATGATAAATTAGTTTTACCTGGTGAGGTAGTGGTGAAAAACTTACAACATGAATATATTTTTACCGCCACTGGCTTGAGAGAGGTGGGCGATTCGGCCAAAGGAGAGGTAGAACTGATTAATAAGACAACCGAAGAGAGAAAGTTTGGCAAAGGCACTCAAGTGGGCGATGGGACAGTTAGTTTTTCTCTAGATAATGAGGTAACAGTACCAGCCACGAATGTTAGTAGCAATGATAGCGGTGAAGTGCGCTCTTATGGAAAAAGTAAAGTTTCAGTCACCGCTAATGCCCCTGGTACGAGAAGTAATCTTGGTCAAGATATCAATTTAAAAATAGAATCTTTAAGCATCGATCGTTTTGAAGCAAAGACCACCAAAGTTTTTACTGGTGGAACGGATAAAACCGCCACCGTTTTTTCCAAAGAAGACAGTGAAAACGCGATTAAGGGAGCGACCAAAGAGCTAAGCGACAAAATGTTGGCCGAAATTGGCGCTCAGGAGAGTGGAAAATACTTTGCTGTTCAAGCTGATAAATTAAAGATTACCAAGCAAACCTTTGATCAGAAATTAAATGAGGAGGCGAATGAAGTGACTTTGTCTTTACAAGCGACTGTACCAGTAATCATCTATGAGTTGAGTGAGCTAACTCCTCTGGCTCAGGCCACTTTACAAAAAGAGTTGCCGGCTGGTTATGAGTTAATGGGAGACACTCCCGATGTTCTTTCTGCCGTTAATCAGAGCAAAACTAATAAGGATGGTGAGAGAATTTATTTAACGGTCAATCTTTCTCAAGCGACAGCTTCTATTTTGGATTTAGAAACTATCGAAAGTCAGATTCTTGGGCAACCCCTTTTCAAGGCTGATAATTTTTTGAGCAGTTTCCCAGGAATTAAAACTCATCACTGGCAATGGAATAATAAATTCTATTCTTTTATAAGTAAAAAAATTCCCAAAGATGCTAGAAAGGTAGAAGTTGTCAGAACTCTTAACTAAAAAGCAGCTCCAAAAACTGCTTTTTGGTGGCCTTTTTTCTTTTGGGATCAGCGCTCTATTAGTGGCCGTTTTTCCTTTTATTAGACTGGAGATTGATAATTTTTGGCGACAACAACAGGAACAAATTTTTCCTCTGGTGGCCGAAGAATTTCTAGCCAAGATCGAACAAAGAACCAAAATTCTTGGTGATTTTACCAATCTTCCTCCTGCCAAACCGCCACTTATTTTATCTGAAGCCCCAGTCGATTATAGCAATTTGCAAAACTGGTTTGGCAAAAGACCAGTAGCCGTTTATGCTCCTACTCAAGAGAGCTATTTACTAGAAATCCCTAAATTAAAGATTGCCAATGCTTTGGTCAAAGTGGGTGGGGTAGAGATTGACCACAATTTAGTCCAATTTAATACCGACGTTTCTTTAGGGGAATACGGAGCCCCAGTTATTTTTGGTCATTCCACCTTACGTCAGCTTTACAATCCCAAAGAAGAAAACAAAAAACGCTATAAGTCAATTTTTTCCACCATTATGACTTTGGAGAATGGTGATTTAATCACACTTAAGCAAAACGATATTGTTTATACCTATCAAGTAGTGGAAAAAAAAGAAGTACCAGCTGATGATGACTATATTTTGGCACAAAATCCTAATTTAAGACAAATAAAGTTAGTTACTTGTACACCAGAGGGAACTCATCTCCGTCGGGGAGTGATCACCGCAGAATTACGGTTTTAAATTGCTTATTTGTGTTTTCCCCAATCCTTTAAGTGGATTTATTTATCTAGTTTATTCTGATCATCCAGAAAGTTTTGTAGAATTACGGCAGCTGCCAAATGATCAATTGGCCTTTTGTCAGACGTAAGTCTTTGCTCACGCAAATACTCTTTTACTTGATGACTACTGAGAGTTTCATCATAAAAGTAGAGCGGTAAATTAATTTTCTTTTTGAGAGTTTGAGCGAAAGCTTTGGTTTTATCTGCCATTTTATTTTCGCTCAGACCTAAAACCAATTGTTCAATCTTATATTTGTCAATAACTTCAAGCAATTTTTCCAGCAGTTGAGCATCGTTGGGAAGAATAAATAAAGGTTCGGCCAAACTAGCATAAGAAAGCGCTAAACCAACTCGTTTCGTTCCGTAATCTATACCTAAAATTTTCATTAACAATCAACAATTTCCACTTCAATCATTGGTTCTCTTTGGATAATTTCATACAAACTACGAGCCAAACCTCTTTCTACCACTCTCTCACTATGCTCTAATTTATCCTGGCGATAATGTTTTTTGAACAATTCAGCCGTCTTTTCTTTGATAAATTTCATCACTTCAGCCGCGTCTTTCATAAAGACAAAACCGCGAGACACAACATGAATATCTTTTAAATCCAATCTTGATTGAGGTTTTTTATAGCGTTTAACAATCACTAAAATCATTCCTGCCTGACCCAAGGCTCGTCGATCAGATAAGACTGCTGGCCCCACATCACCAATGCCTAGACCATCAACAATTTGTGGTCTCAAACTGACATTGCCCACTTTTTTTACTCTGCCATCACTAAATAAACCTAAAATATCACCATCATCAGGAATTAGGACATCTTCTTCTTGATAGCCCAAAGGTTGAGCAACAATATTTTTATATAAAACTCGGTGGCGAGGATTACCGCCAATGGGCAATAGTTTGCGTGGAGCCAGTCTTTTTACTAAATCCTGTTGTTCTGGAGCATTGGCATGACCAGATTGATGGATACCAGGGAGAATAGTTGGATAGACGGTAGGGATGCCATTGAGAAAAAGTTGATCAATTGCCCCATAATAACTTGTTTCATTGCCGGGAATAGCATTAGCGGAGAAAATTACCTTATCTTGAGTTGAAAGGCGAATCACCGGATGTTCTCCATAAATCGCTCGCATCATAGATGAGCCTTCTTGACCTTGGCTACCAGCGACAATCAGACATAACTGATCTGGAGAATAGCGAGAAATTTCTTTTTTATTAATAAAAACATTATCTGGATCATCAATAAAATTTAATTCAGCAGCGGTAATCATGTTTTGCTCAATACTGCGACCAATCAAAGCCACCTTGCGATTGACATTTTTGGCCGCCTGCATTACTTGCTTGATACGATGAATATGAGAGCTCATCAAGGTAACAATTACTTTACCTTTCACCCCCTGCATCGCTTCCTGCAAAATTGGCCCGACCGAGCTTTCGGATTTAGTCCATTCCGCCTTTTCTACTCCCAAACAATCAGATAAAAGCAAACTTACTCCTTTTTGTCTGATTTGCTCCATATAATCATAATCGCTTAATTTCCCGTCAACTGGTTCTTGATCAAGTTTAAAATCACTACCGTGATAAACATTACCTACTGGAGTTTGAATGAAAATATGTTTGGTGTCTGGTACGGAGTGAGTAACACTCAACAGATTGATTTGAAAATGTTGACCAATTTTTTGTACTTGGCGGTCTGAGAGAACGATAATATCTTTAGCCAAATTGGCGTCTAAAAGACGATTTTGGGCGAAACCACCGGCTAATTTACCAGCATAAATAGGAAAGTCTGGTAGATTGGGTAAAATATAAGGTAAGGCCGCAATATGATCGTCATGTCCGTGACTAAGAACCATGCCCACAATTTTTTTACCCTCTTCTAGTTGTCTAAGCAAATAATTAATGTCGGGAATAAGAATATCTACTCCAGGCATTAGGACATCAGGAAAACCAATACCACAGTCAATCAATAAAATTTCATCTTGATATTGATAAACATAAATATTTTGCGTTACATTGGCAATCCCTCCCATAGGTAAGATTTTTAATTGGTCCATTACTTCTGTCATAAAATTTTTCAATAATTTCTAATTTTTTTATAAACTGAGAGTTAAATTATAACATGTTATGACGAGTTCGGAACTGAGCTCATCTTTTTTCAACGACTTGGCAGTATCGATGCTATAATATCACTAGAATATGAGCAATTTTTATATTACTACCACTTTGCCTTATGTTAATGCTCCACCGCATTTGGGTTTTGCCTGGGAAATCCTCACCGCTGACTTTATTGCTCGTTATCAAAGGGCTTTAGGTAATGAGGTAATTTTTAATACGGGAACCGATGAGCACGGACAAAAAATTTACGAAAAAGCCCAAAGTCTTGAAGAAGAACCACAAATTTATGTTGATAAAATTGTCAGCTCTTTCACCCAACTGCAATCTTTGCTAAATTTAAGTTATACCAATTTTGTTCGGACTACCGACCAAAAACATCAGCAAGCAGCCCAGAAATTTTGGCAACTATGCCAGCAAAGCGGAGACATTTATAAGAAACACTATCAACTAAAGTATTGCACTGGTTGTGAAATGGAGAAAACTGAAAGTGAACTCACAGAAGGCCACTGTCCCCTCCATCCTCACCTCGAGATTGAGCTGCGTGAAGAAGAGAACTATTTTTTCCGTTTTAGCCGTTACCAAGAAAAACTCTTAGCTCTTTATCATGACAGGCCCGACTTTATTATCGGACAAGGGAAAATGTTGGAAATTATTAGTTTTGTGAAAAACGGGCTTCAGGATTTTAGTATCAGTCGAGTAAAAGAAAAAATGCCGTGGGGCGTGCCTGTTCCTGGTGACGAAGAACAAGTAATGTATGTTTGGTTTGATGCTTTAGTAAACTATCTTAGTACTCTGGATTGGCCAGAAAATGATAAAAAAATGAATAATTTTTGGCCCGCCATCCAGATTTGTGGAAAGGATAATTTACGACAACAAGCGGCAATTTGGCAGTCGATGCTAATGTCTGCTAATTTTCAGCCGTCAAAAAAAATATTGATAAATGGCTTTATTTTTATCAATGGGCAGAAAATGAGTAAAAGTTTGGGCAATATTATTGCTCCTAATGATCTGGTGACTCGATATGGTCAAGAAGCGACTCGTTTTTTAATTGCTAGCTTCCCTGTTTATAAACAAGATGTTGATCTTAATTACTCGAGACTGGATGACAATTATACGGCTACTTTAGTTAACGGCTTGGGTAATTTAGCTAGTCGTTTAGCTAAATTAGCCTCATCTTGTACTCAAGTAAGCCAAAATAACCTTTCGAGAAAAGAGGAAAAATTGACTTTTTCTTCGGATTTTAGTCAGGCGATGGTAAACTTTGACACTCATCAAGCCTGGAAAATAATTATTGATCAGGTTCATCAGGCAGATCAGGAACTCAGTCAAGTCAAACCTTGGTTGATTGATGATCTTGAGATAAAAACAGCAAAATTAGCTCCTTTTTTAGGGCAAATCCGACAGATTGCTTTCGATCTGCAGATTTTTATGCCTAAAACCAGTCAGCTGCTTTTAGATCACTTCAGCCAGTCAGAAATTACCCCTCTAGAACCTCTTTTCCCCAGATTAAAGAAAGCTTAAATGCTATTTGATACTCACACTCATTATAATTTATCACCTCTGGTAAAAGATTCAAGCTCTTTACAGAAAGAGGCTTTGGCTTTGGGAATAAAAAAATCCGTTGTTGTTGGCACTAATATTAAATCTAGCCTTATTGCGTTAAATATGCGTGAAAAACTACCGAATTGCTTTCTAGCTAGTCTCGGCTTACATCCAAAGTGTTTTTTAGAGGATAAAGTTGATTTGAATCAAGAAGTAGCAAAATGGCAAAAACTAGATAAGAGTGCTTTTGACGCCTATGGTGAGATGGGTTTGGATTTTTATGGATTGGACCGCCAATCACCCCAATTCTCAGAATTAATTACTCAACAAAGCCAGCTTCTTAGTCTCCAGCTCCAATTTGCAGTGAAAAACCCTAAAACGGTTATTTTGCATGTTCGCGATAATGTTTGCTCCCCAGATAGAGAAGATAATGCTTATGGTTTAATTATTAAAATATTAACTGAGCTTAAAGCCTCTAATTTAAATCTTATATTCCATTGTTTTTCCGGCAATAGAGCATATCTAGAGAAAGTATTGCTGTTTCCTCATAGCTATATCAGCTTTGCTGGTAATTTAACTTTCAAATCTGCATTAAATATGCGTGAATTAGCAGATTTAGTGCCTAGTTCACGCCGACTGCTGGAAACAGATGCTCCTTTTCTAGCCCCAGAGGGTCGGCGTGGTCAAGTTTGTAAACCATCTTTTTTAGACATTACTGCAAAATTTGCGGAAAAAAATCTAGGCTTTAATCTTGAAGAAATTTACCAAAATAGTTTGAAAGCCTTCTCTTTATTAAATTAAAATTAAAACCTTCAACTAAGACTGCAGACCGCTAAATAAAAGTTGTGAAAAAAAGGAAAGTCGTTTATAATAGAAAAGTTATTATGAGAAATATTTTATCTTACTCTTTTAGATTAGTTTTAGTTCTTTTATTAATGGTTTTCTTTTTTAAGAGCGATAAAATTTTAGCCAGCGAAGTTGGCTGTTCATATAGATATCCTGCTGGCACCGGTCAATGTAAAAACCTAGCAGAAGATAGAATTGACTGTAATAAAGAGAAAATAGTACCATTTTTGAATGGAAGGGGAATTACAGGAAATGTTGAGATTTTTTTAAGCACCCACGATTGTAGTGGTACAGCAGAAGATATAAATGTAAATCCCGATGGTGATAACAACGATCAACCCTCCTATAGGTATATTCATGATCCATGCAATAATCTTCCCTCTGCTGGAAGAGATAGCTGTCGGAAGTGTATGTATGGCAACACTTTTGGTCCCGGATTTATTGATGATACTGGAGTTGAAAAAACGCCAATTGGTTTTTGGACTGGCATTGGCTGCATTCCCACCAACCCAATGGAAGCGATTGAGGTTTTGATGAGATTTTTGCTTGGTGTGAGTGCGATTTTCGTTTTAGCTCAAATTTTAATCGGAGCGTCTAAAATGATGACAGCCAGAAGTGACACCAAAGGAGTCCAAGACGCTAAGGAAAGAATTACCAACTCTGTAATTGCTATGCTTTTTATTCTTTTTTCAGTCACCATTTTACAATTTATTGGAGTTGATATCTTGAAAATACCAGGATTTTTCGATAAACAGTAGAAACTTTTGCAATCTAAAGACCAAAATTAAACATGGAAACAAATAAAGCAGACTCAAAAATTAACAATCAAAGCTCAAACCTTGACAGGGATCAATGGCAAGAAGTTCAAGATCTGTTAGAAGAATTGGATGAAAAACCTTTTTTAAGAGATGAGAAACTAGATCAGGAAACTCTCGCTTTGCTCGATCAAATTCCCAATATTGACTATGGGGAAGATGTTCCGCCTTTTTCTGAGGAAATGATTTTTTCTTGGGTAGCACCAGAGAGAGTTTTTCGACCCCGCCTATCAAAGGATTATTTACGCAATTTAATCTTATTATTGATTTTAATTGGTTTATTATTAATTTTTACCAAACAATTTTACTTATTAGTGGTAATTCTCTCTTTAATCTTTTTAGCCTATGTTTTAGTTAATGTTCCTCCACGCAAGGTTCGCCACACAATCAGTAATTACGGTATCTATAGTCATGAGAGATTTTTCCCCTGGACTCAGAGAGGGCAAAGATTTTGGTTTGAACAGGAGAAAGATAAAACTAAGCTTTTTGTTGAGACAAAAATTTTTCCTTATCGTTTAATTATGTTGGTTGATCCAAACAAAGAGCAAGAAACCATTAGCTATATTTTGAAAAAATATCTAGTCGAACAAAAACCGGCTCCAACTGAAATTGATAAAATTATTTCTTGGTGGCAGGAAAAATTTCCGATGGAATAAAAATAGGTTATAATGTAAGGCAGAGATGAAAAAATTTGCTCCATTTTTAGTCTTTTTTTTGCTTTTGATAATTACTACAATTTTTGTTTCTGCTTTAGACCCAGTCGAACAATTACAGCAGCAAATTGAAGAGTTGGAGAAGTTAAAAAAAATGTCAGAAGCAGCCACCACCCCCCTAGAGTATCAAGTTGGTCAGTTAAGCAAACAGCTCAATAATGCTCAAGCTAATATGAGGCAACTTAAAAGCGACCTTGTAGTTTTAGCTGATGATATTGATGAAAGAGAAAAGGAACAAGGACAAAAGACTCAATTATTAAATAAAATTATGGTGCAAGATTACACCGCCTCGCTCACCACTTCGCCTCTGCTGATTATTCTCCGCCCTCAGGATCATCAAAGCCTTTTTTCTCAACTTTTGCAGTATCGCCTAGTCAGAGAAAGTAACACCACTCGGGTCTCTCAATTAGCTCAGGAGATTAGTTCTTTGAATAAAGATAAAATAGATCTTGAGCAAAAACAACAGAAACTAGCCGTTTTAGAAAAACAGCTTGATGGACAGACGGATTTTTTCCAACAAGAAATTAAAAAAGCCAAAGCCTATCAACAAGACTTAAGTCAACAGATTGCTACTCTTACAGCCAAACAACAAGCAATCATTAATGCTCGGTCTGGAGGTTTTACCACGGCAGTCGGAGATGTGCCTTTAGCTGATGACTTTAATGCTTCAGTGGCGTACAAAGCCCAAGCTCCAGCTGGCTCTTTTGCCGTTTTCTCCTTTGGGGCTTATACTCATCGTAATGGTATGAGTCAATATGGAGCCAAAGCTCGGGCTGAGGCCGGTCAAAATGTTGAGGAAATTTTAGCTGCCTATTATCCTGGTACCAATTTAAAGAAGGATTTTTCTGCGATGGGGGAAATTGATGTCGAAGGTTATGGAAAAATGTCTTTTGAAGACACTTATTTGCAGAGCATTTATGAGGTTCCTAGTTCTTGGCCTCTGGAAACGCTCAAAGCTCAGGCAGTAGCAGCTCGAACTTATGCGATTCGTTATACCGACAATGGTGGTAAATCAATCTGCACGACAGAAAGATGTCAAGTTTATAAAAGTGGTAAGAAAGGCGGTAACTGGGAAAAAGCGGTTCAAGAAACCAGAGGGTGGGTTCTAGTTGATGGCGATGGCAAACCAGTTTCTACACAATATGCTTCAACCCATGGCGGTTATAGCAATACCAGAGGTTGGGATACAACTGATGGACAAGGAGGATCTGATTGGGCCAGTAAAGCTTGGGAGGTAAAAGCCAATTCTCCTTGGTTTTACAAGGCTTGGTATAGACAAGGTTATTCTAGTACAGCTGATAGTTGCGGACGATCTCATCCCTGGTTAAGTCAAGAAGAGATGGCTGATATTCTTAATGCCTGGATAGTCTGGCAAAACCCAGGAGAAGCTGATACTAGCAGAATTCAACCAGTTACCATTAATCAATGTAATATTGGCGGCGGTGGAGGCAACCCTTATTCTTTGGCTGAAATGAGAGACTATGCCAATAAATCAGGTGGAGCGGTAACTAATATTAGTTCTGTTAATGTCCAGCATCACGATCGTGGTCAAACCAGTCAAGTACGTTTTTCTACCAATCGGGGAGACATCAGTCTTTCTGGTAATGATTTCAAAAAAATATTTAACCTAAGAGCGCCAGGATATTTACGCATTCCCCAAAGTACTTTTTCTAGTTTTAACATTGAACATAAAACTTAATTGAAAAATACCAATCGTCAATAGAATCGGGGAATTATTTTGATTTTTGCAAAGACAAGATTTTAGCTCCAATTAAGAAGACAAAAGTCAGTCCCACTACTATGACAAAAGCGATAATTTTTCCCCAGGTGGGTAAAATTAAAGCCAGAAAGCCCATCACTAGAGTGACCAACCAGTAAAAAATAGCAATTCTTCTTCTTCCCCAACCAAATTGATCCAAAAGCTTATGATGTAAATGTCCTCTATCTCCCCAAAAAGGAGATTTGCCAGCCAAAACTCTTCTTAAAATAGTAAAGACTGCATCAGCAATAGGTAAAGCTAAGACCATAAAAAGCGTCGCCAACTTAGTCCCTGAAAGAATTGACAAAACAGCTAAAAGAAAACCAGCCATGCTTCCTCCACCGTAGCCAGGCATAATTTTTTGAGGGTAAAAATTCCACACGAGGAAACCAGCAAAAGAACCGGCAGTAATAAAACTCATCATGGTTGTTTGGTTAATTTCTTGATTGGTCAGTCGTAGAGATAAGAAACCAATGAAAATGGCAGCCAGAACTACCATTCCTGGCATCTGACCGTCAATCCCTTTGGCCCAGTTAGTGATATTAGTTAAAAAAATTAGGTAGAAAAGTGTTAAGCCTCCAGTTAACCACCAATGATTGAATTCGATCACTCCCTCCCCAAAAGGATTAGTGACAAAATTGATTTGAATACCTGACTTGATGATAATCACAGCGACAGCTAAATTAACCAATAGGCGCAAAAATGGACTTAGATCAAAGAGATCGTCTAAAAAACCAACCAGAGTTAATAAGGAAACTCCTATTATAATTGCTTGAATTTCTGGACTCCAATTGTGAACCAAAGCCAAAACTAAAATTAAGCTGAAAAAAATTACCAATCCTCCGCCACGAGGAACGTTTTTTTGGTGGGTGTCTTTGAATTTTTGGATGCGGTTATGATGACTTTTATCCCAGCCAAAATGACGATAAAGGCTGATTATTAGTGGAGTAATAAGGGTCGCGGTGATAAAGCTGAGGGAAAAATATAGCCACATAAAATTAAATGATAGTCAGAATTATTCTTAAAGTTGTTGCTAATAATAATAATTGAATAAAAATTGTAAAATACTCAAAAATTTTTAATAAAAAAACATCGTAATTTCTAGCGAAGTAGATAACCTGAAAGTGAAAAAAATTAATTACTATTGATAGACCAGGAAGAATAAATAGCCATTTTTTATCAGCCAACTTTTCTGAGTTTTGGGCGAGGGTATAAAAAAGAGGAATAAAGGGTGGTAAAAATTTCCAAAAGAAGAGACTAAAGACGATATTAAGCAAACTTAATGGCACAGCGAAATAAAAAAACGGTCGATAATAGGAACGCAGCCATGGAGGACGTTTCTTTTTTTTGTCACTTAAATTTAAAACTAAAGGCTCATTTGTTGGTTTGAGCATTATTTTATTTGGCATTTTATTCAAAATATATTATAGCTGATTGGCTTTTTTTTACTAATCACTTCAAACTTTTTTAGTCACTTTGTATTCTAGGTATTTACCCATCATTAATCTCGTATGAGCGTCAATTCCTGGTAAAGCGGTGAAAAAGAAACCCAAAACAGGAAAAAGGACAAACTCTAAAGGTTGACTAATATAAGACCAAAGACTTTTTTTTGGTCTTTCTGGTCGGTTGAGCGCATCAATAAGAATAATCGTCCCTAAAGAGACCAAAGCAATAGTAAGTAAGAAAGAAGTGACCTGCGGCAAGGTTTTTCCCAAAAGTGTACGATTAAATTCTTGATTTAAAAGAGGTGGTAAAAGAGCGGCCAGAGTGATAGCAAACCAATTAACTGGCCAAAGAAAATGATCTTCAATCACTTTGAGTACACGAATAAAACGATCCCAGAAAGGAATATCATCATTAATAATAAACTGTTTGATAATATAGGCATCGTCAGAAACGCCCCAAGCCCATCTTTTTAATTGTTCATACTGATTAATCATAGTGTCCCACCATTTATCAGTCTCTGGGGCATCAGCATAAATTGGCAAGTAAATCGGTCTAACTTCAAAGTCTCCTTTGCGAGCAAAATATGATTTAAAGAAGAAACGATAGTCTTCAGGAATAACATTAGTATCCCAAAAACCAATTTCCACCATGTGCTTCAGACTAGTACTGTAAGTGGAAAAATTGATCAATCTGTCATGACGCATCAAAATATACATTTGATTAACTGAAAAAGTGGCACCCAAAACTCTGATTGGCGCTGGTACCCTCCAAATATTATTGTAAAAAACAATTGATCCTTGCCAGGTGCAACGATAGGGATTTTTTTGTGACAAAAAATCAAAAGCTAAATAGCTAAAATAATGTCGATGTAAAACAGCATCGGCATCTTCTGAAGTGATAGTAATTTTTTCTAAAGGAATTTTTTGTTCATCAACAAGATATTTTTTAGCTAGTTTTCCGCCCCAAGCATTATTGCTAGATTTTCCTTTTACTTCTCCCTCAATGTCTGGATGAAAAGTAGTCCAAAGATTTCCAAACTGATTTTTATATTTTTTCAATAACTTTTGAGATTTTTCTTTGGCTGTTTCTCCCTCTCTCTCTTCAAAAGAAACCATAATATGCAAGTTTTTAGTAGGGAAAGATTGTTGTTTGAGGTGGTCCAAGGTTCTTTCCAAAGTGGTGAGAGGTTCTTGATATGTGGGGATAATAATTAGGTGATGAACTTGCTGATATTTTTTGGGAAAAAACTTTTTCAAGTCTGCCAGCCAGTCATTTTTTTGACTAGCTTTTATTCGAAAATGGGCCGCGAAAGCTAAAACCGCCATTACCGCACTGCGGTAAAGCCAATAAACTGTAAAGGCGATCACATAATAAGCTACTATTTCTGGACAAAGGAAAGAACCCCAAACAGGAAAAAGAATCAATGACCAAGAAAAAAATCCTGGCAAAATCTCCAAAGCTCTTTGAGTGCGAACTGGGTGACGCAAAAAATAGGTTTTTACCAACTTCATAAATTCTTGTCTGATTATAACATTTAGGTTGAAAGTTTTTCTTCTTCTTTGTCGGAGAGCAAACCGCCAGTCAACACCCATACTAGAGTAACAGCTGGCAAATAATGATGTAAGAACATAATTCTAGGAGAAAAACACCACGGTAAGAAAAAACAGACATAAGCTAAGAGTAAAAAATCAAAACTTGGCAGAAATTTGATCGGAAAAAGATATTGTTGCCAGTAACTCTTTTTTTTAAGAGATGAAATCCTTTTTTGATAAAATTTTTTTAAATGAGAGCTAATAGTTAAGACTAGAGAAATTAGTAAACTAAATAAGCCCAAATACCAAGTGAAATAAAATGGTTTATTCCAAATTTGTATGGTTCCATCTTGATTGGTATAAAAAAAGACAGGCTTTTCTCCCAAAGGCCACCACCAAGCTCTGGAGGCATAAGGATGACCTTCTTTTAAACCGAATTGATAGTTTAAAATCTGTTCTTGCAAAAGCTTGAAATGATTAAAATCGTGATATAGAAACATTTGTCCATAAGAAATAATATAAATTATCCCGACGAGAATACTAGTTGAGCTTAAAAAAGCCAAACTTTTTTGCCAATTAGTTTTCTTTTTTATCAGTTTATAGATCTCATAAACCAAAAAGAAAAGCATGATAGTAAAACCGCTCCATTTGGAAGCTACGGCTGCTCCAGCGCTTAAAACGGTCAACCACCACCACAAATGACCTTCTTTTTTTTGATAGCACCAATAAGCGTACAAACTCAAAGTGAGCCAGAGAGTGACCCAAATATCATTCATCGCAATCCTTGACTGCGCTAAAGAGAGACCATCAATAGCGACTAGAAGAGCAGCCAATAAGCTAGCCCATTTTTTTTGCGGGAATAAGGCCTGAGTTAATAAATAAACAGCTAGAATAAGCAGGGTTCCAGCTAGGGCGCTGGGAGCTCGCCACGCCCAGGAGTTTTCTTCCCCAAATATTAAGATTGACCAAGCGCCAAATATTTTTGCCAGAGGTGGATGTAGCCAATCAATATAGGCTCCAGTCTCTTCTCCTTCTATCTCTTTGTGCCACCACTCATAAGCTCGCGGTTGTGAGTGAGCAATCGCCTTCATCGTTGGAACATGATAAATTTCATCAAAAACATAAGTTGTCGGACTTTCCAAATTCCAGAAACGCCAAAATCCACCGACGATAATGATTAAGATAAGTAATAATTTTTTTATCAACTTGATTTCCTTTAGGAGAGATAATCATTAAGAGCTGTTGGCCCATAAATAATCGCCACCACCATTGTTACCAGGGTAATTAAAAGAATTAGGAGAGGTTTGTCTTGCAGGACGACTGTCTCAGGTGATTCGCCCTGATTCTTTTCATAAATTAACTGCAAATAACGCATAATTCCCGCAATAGCGATGGGAATAGTAAACATAAGGAGTTTTTCTGGTCTTAAAACTTTCGGCAAAGTAGGATAAAGGACTGATAGATTTTGTTCTGGTCGGATAAATTGGTACTGAAAAGTAAAAAGAGCATAAGCAAGCCAGGTAGCGGTAGCAAAGACACTAGTATACTGATCGAGCAGTCTTTGGCTGTAACTTTTTAGGGTTTTTCTTGTTTGTCCTAAAACAGTTTGAGAGTTAGCCATCAGTGTTCTTTCACTCTGTCTTTTACCAACTGCCAAAAATAGGGCTGCAGAGATAAGGGTCAGTAAAAACCAGGAGTTTAAGTGAATACCATTGACAGTAGCGCCAGCATAAACCCGGATAACAAAAGCAGCAGCAATAGCGGAAACATCCAAAATAGGGATTTTTTTTAATTTAGTGGAATATAGTATTTGCAAGATTAAATAGGTGAAAATCATCACTTTGAAGAAAAAGTTGAGCGGAAAACTTAAAAAGAAAGATAAAATAATGCCACAAATACTAAGAAAAAAAGCTAAAGGAATACTCAATTTACCAGCAGCAATAGGCCTTTTTCTTTTGAAAGGATGCAGCCGGTCTGCTTGATAATCAATAATATCATTTATCAGGTAGACGCTACTAGCTAAAATGCAAAAAATAACGAAGGCATAAGTCACAGTCATGAGATAAGGAAGGCCATTGCTTTGAGTAGAAAAAAGCAAACCAGAAAAAATAAGGGGGGCGAACATCACTAAGTTTTTCAACCATTGCTTTGGTCTGAGACTAATCAAAATCGAAACTAGAGTTGAGTCGTTCACAAGGTTAATTATATCATGTCTTGTCTAGAATAATGATTTATGTTATATTTAAACCATGTCTTTTTACAAAAAGCTTTTCCTGATTCTCTTAAGTAGTTTTCTATTTACTTTTTTGTTTGTCAGTAATAAAGGTTTTATTATTGCTGCAGAGCTTGCTAATACAAAAGACTGCAAACCTGGGCACAGTGGAGAGTTGGAAGAATCATTTGTTTGTCCTGATGATGGCGGTAATTTTGTAGGTGAAAATTCTTGCGGTAGTAATGAATATGAGACTTGTTATCACCACTTTGGTGGATTTTTGGGAATGTGGCAAAGAACAGAAAGATGTTGTAAAAAAATTCAAGGAGCTAACTGTCCACAACACACCGGAGCCTTATATAAACTCTGCGGAGTTGATTGTGATGAAGCATCAGGAAATAATTGTGGTACTTGCAGTGTTTTTGACGATTCAACAGAAAAATGGAAAATTCAGTGTGTTGATTATACTGAATTCCAAGCTTGCGATGAAGATGAATTCAAAGACACTTGTAGCAGGGTAGCTGATGGACAGGAATATGGTGTTATCACATCAACAAGCGGTTTTGAATGGGGAAATGAAGGAGCTGACATACAAGATTGTGGGATTGTTGAGGGCTATGTGTCTGAAGCAAGATTTACTAAATTTTGCGATCAGACTAATGGGGATGAACGAATAAGATATTTTTATAAGTGTTGTGTTGCTACAGAGGAAAAGGCAGACTCGGAGGTGCTTGCCGAAGGAGAGCGATGTGAGAGAGAAGGAGGCAGCACTTTCTCTAAAGGAGGATGTGGATATATTTTGGAGGATGGCTATGATTGGTTAATACTGTGGGAACACAAAATTAATAATGAAGAATACTACTGCTGCAGACAGATAAGTTCGGATCCGAATCGCCCAGACCCCATCACCGTTGACCCCAATATTATTTCTTTAACTCAAGACAATCTAAATAAAATCAATCCTTTAACTGGATCAGTAAACTTTGGCACTAGAGAAAAAAGAACCCCAGCCAATATTATCAATGTAGCGATGAGAAAAGTAGTTTTTCCTTTAGCTGGTTCTCTCTTATTTCTCCTTTTAATAATTGGTGGTTATCAAATCCTTTCTGCCTCATTAACTGGTAAACAAAACTATATTGAAATTGGTAAACAAAGAGTAACGTCTGCCATTATTGGTTTTATCTTACTTTTTGCCACCTACTGGTTATGGAGAATCTTAATGATTGCTTTAGGAATTCAGTGAGAAGAGAGAAGATTATCACTTCTTGATGTTTTCATGTTAAAATAGTTGTATTATTTATGTCACGTCGTCGTCGTTCAAAAAACCAACCAGTTAATACCGATGTTTGGTTTTCCATTTTTGCGGTTTTATTTTTAGTTTTGAGCATTCTTACTTTGGTGAGCTTTTTACGCCAAGGAGCGTTTTTAATTTGGCTGAATGATTTTTTTGCTTTTAATTTTGGCTCAGGAGCCATGGTAATTCCCTTTATTTTTTTACAATTAGCCTTGGTTTTTTCACGCACCACTTGGATTTGGTCAAGACCAGTAATGCTCGTAGGAGGTCTACTTTTCTTAGCTGGTTTCACCAGCCTCACTGCTGGAGGAACAGTTGGCAGGGCCACTTTTTCTCTTTTCAGCAATTCTCTCACTACCCCAGGAGCAATTCTTTTCTTTTTAGCTTTGATATTGAGTGGTCTCCTGGTGCTTTTTCAAGTTTCTTTCCGTGACTTAGCTGCTTGGTGGAAATCTTGGCGAACAGAAAAAGAGCTGCAAGCACAAATGGCTCAGTTAAGCCTTAATGAGGAAGTTGCTTTTGTTGGTCGAGATCAAGAACTAGCAACTAATTTTTCTCCAGATGTTCCTTTGGGGACAGATTTTAAAACCATTGATTCTCAGATCGAGAAACCTCCTGCAAATAAAGAAAAAATAGAAGTAGAGGAGGAACCGGTCAGTCAATTTGAAAAGATAGATTTATTGGGAGAAATTAAAAAACCACTTGAAGAAAATGAGATCAATGAAACAAGCTTTTCTACTCATCAACTACCATGGCAGTATCCAAACTTAGGTTTGTTAGACGATAGCAGTGGTGGAGAAGCTGACAGGGGAGATATTAATGCCAATGCTCAAATTATAGAAAATACTTTGGACTCTTTTGGAATTAAAGCTAGAGTAGTAGAAATTAACCGCGGTCCTTCGGTTACTCAATATGCTTTGGAAATTGCTATGGGAACAAAATTGTCCAAGATTACCGCCTTAGCTACCGATCTAGCTTTGGCCTTAGCTGCTCCCACTGGTCAAATTCGTATTGAAGCGCCAATTGCTGGCAAGTCTTTAGTGGGGGTGGAGGTGCCAAATCGAAAAGCCGCTTTTGTAACCTTGCGCAAAATGCTTTCCTCTTCCACTTTGCGTTCTCATCCATCAAAATTAGCGGTTGCTTTGGGAATTGATGTGAATGGCAAACAGATTGTAGCTGATATTGCCAAGATGCCCCATGCTTTAATTGCTGGAGCTACTGGTTCTGGTAAATCAGTGGGTATTAATTCATTTTTGTGCTCGTTATTATTTCGCTGCTCACCTGATGAGTTAAGATTGATCTTAGTTGATCCCAAAAGAGTGGAATTGACTATGTATCAAGATATTCCCCACCTTTTAACACCAGTAATTGTTGATACTGCCAAGGTCGTTTCTGCTCTCAAGTGGACTTGTGCGGAAATGGATAGGCGTTATAAGCTATTGGCTGAAAATCAAGTAAGAAATATCGCTGGTTATCGAGAACTGTCAAATGTGCCACCTATGCCAAATATTCTTTTAGTGATTGATGAATTTGCTGACATTATTATGTTTGCTCCCAATGAAGTAGAGGAGTCAGTTACAAGGATCGCTCAAATGGCTAGAGCTGTCGGAATTCATTTAATTTTGACTACTCAAAGGCCGTCGGTTAATGTAATTACTGGCTTAATTAAAGCTAATATTCCCACCAGAATTGCTTTTAATGTTGCTTCAGCCATGGATTCTCGGGTGGTATTAGACACAATAGGAGCAGAAAAACTATTGGGTAATGGAGACATGCTTTATATTCCTCCAGATCAAGCTAAACCAATTCGCATTCAAGGAACTTTTGTTAGTGAAAGAGATGCCAAACAGTTAACAAACTTTCTTAAGTCTCAAGGTTGGCAGCCAGACTATCTTGATGATGTAACTTCTAAGTACCGAGTGTTAGCGGGTAGAAAAGGCTCTAGTCAGTTGGATATGGCAGGTGGCGAGGCGACGGAAAGGGATCAGCTTTTTCCTGAAGTAGTAAAAATGTTTTCCCAATACGATCAAGCCTCTTCCTCTATGATTCAGCGACGCTTAAGTGTGGGTTATGCTCGAGCTGCCCGCATTCTTGATCAGCTGTATGCGGCAGGCATCGTCGGTCCAGCCAATGGTAGCAAACCACGAGAAGTAAATAAAGAGGCTATAGCACAATTTTTAGCTAATCCCGACAATCTTTAAAACTTAAGACTGTTATCAGAAACTTTCAATTTCACTCTAAAATTAATAATCTTTATTAGCTGAAAAAAGCTTTTTACTTTAATCTTTATTAGTTAGCTCTTTTAGTTTTTGCAAATTTTCTTTTTGTTCTTCTTCTTGTTGAGAGGTTAAAGTTTCCAGCTTATCCAAAGACGCCATCTTGGTTTTTAAGACTTTTATTTCTTCTGTTTTAGCCAATTGCTGTTGTAGTTTGGATGCTTTTTGCCATTCTTCAAAGAGACTCCCTTTTACTAAATAACGAATAAAAGCTTTATTCAAGCTCAGCGTAGCTACTTTATTAGCAAAATCGCTAGGTAAAAAAGCGACCCAACTTTTAATATTAACTTCAGTTGTTTTTTGGCTATAATCACGATAATAACTTGCCAGCTGTTGAGCCCAATGATTTTGCCAGCGAGCTTGTAAAACAAAAGTAGCAGCCTGATTAAGACATTTTTTTTCTGTCAAACACTGTAAAAATAAAAACCAAAGATAAGCCTCTAGTTTTTCCAACTTACTTAATGACCGACTTCTTTTTTTCAAACCCTCATCAGTCATTTTTAATTTAATTTTACTATTTCCTAAATTAGACCAATTTTTTAAATCTCTTCGTAAAACTTCTTTATCTTGTTCTAAAGCTTGAGCCAGTTTTTTTAAATAGAATTCATATTCGACTTGACTATCTATAAGATTGAAAACATCAGCCAATTCTTTGATAATAATTTTTTGCTCATCGATATCCTTGAGATTGCGACCAGCCAGAATTACTTTAAGAAAAAAATCATAAACACTAATTGCTTGACTGACTTTTTCTCTCCATAAACGAGGATCTTTTCTGGCTAATTCATCTGGATCTTTGCCTCCATCCAAAGAAACAACTCTTAACTCAATGCCTTCAGGTCTCAAAGTTCTAATGGCTTTTTTGGTGGCCTCTATTCCTGCTTTATCACTATCCAAAGCTAGAATGACTTTTTTTACATAACGGCTGATAAGTTTAGCGTGATCAGTGGTCAAAGCGCTTCCCTTGATAGCACAAACATAGTCAACTTCGGCTTGGACGCTAGAAAGCATATCAAATTCACCCTCAACAATCAGCATTTCTTGATGTTTTTTTATTTCCAAATTTAATTCATGCAAACCATATAACATTTTCCCTTTATGATAAATCAGTGTTTCTGGAGTGTTAAGGTATTTAGCTTCTTCTTTTTTATCAATCATAATTCGACCAGAAAAACCGACCACTTGTCCACGATGATTTTTAAGGGGAAAGATCAGTCGGTGGCGAAAACGATCAAATAAACGACCACTTTTATTGATGATGCCTACGCCAGCAGCCACAATTTCTTCTTTGGTAAAACGTTTTTTTTGCAAAAAATCACAAGCTCCTTGCCAGCTATCTTCAGCTGCTCCCAAACGAAAGAGCTTGCTAGTTTTGTCTTTGATGCCCCTTTTTTTTAAATAGTCACGCATTTGCGCTCCAGCAGGCATTTCCGCCAAAATATCTTGATAATACTGGGTTAATTCCGCCATTAAAGCCAAAAGTCTCTCTCGCAAAGCGTCATTTTTATCAAAGTTCTTATGCGTGAGAGTAATACCAGCGCGATCGGCCAAATACTCCAAAGCTTCTTTGAAAGTCAGAGAATCATATTTCTGAATAAAATCAATTACGTCACCGCCTTCACCACAACCGAAACATTTGTAAAAGCCCAAACTATCATTCACAAAGAAAGAAGGGGTTTTCTCATGATGAAAAGGGCAAAGACCCTTTTGATAATTACCAGCGGGTGTCAACCTAATTCTCTCTCCTACAATTTGCGCGATCGAGCTGACTTCTTTAACTGTTTCAATTTCTGACATTTTCTTTAATATACCACATTTTTCAGGCTCCATGAGCCAAAGCGAGGCCAAAAACTTGATTAAAACCAGCTGTCTTTAAAGTTTTGGCTGCCTCATTCATCGTTGCGCCAGTGGTTAAAACATCGTCAAGAATTAAGATTCTAGGATATTTTTTTTGCCAATTAAAATTTTCTCCTTGAATCACAAAAATATTTTCACTTTTACTCTGTCTTTGTTGGACATTGTGACTTAAAGCTTGCTTTTGCCGATAAATAGTTCTTTTTAGAAGTGGCAAACAAGGCAGATTGAGTCTTTGAGCTAGCAGTTCTGCTATTAATTTTGCCTGATTATAACCTCTCTCCTTTAATCGGCGATGGTGAATAGGAATATAAGTAATAGCATCGCAATCAGGAATTTTGGCAAACTGATAGAGCCAGTAAGCAAAAGTTTCACTTAAATCACGCACTCCTTTATATTTATAATGATGAATCATTCTGGCACTCAAGCTATCATATTTTAATAAAGCCTGGACCTGATCAAGATAAATCACTTTTAAGTTTGGCTGGAAGTCATTTAAAGAAAAATCCAGTTGACTATAACAGGTATTGCATAAAAACTCCCCCATCTTACCGCAGTGAAAACAAAAACGAGGATAAAGTAAATCGATTATTTTGGCGAATAAAGACAAAAATCTTAGTCTTGTTGATGGCTCATTTCTTCTTTAGCTTTAGTACTGACTTCTCTAATTGCTTGATAGAGATCTCCCGGATCTCGATACTCAAAAAACAAATCTTTACCCGAACGGGAGACTTTTAGTTTGGCGGCAAAGCCTCTTTTACTCGATCCAGATAAAAAAAACTCCAGTTTTTCAATCTTGGAGTCGTATTTACCCAATTTTTTTCCTCCCTTGAGACATTGATTTTCCATTGCCTCAGTTAAGTCAAAACCCTTGGTTTGAATCAAGATTTGAGCCATGAAAGACTCCTTTCTAATTTTAACCTCTCACCGATTTCTGACTACCATATGATTATAGCATGTTTTAATTGTCTAAAACCGTTAATTTGTTATAATAAATATATGCATTTTTATAAAAAGTTTTTCTTGATTTTTTTGTTGAGTTTCTTTTCCATTCTTTTATCTACGGAGAGTGTTTTCGGAGAGGTATGTAAATGTGAAAATAATAACTTTTCTTGTAGTGATGGCTACTTTTTAATGCAAGACCCAAAGTATCAACAAAGTGGCTGTTATTATTCTAGTGAAGGTAAAAGGAGGGATCCTCCAGAGTATTTTCAATTATGCTTCAAGAACTGCAACAACCAATACTATTCTTGTTGTGAAAAAGTTAATAAATACTGTCAAGAAGAAGGCAAAAGTTGTAAGGTAGATAACCTTGATGGGATTTGCACTAAGGAAAAAAACCAATTATTTTGTAAAGTTAGTTCTTCTTTAGATGACGGTGGAGAACAATTTATAAAAACCTGTTCCACTATTCCTAATGGAAGATATGCAGAACCAGACATTTATGTCAATGCGAGTCAAGACACTCCTTGTACTAGTTCAGAGTATTTAGGTATGAGCTCTACTAATATACAAAGAAGCATTTTTGGTTCAGTCTTTGTCTCCAGGTATTGCTGCGTGTTAAAAGATGAAGGTGCTTTAAGTCCCGATGGAACATTTATAAAAAGATGTAATAACGGTGGAGGAATTTTAATAATAAGAGAAAATAAAGACGCTGAAGCGTGTAGTGGTAGAGATAATGCAATTATTAATATTAACATCCCTCAACCTTGGAAAAGTAGAACAAATCAAGACTACTATTTTTGTTGTAAAAAATCTACGTCTGAAATATTTGACGATTCATTTGTAGCTCCCTCCACCATCACCGTTGACCCCAATATTATTTCTTTAACTCAAGACAATCTAAATAAAATCAATCCTTTAACTGGATCAGTAAACTTTGGCACTAGAGAAAAAAGAACCCCAGCCAATATTATCAATGTAGCGATGAGAAAAGTAGTTTTTCCTTTAGCTGGTTCTCTCTTATTTCTCCTTTTAATAATTGGTGGTTATCAAATCCTTTCTGCCTCATTAACTGGTAAACAAAACTATATTGAAATTGGTAAACAAAGAGTAACGTCTGCCATTATTGGTTTTATCTTACTTTTTGCCACCTACTGGTTATGGAGAATCTTAATGATTGCTTTAGGAATTCAGTGAGAATAACTAGATAAAAGAGTTTCATATTAAATGAAGAGATTCAAAAAAATCTACCAGTCTTTCAGAGCCTCAACTCATGAACCTTTGCCTTTTAATAGTCGCTTTTGGTTGGCTTTCTTTTGTATAACAACTTTTGCCTTAGCTCTCAGCACTGGCTTTTTTATGGTAAAATTGGAAAAAATAGAGCAAGAAAGTCAGTCCTTATGTCAAGAAAAATCTTAGTTACTGGTGGAGCAGGCTTTATTGGCAGTAATTTTATTCTTTATTGGTTGAAAAATCATTCTGCGGATCAGATTATCAATTTAGACGCTTTGACTTATGCTGGCAATCTAGCTAATTTAAAAGGTGTCGAGAATCAAGATGACTATACCTTTGTCAAAGGTGACATCGGCGATACTAATTTAGTGGATCAGATTACTCAAGGTGTCGACTTAATTGTTCATTTTGCGGCTGAATCTCATGTCGACCGCTCTATTTTAAATCCAGAAGTTTTTTTACAGACTAATGTTTTAGGGACATTCACTTTATTAAATGCTGCTTTGAAAAATAAGGTGAAACATTTTCATCACATCAGCACGGATGAGGTTTTTGGTTCTTTGCCACTATCAACCGAGGAAAAATTTACTTTGGAAACAAAATATGACCCTCGTAGTCCTTATTCAGCTAGTAAAGCTGGGAGCGATCATCTTGTTAGAGCTTTTGGAGAAACTTATGGCCTATCTTATACAATTACCAATTGCAGTAATAATTATGGTCCTTTTCAATTTCCAGAAAAACTTTTTGGTTTGGCAATCACCAATCTCATTGAAGGCAAGAAGGTACCAGTTTATGGTGATGGACTGAACGTTCGCGACTGGTTATTTGTAACTGATCACTGTCGGGCGATTGAGGCGGTGATTGAAGCTGATTTATATGACAAAACTTATTTAGTTGGCGGCCTAAGAAAGGATATTTCCAATTTAGCAGTTCTAAAATTAATTTGTCGATTGATGGGGAAGGGAGAAGACTGTTTGGAATTTGTTAAAGATCGGCTAGGACATGATCGCCGCTACAGCGTTGACTGGTCAGCCTTACATCATGATCTGGGTTGGGAGCCGACAGTGACTTTGGAAGAGGGCTTGCAAAAGACTATTATTTGGTATCAGGAAAACGAAGCTTGGTGGAGACCATTGAAAGAAAAAGCAGCCCATTTTTTTGCGCAAAATTATAAAAAAACAGAAGACCATCAGTAATGAAGAAAATTATTGTTACAGGCAGTCATGGTTTAATCGGCAGCAAGTTTGTTTCTTTTTACAAAGAAAAATATCACATCATTCCTTTTGATTTAAGCGGTGATCCTAGTATTGATATTACCAATCAAGAAATCTTAGAGAAAGAACTAGCTAAACATCAGGATGCGGCAGCCGTGGTTCACTTAGCAGCTTATACCGATGTGAGCGGAGCTCACGCACAGCAAGGAGACAAAAATGGGCTAGCTTTTAAAATCAATGTTTTAGGGACGAAAAACTTAGCTCTTATTTGTCAAAAATTAAATTTATATCTAATTCATTTTTCCACCGCTTATGTTTTTGATGGAGAGAAAAGAAGCCTTTATTTTGAAGAAGATGAAATGAAACCAATTGAGTGGTATGGGCAAACCAAAGCTTGGTCAGAGGAGGAGGTACTTAAAAGCCAAGCTAAAGCAGTGATATTAAGATTGGATCAGCCTTTTTCTGCTACTCCTTTTGCCAAAGTTGATACTGCTCATCGTATTATTAAGGGTTTACAAGAAAATTCTCTTTATCCTCAGTTTACCAATCATTATTTTGGTCCGACTTATATTGAAGACTTAATTAAAATTATTGAGTTTTTTATTCGTCAGCAAAAAACTGGCCTTTATCACGTGAGTAGTGGTGAAAAATGGAGTGATTATGATTTTGCTGTAGCGATACAAGCGATTTTAAGTTTACCAGGAAAAATAAAAAAAGGAGATCTAGATATTTATTTGCAAACTCTTAAAAGACCTTATCAAAGAAATACAGCCATGAGTAATGAAAAACTGCTCACAATTTTGGATTTTAAACTCAAAACGATTAAAGAAGCAATTGCTACTATTAAGATTTAATTTTTGAAAAAGGAAAGAAAAAATAATGACGATCGCGAAAAAATATCAAAAGTTCGAAACAGCTCAGAATTATCAGCAAAGAAAAAAAATTAATGGAGTTGAGCTAATTAATAGTCCTTGGTTTAGTACTAGCGACGGCAATTTTGCTGAAATTTTGCGTTATGATGAGGGAGAAGTGGTGGGTTTAGAACAGACCTTTGTTATTCGTCAACTTAATTGGTCTTATATTATGCCTGGCTCTATCAAAGCTTATCATTATCATCAACATCAAAAAGACTTATGGTTTTGCCCCCCCTATGATCGCCTGATTATTAACTTACATGATCTGCGTGAGGATAGTGCCACTTTCGATCAACACCAAACGATTATTTTAGGAGCAGGTAAAAATTTAGCTTTGGTTATTCCCGAAGGCGTCGCTCATGGCTGTAGCAATCCATATGATAAACCGATGACACTCTTTTATGCAGTCACTAATCAATTCGATCCACAAAATCCAGATGAAAAAAGACTTCCTTATGACCTTTTTGGAACTGAAGTTTGGGAGATAGAAAAAGGTTAGTTTTTAAGTTAACAATTTGTCCGTTTTGATTTGGCTTTTCTTTTTTTTAGCAGATAGAGAAGAAAAATAAAAAGTAGGGGCAAAATTAAGATCCAATAATTTATCCAAGAAAAAGAGGTAGTCTTTGCGCCCAACACTTGTGGTTTTAATGCATAAGCGGTTTCTTCTTTCTCAGAAAATTTTTGTAAATCAGCAGATTGGAGCTGGTTATTGTCACCACTATTTAATTTTGGTGTGGAGTTTGCGAATTCGATAACTGTTTGTTTTTCTGCCCTTGTTGATAAATGATTGATATTTTGAGAGCTCGTTTCAATGTCATGCTTTTTATTATCAGAATTTTCTTCTTGTTTAAAATTTTTATTTTGTTTATTTGAGCTATCCTTTTCTTCATTTTCATTAATTAATTGTTTTTGTTCACTGTTTGCTTCATAAAGGCTTCCTTCATTACTAGCTTCGAGAGTAAAAACCCAGTCATAAGTAAAGCTTTTATGATTAATTTTTTGACTTTGGAGAAAACTTAAATTTTGTTGCTGAAAGTTCAGAAGTAAGTGACTGGTGTTTTCAGGTTCTAACTGAATATTAAAAACCGCTGGTAAAGTATTTAAAAAAGCCAAATTTCCTTGATTGAGAATTTCTGTTTTTCCTTCTTTTTCTTGACTTAAGTTTAGAGTTAAAAATCGATTGAGAAATGTTGGATAGTCAGAGTGCAAAATTAATTTTCCCGTTAAAAGTAAAGCCTCCTTATTTTGATTATTCCAAACCCAAACTTCCTGATGATTTAGTTTTTCTGGCGAAAAAATTTTTAGTTGAGCTTCATTACTAGCATCAACAAAACAAGTTTTTTGCATAGGACAAGTAAAAAATATTTTTTTAATTTCTGACATAGATCTCTCTCCACTCTCCTATATTCAAATTTTTTTGCCAAACATAACCACTGTTGATTTGTCGATCAGTAAAACTTTCTTTGAGTTTATGATCAGAGTCGTAGAGATAAATTTCACCTAAAAATTCTGGAAAAAAATCTCGACTAACATTGATCTGCAAAATATTTTCTTTACTCACAGACTCAGTTAAAAACTTTTTTTCTCCCTCAAAATTACTTAAATACCAACCATTAAAGTCATTTTCTGGATAATGATGATTAATTAATTTAAGATAAATTTCTTCTTCCGATGAAGAACCTAACTCCATCATTTCTATTTGACTTTTTTGCCAATCATCAACTGGCTGGCAACTTTGTTGCTGACAAAAATAAACATTACTTAGTTCCGTTCTCCTCAGCCACCAATCCTCGCCCCGAGCTCCCAAATAAAATCCTTTTTCCCAATTCATAATTGGTTTTTTTGGCAAATGAGCAATTTGCCAACCGCTACTACTGATATAAGGCAACTGATATAAGTTCGGCAAATGATCACTTTCAAGACGACTAAGATTAACCCAATAATGATTGAGTTCAGCTGGATTATCAGCTATTCCAAAAACTAATTTAGCCAGTCTTTCTGTTGTATTTTTGTAACTCACTTGGATACTAAGGCTCTGGTCTGCCTCTTTAATTACTTGCTCCAATTTAAGATCTACTGTCGGGAGATCCTCAGCAATTAAAAAACCTGACATGGTGGCGGTAGCATAAACCTCATTATCTTTTATTAAACCGATCTGAAGTTTATTAGCTTGCCAATCATCAACCGCCAATTGGATTTCTTGCCCCTGAGCTAATATTTCCCAGTCTTGATTTAAAATGACCATTTCTTGTTCATTCTTATTTTTCAGAAAAACTTGGTCAAAGTTCAAAAATTTTTTTTCAGAAAAGCTAAAATCTTTTATTTTTATTTCCAAGCCCAAAGCATTTAATTGTGAGGGGACTTCAAATCGCAACAGATTCCAATAACTATTACAGGAGCGAGGATTGATGAGCGACGCTTTCTGCCAGCCTGTGTCACCAACTGTTTCTTGCAGAAACTTTGGCTCATTTTTTTCTAAAATTAAATAATTTTCTGTTCCACACAAGCTCACTTTTAGAATTGGTTGGTGAGAAATTACAGAAGTTTTATCTTCTATTTTGAAAGTAAAGGAAAAGTAAGCAAAATCTAATTCGTCTGCTTGCAAACGACGTTGGACAAAAAGGCTTTGACCATTCGGTTGAAAGGAAAAATATTTTTTTTGATTTTCTTCAGTTTCAACTTTCACTCCCTGCATAAACCAAAAAGGATCATTTTGTAAATCAGCTCCACTAAATTTTCTATCAGTACGATAAGCTCGTCCCCAACGATCTATTGACAAATAAAATTGGTCGGCAGAAACAATATTTTGTGGCCAGTTTTGATAATTAATTTGCTGATCAAATAAATATAAATGCTCTTTAGCTACCACTTTGTTACCAAAAAATAAAAAAAAGAAGCTTATAAAGATGAGATAAAAAGCACGACAGATTGTTTTTTTAGTCATCATAGATCGATTAGTGGTTGAAGACAAAACTTGTTTTAGCGACACGGTGAGACTGATAATTAATAATTAAAGAACACGCTTTATACGCAGTGATGCCTTCAACCACCTTTCTTTTCTCTCCAAAGATGATTGTCAATAGAAAAATGACAAGAAAATGATAAAAATAATAACTATTTTCTTAAAAGACTTATTTATAACTTATTAGCATAAAGAAAATAAGACGGATGATAGCGCTAATTTTTTAAAAATAGGTTATAATCTTCTTTTATGGATAAAAAATTTATTTTAACGGCGCAATACGACATGGCTGGTGATCAACCAGAAGCGGTAGCGCAATTGGTTAAGAATATCCAAGCGGGAGAGAAAGGGCAGGTCCTTTTAGGAGTGACTGGCTCTGGTAAAACTTTTACTATGGCCAATGTGATTGCTCAAGTGCAAAAACCGACTTTAGTTTTGGCTCACAACAAAACTCTTGCTGGGCAACTTTATCAAGAATTGAGAGACTTTTTTCCGCAAAACGCAGTTTCTTATTTTGTTTCTTATTATGATTATTATCAACCAGAAGCTTATATTAGTGCCACTGATACCTATATCGAAAAAGAAGCTACGATCAATGATGAAATTGACCGTTTACGTTTAAGTGCCACCACCAATCTGCTAACTCGCTCTGATGTGATCGTCGTGGCCTCAGTTTCTTGTATTTACAATCTTGGCTCACCAGCTAATTATGCTAGCTCAATTTTGGAAATTATGGACGGAGAGCTGATTGCTCGCGAAAGTTTAGTTTCGCGGTTGCAGGCATTGCAATACCAGAACTCACCTTATGACTTAAAAAGAGCCACTTTTCGTTTGACTGGAGACACGATTCAAGTTTGGCCGGCGGATAAAGATTATGCTTTTCTAATTGATACGCTAAGTAATAGAGTGACGAAAATCATTAGCTTTGATCCTCGTAGTGGGGAAGAACTACAAAAAGAAAGATTGATTGTCATTAATCCCGCAAAACATTATATTGCCAATAGTCAGCAAAGTCGGGAAAAAAGTTTGGCTCAAATTCGTTTGGACTTAGACAAACGTTTACAAGAATTAAAATTGGCGGGCAAAGTGATTGAAGCTTACCGTTTGGAACAAAAAGTAAATTTTGATTTGGAGCAAATAAAAGAGTTTGGTTTTGTTAATGGAATTGAAAATTATTCCCGTTATTTTGATGGTCGAGAGTCAGGTGATCCGCCATTCACCTTGCTTGATTATTTCAAAGAGAACTTAAAAGTTTTTCAGAAAGAAGGCTTTTTAACTATTATGGATGAAAGCCATATGAGCATACCGCAAGTAAGAGGAATGTATTTTGGCGATGCTTCTCGTAAGCAAAATTTAATTAAATATGGTTTTCGTCTGCCTAGTGCTTTGGATAATAGACCCCTTAAGTTTCATGAATTTTTAGAAAGAAATAATCAATTTGTTTTTGTTAGTGCCACCCCAGCTCAGTGGGAAATTGATTTTAGTCAACAAAAAATTGTTGAGCAATTGGTGCGTCCAACTGGTTTAGTTGACCCAGTAGTAATAATCAAACCCACCAAAGGACAAATTACTGATTTAATTTTGGAAATTCTCCAAAGAAAAATTAAAGGAGAAAGAACTTTGGTCACAGTCTTAACTAAAAGAATGGCTGAAACTTTAAGCGACTATCTCAATGATCAAGATAAAATTTTTACTCTGGCAAAGAAGGCAAAAAACTCATCAGCTTTAATTACTTATCTAGAAAAAAATCAGTTACAGGTAGCCTATTTACACTCTGATATTGAAACTTTGGATCGGAGTGATATTCTGACTGATTTAAGGGCGGGCAAATACGATGTCTTAGTGGGTATTAACCTATTAAGAGAGGGTTTAGATCTCCCCGAAGTCTCTTTGGTGGCTATTTTGGATGCTGATAAAGAAGGGTTTTTGCGTTCCGAAACCTCTCTTATCCAGACAATTGGCCGCGCCGCCAGACACATCAATGGTCAAGCAATTTTATACGCTGATAAGATGACTGGATCGATGAAGGCAGCTCTAAAAGAGACGGCGCGGCGACGAGAATTCCAAATCTCATTCAATCAAAAACACCAAATCATTCCTAAAACGGTAATCAAAGAAATCCGCGAAAGTCTCCTAGATAGAGACAAAGATGAGGACAAAAAAGTCAAGCATAAATTAATTTGGTCAGAGGAGAAAACGATTAAGAAAAAACCCCAGCTGGTAACTTTGGATAAAAAAACGGTAATCGACATTAATAATTTTTCTGCTGACGATTATACCCCTCAAGAAAAAAAAGTTTTAGCTTTAAAATTGAGACGCAAAATGACTCAAGCAGCCAAGTTGATGGATTTTGAGCTGGCAGCCATTTTGCGTGATTTGGCAGCCAGCTGTAATTAGCAAATAAGACTTGACACTGCTAAAAAAACTGCTATAATGACTGCCTATGACAGAGAAAAAAACAGCAGCTAAAGTTTCCGTCAAAAATCAGTCACCTAAAAAACTCCAATTAACTGTGGCTCCTTTGAAAGAGGGAACTATTTTTCCTGGTTTGGAAACCAGAATGCTTTTTTCCCGACCAATTTCTCAGGCAGCTTTGCAGGAGACCAATAAAAATAAAAATTGGGTTTTTATTACTTCTCAAAAAGACGGTAATCTAGAACAACCGACCGTCAAAGATCTCTACACTATCGGGGTCATTATTGAAGTAAAACAAATTGAAGTCATTCCTGAAGGCTTAATGGTAAGTTTTCGGGCTGTTAGTCGTGGCTTGGTGAAAAAATGGCTAACAGAAAAGAATGTCTTTAAGGCTGAAGTGGAAGTGATTCATGATGTAGCCGACAAACCGATGGAAGAGCTACGGATTATGAGTAATCGTCTCTTAGAGGACTTTCAGCGTTTGATTGGTTTAGGGAGTGTTCAAAATAGTGATAATTTTTTACAATTTTTAAAGCAAGTTAGTCCGGGAGAAGTGGCTGATCATATTGCCAATGTCCTGACTGCCTCTCCTCAACGAAAGCAAGAGATTCTAGCTACTTTTAAAATTTCTCAACGACTACGTTTGGTTTTAGCCCAATTGGAAACAGAACTGCAAATTGTTCAAGTGGAAAAATCAGTCATCGCTAAGACCAATGAAAAGTTTGAAAAGAGCATGAAAGAGAACATCTTGCGAGAGAGACTGCAGATGATCCAAAAGGAGTTGGGCGAAGTGGACGATGAGGAAGAAACCGCTGATGAATACAATAAACAACTGGAGACTTTGGCCACTACTGAGGAAAATAAAAAGAAAATCGCCAAAGAATTGAAAAGATTTCGTAAAACTCACAGCTTAAGTCCAGAAAGTGGCTATTTGCGTACCTGGTTGGACACAGTTTTTGAATTGCCCTGGGGAAAAATTAGCCATGACATTCTCGATATAAAAAAAGCTGAGCGCATTCTCAATCATTCTCATCATGGTTTACAAGAAGTTAAAGATCGTATTTTAGAATATATTGCAGTTTTACATCTACGGCAAAAACAGAAAATGGCCCAAAAATCACCGACTATTTTATGTTTTGTTGGCCCTCCTGGAGTGGGAAAAACCAGCATTGGCAAGAGTATTGCCCAAGCTTTGGGTCGGAAATTTACTAAAATCTCTTTAGGTGGTATTCATGATGAGGCGGAAATTCGGGGTCATCGTCGTACTTATGTTGGCGCGATGGCGGGAAGAGTGATCGAAGGCTTAAAACAAGCGGGAACGGCCAATCCAGTTTTTATGTTGGATGAAATTGATAAGGTAGCTAGCGATTATAAAAGCGATCCTTCATCTGCTTTATTAGAGGTTTTAGATCCAGTTCAGAATAAAAATTTTCAAGATCATTATTTAGACATGCCTTTTGACTTATCGCAAGTCATTTTTATTGCAACTGCTAATACTTTGAATATCCCCAAACCACTTTTAGATCGAATGGAAGTCATTCGTTATTCTGGTTATACGGTAGCTGAAAAACTAGTAATTGCCAAACGTTTTTTATTGCCAGCCGCTTTAAAAGAAAACGGTTTACAAGAAAAACAAATCAAAATTAATGATGAAATGATTTTGAAAATTGTCGAACACTATACCAAAGAGGCTGGAGTTCGTGAATTAGATCGTCAAATTAATAAGGTCTTGCGCAAAGTGGCCAAAGATATTTTGACTAAAAATCTTAAACAAGTTAAATTGGAGTCAAAGAAACTAACCAAATACCTAGGAGCGGAAAAATTTGATGTTAGCTTGCGCAATCAAAAAAGTGAAGTCGGAGTGGCAACGGGTTTAGCTTGGACAAGTGTTGGCGGTGACGTCCTCTTTGTGGAAGTGGCTTTAATGCCAGGAAAGGGGATTATTAAATTAACCGGTCAGTTGGGAGAAGTGATGAAAGAATCGGCTCAAGCTGCCCTGACCTTTATCCGTTCTCATGCTCAAGAGCTAGGAGTTAATGAAAATAAATTGGCAAAAACAGATATTCACATCCACGTGCCTGAGGGAGCCGTGCCAAAAGATGGACCCAGTGCTGGCGTAACCATGGTCACGGCTTTAGTCTCTGCTTTAACAAAAAAAGCGGTTAAAAAAGATGTCGCTATGACGGGTGAGGTAAATTTGCGAGGGCAGGTTCTCAGGATTGGCGGTTTAAAGGAAAAAGCTATTGCTGCTGCCCGAGCTGGTTGTAAATTGGTACTCATTCCCGCAGAGAATAAACGAGATATCAGTGAAATTCCCGACAAGATTCGTCAAGAAATTAAATTTATTCCTGTAAATTCAGTTTTTGAGAATCTAAAATATGCTTTGGAAAAGTCTTAATTAACAATTTTTAAGACATCTAAATAAGCTTGCCTCGTTTGGGTAGCAGTTTTATCCCAGTTGAAATTTTCCTGCCAATCAAAAGCCTTTTTTGTCCAAGCTTTTCTTTTTTCCTTACTCCAAGACAAAACTTCTTCTACCTGAGTAGCAAAATCTCTAGCCTGAGGACTATCAGCATAGAGAGCGAACTCACCAGCCACTTCGGGTAAAGAAGAATTTCGGTGACAAATCACTGGACAATGACACCGCATCGCCTCCAAAATTGGTAAACCGAAGCCCTCATAAAAAGAAGACTGAATATAGGCAAGAGCACCAGTGTACAAAGCACTCAATTGCTCATCACTGCCAATTTGGTTGAGAAAAATTACGCGATTTTCTACTTCGCTTAGATGCAGTTGTTCTTCTAGTGCTTGCCATTCAGGAATTTCTTGAGGAGTAAAATTTTTACCGACACAAACCAAATGAATTTTGGTGGGTAAAAATTTCAAGGTTTTAATTAGCTGCCTTAAGTTTTTATTAAAGTTAATATCGCCGACATACAAAATATAATCGGCTGGGAGATGGTACTGCTCAAGGGTCGCCCTGATCATTGTACTACTGGCGACCTTCAATTGAGGATTGGCGGCTAAGTAAATGACTCTGATTTTGTCAGCGGGTATTTTTAAAATATCCATAATATCGTTTTTACTAGCCAAAGAATCGGCAATAATCAAATCGGCTTTTTTCACTTGATACTTTTGCCATAAAAAGTTTAATTTTCCTTTGTGGCCAACTGGGAAGTGTTGAGGAAAAAGCAAAGGAATGAGATCATGAATAGTAACAATCAATTTCTGTCTACTTTTTTTATGAGATAAAGAACGAGTGAAAAGATCAAAAAAATGATAATGGACAATTTGGGCTTCATTTTTTTGACAATCAAAATTTAGATCAATAAATTTTTGTAAATATTCTTGTAAATAAACTGTATAACGTCCAATTCCGCGATGATTTTGCAATTTAGCAAATTGACTAACTGGAACATAAATATCAATCTCTTCCTGTCCGATCTTGTTTTGTGCTTCTTCACAATATTTCAAATAAGCAAAGGCGTGATGAGCGCCACTTAACAGGGCAAAAAGAAAGCCAGCAAATCCGTCCACATAGCCACGATGGCGGATAAACAAACTAAAGAAAGTGGCTATCGGTTTAGAGATTAAGTATTGAAAAGTAGAGTGAAAATTTCTAGGGAGCTTTTGAGCAGCTAATTGTTTAGCTTTAAAACTAGTATAAGTATTAAATTTTTGTAAATAAACACTTAAATTGGGATTGCCATAATGCAAAAGATGACCTTCAGCGAGCGCGAGGTTTCCTTTGACAACCATTTGTTCATGAACGTCCTTTTGAGGCAAATAGGCTTCATCTTTCCAAAATAAACGAATAACTCTATCGGGATATTGACCACCTTTTTTCAGCCATTGATTAAAAAATAAATTTTTTCTTGATAATTCCCAAGCAGAAATACCTTTTTTTCCTTGAGCGTGAATGTCAAGAATAAAGTTTTGTAGATCGCGATCAACTACCTCATCAGCATCCAATTGCAAAATTAAGTCGCCACTAGCATTATTAATAGCCATTTGTTTATTAATGTGGAAGTTCACTTTATTAGTAGTGCTAATTATTTTAGCCCCGAATTCTTTGCCAATTTCCAAAGTTTTGTCAGTCGACTCTCCATCAACAATGACAATCTCGTCAACCCAGGGTTCAACACTTCTTAAAGATTGAGGGAGAAGTTTTTCTTCATTGTGTACGGCATAAACCACGCTAATCATAATAATTATTATACAATAAAATTTTTTCTCTGGCCACTTTCTAATTAGCTAATTGATTTTAGCAATAATAAAAATTGGCTCTCCTTTTAAATTATTAATCACGGAAACATTTTTCATTTGTTCGCTTTTTAATCTCTGAGCTTCAGTCGGTGAAAGAGCGGCCAACTGTTCTTGCGAGGAATCAAAACCGAGGAAAAAAACTTGATTTGGGCTAAAAGTCATAAACTCTGCTTGATCCATTTTTTCATTCTGCAACTTTTGAACTTCTAAAGGAGAAATGGATTGATAAAGAAAATAATAAAGACTAAATCTTGGAGCGTCATGAGAAAAATAAATTGGTAAATCAGGATAAACAATCTCCAATTGTTTGATAGCCTCTATGGCCTGTTTATAACCGTATTGCCAAGAATTTGCAGAATTAACTTTGTATATTTGATGATAATAAAACAGAAACTTACTTAAAAAAATTATATATAAAACAAAAACCACCCCTAATAAAATCTTTCTAAGATTAGCTTTTTTCAAGCTTAGCAAGACATTGATTATTCCCAGATTAATAATAATTAAGTAAACGGGCAAACTACTCAAACTTCTTAATAAATGAGGGTTGTCATAAGTCAAAGAGGTAGGCAGGGTAGCAAGCAAAAGCCAAAAAATTAAAAAATAAAAAACTTTTTTTTCATTTTGATAATTTTTTAATAGATAGACTAAACCACTAAATAGAAAAAATAATTCGAAAGGATAGAAAAATCCAAACTGATGAGGGCTGTGTCTCACTTGTCCATCACCAAGAAAAAACAATTTGTAAGGGTTGATTGACCAAAAAAAATTTTGGATGATTCTTCCACTAAAAAATAAATAACGGTGACAGAACCAATGATTGAGTGGTTCTAAAAATAAATTTTCTCGGCACTGATTGCTTTCAATAATAATATCTAAATTATTAAAAATAGAAGTATCAGTAAAGCGACCAGTGAAATTTCCTTGTTTTTCAAAGAGAAAAGGTAATAAACTCAAGCCAGCCAAACATAAAACTAAAATAAAATTTAAAACTTCTTTTTTCCAAAAAGCTCTTTTTTGCCAACAGTAAACTATAAATAAAATTAAACCAAAAATGGGAGCAAAAAGGCGCATAGATTGATAAGTATAAAAACTTAAAAGTAAAAAAATTTCTGCTCCGATAAGAGAGAGGTTGATTTTGTTTTTATTTTTGAAAGCTTGAAGAAAAAAAATGATGCCGGCTAATAAAAAAGCGGTTGCCAGATTGGTTTCAAAACCTACTCGTGAGACATGAATTAAACTGGGATTAATTGCAGTTAGAAACAGCAGTAACAAAGAACCGCTTTGCGACCAGGGTTTTTTATTAAATAATAAGCGCCAGATTTTTCCGCTAGCCCAGACTATAAAAATTCCCGCTAATAAGCTAGGAATTTTAACGACAAAGTCTTGGGGCCCAAAAAGTTTAATGAAAGGAACTAGGGCATAATAATAACCACTAAGTTTGTGATCACCAAAGCTGGTCACAGTTGTCAAAGGTAAAAAATTACCATGCATATCTTTACCAGTGAGACTTAAACTATAAGCATCGTAGAGCAAAGAAACCTCGTCAGAATAAAGTGATGCTGGAACAGCAGTAAAGTTCCATACTCGCAAAATAAAAGCGAACAAGAGAAGTAAAATTTGGGCTAAGAGAAAAAATTTTTTACTCGTTAATTTACTCAAAACTTTCATAAAGGTATAAATTGGGTTCTTTATTTAAATCATAAAATATTTTTAAGGGTTTAGTTCGATCAAAATGTTCCTGATTTTCAATTTTGTTTGGTGTGACAACGATCAGCCTCTTGTTTCTTTCTAAATGGCCGAGATTGGCTTTTGTTTCAATGAAAACATATCTTTCACTTAAACTTCCGCTTTGATAGAGGACCGGTTTGGTTTTTCTTGCTAAGAGAGCATAGAGATAAGGATGCTCGAAATCTACTGCCACAATAATCTCCTCCTTTTCTTTTTCCATAGTTTTAGTTAAAGCAAAAGCCTCCAATAAATTTTGGGCGAACAAATAACTAGCTTGTTTTTTTTCTAAATAATTTTCAGTTGAAGCTGATGAAGAAAATACTTGATAGTAATGGCGGTGATAGAGTAAGAAGGACAAGCAAACGCAAAAAATTAATAGTAGCTTCAGGCTACTAGAAAACTGTTGGTTTTTTTGCCAGCTAAAATTCCAAGTGCTTAAGCCCAAAGTCGCCAAGATAATAAAACCAGGCAAGGCTAAAAGAGCCTGATTACTGTGAGGGATTTGCGTTGTGAGTGAAGCTGAGAATAGACCTAAAATTATCCAGACGAGACCCCAAAGATAAATTTCCTGATACTCTTTTCTTACTATTGAGAAACGAACATAATTAATGAGTGATAAAGTTATTAAAAAAAGTAAGGGTAAATTGAGAACTCCAAAATGATTGTCTCCGTGGCGCATATTGAGCGACTCAAGGTTGTTTATTTCGACAGCATTGAGTTGCCCGCCAATTAAAAACTTTCCAGTTAAATGTGAACTTAAGCCTTGGACCATTAAAAGAAGTTTTTCTCTGCCATCATATTGTTGATCAAATAAATAGGAACTATTGGCTCTAGTGAGACCTTGGCCAAAGAAACTATCTTTGAGGAGAGGAGAAATTAAAATTAAACTTAAAACTAAAGGAATAAAACACAGTCGCCAATTTTTTTGCCAGTAATGACGATAGAAAATAAGTAAAAAAAATAATAAACCAGGCAAAAAAACTTTACTACTATGATAACTATAGAGAGCCAAAGCCAAACTAATACCTGCCAATAGAAAACGACCTGAGAGCCATTGTTGACTAAAAAGTTGTCCTCTTTTAGTTCTGGTCATTTTTATTTGTGATAAAAGAAAATAAATGCCCGCAGTGATAAAAAGTAGAGCAAAATTATTTTCAAAACCAAGTCGACCATAATGAAAATGCCAAGGAGTAAGAGACATAAACAAGCCCGCCACAGCGGCATAAGTTTTACTTTTGGGGGTTTTTTCTCGCCACAATAAATCGATAATCTTCATAAAAAAATAAAGAGAAAAAACATTCGCCAAAACAAAGGGTAGGCGAATAGCCGTGGGGTTTAGGCCGCCAAGAGCAGTAAAAAAGCCATTGAGATAGATGGGGAGAGGAGCTTTGTAATCACCATAAGAACGAAAGGAAATAGGGAGGCGATTGAGCCATTCATCACGTCTTTGAACCCAAATACTATAACCATTATAAGCAATAGCTGCCTCGTCTACTGTTAGTCCAGGAGGCACTTGCCCTAAGTTTGCAAGACGCAAAATCAAGGCAGTTAATAAAATTACTAGCCACCATTTGTAAGCGGGGAATTGTTTGAATAACCAGTAGGGATAGTAAAGTAAAAAACTTAGTTTTTGTTGCCAGCGACTGTTTTTCCAAGCAAAACGACTACCATTATTCCAACTCATTGTTTTCATTTTTTCCTCACCAAAAGCTTGGCGATTGGTGGTTTCGTGTTCGTGTATTACTACTGCTTGCGGCTGATAAATAATCTGATAGCCCTTTTTTTTCGCTCGAAAAGATAAATCAATATCTTCCCAGTAAGCTGGATAATATAAGTCGTCAAAACCAGCCAAGGCTTGCCAAATTTTTTTGCGATAGAGACTACTACCGCCACAGGCCCAAGCAGTTTGTCCTTTTTCTTCTAAATTTTTGTCTTTGCTATGCCAAAATCTGCCCCTCTGCCACCATAAAAGATTGCGACCGGCAGGTTCTTTGGTGGAAGAATCAACCTCTTTGGCCGTGACGGCAAAAATTTTCTCATCAGTTTTGATTGTTTTTAATAAATTGTCTCTTGCCCCCTTAGTCAGACGAACATCATTATTCAATAGAAAAAAGAAATCATATTTAACCGATTTTATAATTTCATTAACATGTTTGGCAAAGCGAAGATTTTCTTTTTGACAAATAAATAAGAAATCTATTTTTTTTTGCTTCAAATCTTTATTGAGAGTTTGAAAATATGCTTGATAATTCTCTTTTTGTTCTTCAGTCAAAGGACCATCATGCGAAATAATAAGCTGGTCGCCAGCTAAAGCTTCGGCAATAACTGAAGGTAAATTTTTTTTTAATAATTCTAAACCAAGATAGTCAGGAATAATGAAAGTAAGATTTGTCATCTTTTTCCTTTCATTACTAATTGCTGCCAACACTTTCTTTCAAAATTTTTTAAATTAAACTTTTCGGCCCTCTTTTGCACAAGAGAAGCGATTTTTTGCAAAAGATCCTTCTGTTTGATTAATTTCAAAGTTTTTCTCAAACATTCGGTTTCAGTCAACCAAGATAAATCTTGTAGCTCTCTTCCTAAAATTTCCAATTGTCCTCCTTTGGCAATCACTATTGGAGCGCAACCAGCCGCCATAGCCTCAACGGTGCTAATACCAAAATGTTCCATTTTTTCAGGGTGCAAAAGTGGGTCGTCATAAAAACCAGTCGCGTGCCAATAAATAGAAGCTTTTTGATAATAATTGATTAAATCTTGACGATCAGCATCAGTAATAATTTCTACAGGTAGACCTGTTGCCAATTTACGCACTTGATTAAGATAGGTTTGACTTTCCACTTTGCCCACCAAAACTAGTCGCCAGCCTTTTAACTCCTGAGGATACTTATTAATTAAGTTGCGCCAAAATTCAACCAATACCAATTGATTCTTACAATGAAGTTGATCAAAAAAACGACCAACATTAAGCACAATTTTTTCTTTTGGCAATTTATTTTTTTTAAAAACTTCAATATCAATTCCTGGATGACAAACTAAATCTACTTTTATACCCCAATATTTTTCTACTACTTTTTTGGTGAATTGTGAATTACTATTAATAATTTGAAAATTATTAAACTTCATTTTTTGCAAAAGAGTTTTTTTCTTCATTGCCAATGGTATTTGGATATGCATAATGCTTCTTTTTTTTGCTAATGAAAAAAAAGCACTGCCATCAGTGACATAATAGAGAACATCGAATTTGCTAGTCCAAAATAATTTTTTCCATGGTCGACTTTGATCGCCAAAGGGGCTGATAATAAAATTAATTTTTTCCAAATCTCGATGGAGAAAATTTTGATAAGCAGTTTTTATTTCTTTTAAACGAGAGGCTTTTTCTGTTCTCGGCAAGGCAATATAGACTTGATGTTTTTGAGCGTAAGTTAAAGCGACATCAAAAAGATACTTTTCTCCGCCGCCAAAGTGTTTAGGAATATAGGGAGAATAAAAAAGGATTTTCATTACTCTCTTTTCCAAAGATTTGCAATCTCGTCTTCTTGAGCCTGATATCTTTGAGTTAAGGAGGGCTGTTGTTGTAGCTCCCAAATTTGGATATAGACTAAACCACGATTATAAGCTTGGATAAAACTTTCGATAAAACCAGGAACGCCATCTCGATAACCCTTTTTTTGCCAATAACGACGATAAAATTCCATTAAAGTTTTGCGCAAAATAGTTTTTCCAGTCACTGGTGGTAAGTTTTGATTTTGGAAAAGTCGTGCCTCTTTGATTGTCCAGTCAGCACTTTTGAGTAAATTGTCTCGCGTGGAGCGGTGGGTGAGATGCCTAAGTTTCTTTTTCAAGACAATAATTTTACCTTTGTAAATTGGACTTTCATGAATATCTCCTTGCCAACCAGTGAAGAATTTTTTTTGAAAAACTCTCGTCACTCGGTCTTGGTTCCAACCTCCATTTTTTAAAGGAAAACCGTAACAAATATTTTCTCTGTCTATGCTCATGGCCGCCAAATCTTCTTGGTCTAAGTTCAGAGCAATCTCTTCGATTAGTTCTGGTGTCGGCCTTTCATCAGCATCCAGATAAAAAAGCCAAGGAGTTTTGACTTGAGCTAGAGCTTGATTACGAAGAGCCGCAAAAGATTTTTCTTCAGCCAATAAGTATCGAGCCTTAAATTTTTCACTAATTTTTTTTGTTTGATCTGTAGAATGACTATCAACTAGAATAATTTCTTTGGTAAAGCGCAAAAGCGGAAGAAGATTTTTTAAATTTTCTGCTTCGTTTTTAGCGATAATAATAATAGTTAAATTATCAATTTTTTGCATTTTTTTAAACTACCACTTCTTTACCAAACTGTTTAAGAAAAAATTTTTGCGCTGCTTTTTTCTCAATTTCACTACCGTGGAAATACAAGTGCCACGCCAATCGCCAAGCTCTCAACTTCACTTTTGGTTTTCCATGCCTACTAAAAAAGAGTAAGCGATTGCGAGTAAGATAAAAATTTTGCAAAGGAGAACCAGCTCCTTGTGAGGAGCCGCCATTCTTATGCCAAATAATTGCTTGAGGGCAAAAACCTAATTGCCAACCATTCTCACTGAGACGCAAACTTAAATCAGTGTCTTCATAATAAAGAAAGTAATCATCATCAAAAATACCGCTAACTGCCAAAGCTTCTCTTCTAACTAAAAGACAACAACCAGTAGCATAATCAAAGTTTTTGATTTGATCAAACTGTCCACGATCAAGTTCGTCAACTCCTAAATGAAAAGTTTGTAAGTTGCGCCAGTCGATAATACCTCCTGCGAACCAAATAATTTTTCCGCGCATGGATTGTTTATAACTTTTATGATGAAACTCTTTTCCTGGCGCAAAATAAATTTTTGGCGAGACCAAACCATACTTATCATTGCTTTTTAAGCAATGATAAAGATTTTTCAAAAAGTCTTTTTTTACCAAAGTGTCAGAGTTTAAAAGGAGAAAAAAATCAGGATTATAATGTTCACTTGCATAGCGAACACCAAGATTGTTTCCGCCAGTAAAACCCAAATTAGTGTCACTTCTGATTAATTCTGTATTCTTATATTTTTTTGATAAAAGAAAATGGGCCTTGGAAGCATTATCAACAACGATAGTTCGAAGTTTAAAATTATCTGTCTCTATTTCTTCCAAACTATCAAGACATTCACGAGTATCGTCATCAGTATTATAGTGAACAATAATAATGGCAATTTTATCCATAGGTTCAATTATACCTTTTAAATTTTTAACTTTCGCCTTATTCGCCAATATATTTTAACCAAACCACTGGTTTGCTTGACTAGAAGATCAGCCCACCAATAATGGACTTCTTTTTGGAAATTGCGCCTTAGAGATTTTAGTTGATCAATAGTCATGGGACGATAGGGAAACTTTTGTTTCTCCCAGACTTTGCTATAGGTTAGTAATTTATTGCTAGCTTGAAAGAAAGACAAAACCAAACCGTGATTACCTTCTAATAGACCATTTTGCAAAAAACCTCGACTCCAAAACTCTTCAAAAAACACTTGCCACATTTTTTCTGGATTAAGATTGATATTTGGTTCGACGCTGATGATTTCTTGAGCTTCAATATTGCTATAGCGATTGGCTCTTTCTTGATACTGCGCCACACTTTGATAGTTGTGGTGAACAATGGCTAATTCTCGGTCATCACAAGGAAAGTGGGCGACGGCACCAATAATTTTTGGCACACTATGGACTTTTGGTAACCAGCGAATACTCCCCGCTCGCCAGAGCCTGAGCTGGTAATCGGGATACCAACCAGTATCTGTCATCGCTCGGTCAAAAATAATATTGCTACGAGCAATAAAATAAGCCTCAGCGATTGGCAAGTCTTTAGCTTGACCATCAACCACGGCTCTAATCATTTGGGCCAAAGCAGGCTTAATATCTTCATCACTGTCAATCAAAAAAAGCCACTCACCTTTGGCTTTACTGAAGGTAAATTCCCTGGCTGGATCTGCAAAACCAATTTCTGGTTGAGGATATTGCCAAATTTTTTTGGTGAATTTTTTTGCTATCTGTAAAGTTTTGTCTTGGCTATTAAAATCAACGATGATAATTTCATCAGCAATCTCTTTCACGCTGCGCAAGCATTGTTGAAGATACTTTTCGCTATTTTTAGTATTAATGACAACAGAGAGTTTCATTTAATTTAGTTTTTTTTAGCTTTCACTTTTGCCCTAATATTAAATTCCCATTGGTCGCCGTCTGAGGTATCGAAGCTAGTACTCCCAGTGAGTTGGTGATAATTAACTAAGTGGTCAGATAAAGTCTCCTCAATTTCTTTTTTGTTTTGTGACATCTCTGCAATTTGTAATTTGAGTGACACTAAACCAGGATCATTGGCAAACTTAGCTTTTCTTTCCTTCACTTCTTGGCTAGCGGCTTGAGCTTTTACTTCTGCTTCAGAGATTTCTTGATGATTCTCAATACTATTTTTAAGCATTTCTCTTTTTTCACGCAATTGTTTTTCCAGATTTTGTAGCTCATGAGCATTGCGTTCAATCACTCCCTGAAGAGCATTGAGTGTTTCGGCAATTTTATTGGAAGCTTCTATTTCTGCCTGTTCGCCACCTTCTGCCAAAGCTTCTTTAACCAAAGTATCGCTTGCTTCTGACATTAATAACTTTCTATTTATTTTTTAACCGTTTTTCAAAGCTTGTTCAATCAAACGATTGCAATAACCCCACTCATTATCATACCAAGCCACCACTCTAACTAAATTGTCTTGTACCACATTGGTCAAACTCAAATCAACAATACAAGACTCATTACGACCAATAATGTCACTGCTGACAATTTCATCTTGGGTGACAGCCACAATGTTTTTGAATTCATTCTCACTTGCTTGACTTAAAACTTGATTGATCTCTTCTTTAGTGACCTTCTTTTGACTAACAAAAACAATATCAGCTAAGCTGCCTGTTTTTACAGGGACACGAATTGCCACTCCATCAAACTTTCCTTTAATATTGGGGTAAATTTCCCCGACTGCTTTCGCCGCTCCGGTAGAGGTAGGAACGATATTAAGGGCTGCCGCTCTGGAGCGGCGGAGATCTTTATGAGAATTATCTTGCAGATTCTGATCATCAGTATAAGCATGAATAGTATTGAGCAAAGCTTTTTCAATTCCGTATTTTTCATCCAAAATTTTAATTAGAGGAGCCACGCAATTGGTAGTACAGGAAGCATTGGAGATAATGGGATTGCTGTCGTCAAAGTCTTTTACACTAATGACGCTCATCTGCACATCGCCTCCCTTGGCTGGAGCGCTGATAATGACTCTTTTAGCTCCGCCCTGCAAATGCAAAGAAGCTTTTTCTTCAGAAGTAAAGGCTCCAGTGGATTCAATCACTGTTTCTACCCCATACTTTCCCCAAGGAATCAACTCTGGCTTTCTTTGGGCAGTGACTGCAATTTTTTGTCCAGCGACCAAAAGATAACCGAGTAAAGGATTTTCATCAGTTGCCTCTTTCACTGCTTGGACTTTTTCCCAACCGACTTTTTCTTCTAGAGGGCTATAATTACTGTCATACTGCAATAAATAAGCCCAACCGTCAATATCCATTGAGCCAGAAGTATTAATCAAACCCACTTGTGACTGACCCAAACCTTTTTTCAGCCACACTCGCAAAGCAGTGCGACCAATTCTTCCAAAACCATTAATGCCGATAATCTTTGTCATAAATTTCCTTTTTTTTCTAATTTAAGCGAATTTTGTTGGTCCTTCATTACTAATTGTTGTACCGACAGTTTCTCCTTTGATGGCTTTTTCTAAATTATCTTCATCAAAGAGTTCAAAAACTTGGATAACAAGATTATTTTCCATAGCCATTGACATAGCCCCGCTGTCCATCACTTCCAATCTTTGAGCAATAGCATCTCTGAAGGTCAAAGATTGATAAAGTTTGGCGTCATTAAATTTATGAGGATCTTTGTCATAAACGCCATCCACTTTGGTTGCTTTCATCAATACTTGACAGTGAAGTTCGAGAGCATGCAAAGAAGCGCCCGTGTCGGTAGTGACATAAGGATTGCCTGTACCAGCCGCCAAAATCACCACTCTTCCTTTTTCCAAATGACGAATTGCTTTTTTCCGGATAAATCTCTCAGCCACACTGGGCATAGAAAGAGCTGATTGCAAGCGGGCAGGGACCCCAATTCTTCTTAGAGCGTCCTCCAAAGCCAGACCATTCATCACCGTGGCCAGCATACCCATATAGTCAGCCGTGGAGCGTTCAATGCCATTTTTAGAAGCACTTAAGCCGCGAAAAATATTTCCGCCACCAATAACAATAGCAATTTCTACTCCCAAAGCGGCGGCTTTTTTGATTTTCACTGCCAACTCATCCACCGCTTTTGAATCAATTCCGCTTTCTCTCTCACCCAAGAGCGATTCGCCAGTTATTTTCAACATAATTCTTTTGTATTTAACAGCCATAAGGGCCTTTCTTTATTTTAAACACCCAGCATTTTTTTAAATTTTAAACCAGACCAACGAACTTTATCAGCTAAATTAAAAAGTTTGTAAAGGGCGGGATTGTAAACCAAGTCATAAGTATCAAAATTGGCCATTAATTGACCGCCATAGCCTTCCTTGAAACGGTGGAAACCATACCAAGGATCTTTTTGATCGGGATTAGGACCCAAAGCTCCCCACATATCAAAAGATTTAGCGCCATTATTGCGACCAAACTTAATCACCTCCCACATCATTAAATTAGAAGCCATCACTTCACGATGGAGACTAGAAGAGGCCCCATAGGGGTAATACAAGCGTCCATTGGCATTAAAAATGATCCAAGAAACTAAAACAGTATTGTTATAGACAGCGTGGAAAATTTTTATCATTTGACTTTTATTAAAAATTTTCCATAAATCACGATAATAATTATCGTCGTGAGCATAAAAGCTTTGGCGGGAAGTAGTCTCATGGAGCAGTTTTAAGAAAGTCTCCAACCCTCCTTCGCTAGTATCATCAATGATTTGCACACCTTTTTTCAAGGCCAAACGAATATTATAGCGAGTCTTACTGTGCAGGCCAGCAAATAGCTCATCTTCGCTCTTGTCGAGATCCAAAATAAAAGTATGTTTGGAAAAAAGCGACTTGCCTTTTGTTCCGTCGCGTTCAGTGAGAAATTTATCAATGGCCGCAAAACCAGAGTTTTTGCTTTCAGCGGGGATCATTATATTTGGCTCAATTTTAACAAAGATGGCATTATGTTTATTGGCGATTTGTTTAATGGCTTTAAGTTGCTCTATATCTGGCATTGGCCCCTTGGGCAAATAGCCGACAGTGTAGCCACCAGGGACTTGATGAAAAGTCACTTGGATGGCTCCTAGCAATTTTCCTCCCTCGAAAAAACCGATTCTTTCCAATCTTTGACCATTAATTTTCTTAAACTCTCCCCATTCCCAAGATTGTAAAGGATGGGTCACAGTTTGGTTGTAAATGTCTTTTTCCTCAAGACTGATTGAACGTATTAACATAGAACGCTAACTATTATAACATGCATAATGCAAAGCTTCTCTAAGATGAAACCTTCATCATTGCTATCTAAATTAAAACTTGCGAATGATACCCATCACCTTGCCAATGATTTTAACATTTCCAGCATAAATAGGCATCGCTTCCTCATTATAAAGTGGCTCCAAACGCAATCTGGTCGCCTCGCGGAAGTATTTTTTGATTACAGCCAAACCATTATCTAAAACTACCACGGCTATCGAGCCGGGCTCTAGTTCTTGGTCTTCTTCTAGAATAATATAGTCTTCATCCGTCAACATCTCTTCTTTGAGCTCATTGCCTTGGACTTGCAAAATAAAAGCTCTTTTTTTACCAGTGATTAGTTCTGGAGAGACACGAAAATTCTGATCTGTCCGGACATTGGGAGTAATAGGATAATTAGCACTAAGAAAGCCAGTAATGGGCAAGTCTACGCCTTCAGTTAAACGAACAAAAGTCCGATTAACCAATTCAATGGAACGATTTTTACCTTTATTTCTTCTAATGAGATTTTTTTCCTCCAAAGACCTTAAGTGCTCGTGCACAGTCGCTACCGAGCGGACATTCATTGCATCAGCAATTTCTTTCAATGTGGGAGCAAATTCATTTTTTTGTATATATTGACAAATAAAATCATAAATTTTTCTTTGTTTTTTGTAGAGAGTAATTGCCATTTTCTAAACCTTTCTTTTTTAACTGGAATTTTTGGCCTTGTTATTTTGTATAGCTTATTTTCGGGTAGTTGTCAAGGGTTAATTTTGGTTTAAATTCGTTTTTAGTTTGGGAGAAAGTCTATTTTCGCTTCATGGCTCGAAGTTTTATCTTTAGAGAACTTTTGATCCTTTTTGATTCAATAGCTTTTTGCAAAGCAAGATTAAAAGTTTCTTTTTCAAGAGAGCTTTTTTGTAAATAGATGAAAGTAGTTTTTTCTGCCTTGGCCAAAGCAGTCGCTAATAACCAAGCCTTGGCAGTTTTTACATAAAAACCTGGATGTTTAATTTTTTCAATAATCAACCAAATATTAGACAGAAAAACTGGTTTTAAAAAATAAGTTAGGAGAGTCACTAGAACAAAACGCAAAGTAAACTCTTCTGAGGAAGAAAGTAACTCTTGAAGAAAATTCCAAACTTTATCCAATTCTTTTTCAGTAAATTTACAGTGACTAATAAAACTATCTATGATGGCCCAATTGTCAATTTTTGGGAGAAAATTTTTAATTAATAATTGTTTCTCCTCCCATGTTAGCGGTAATTGTGCAATAATAAAACCGCTTAACATAATCTCTTCATGAGTTTTGTCAGTTAAATAAGTGAGAGCTTTTTGCCAGTCAGTCTTTATGATTCTTTTTGCCAAGTTTTGCAATATTGGTAAGCGCACACCAAGGATCTCTTTTTTGGTGGGAATAAGTTTTTGGGAAAATTTTCGATAATCTTTATCTGCCAAAGAACGAAGAGTTTTGGGTAGCGTCGCTAAATCTAAATCATCGATATGACTCATCATTTTATTTTGAAATATCTTTTTTATCAATAAAGAAAACTTTATTTTTATTTTTTAAACCTTTAATCAGGCTGATTTTATTCTCGGATACGCCAAAATATTGTGCTAGAAGTTTAATTGTGGCTAGATTGGCTTGTCCTTGAATAGGTCTGGTAGTGGTATAAACAGTCAAGCTTTTATCAGTATTCTCAGCAATCAAATTGCCTTTTTTACTACCAGGCTTGACAAAAACAACGACTTTCATTTTATTAAAATCTATTTTAATTCTAAATTAGAATGAAGCGATTTTTTGCCATTCTGGACAAAAAATCGCTTCAAAGATCATTCATTACCTTTCTTTTTTCTTGGTAAAAAATAAGCAATCACGCTTCCCACGTGGAATACAAGCAGAAGCAAATAAAGCAACGGCGGAATCTTTACTTGGCAAAGAGATATTAATAAAAAAGCCACAGTTACCTGGATAGTTTGCCAAAAGGCGCCGATTTTTCCCCACCACTGACTACCGCTTTGATCAGGAATTTTGCTAAAAAAGAAAATCAAAACTAATTCACGCATAATTCCAATAAAAGTGAACCACCAGGGAATAATGTTTAGGACAAAAGTTCCGATAATCATCATACTGATGTGGGCAATTTTGTCGGCTAGAGGATCAAGTACTTTTCCTAAATCACTACTTAGATGACACTCTCGAGCAATGGGGCCGTCAAAAAGATCAAACGTCATTAGTAAGAGATAGCTAATGAGATAAAACCAGGCTGAAGCCTCCAGCCAATAGCCTAGGACAAACAGAGGGATGATAGTCAATCTTAGCGCAGACATAAGGTTGGGAATGAGCAATAAATCAATTTTTGTAATTTGTGATGTGGGAGAAATCTTTTTTAGTCGATCAATGAGGGGACTTAAAAGCTGCAACCACCGACTCTGACTATGTCGAAAGAAAATTTGTCTTTGCCAGACTAGGATTTTTTCTTTGACGATTGGTGACAGAGTAATCAGGCCCTTAAGCTTTTTGGTTAAATCAAATTTTTTCAAAACTTTTCCTCCTTTCTCCTAGTCTTTTTGCTTACTTTTTTGTCAAAGAGCTTTTTAATCCTCCATTTAATGAAAGATAATGAATCTTAATTGTGATTGTAGCATGGTCTTTAGTCTTTAAGTGTCTGTTTTTAGACGGTTTTTAAAATTTAGCATCCTTTGAAAATGAAGTCAGTTATTCTGTTATAATAGTGATTCTTGCTCCTTAAAATAGGAGGCGTCGCATAGTGGTCAATTGCACACGCTTGGAAAGCGTGAGTCTCGCAAGAGCTTCATGGGTTCGACTCCCATCGCCTCCGCGATAAAAATATGAAAGGAAT
>CAZOVA010000002.1:0-94709 GCA_964583625.1 uncultured Pseudomonadales bacterium
CATTTTGGTTTGATAGCACGCCACAAGGAAAATTTATGATGAACATTGCCTTTGGCCAGAGTAAATACTACATTGACAATTTAAGCGAAAATATCAAACGAGGTCATCGGGCAAAACTGCGAAAAGGAATTTGGCCAAACTTTGCCCCGCTTGGATATTCCAACAATCCCAAAACAAGGGCGATTGATGTTGATAGCGAAAAGGCACCATTTGTTAGAAAAGCATTTGAACTTTATGCAACTGGCGAATACACATTAAAAGCCCTTGCTAAAGTTTTGGATCAAGCGGGGCTAAGAAGCTATAAAGGCAATGTTCTTTCAGTTTCCTGTGTCCAGCGACTTTTGCAAAACCCGATTTATTACGGTGTATTTTCTTTCAACGGTGAAATTTATGACGGAACGCACGAGCCAATTATTTCCAAGAAACTTTTTGATTCTGTTCAACAAGTAATGAGTAATCGGGGGAAAAAGAAACGCAAGCGAAAACACGAATTTGCTTTTTCGGGGCTGATGAAATGCGGAAATTGCGACTGCCTCATAACCGCCGAGAAACAGAAAGGACATCACTACTATCGTTGCACCAAGAAAAAGCAAATATGCGAGGAAAAGTATTTGCGGGAAGAAAATCTTGTTGAACAGATGAAAGCAATTATTCAAAAAGTTTCTTTGCCTGACGATTGGGCAAACAATATGCTTGCCGAAATAGACAAAGAACGAGAGCAGGCAAAGGAAGAAACGAAAGTTTTTGTTCAAAATCTGCAAGCCAAGAAAACAGAAATTGAAGCCAAAGCAGAAAATTTGCTCGATCTTTTTATCGGTGGGAAAGGTATTGAACCGGAAGAATACCAGCAGAAAAAACAAAAACTTCTCAATGAGAAGCTGGATATTCAACAAAAAATTAAAGATTTTGAACAAAAAGGAAATAATTGGCTCGAACCGATGAAAGAAATGATTTTAGCCAGTAGCCAAGCCAAAATTCTTTTGTCGCAAAGCGACAATCAAGAAATCCGAGCATTCCTAAAAAATATCGGCTCGAACTTCATTTTGAAAGATAAAAAATTCCAATTTGCGCTTAAAATCGGCTGGCGAGCCCTCGCAGAGGGCGAGCCAACAACAACATTTCCTAACTGGCGGAGCACCCGGGTCTGGAACCCGTGCGTCGTTATAACTGTCTCATTCCAGAATTGAGCTTCCAGGGTAATTTTAGCAAAAACGGGACAAATGGGACACTATAAAAAGGGAGTGTCTTGTTTTTTTAGGATAATGTTATCAGTGACCTTGATAGAGCAATAATATGACTGCAACACTCACCAACTTGATTTAACGAAGCTTCTTTGTCAGTTTTCTTAAATTTATAAAAAGGTATTTCAATACTTGCTAACCCGTTTTCTTCATCAGTTGCTCGAGCTACATAAAAGTGACTCACAGAATTAGGATGAACTATTTCTGATAACGCGTCGTATCCTTTTCTTAAATTAGAAAATCTTTTACTTGCTTTATCTATGCAGGTAAGAATATTTATAGACTGATATTTACTATCAGCTTTTCTAGAACCAAAAGCAATTGAGTTCACCACTTCACTAAAATCCTCAGGTTTTGTCTTTTGCAACTTATCAGCGATGTAATAAGTTATTGCCAACGTTTCAAATAAACCTCTCAACATGAAGGCTGAAGTCTGAGGTCTGTTGTTCTTAATGGCCCAAAGTGCAGTTTCAGTTAATTCATACGTCTTATTAAGAAGTCCACAAATCAGTAAAAGCAATACAGTTATATCAGAATTTGCTTTAATCCTATTAAAAATTAAGTTTCTTATTTCCGTTAAAAGAGGTTCAATTTCTTCGGCAGAGTGAAAATAAATCTGATCGTGTTTCATATTTAAGTCAGCAATAACAGGCTTTTAGCAAAAAATTCCATATTCTTTTTCTGGGAAATCATCTTGACTTATTGACGGTAAAATTTTGTGCTCATCTTTAAGAACTTTTTCTATCACGATTTTACTCAATGGCTGAAGGTTTGATATTCCTCCTAGCTGGGATAAATTAAAGAAGCCAACTTTATCCACCTCTGATTTTTGTGCTTCGAACTCTTCACTCTTTGCTTCTAAAAGGAAAATAAGGTAAATGCTGTTTTCATCCTTATAGATTCTATTTCTTATTGCTATTAAACCTTTAACTTCTGCCTTAATACCTGTTTCTTCTAAAACTTCTCTTAAAATTGCTTTGTCCGCTTTTTCACTTTTTTCTACAAAACCTCCAGGGATTGCCCACTCACCAGTGTCTTCACCACGGGAGCGCTTTACTAAGAGTACTTCATCATTGCAAATGACTACTCCTCCAACCCCTATTGAGTAGCCTTCACGATATTTTGATTCGTCAAATGACATAAGTAACTCCTTATATTATTTCATTAATCCCCAGGAAACATATGTCTCTCTTGAATAGTAGCCGAGACCACCACCAAGAGGATATTTGTTGATACTAAACTGTGAAAGAGCGTCGGAAAGAGGTTCTTTCTTAAAAGGAATATGAATCACATGAGCTGACCCGTTATTTATTCGATCGAGTAAGACCTTGGGCCATAGTCCAAATAATTCAGCAGGAGCTGTTATAGCACTGTACATTGGGTAAGCAGCGATAATAGGTAGCAAACACTTATCAACCGCATACTCAATTTCAAAAGGAACCCAGTCTGTGTCAAAACGAGTGGTTTCACCAATAATGAGAACCATGTTTTTTGAGTTGTTTAAGCGTTCAACCAATGATCTACGCAAGGTTTCCTTTTTACTAGTATCCCTTACTGAGCTTGTTTTCTCATGGCTATTTACAAAGTTAAAATCGTCATCATCTCTAACTTTCCACATCTTCATCGTGTTGTAGTACTTAATATCCGACTCCGTTGGATTCGGAGTGTCGTTAGCATGAAATGCAATGTAGGTGCCGTTTTTATATGCCATATATTAAAAACTTTGCAAAAAGTCTTGTATCTCTAGAATATTTATCTTTTCTCTATCTTTTGGATGAATATACAAAGTTAATGAGGGCGCTATCACTTTTTCTCTTGATGTCAGAACGAAAGATGTAACAATTAGTTTGATCAAATCTGCATGAGACGCAATATGTCCAACTCTTGCAGTATCCGAGCCTATTATGGCCATAGAAATACCTTCATTTTGCCCTTTAGTTCGTATCGAAGTCCACAAAGCATTCAGACTTTGAGACAACATATTAATGCTGGATTGAGCATGAAAGTCATTGTTCATGACACTATAGGCAATACAAAAATATCTTCTCGCTTCAACATTCAGAACGGCGGTAGTTCCAATTGGATATCTATTCTGTTTGCCTTTAGTTTTGGCTTCATCTACTGTAGATTCAAACGTAGCAAGAGCAGTCTCAAAATCAGTATCTAATCGGTTGCGGTCGTCATTATAAATCTTAGTAAGAAATTGACCTTGCACTGTAGAAGGTTTAATAATTTCGCCTTTCTCAGTGTCAAAAGTGTCACTCATCCCAATAACGACGTTTCCTGTTGCATCAAAAATATCACCTTCTTTAATTATGATTTCTATACTTGGCACAGGAAAAGCTCGAGAGATAGAGAACCTTGGCCAAGCCTTTAAAATTGCACCAATTATAGAAAATAATGCTATTGCTATCAGACCAGTATTCCCAAGGTTTAAGGTATTTGGATAAAAGATGTCCAAAATGCCTAGGACTAAAGCCAAAAAACCAAGTATCGAGAAAAATGCAATTCCGAATACTTCCAACGCTTTTCGAGAGAAAATAGATTTTCTATATGCTTTTAAGTTCATAAACCAAGCTCTTCATACACTGATTCTTTATAATAGTAGTTTCCAGTTTTTTCATTTTTATACTTAGCGTAAGCAGCCGGAAAGTTATCCAAAGCATACTGAATGATTTTCGCATTAAAAGAGACGTGCATCGTATAAATTTCATTTCCGATAGCAGCTGGACAGAGATCGGGATCATTGACTCGTTTTTTATTCAAATTGACTACAATAATAGGTAAATCTTTTTTTCTCGCAAGTTCAATTTCCCAGGGTACAAATTTTCTCAAGTACTTCGTTTTTTCTCCAACAAGGACAATAACTTGCTTAGCATTTGACATTCGCACTCTCAGCTGAGACTTGATTGATTCTTCAGTACTCGTATCTCTAGCACTATTTAAATCGTGAGCGTTATAGAAATTAAAATCCATGTCCTCATTTGACTTCCAAGCCGTCATGAGTCTATATGCCCACATGTCTTCATCACCATCAAAAATAACGTAAGTCTTGTTTCGATATGACATTTATTGCTCCTTTTTGATTACATCCTCAACAATACCTTGTACCGAAATATCTTCAAAAATGTATAAGGGCTTATTACTTGGATTTGTTGATTCAGGTTCTAAGATGATATGACCATCACCTTGCTTCAGTTTCTTAATGGTAGCGTTTTCACCAATCAGGGCAACGACTCTTTGACCGAATGAGGGATAGTCCTGTTTTTTGATCAACACATAATCACCATCATCAATGTTTTTTCCATTCACGTTAGCATTATTCATGCTGTCACCAACCGCTCGGAGGAAAAAATAGTCCTCAGCACTTCCTTTGAGCGAGGATGAGTCAAAAGGAATATAAGCTTCTGTGTTTTCCAAAGCGAGTAATGGAGTTCCACAGGCAACGTTACCAACCAATGGAATCTGAACAAAATTATCGGCTGATGGTAGAGACAAGCCACGACCCTGACTCAAATAGCCAATTTCTTTCAACACATCAGTATGTCGCTGAACAGAACTTGTACTGCTATAGCCGAGCTGATGTCTCACTTGCTCCAACGTAGGTTCAGTACCTAATTTTTGAGTCAAATCGATTATCGTAGCTAAAACTTGCTTCTGTTTAGAAGTCAGATTTTTATTCATACGCACTATTTTACGCATAAAGCGTAAATTGTAAAGACTTAAGTTATATATGCATCAATCTACCTCTATTTTCTGGGGTAATCCTTAATAAATTTCTGATTCTCACTTACCAAAAACACCGTCCAGTAAATATGTCCAGCGGTATCTTTTAAATCTCTTCCAACAAGCACGCCCTCTCGCATTAACTTCTTAATAGATGATGGCTTTACGCCTCTTTTTTCAACGTCATATTTATCAAAGTGTTCTTCCTCCCACCACTCTTTATCCAGATCAAGTACAGGGATCACACACTCTTGTATGTTTCGCCAGCAATCTCGGCATCTTAAGCCATCTGGTCGCCACCAAATGTCTTCACCGTTGTGGGATCTTCGGCAGATTCCACAGTTATAGCCTCTGCCACCGTCATTGAGAAAGAAACCATCTGGTTCATCTTTCAACCTTCGAGTTCTAATGCGTTTTGTAGCTTCATACTCAGCTTCCATTCTGGCGAGCTGTACGAGGTTGTGGTGCTCATATTTGGCTCTGAATTCAGGATGGAGCTTCGACTTCGGTTTCTTAGGTTCTTCTTTACCAAAGAGTTTGAGCAGGTCATCTTCTGATTCATACCCTTTGAGTTTGCCACTCAGGAATCCCAAGCGATAACTGATCAAGTCTTTCGGTGCTCGCCAGTTGGTATCCTTGAGGGCTTTTTTTAGCAAATCATATAGATTAGCAACACTTTCTCGGTCATGGCGTTTTGGTTTAGTCTCTTGAACGGTAAATGGCACGAGCACATGACGATCGATGTCTGGTTCACCAATAGACAGGCGAGTAAAGCCACTGTTTTCGAGTGCTTTATTAACCAGTGTTTCTAAGTCAGTAATTGCGATTTTATTTACCGATAACAGCTTTTCATGAGCTGGCGTATCCATTTCAGCCAGAACTTCTTCTTTCACTTCCTGTGCAACTTCCAGAGCTTCAAGGGTTTCTACATATTCCTTGCCTTTTTCATCAGACAAACAAAACTCAGCTCGGTACTTTTTAAGCAGTTGTTTATCTTCAAGCTCTTCTTTTTCATGTTCTTCCCGCCACTTTTTATGATCCTCATCGCTTTTCTTCAGATCCCAAATATCTTTATTTGAATAGCCACAGTTTTTGCAGTTGTAGAGTGTAGTAATAACTTCACCTTTCTTACTACTTTTTCTCTCCAGCTTTTGTTTACAGTCTGGGCAGAAGTCAGATTTGGAAACATAGATCTCGCCATCGTCATACACACCTTGACGCTTTTTGCACTTTGGACAGTTGAAGGTGAATAACACTCTCATTGACTTATCATCATCCCAATCCACTAAGTGGTGAGAATCATCATCAGTCATGGCACTGTTACACTCAGGGCAATTAGCCCTAGGAACTGGAGTATTATCTTGCTTGTTTTGTTTACTTTGGTCAGACTCTATCCACTCTGCAATAGTAGAAGCTCTGTGTTTGTGTCTTTGAGCTTGAATAAAAAAGAGCATTCTGCCCCTGAACAATCCCATGTTTCGATCTTGCTCTGATTCTGGATAGCTTTGGAACTTTGGCTCAAGTTTCATTTTTTCACCAATACCATCAACCATGTCTAAAACTCTTAAGCACTCTTTGATCGTACCAACGTCATAGCGATCTTCATACTCTTGTTGTGGTTTTAGGTATTGATACGACATAACCCCTTTCGCTAACTATCACTTAGCAATAGTATATTCGTTTTCTGAGAAGTTACCTATATAATAGAAAGTTGATGAAACAAGCAAATAAGACGAAAGCTAACCCTGATAAAAGCAAATCTTTTTTAAGGCATAAGTTTACCTTAAAATCAGCGACAATCTTTTTTGGATCTCTATGGTTGATGACGATGCTGTTTTTCTTGGCAATTGTGATAGTAGGAACAAATTTCTTTCAAACGACTGTTGATAAGGGCCCACTGCAGGGAGATATCTGGGGTATTGTGATGGTGCTGGACATACTTGGTGGAATCGGATTCTTTTTAGTTTTTTCCATGCTTCTGACTGCATTATCCATGAGATCAAATAACTCTGATAAAAAGAAGTCTTCATTCCTGAGAAAGTTAATCAACTTTTTCCTCTTTTTCATATATCTGGGAATTCTTCCTTTGTATTTATTGCTTAGAGTGTGGCAACCAAAAAAATGGCTTGCCTGGTTAAAAAATATCAAGAACAGTTCCAAAAAAAATGCACTCAAATCTCTTGGCAAAAAATTAGCAATCTCTTTGCCAATACTACTGTTTTTACTCCCTGTTTGGTCAATCGGATATTTTTCTGTGGGAGCAATCGTTGCTGACGAGCTTGGTTTAGTGCCATACCAAATGGAGATTGTTGGCACAGGATCAATGCACCCGACTTTTCCAAAAGGAGATGGCAAAGATCCAAAAGAACTTGCTAAACAAGTTGTTGGTCGTCAGAACATGTTCAATTATCCAAATGGCTTCGTATTTTCAGGAAAACGGTATTTTGGTCACACCATAACTCGTGGTGACATTATTACCGTAGAAGATGAAAAGACAAGAAAAGCTACTGAGGAAACATATGGCGATCCATCAGGATGGCTGAAACGAGTTGTGGCGGTTGCTGGAGATACTTTGGAGTTGAGAGATGGTATTTTCTACCTCAATGGCGAACCACAGAAGGAGCCATATGTAGCTAGAGCACGATCAACATTCGGTCAGTCATTTCTGCAGGAATGTCAGCAAGTAACTGTTCCAGATAATTCAGTATTTATCATGGGAGATAACCGCACTGGAAGTCGAGACTCCAGAGATGTGGGTTTCTTCAACATAGATGACATTAAGTCAGTCTATCCTTTCACTAAGCAAGCGGAAAACTTAAGTCAAAACTGGCATGACACCACAAACGATTTGGAAGAATCTGCCAGGATTAAACTTAATAAAGAGGAATACGTTGAAAAACTCAATCAGAAACGTGAAGAAGAAGGTCTAAAACCGCTCAAATATAATGAAAAATTAGAGCTTTCAGCAGAAAAACGAGGTGTAAAAATTCTTGAACACAATGACTTCTCTTTTGAGGCAACTGCAAGTGGTTATACGATGGAGAAAGCTATCAGAGAAGTTGGTTACCACAATACTTTTTGGGGAGAGGCACCAAGCAATGGCTATTATGAAGCAACTGAACTATTAGATTACCAGCTTGAGTTTCCAGAATCTAAAGCATTTGTTTTTGATAAGCGTTTTCAAGAAATCGGTATTGCTGAAGTACAAGGTGAGATCAATGGTTGTCCAGCACATGTGATCGTGCAACATTTTGGAGGCTATGTGCCACCAAACTATTCTGCATCTGACATTCAATCATGGGAAGATGCACTAGGATCATTAAGAAACATTCAGCCTAGTTGGAATAACTTAAAGAATTCCGGTGATTTTTATAATCGTCATAAGGAGAAAATTGATCGATTAAATCAGATTATCGATATCAGAATTAACAGAATGACTGACATTGTTGGGACCATGAAAGCAAACAGATGGCTGAACGCTGAGCAAAACGCATTCGCTAATTCAGGTGACATGGCTTTGTACAAAGAACAGGAAGAACTCGCTACGTTCCTTAATAGCCAATGAAACTGACCAAATCACTCTTCTTAAGCTACCTAGAATCTCCACTACATATGTGGCTGTCAGTGCACAGTGACACTCCACCAAAGCCACCATCCCTGTACGACCAACATACGATGAAGCAAGGGTATAGCGTTGAAAAATTAGCGAAGGAATTTCTACAGCGGAAAGTTGCTACACAGTATCCAGCAGGTACCACACTCACCTTTGAGGCTACTCTGACCGATGGCAACTACGAGTCTCGCATTGATGCATTGGTTCATGACACCGTAAACAATACCTATGACCTGTACGAAATCAAAAGTAGCACCACGATTCATACTGAGCATAAATATGATGTAACGTTCCAGTATCTAGTAGGTAAAGCTACGCTTCCTATAAATAAAGTTTATTTAGTCAGAGTCAACAGTGACTATCAGCGAGCTGGGGAGATTGATATCAATGAACTCTTCATCGTGGAAGACATGACTGACCACATTGCCAAAAAAGAAGATGAGGTGTATCAACTCAGGTCTGAAGCATGGGGAGTGATGCGACTTGAACAAGAACCAAGTGACGAGCATTGTTTTAATCAAGGTACCTGTATCTATCCTGAACACTGCTTCTCTCATCTACCCGATGGCTCAATCTATGAGCTGGGCAGAGCCAGCAAGAAACAATATAGCGAGCTCCTGGATATGGGAGTGAAGTTGGTCAAAGATATTCCCGATACGTTTACCAGTAACTATAAGCAAAGACTGCAAATTCAATCCGCCAGACAAGACCAACCAATCATTGATCACGATGCCATTGCAGAAGAATTAAGCAGGCTGGAATATCCCATCTACTTCTTAGACTACGAAACCTATGGTGAAGCCCTACCCATGTACGATGGCTACAAGCCGTATCAGCAAGCAGTCACACAGTTTTCTATCCATGTAGTTCGTCATCCTGGTAGCGATGACTTTGAACATTACGAGTGTCTAGCCACTGAATCTGGCGATCCAGCCAAACATCTTGCGACAGAGCTATGCAATGTTATTGGCGACACTGGCTCAGTGATTGTCTGGAACAAAGGCTTTGAGTGTGGCAGGAATGATGAGTTAGCTATTTTATGCCCTGATCTTTCATCACAACTCAAAAGTATTAATGAGCGAGTCTATGACTTAATGGATATTTTCAAAGATGGTTTGTATGTCGACCATCGTTTTCATGGCAGTGCTTCAATTAAAAAAGTTTTGCCAGTATTGTGTCCTGAGCTGAGTTACAAAGAACAAGAAATTGGCGAGGGAACCAAAGCCATGTTGGCTTGGTATGAGATGGTGCATGGAAACTTGACCGCGGAAGAAAAAGAACAGATTAGACAAAATCTACTAACCTACTGCAAGTTGGATACCTGGGCGATGGTGGAGATTTGGAGGAAGTTGCAGCAAGAGGTTGCGTAAGCACCCTAAGTACTGCCCAAGTATGATAATACTTCAATTGGTGCGTCAACAGGTATTATAGTTGGCTCATGATTTTCAGTTGTCTTTATTCTTGGGTACTTGTTTGTAAACATTGACAGCAGCCTACTGACTGGATCAAAAGCTAATTTGTTCTCATTGTAATAATTACTTGCCTCAAGCAAATTTTGATCATTTTTAGTTAGTTTATTTAAGTGCTCTTGACGCTGTTGGTTCCACTCTAATTTTGATTCATTTGTGATCCTGACTAGCTCTTCTTCCGGGAAATAGTAATTTTCTAATCCTTTTTCGAACTCGGCAACATTCCAAGTATCAGTTTCCATCAGGTTGGCATAGGAATCATAAAGGTATTCGAATTTCTTAGTTTGAAGCAAAATATAGTCATAAAACTCTTGATTAATATGGTTGCTGGACAATAGCCTCTCAGCATTGGCATTTATCTTACCTACTACAACAGGTACTTCCTTGAGAGTTTGGATCCACTGATCTTTATTTGATGTGTCGTTAATTGATTGATCAGTCCGCACCAAAAGCATCATGGTCTCAGTCATCAAATGTTCATTCTGTTTGCGGTTATGAAAACTTTCTGAGAGTTGATGATATTCCAACAAACTTGACTGCTTTAATTCAAGATATTGCTTATATTTATTTGGCAACAAGAAGGATATTTTTTCTTGTTTCGAGTTGTATAAAGAGGCTTCTTCTAGTGAAGAAAGAGCATTATCCAGTTCATTCTCTATGGCTTTGCCCAAACTGGCAAAGGTTTCCTCATCCACATTTTCTGGACCTTGTTGCCGAAGTGAAATACCTTGCTCTGCTTTGTCTATAGAGATGTAGGCATTAGAAAAGTTCTGACGAAAACCGAGCTCTAGTTCGTTGAAGTAAAATTGAGGAAATAATATTGCAAGGTATCCAACAACTATTGCCAAAATTAGGATCAACTTATTTTTCATATTTAATAATATTTTCTAAAATTCTTTGCATTCTCTATTTGTGAACCTGACTTGTTTATGTAAGCACTATTCACAGAAAACTTTTCACCCAAATTAATGTTTTTCATTCTATCCAGCCTAAATGTTCTTAAGTCATTTCTATAGGTACAGTAGGCAACACAATAGGTGTCGTTGAGATTATATGGATAAATTGTTCTGCTAAAGCCCTTGTAAGTCATTGTAACTTCTCTATGATTTTGAACAGCTGTTGCGATAATTTCGTAATTGGTTTGACTGCTAGCTCTCGCAGCTGCCTTTTCCTTTATTTTTTCATCTTTAAGTCTCCAAAGAAAAGAACTATCAATTTCACATTGATCTTTTAAAGATCCATATAAAAGGTTATTTACAATAGATCTCTCTAAGCTAAGCTTGTAAGCTATATCTTTAGCTTTAATACCGTCATTTTCTCCAATTATTTTCAAAACTTTTGTCTTCAACGAAATTCTTGTCTTGTTTGACTGGCTACTTTGGCTTAATAGGTGCCACCCATAATTTTCATCCTTGTAACAACGACCCTTAAGTTTCTCAATTAGGATGTTGTAAGTAATCAAATAATTTTGAAATGCTTTTTTTGCGATTTCTTGGCCTGTTAATCCAGGGTATTTTTTCACTATTTCAAGCACAATTTCTTCTGGAGTTTTTGAAGATTCAGTGGCCTTGTTAACCTTTTTACTGGATCTACTATGTGAATCAATCGTTGGTTCTTGTCTCTTAAAATACTTATTTCTGTATTTATTTAATTCGTCAAAGTTGAGACTAGATCTAAATTTATGAAGCCTCGTGTGTCTATCTTCTTCATAACAGAATAGGCAAAAATCTATGTTTTTAAAAGGAAAAGCATAACTTGCATAAATATTCTCGCATTTTTCACAAGTTCTATCTTCTTTATTAATTAGTTTTTCAATTTGTCTATGAAAATCTTCTAAAACTTCAGGATTTTTGACTTTTTTTTTACGATGTTGGTTAATCGCTCATCAAGTGTCTGTATGGGATCATTACCAATATTGAATTTATTAATTCTTAAAAACTTATAGCCATAGCCTTCAAGAACCTTTTGTCTATAAATGTCATTTTCATTCATGTAATACTCGTAATTTGATTGATCGACATCATAAATATTTTCGCTAAAGTGTTCTTTAAAACCATCGTATTCAATAATAATTTTTTCGTCTTTATACATTAACAAAAAGTCAACTTTATATTTAGGGTGAATGTAATTGCCATCAAGCTGTTGGAGGTAATCACCCAAAGGAAACTGTGGTTTAAGCTCAATAAGCTCTTTATTTTGTTTGTAGAAATTTGTTTGTTCAAAATAATGTTTTATCTTATCTTCCATTGGAGAATTTGGGTCAGTTTGTCCAAGTGTTTTACCTCTTCCAACTTCGAGTTCATTTTTATAGTGAAGGAGTGCGTTCTTAATCTCTCCTTTAAACTCTTCTGGCTGTTTACTCAAAACGAAATGCATGCAATTTTTTGCACGACTAAAACCAACATTAAGTCTTTGAGATTTAACTGTTCCGTCAACCTCATCACTTAGTTTTGACAAATCGATGGGAAAAATCCAATTAAGTCTGTCTTTTTCTTTGGTTGCAACCATTGAGTAGAAAATATGGTCTCTTTCTTCTCCCTGACATGTGTCAAATGTCATAATTTTTAGTTTACATTTACCAAAAAGCCAATCTCTTTCTTGAAGTTCGTTAATTTTGTCGAATAAGAGAGTTACTTGTTCACGATGTGGTGTGATTATCCCCAGACTTTGTTCTGTGCCAGTTTCATGAAGCTTCTTTAATTGCTTGATAATATAATTTACTTCCATCTCATTTGTATTCTTTGATTCATCAAGTTTGCCATCATGATCAATAACATCAAACTTTATGACATCATCAATTGGAACACCCCTTACTTTCATACACTGGAGCGAGTCAGCATAGAAATACTTATCTGAAAATGAAATAATTTCTGGGTAGCATCTAAAATGTTTTTTTAATTGGCATTCATAGTTTCTTATGAATCTCATGAACTTCAAAATTGAATTTTTAACATCAAAATTTTCTTGTACTTTGGTTAGCCAACCATAGTTTGATTCCTCTTTACCTTTCTCCAATAGAAAAGCTTCCTGAACTTTCTTCTTTAGTTCTTGATTTGTAACTTTACTAGCATTATTTGCTTTAACGTTGGAGAACTGCTTATCATCACCCAAAACAACAATTTGTTTTCCCCTTATTAATGCGGGCAAAGATTGAGCAATGCTTACTTGTGAAGCCTCATCAATGATAATTAGATCAAACAAATCTTTCTCAAGTGGAATATACTCAGCATAATCTCTAATTCCTGCCAATATACAAGGAAAAGCTTTTTTTAGATTTCTGAACAATTCTTTGGGGAATTTTTGTTTTTTTCTTAATATATTTTTGAGAGTATTAACGTCACCTGCAAAGCCGCTTGTATACTCGATGATGCGCTTATCTAAGAAGTAAGTCATTTGAGCAGTAACAAGATGTTCAATGGTTGTAACTCCATCTGAGTAGAAACCGTTTTCTTGAATTCCGAATTGATCTTCAAGTTTTCGCTCTATTTCCTTATATTCAAGATAAGTATTAATTTCTTCATCAGAATGTTTCTCGATAATACTGTTTATGTCTCTGAGGTGATTAAAATCACTGTTCAGTTTAATCTGATCTGACAGTTTGGGATATTTTTTTATGAAATCTTTCACAAACTGAATATCATCGAATAACTCTAATACTTTCTCAAAATCTGGAATTATTGTTTCTATTTTCTGTATTAAAGCATCAAGATTCTGTGTAGTTAACTTTTCTGCATCAATTTCAACATCAAGAGTATTTAAGAAACTAATTTGTGGGTCGTAGTTGCTAATCTCGTTTATAAGGTTTATGACCTCAATTGCTAATTCAGCTTCCTTTAGTTCTTCAAAATTCTTAATCGCATAGTCAGGATAATCATCACAAAAATCAATCAGTTTTTTACTCGACTTAGCTAAACTGATTGGGAAATTTAATTCCTTATCTTGTTGCAAGCAATTAAATATGAATCCGAACTCCTCGTCTCCTAAAGAATTACTAGTGACTTTTTCCCTTAAAATTTCCAGAACATTTAGTACTTCTAAAATTCGTTGGAAGTTTTTATCTGGATTTTCAATATTGAAATAGTGGAGGCTTCTTTTAATTGATCTTGTTAAATCACTAATTTGGTTTCCACTTAGTAAAAATCCGATCAAAGGCTTTTTTAATTTTTGAAGGTTAAGGCAGTATTGTTTTAGTTCAGAAATTGACTCTGCAACAGATTGTTCCTTTGGAACCACAAAGTTTGCCAGAAAGTCTTTATCTCTTACATTGCTACCAAGAATACGATCAGATTCGTTATAGATGCTCCTAAGTAATTCATATTTGCTTACATTACTTTGTAGTTTCTGAATATTATCATTAAAATCAAATTTTAGTGCTTCCTCATTAATTGAGGTCTCCTTTAAACTTTGTATCTCTTCTAGAAGATCACCTATTGTTTTTGAAAAATCAAGTAACCATTTTTTGTTACGATTTTTAAGTTCAGAGTATGAAAACTTAGAAGATAATTTAGCTTTTGAGGTCTTGATTCCAATCAATAATTCATATAAATCTTTAAGTTTTTCCAAACCTTCTTCTGATACATTCTCTAGTGAAATTCGAATCTTATTATTCTCCGAAATTTTTCCAAGTGAGGCTTTTAGTCTGGGTAAATCAGTGCTTAGATCAGAAAGATTTTCTGAAGAAATCCAATTAAGTTTTTCAAAATTTTCAGCATGCTGGAAGTAATATTCAATGTCCTTGATTGAGATGCCTTCAAAATAATTAATATTATCTTTAATATTGTTTTTTAAGTTATTTACAGCTTCAGTTCTGATTTGATCGTATTCATCTTTCCTTACCTTATAAGCCTGATAGTGTTCTCTAATCTTTTGAATAGTCTGGCCTTGAACAATCTTATAGAATTTATTACCTGACTTTCCCAGTCTTAAAATTGGGTTTTGAAAATCATCTTCGTGTCTAATTTTGTTAAGTGTCTGAGAAATCTTATCTTCAACAACATCTAATGCTTCTTTCTTATCCGATAATACCAATACGGATTTTTCTTCTAGCAATGCCTTACAGATAACAGCGGTAATTGTATGGCTTTTCCCAGTCCCAGGCGGACCTTCTAATACTAAAAATTTACAGTCTGGCTTTTCCAGAGCCATTAATACTTGTTTTTGTTCGTCATTAAGTGGAATTGGACTATCAAATACAAGTTTGTTGGGTATTTCTTTTTCTAACCATTCATCATCTATTTGTAGAGTAAAATCTTTTGGATTTTCTTCTATAAAACTCTTCAATAATTCATCAAACTTAGCGAGTAGTAATCCTTTATCATTCAATATCTCTTCATAATCATTAATGAGTGACTCATCAGATTTATCAAATAAATAAAAATAGGATTTGTTTGATAGAGAAGCAATTAAGTTAATTCCTTTTTGAGGAGCTGAGTCTTGAATGTTAATATTTCTGTTTAATTCAAAGAAGTTTTCGATCTTCTTAATTGTTGACTCGAGTTGTCCTTGAAAGTTTTCGTGCTCATTAAGGTATATTATTCTCTCAAACTCACCGGCTAAGGTTGCTTGTCTTTTAACTTGTAGGTTGTATTCTTGAACAACGAATTCAATTGCCTTGGTATTGATAAATATTCTGCTATCAAACTTCAGGACAAAATTATTTTCTTGTTTTTCAATAGATAGTGGTAGATAAAAAACTGGAAATTTCTCATTGCCAAGCGAAATTTCATAAAAATAAAGATAAAGTTCAGTTTTGTCTATTAATTTATTATTTCTAAACAACTGATAAAAATCATAAAATGCGTCACTAACTGCAAAATTATTAAAGAAATTTAATAGATTGCCTTTTATTTCAGACAAGATTACTGATTTCTTTAACTCCTTTTTAATATCAAACGATTTAATATCCTGAGAATAATTCTGTAATAGATCATGAAAACTAGCTTCAAAGGAAGAAAACAACGCATCAACTATATCAACTTCTAGTTGGTATTTACTATTTTCATCAGCAAGTTCAAGGTTTTCTAATGGTTTATCTAGTTCATCTAAAAAAGGAAGAATAAGCCTCTTCGCAACTAACTTCTTTGTTCCTTCTTTCGTCTCCTCAAGGAATTTGTCGTGTTCTTTTTTGAATAGCAGGAGGTTTTCTTGAACTAATACCTCAATATCTTGGAATAAATCTTTGAGATCATCTTGTTTTAGTTGGTCAATTTTCTTTGAAATAAGTTCAATGAGTGAGCTTGGAATATTGGTAGTGTAAGCTCCTTTTTTTAATGAAAATTCCTCTTTTGGAAAGCCTTTATTTAAAGAGCCTATTAGGAACTTTTTTAATGAGTCATACTTATCTAAATCAATAGCTACTTTTAATCCATTCTGAACCTTTTGAATAGTATTTCTTTTGGGAATTCTTCTTTTTTTAAAGTCAGTTTCCAGGAAATTCATGAAATACTTAGCCACCTCTTTAACAAAAGAAGAGACCTGCTGATCTTGGTTATTTTGGTTCTGACCTAAATCGCTCACAAGTATTTACTTTCAATATTATTTGCCTGATGTTACTTAATTATAGACCATAAACTCTTAGCTTGGGTTATCAATATCAATGGAAGTAACACAAACTGCTCAAACTCATAAAACGGTGTGAATACTATTTTTATCGCTATCTCATTACTGGAGATAAGCGATACATTGATAAGTATTTTCAGAACAGTAAACGAATCAAAAATGAGGTTGGCAAATGATGCCAAACAACCTCGATTCCACAGCTAGACTTCCCAGAAAATCGCGGTACCTTGTGTCCTTGATGAAAGACCAAATACCAGATTATAAGCTCCAAATAGCAATCAAGATTATGGACCAATGCATATTTGCCATCAGGTTTTACGAAAAAACTGGACAAGACAAATACATTGATGAACTTAGTTGGGCTGTAAAAAGACTTCACCAATTGTTTAGCGAGAAAGGAGATAAAAATGACTGATATTCGCTACTGCCTATATGCCAGAAAATCCAGTGAATCTGATGAACGCCAAGCAATGAGTATTGATGGGCAAATTAGTGAAATGCTCAAAATAGCAAATCGAGAAAAAATTAATGTGGTTGAGACGATCACTGAAAGCCATTCTGCAAAAGAGTCTGGACAGAGACCTGAATTCAACATTCTGCTAAGTAAACTATATGAAGGAAAGTTCAATGCAATTCTAACTTGGGCTCCTGATCGATTAAGTCGTAATGCTGGTGATTTAGGGAGAATAGTTGACTTAATGGATCAAGGAAAACTGTCGCAAATCAAGACTTATTCTCAATCATTTACTAATAACCCCAACGAGAAGTTTTTACTAATGATTCTTTGCAGTCAAGCTAAGCTTGAGAATGATAATCGAGGAGTTAATGTAAAACGCGGATTAAGAAATAAATGTGAGTTTGGCATCAGACCTGGCCTTGCTCCTATTGGCTACACTAATGTGTTGAAAGCTAACCGCATCTCAACAGTTGAACAAGATCCACAAAGAGCACCGATTATCAAAGAAATCTTTGAAAAAGTAGCCTACCAAGGATACTCAGGCAGAATGGTCAAAAAGTGGCTAGATGATATAGATTTTCGAACCAAAAGTGGTTGTAGAATGCCTCTGAGTAAAGTCTATGTAGCTTTGCAAAATCCATTCTATTACGGTGAATTTCAATACGGTGACAAATGGTATAAAGGAACGCATAAACCTCTGATCAGTAAAACTCTATTTGAGAAGGTACAGATCCAACTACAAGTTGCTCCCAAGCAATGGAATAAACAACTTTTTCCATTCAAAAAGATTTGTAAGTGTGGATCATGTGGTGGAAGCGTAACGGCTGAAATAAAGTATCGAAGAACAAAAGCAAACCAAGTGAATACTCACATTTACTATCACTGTAATCGCATCAAAAAGTATGACTGCAAAGAGCCATACATTACTGAGCAGGAACTCATTACCCAGCTTATCGGACATCTGCCAGAAATTAAGCTCAATACAAAATATTTGATGGCTGAGTTTGAAACTGAGGTTAAACGCTTGCAACACCTAAAAGCTACAGTGATAGATAAATTTACGCCAAGGTTTGAACTAACACAGCATAATACTGGAGCTGAAAATACTAATGAAGTATCTAGTTCTCAAACAGAAATCATTCGAGAGTATTTACTTCATGTTCTTCAGTATGGAACTCCTGAGGAGAGATTGAAAATATTGGGTGGGGTGAAGTCAAAATTTGAATTGAAAGACAGAAAAATTGAGTTGCTCTAAAAAAAATTAAACAACTGGTTCAAAATCCCATTTTGATTCGTAATCTACAGCTAGAGGTGTGTCAATTGGATAGCCATCATTTTCCAAGCCTATTCTGAATCTTCTCAAATTAGTATCACTTTCCTCAGTCTTTGTGGACAACCAATACTGATGTTGTTCTCTAACGTAGTTAGCCACAATGTTGCTTGGTACAACAAAAAATCTAAATACCTGTTCAGAAGAGATATTTACAAAAATATAAAATAGGTTGGGATCAACAATAGTCTCATGCTTCTCAGACATCATCCAGTCAAATGTATTGCCAAACATTCTTGATTTATATGCGTTGTCCCTATAGTGAGTTTTAACCTCAATTTTAAACATTCTTCCTGTTTGTGGGTCAGCCACCAAGATATCAACGCTTTTAGTATTACCCAATGTCATGTTGGCATCGTAACCATACAGAGTCAGTTGAGACAAAACAGCAAACTCACCTGCCAAAGCAATAGAATTATTTGAAAGATTACGCATCCTTTCAGTATAACAAGGAACCAAAAAGCTTAGAACCAACGACTTTTCCTTCCGAGCGTTTTTAGGCGATTTTCTAGCTTACAGGCCTCTTTTGCGATCCTCATACTTTTTGTGGAAAAATTAGCCGATACCATCAATCTATTTGGACATAGGTGATGGGTCTTGGAGCAACCAAGGGTGTTTGGCGGAGGTGACAGGATTCGAACCGCAGTACAATTACCTCAAGTAGTTATAGGTCTTAGAGCCATTTTAGCTCAAATTTCAACCTTGCGAAGCATCAACTTATCTATTTTCAGCTAATAGAGCTTTCGTGCTTAAGTAAGTCGACCGTTGATTCTGGATCTGAAATATTTATTAGTCTTGACATTAAAACTTAACTGTTTATAATGAATATATATTTAATATAAATTATCAAGAAAGGAAGCTATATGCCAAATTTTGATCAAACAGGTCCAAAAGGACAAGGAAAAATGACTGGCAGAGGTATGGGCCGCTGTAATAGTAAGAACACTCAAGGTCAAAGTGCTGGAAGAGGCCAAGGGAGAGGTAACGGTCTAGGTCGAGGTCAGGGTCGTGGTGTGGGGCTTGGTAAAAAAATGGGGTTGGGGTTAAATAATAAATAACAATAAAAAATATGCCAAGACCAAAAATGTTACGCCGACTGGGCTTTGATCCTAATGTTTATTATTTTAAACCTCAGGGTGTGCCATTACGGCTTTTAGAAGAAGTTGTTTTGTTGGCAGATGAGCTAGAGGCTCTTAAACTGTATGAAGTTGACAGCCTTGACCAAACGCAGGCTGCTGCGAAAATGGAAGTGTCTCAACCAACTTTTGCTAGAATTTTAGCCCGTGCTAGTAAAAAAGTAGCGGAAGCAGTGGTTTTAGGAAAAGCAATCAAAATTGAGCAAGGAGATAAGAGTCATGAAAATTCTTAAATTTGGTGCTATTTGTATTGCTTTGTTCCTTCTGCAAACTCATGCCTGTGGCGAGGTGTGTCAAATAAAGTAGGTATATGACGTTCAACTAAAAAAGAAGTGATCGTGTTCGACATCAGTTTGTTTTTCAACTCGAATACTCAGGTGATTAAAGCCAATAGCATCGTAATCTTGACGACTATTTTTATCACTCTGTGCAAACTAAATGTCTCCATTAGGATTACTTGAAAAGCCAAGCACTACTTCAAGATCTTCAAAAATGACACTCCAACCTAGTGTACCAAATAAATTTTTATAGAAATCAATATTTGTGTAATCAATATTACATTGGAGATGATAAAAAGTTGATTTCATACAGGTGCATCTCTATAAAGCAAAGAATAAGATAACAGCAAGCCCTAGATATAAGAGTGGGACTTCTTGCAAAAGCCTTTGCGTTTGTTTTACTGCTTGTGAAAAGTTATACGATAAACCACGAGGTGCAGTGTAATAACTCTTAATCGCAATGGCATCTGTAGAATCTTCTTGGGTCAACGCTATCTCTATAGTTGATGCACTTCTAGTGACAGGATTTAGTTCTACTGTATATTGGCGATTCTTTGAGTTTGATTGTAGCGGTACATCTAATCGTAAAACGCTAGGAAAGCCAACATTAAAACCTGAAATAGTTTGCTGCAGTATTGATTGTCTATTATTATCCTTAATTGTAATAACATATTCATCTTTATTTTTTAAATCTGGATTTTGAAAATAAAGATCTATTCTGGAAAGTGAGTTAAATTGTGCAGTAAAGGTAGTTTCGACTGGTTTGAGTACTGGTTCATACTCTACGATTACCGGTGCAGGACTAGAAAGTGGAGCTGGAAAAATAACAAATGAACTAAAGATTACTATGAAAGAGAAAGATAGAGAAGCAATGAGTATAGATATAAACTTTACAAATTTAGAAACAGGTAATTGAGTTAGTTTAAATTCAACAAATGTGGTTTCTTTTACCTTTTTAAAATACACAAAGATACCTGTCAATGCTAAGGTCGCCATAGCAGCGAGCCAGGTATGTGCATAGTTATTATAATCGAGAGCTTTAATATTTTTAGTAATCAGGAAATCTCTCAAGATGGGTAGATTTGTTACTGTTGCATTGATTGGAACTAGTAAACCGTAAGAAAGTGAAGCATCTTGAAATAGTATGACAACCATACACCAAGCTCCAAATGTTAAGAAACTCATCAAACCTGCTAAAGGTAGGTCTTCACGTTTTAAAGACATATACCATAATGCCCAGAAAGGTATAAGCCATGTAAACCACTGTGGGTGAAAGTGACTGAAACCAAGTAGCAAAAGATTACAAGTCATGATGCTAAACGCTTGGTAACCGATACCTATATTGCTTTTTTGTTCTTTTTGTTTTGTATATAAAACAAAACCTAAAACTAACAAGAGAATTGGCACTAATTGAATATTTTCAGAGAATCCAAGTCCAATCTGAGCGATAAAAAATCGGGTATTAATGTCAGAACTAAGTACAGCTCTTTGAAATACAGGATTAGTTATGAATGGTAGTAAGGTGACAAAATACACACCTACGCTAGAGCTAAAAATAAGCCATTTTTCTTTTGCTGTAAATCGTGAAGTAGTGATCAGTAAGAATGGTAGCCAAATGAGAGGAAACATTTTAATAGATGCTCCAAGTCCAAACGCTATTACGGCCTTTATTCTAGAATATGCTAAGAAGTACCATCCTACTAAAAAGAAAACTATTGCCATGACATCATTCTGCCCCATGATAGGAATGCTGTATAAAACAATAGGATTGAAAAGCCACAAAGCAGCAATAGCTTGAGCTTGTTTTTCTGTTGCTGCTGTTTGTTTAGCAATTCGATATAGAAGATACCCTGCTAATAAACTAAATAGTATGAGGCCGGTTTTCATAGCTAGACTATATCTAATCAAATGTGGCTCATAAGGATCTGATGCATTAGGTGTAGAGAGCCACTCATGGAAACCTTCACCAGCTATAGGAATCGCTAGGAAGTACTGTAATTTATCAAGATAAAAATGAAGGGGTGGGTAGTTAAAGTTATCTTCATCTTGATAATTTTTTTGACCATATTCCCAGATGTTCCAGACAGCTCCATGGTTTTCACCCGCCCATTTCAAAACAAGTTTATTATCTGGATGATATGTTAGTGGTGCAATAAGAAAGTATATGAATGCAGCAAATAAAAGTATTTTTTTCATAATTAGATCAACTAACAACCAAGGGTGTTTGGCGGAGGCACTGGGATTTGAACCCAGGAACCGGAATCCCGGTACAGGTTAGCAACCTGTTGCAATTGGCCACTATGCGATGCCTCCTGCTGTCTTATTCCAATAAAAAAGATATTGTTTCGGATCAGTTTGTATTATAACAGAAAGAGGGGCTAAAAATAGGCTTTTAAAAACTGGAAATTATTGACTCAAGTTTGGCTGAAAACAGCTTTTATTGAGAAAGTTTCTCCTTTTTCTTACCAATGACAAATCTTACTGGACTGTAATCAGGATCTTGGATATCAGGCACAATAAACTGCCAGTGCAAATGATCAATGGTTCCTCCAGAATAATTGGTGTCACCAAAGCGCAAACACAAAGCTCCGCCAGGAACCTGCAATTCTTTGCTCAACCAATTAACCAAAGTAATTAATTCATCTCCCGCCTCAGGCACGATATCCGCTAGTTTGGTCCAATATTGATTGGCCACAATTAAATAATGTTGTTTGGTGTGATCATAAGGCCAACGATTTTTAGTGATATACCAATACTTACCTTGTTTAATAATAAATTGGACGCCGTCCTTGACGATATTCTCTGGGAGTAAGGGAGGAGTACCAGCTTGTAAACACTCCAACATTTTAGCTTTTTGCTCTGGCCAGCGAGCATTATCAAGATCGAGATGATTGGTTTTTTTATTGGACATATCAAATAGCTGCTGGTATGCCTTTAATAGCTGGGTGGGGTTGATAATTTACTAATTCAAAATGTTCTGGGCGAAAGGCAAAAAGATCATCTGGTGGATTGACCAATTTGAGTTGAGGCAGAGGCCTTGGTTCGCGTTTGAGCATTTCTAAAACCTTGGCTTCTTGATCTAGATAAATATGAGCGTCGGAAATAGTGTGAATATATTCATAAGCTTCTAGATTGGTGACATGAGCCACTGCTAACAAGAGAGCAGAGTATTGAATAAGATTGGACGGAACGCCCACGGGCAAATCCCCAGATCTTTGAAACATATGGAGAAAAAGTTTTTTCTCCACCACTCGAAAATGCATCCAGCCGTGACAAGGGCAAACAACCACTTTTTGCTCACGACCGTCAACTCGATAAATATATTGAGGAATCCAAGGAGTGATAAAATGTGTCCGTAGTTGAGGTTGTTCTTTGATTTGTTTGATTAAATAAGCAAACTGATTAAAACTTTCACCCTCACTAGTAGGGAAATCATGAAAGGCTGCTCCATAAGAACCAGGACCGAGATCTCCAGGTTCCAAGCCTCTTTTTCGACATTTCTCTGGAGTTACCCAGGCTTTCCACCAACGGCAACCAAAAGCTTCTAGCTCTTTCTGTGTTCTCGCTCCATTGATAAAAGCCAAAATTTCCCCAATCGGGGCGCGGTAAAAGGTCGATAAATCTCTTTCAGTAATGATGGGGAAACCATCTTTGAGACGAAATCTCATTGGCGGAGCTCCCAAAATCATTTTTGCATCAACTCCTTGTTGAGAGGGAACAGTAATTCCTTCTTGGAGAACTTTCTGGAGTAAATCTCGATATTGGGTATTAATTTTTTTAGACATAAAGTGCTGATGATTATAGCATAAGAAAAATATTTAAAAGTTTACTCTTTTTTAAAGGAAATGCTGAGAGGAGAGGAGTAAAATTTTTAGCTTGATGTTATAATATTAAATAGACTATGAACAGAGAACAGCAGGAAAAAAGACTCAAAAAAATTGTCCAAAAATTAAAATCGGTGGTTTTAAAAGACTTAAATTCTCAGGAGCGTGAACGAATAAAAGGCGAAATTAATTTATTAGACACAAAGTATACAAAAAGCCTTATTGAATTTGATCAATACAAGATAAATATGCTGGTACTTTTAGGTAAAATTAAGGGCTTTAATTGGCTGGAACAATTCATTTATCGGGAAACTGAGACTTTTTTTACTGAAGCGGAAAAATTTGAAATTCTAACTACTATAAGAGAAGTTTAACCGAAAAACGATTATTTATTTAGATTAAAAAAATTAAACTAAACGAGAGTTTTCTGCCTCCACCAGAACTAAGTTTTTTGTATTATAAGTTTTCACCGTTTGGTTGTGATGGTTTTTGAGACGATAAGTAAAACCTTTTTTCTCTAGAAAAGCCAAAAGTTCTTTTAGTCTTTGGTCTTTAGTGGGGTGGAATTCAAAGATTAGTTGTTTAATTTTTTTAATTTCTTCACCCAAAGAGAGAAGAACCATTGTTTCCGCTCCTTCAATATCCATTTTTAAAAAATCAATTTGAGAAAATTGTTGTAAATAAGATCCTAGTCTGACAGTTTCGACGGTTAAAGCCTGGGTCTGTTGACTACCATCCCAAGCTTTTTGATGAAAAGAACTAGTACTGAGCCAAGAAAAATCTGTTTTATCAGCATAAAAAGTTGCTTTTCCTTGATGTTTATGTAAAGCTTTGGGAATTAATGTGACATCAGTCAAATGATTCTGGGCAATATTGTTTTCTAGCAGGGAAAAATTTTTCAAATTTGGTTCGAAAGCTAGAATTTTTGCCTGAGGATAGAGATATTTAAAGTAAAGAGTGGCTAAACCAATGTGTGCTCCGGCATCAATAATCAGTGGTGCGACCAAATCTGTCTCAAAATAATAGAGATGGTGGGTAAAAATTTCTCTTTTTAAATCTTTAAATTCCAGAGAGTTTAAATAAGAGATTTGATAGTTGAGATAGGAGATAGTGTTAATCATCAGCCAATATATTATATGTCAAAAGCAGGGTATAATATCAGCCTGATGACAATAATTTTTGCTGGACAAAGAAAAGCTGATGAAAGATTGGCTCTTTTGCGTCAAAAACTGAAAACAACCGCGGTTCCAGTAAAGGTAGTAGCCTTGAGTTGGATCGGAGATAGTGGCAGTGAACTTTATTCTCAAAAAAAACAGCTTGCCGCTGAGAGTATTGGGATAGATTATCACATCGAAAGAATGCCATTTGATCAACCATTACCAGCGATAATCAGTTTATTAAAACAATTAACACTCGATCAAAAAATTACGGGAGTAATGATTCAAAAACCAAGAAAAAGCAGTTATGAAAACTTCTGCACCAAGACCGATTGTAATCAAGGTATGAGTTTTACAGCTTGGTGGCAAAATTTAATCAGTCATCTGCCAGAAGAAAAAGATATTGATGGTTTAGCTCCTATTGTTGGTCAAAAACTCTTGCAAGGTCAAAAACCTCGGGTCTTACCAGCCACTATGAGGGCGGTGCTTTTAGCCCTGCAGGATTTTGATTTAAGGAATAAAAAAATATTAATTTTAGGTAAAAGTGATATTTTAGGCAAACCATTAACTCAATATTGGAAAAACTTGAATTATCAGGTAGAGAATTGGGGAAGGCAAGAAAGTCAAGGACAGGATCTACAGCAATTTGAGGTGATTATTAGTGCCACTGGTCAAGCAGGACTTATTAGTGGCGAACAAATTAAATCAGGAGTAATTTTAGTTGATGTGGGCGAGCCCAAAGGTGATTTATCTTGGGAAAGTTGTTTGCCCAAAGCTCGCTTTATTACTCCAGTTCCTGGAGGAATTGGCCCACTGACAGTGGCCTGCTTACTGGAAAACGCTTTCTATTGTTCGACTAAACTTTGAGCCAATTTGGCAGTGATTTTAAGCTGATACTTTTCGGTAAGGGTAAAGGGTAGCTGCAAGTCTTGATAGCCAGGAAGACTCAAAGTGGCTTGGTAGTCACCGGCGGGCAAGATTTCTTGATAAGGGGCAAAAAACAATTGTTCGTGACCACTAATTTTCAAAGTGGCTCGATCAGGAATAGTATTAATGAGCAATTGAGGGCCACTTTCATTTTTAGGCAGTTTGAGTAATTCATAGATAAGACCAGAACTATTTTCCACCGTACTGGCCGCTTGCCAATCAATAATAGTAGCCGTTTGAGGGCTAAGTCTCAGGGTGGTCGTGTATTGGTAATGATCAGTCACGATCTTGAGTTCATAAAAACCGTGAGCAATTTTAAAATCCTTGATAGGAGCAGTGCCAATTTCTTGATTGTCAAGAAAAATAGTTCCAGTCGTTCCCTCAAGATTAACATAGAGATGAGCTTGACTTCTAGTGTTATAGAGTTTTTGCCAAAAAACTATCCCCCCAAAGAAAAAAACCAAGAGGAATAAAGGAAATAGCCAAACGAATTTTTTCATGATCTTTTAACATTATAACAAGCTAAATTATTTTACGCTAGAGAAACCACTTCTTTTTACCAGTTTTCTCGATCTGGAAAAAAAACTCAGAGTATGATATTATATTTTTATGGAAAATAATCATTTAGAGCCTAATTTTCAAGTTGATAAACAGAGCTTTGCTCAGCCTTTGTCACCAGCTGAGGCAGAAGTGGAATCAGACAGCCAGCCAGTAAAAGATAAAAAAACCTTAGAAGAGCGTTTTTTTAAACCGCCCTCGGCAGCCCAAACCACTTTTGGCCGCAAAGTGACTCCTGAAGAGGTGAAACATAAAGCAACCCTAATTGATTTATTAGAAAAAAGCTGGTGGATACTAATGCTGATTGTAGTGATGATAATCTTTTTCCTTAATCTGCCCACTCTTGTTTCTTTCTTAAATACTTTATTTACTCCCAAAGAGGAGATTTCTCTCACTGAAGGCAAAGAGCCGCTTTCTGCGGTTTTTCCTGCCACTATAGAGGGCTCTGTTTACTCTCTTTCTACCGCTGAAAGCCCCGATTGGCTCAATCCCAACTTATTTTCTAGTTTGACTTATTATCAGGCAGGAGAGTTTAAAGAAGGCAAGTATAAAGGAGGGAAAAGAATTATCGCTTTGGCCAAAGAAAAGGGAGGAGAAGAAAGAGTCAAAGACTTTATTTTTGTGCAAATGCCTAGCGGTGAGATTTTTTTGGATGGAGGTAAACCAGATCCGGACACTTGGCTTTCTCGTTTACAAAGTTTTTATCTTTTAGAAGAAGTTAAAAGTCAGGAGAAGGGAATTACTTTGGTAGATCAGCTAGTCAGCGATCATCCTGAGACCTTAAAATTGAGTTCAACTATGTTACTACATCGACGACAATTATTAACAGACCTGGGTCCATACAGTGCGAGTAAGGGAGAGAAGTTGCAAATCAGTTTAGATCCAGCCAGCTATGAATCTTTACCCTTGCTCGAAGCTCAAAATCATCCGAGTCTAAAGTTTTATCGTAAAAACTATAATGACCAAGAAAGGAATAGTCAGTTGGCAGCGGGCAGTCAATTGGCTGATGATTTGGCTAGAACTTATCTTCAGTCTGGCACAGAGGTAATTGTTGTAGATCAGACAGGACTAGCCTGTGTTTATGATTTAATCTTTAGTGATCGCTACGATTATTACTATAAAAGTGTTTTAGAACGAGAAATTTTAAATTTAACTTTGTATCAAAATCAATTAGCCAAATACAATGCTACCACTCAATTTCAAGAATTTCGTCAAGCTTTGGCGAGGGGAGAGGTGGTGACTGATTGGCCAGCTGGTTTACCAGTGGCGCCTGTTGTCAGTGCTAAAAAACCCAGTTTTGCTTATGACGGGGAGGCGGACTTTGAATTCAAAGAGGAAAAACCTTTTTTTACTGGTTACCAGGCTGCTTTTTTACCTGCCTGTAAAATTGATAGTCAAACCAAAGTTTTGCGCCATGTTACTAAAAACGATCTTGCAGAAATTGGGAAAATTTTTATTCCTCAAGCCAGCATTTACCGTTTGGTTGATTCTAATCACCCCCTGTATCGTTTAGCTTTTGTTAGTCGTTGGCAAAACACCGATGCAACAGAAGAGGAGATAATTTCGGCCAATCGTGATTTGATTTATACAATCAATCGCTACCCCAAAGAGGAATGGTATAACTATGATAGTGGTTATAAAAAGGCGCAATTACCGAAAGAAGATGATTATAGTCAAGCCTTACCTTTGCTCTTAATTGAAGATCCCTGGGGGAAAATTTTGATTATTCAAGAAAATCAATTATTAACGACACAAGAGTGTTTAGCGTTGGCCACAATAACAGAAGAGTAAAAGGTTGACTAGATTTTAACTTAACCCTTCTTCTCTTTATAAATTTAAACTTATGGTATAATATCCCTCTTGTATTAATTAAAGCGTATCAAGATTTCAGTCCTGATTTTATCTTGATCGCTATCTTGGGAAAATTTTCTCGAGAAGAAAAGGACAGTATGTCAGCAACGATGGAAGAATTGTTTGAAGCCGGTTGTCATTTAGGTCACCCAGCTTATAAATGGCACCCTAAAATGAAACCTTGGATTTATGGTGAACAAGACGGTATTCACTTATTTGATTTAGCCAAAACTAGCGCTCAGCTGGAAAAAGTTGATACCTATGTGCGCAATCTCAAGAGAGACGGTAAAACTTTGGTGGTAGTCGCGACTAAAAAACAGGCCGCTGAATTGGCGGAGAAATTAGCTCTTGAATCTGGAGCGATGTATATTGTCAATCGTTGGCCAGGCGGACTAATTACCAACTGGGATCAAGTCAAAAAATCTATTAAAAGAATGAATGAAATTGAAGAAGGTCTAGAAACAGGCAAATTCAAAGAATATACTAAATATGAGCGATTGATGATGGAAAAAGAATTAGCTCGTTTGGAGCGACTTTTTGGTGGTTTAAAAAAGCTCAAGGGAAAACCAGATGCTTTATTAATTATTGATGCTCAAAAAGAAAAAAATAGTGTTAAAGAAGCTTTGAAAGAAAATATTGACATAATTGCTTTATTGGATAGCAATACTGATCCGACAGACATCACTTTACCTATTCCTGGCAATGACGATGCTCTTTCCAGTATCACCCTAATTTTAACGCAAGTCTTGAAAGCTTATGGAGAAGGGGAGAAGAGCAAAGCGAAAGCTCAAACTGAGGCGGAAAAACCAGCTGTTATTGTTGAAGAAGCAGCTAAAGAAGCCAAAGAGTCCTCTGACGCTGTTGAAGTTGAAACTGAAAAAGAGACACCAAAAATAAAGAAAACAGTTAAAAACTCAAGTGCTAAGAAAAAGACTGCCGTTGTAAAAGCTGTTTCTCAAGAAGAAAAAGCTAAAAAAAAGCCAGAAACAAAAAAAACTGTTAAAGCCAAAAAAGAGACCCCTAAAACAAAGAAAACTAAGGTAGTGAAAAAATCACCAGCCAAGAAAAAGGAGGCCTAATGACGATTAAAGCAACTGATGTTAAAAAATTGCGGGCAGAGAGTGGAGCAGGAGTGATGGATTGTAAGAAAGCCTTGGAAGAGGCGAATGGCGACTATCAAAAAGCGGTCAAAATAGTTGAGGAAAAAGGTTTAGCGAAAGCGGCTAAAAAAAGCGATCGAGAGACCAAACAAGGCTATGTAGCCAGTTATACCTACAATAATGGTATGTTGGCGAGCATGGTAGAGCTTTTATGCGAAACTGATTTTGTGGCGCGAAATGAGGATTTTCGTCAGCTGGCCAATGATCTTGCTATGCAGGTTTGTGCTTATTCTCCAGAGAGTGAAAGTGAATTATTAGAATCAGAAATGATCAAAGATAGTCAACAAACCGCCGCTAGTGCCATTGCTCAATTAAGTGGCAAGGTAGGCGAGAAGATTACTCTAGGACGTTTCCTTCGTTTGGAAGTGGGCAAATAGTTTTATTGTTTCTTTGTTGAGTTTTATCGAAAAATTACCCTCTGGTTAGGCCAGAGGGTTTTTGCATGAAAACTTTGCTTTGAGACTGAAAATAGTCTATAATTTTCACTTGTAATTCAAATATGTATCGTTATACCACTAAAAAAACTGTCAAAGCCAATCGTAAATTTGCGCAAAAGCAGTCACAAAAGAAAAAATCAACCACCAAAAACTCTCGTAATCAACGTCAGAGTGATTTTTTAGCAAAAAAAACTCGATCCGTAACCAAAAAAACTAGCAAAACTAATAAAAAAAATTCTCCCAAGACAAAAATCAAGAAGAATAGTGGTTGGGGGCAGTGGTGGCGAAGTCTGTTTATTGTAGTTATTTTACTTTATTTTAGCCTTTGGCTGTTGGTAAAATTTTTCCTCCCCCAGACATTTTCTTTAGAACAAGACAAAAGCATCCTTTTACTCAGTGGCTCACCAGATCAAATAACGGAGAGGATCTATCTTTTGCAAGCCTCTCCTTTGAATGAAAGGGTGGCTCTTTTTGCGCTTGACCCTCAAGCTCAGGTAAGCATTTCTGGTAATCAAGAGCCATTACCGTTAGGAGAAATTGCTTATCGTTTATCACTTCAGGCAGATCAACCAGCAGCGATTTTAACTCACTACAACTTCTCCCTTAAACAAGCTTTGGACGAAGTCTATTTCGTTGCTGATTTGGGGGAAATTGATAGTTTACGAGAGCTGAGAACCAATATTTGGCAGACATTACAAAAGAAAAATATCAATAACCGTTCTCTTTTGTGGAGATTATACTTTTTTCTCCATCGAGAAATTGTTTTTAGTGCTAGTCAGTTGAAGATTAAAGATATTAGTCTTGGCTTAGAAGCAACTTTTTTAGCCAAGGATAAAATTTATAAATGTCCTGTTGTTCTGATTAATACCACTTCTCTCAATGGGTTAGCAGCCAAAATGACCAAAATAGTAGAAATGAGTGGCTTAGTAGTAGTTAATCAAGAGAGTAGCCAGGAAAACTTAGACATGAGCACAATCTATTATGATGAAAACGAAGCTGAGTGTTTGATTTTGACAGAAAGATTGAGAAAAATTTTGCCAGTGGAGAGTGAATTCATTCCTGATATGGGACAACAAGGAGCAGCCAGTCGAGCTAAGGCCGTTATCAAGTTGGGCAAAGACCTAGCTAATTAATTTTTAATATCTTGAATATTTCCGCTATCAGCATCGTCTTGGACAATATTAATTGGCACATCATCCGCCAAAAGGAGCAAGTCTGAGCCAATACTTTCGTCTTTATCCTCCTGGTAGACGCTGTCAAAAGACAATTTGTGAGCATTAACTGGCGACTGATAAATCTCTTTGACAAAAATAGAGCAATGATGGCTGGAGCTGCTGTGAAGTTGACAGAGATATTTATTTCCAGAGGTAATTAAACGGCTTAAACGGAGGGAGATATTTTCTGGCATTGAACCAATATAAACTCCGGTCAAAGTCTCTACAGAGATAAAGCGGTTTTTTGGTCTTAAACTCAATTCTTGGCCAACATGCAAAGACTCAAGAGTTTGTCTATTACTCAAGCGGCTGAGGCTAATAATTTTTGATTTGCTAGGTTCTTCAACAAAGTTTTGGGCTTGGAATTGAGGACTACTAATAATTTTGTTTTTAATATTATTGAGTTGTTTTTGAGCGATAGGATTATGTTTTTCTAGTTTTAAGACTTGATTAAAAACCTGGCTAGCTTTTCTCAGTTTTCCCAATTGGAGCAGAGCAAAGCCCAAACGGTTTAAAGCAGCAATATTGTCTTGACTATGCTCAAGAATTTCTTGGTTGAGAGCAATGGCTTCTTTCCAGTCATTGTCCTTAGCTGCCTTGATAGCCTGATTTTCCAAAGTTTGTAATGTTGACATGCGGCGGATTATAACATAAAAAAGTCTCTTGCAAAGTTTGATAAAAAGTTGGTGTTATAATAGACTGAAGAGAGGGAGGTTTTATGGCTGGACACAGTAAATGGAACAATATTAAAAATAAAAAAGGGGCAACTGATACCAAGAGAGCTCAGCTTTTCACTCAGTTGGTCAAGAATATTCGTTTAGCAGCAAAAAATGGGGGCGGCGACATTAACAGTAATCCAAACTTAAGGACTTTTGTTGAAAAAGCCAAAGAAGCCAATATGCCCAAGGAAAAAATCCAAAAGGCGATTGATATTGGTAGTGGTAAGATTAATGCGGGAAATATGCAAGAAATAAATTATGAGTGTTTTGGTCCTGGTGGAGTAGGGATGATTATTATGGCAGTTACCGATAATGCCAATCGCACTAGTAGTGAATTAAAATCGATTTTAACTCGAGCTGGCGGGTCAATGGGTGGTCCCGGAAGTACTGGCTATATGTTTACCTTTGATAAGGAAAAACAAGCTTATCATTCGATTATGCCGATAACCATTGATGCTGAAACACAAGAGAAACTAGCTGATCTGATAGCTGACCTGAGCGAAATAGAGGGCATTGAGGGGATTTATCCAAGCTGTGAACCTCAGCCTTTGGATTAATTTATTTTCCTGGAAAAAAAAGCAGAAAAATTAAAATAATAAAACCAGTGAGAAAAAGGTATTCGTTTATAACCTGGCGGAAGAGTTTTTCTCTTAGATAGGTTTGAATAATTCCCAAAATGAGATAGAAAACTGACATCAGCAACAGAGCAATATTCCAATTATTCATCGGGAGAAAAGAAAAAACCAAAGCAAACTCTGCCATAATTAAAGCACTAAAAAAACTTAATTGCCACAAGGTGAGACTGATCTTTTCCTCTAAATTGACAGACCAGGAGATCGTCAAGGAGAGAGGGAAATGTAGAAGAAAAATAGCTAAAAAATTGAAATAAAAAGGTAAATTGAGGGAAAAAATTGTTTGAGAACCCAAGAGGGAAATAATAATAGCAAAAAATAAAGCTGTTGCTTGAGCGGCATTGAGTAATTGAATATTTCTTTCCTTCGCCACAGAGAAAATATTGCTAGTGAGAAAAATAGAATAGGCACCTAGAACAAATAAGCCCAGAATAAAGACTAAACTCCAAAAGTTATCTGGTAAAAGGAAATAAAAGGCAGCAATTGTAAGAGAATAAAGGGTGGGAAAAGGCAGAATTAGTAACCACTCTCTCGCTTGCAGATCCTCTTTGAGAACCAAAGCAGAGATAAAATAAGTCAGAGCCCCAAAGCCTAGAATAGCAAGATAGCGCCATTCTACTGGTACCAACTGGATTAGCCAGAGTAAAACCCCTAGTAATAAGGCAAAAAAAACAAATTTTTCTCGACGACGCATAGACTTTAATTATAGCATAGATAAATAAAAAATATTTATTGAGAGAAAAAGAAAGTAATTGTTTATTTTTAAGCCATATATTCTGTAATTATGCGTTAATAAAGACAACTAGATAAGTTTTAAACGTAAAATTCGCCATAAAAAGCTTTTCAAATTATAAATTATCTACTTTAATCTGGTTTATTTTAATTATGCATTTATATATTATTTAATATAAGCACTTTTGCTTGATTATTTTTATCTCAAAGAGGAAAAAATGTATTCAAAGAAGAGAGAGCTTCAAGGGAAAATAGCTTTTTAAAACTAGAGTCACTGGCCCGAAACTAGAAAATATAAGGACTTTTTGGTTAAAACTTCCTCAGGCTAAAGCTATTTTTTATCAGAGAGTAGGGGAGAGTGCTAAAATGACTTTTTAAAAAAAATAATTGCTAAATCAAGCTATTTTTTTGTTATAGATAATACCTTAAATTTATACTTAAGTAAAGAAAATATAACTTTGTATTAAATATTATGGTAAAGAATTTATCGGGAGCAGAGAAGAGAGGATTGTTAACTGTCTATAAATTTTTACTAATTTAATTACCGCAAGAGAATAAACTTATTTGAGATAATCGGATAGCTTAAAGCCTGACTTTTTTTAGGGGAAATTAAAGCAATTTAATGTTTTTAAAATTTTACTTGAAAAATAAACTGAAGATAAGTTTTTGAAAGCATCCAGTATTTTAAGATATAAATAAGAATTTAAAAGTTATTTTTTTCAATCTTTGAATAAATTTTAGGTGATGGGGACCTAGAGAGTAGGGGAAGCTGAAATTTTTCTAGGTCAACCAGAGTAAATAGACCTATAATATTTAATAATGATATAGTTTGATATAGTTTAAGTTGGGGATAATGATATAGTTTGATATAGTTAATAATGTGGAAAACTTTTAGTTTAAGTCTGGCTACGGCTTAATTGATATAGTTTGATAGAGTAAATTTAAATAACTATAAATATTATAGGGTCTTATTCTCGACTAGAGAGTAAATTTTACCCAGTCTCTTAGCTTGGGGAAGGAGCGAGTAAAACCCGAAAGCCTTTTAAAGCTACCAAAGTTCACGTAGTTTAAACCCAGGACGCCTTAGCTTAAACAGTGTCGCTTCAGAGAGTATTATGGATTGCATTAAATAAACATTTTATGGATAGAGAGCAGCCCAAGAAAAGGTGGGCGCTTTATAGCTCTACTCTTTATGACGAGAGGCAAGGTTTTTCCAAAGAGCTTTTTTGTGGTTTTTCCAGATTAAAAAGCCTGGAGAAGAGAGAAATAACAATGTCGCACAATATAACTTTTACGACCTATAGTCTGGAAAAACTAGAAAATAAGGCTTTTTTTAACATCGATTTTTATTGTTTGCTAACTGACTTTAATCCTTTTAGTCAAGAGATGTTTTTGAAATGACAGCCCTCTTCTCTGCTTTGACCTACATTAGTGCATCCTCTAGCCCAAGTCTCTCCAGAGGTACCAGGCTAAAATAAACAGGCTTTTAACTATAAAATGGCCCTGGCTCCCCCATTAAAGAAGTTAATTGAGAGAGGAGTTCTTATATTCCTATAAATAAAACCTTTAATTTTCAATTAAGTATATATAAATAATTAAAAATATAAAAAAATGTAGCTAAAAGGCTAGACTAAACGATGAAGGTCATCTTTTTAAAACAAAGCCGATTTTGAGACATTAGAAGGCCTTTCCAGGGTAAATTAGAGGCTAGTGGGATAGAAAAGTGTGATAGAATGGGTTTTATGGAAACTAATAAGATTGACAGTGTGATTGTTTTGTTTTTGGAACATTTGGAAGTGGAGCGCAATGTTAGTCGTTTGACCATTCGTAATTATCGTCAGTATCTACAGAAACTAGCTGATTGGTTGCAGCGTCGTCAAGTCACTAATATTACTTCTCTAGATTTAGAATTATTGCGCAAATACCGCTTATATCTGAGTAGACTGACTAATGATAAAGGTGAAGTCTTGTCTAAGAAGACTCAAAGTTACTATTTAATTGCTATTAGAAGCCTACTAAAGTGGCTAATAAAGAATGATGTTCCAGTCTTATCTCCAGACAAAATTGATTTGCCTAAAGCCGAGTCTTTACCCATGAGTTATACTGATGTCGATCATATCTTGAAATTACTTGAATCTCCAGATATAACTACGACTACGGGCTTAAGAGATCGAGCCCTGATGGAGCTACTTTTTTCTACTGGTTTGCGTGTCAGCGAACTAGCCGCCCTCAATCAAGAGCAAATCAATTTAGACGGGGGAGAGTTTGGCGTCATTGGAAAAGGACGCCGACCAAGAGTGGTTTTTTTATCAGACCGGGCCAAGTTTTGGCTCAGACAATGGTTAGCCAGCCGAAAGGACGAGTGGTCTCCCCTCTTTATTCGTTTTTCCGGAAAGAAGAACTCCAATTTGCAGGATGATGGTCAAGATATGCGCCTGAGCGTCCGCAGCATTGAGAGAGTAATTGATAAGTATGTGAGAAAAAGCAAGCTCCCAGTGAAGCTTTCACCTCATGGCTTAAGACATTCTTTTGCTACCGACCTACTGAGCAATGGGGCTAATTTGCGCGATGTCCAGGAGATGTTGGGTCATAAAAGCATCGTTACCACCCAGATTTATACCCATGTCACCAAGCCACAACTGCGTCAAGCTCACAATAAATTTCATTCTCTGGAAAAATAATCTATCTCAACTTAAATATATTTAGTTCTATAAAAATATATTTAATCATATCAATCTATAAATAGTCAGATATATCTATATTTTTTTAATCAAAAAATTAAATACTAATGAAGTTTTACTTCTCTCCTCTCCCCTACCAGATTAAAATTGGAAAAATTGCTTTATTCAAAGGCAAAAGGGTGGACCTTAGGGGGATCGAACCCCTTACCTCTTCTATGCCATAGAAGCGCTCTACCAAGTGAGCTAAAGGCCCGCCAAAAAGATCAAGGACTTATTATAACATAATTTCTAGTTGAACGGGCTAGTTTTAGGTTTTTGCTCTGGTAGAAGATTAATGATTATCTTATTAGCCTATCCTTTGTCAACAAAAAGGAGCTAAATAGGACAAATTTTAATTAATATATTTTCTATAAGTCTTTAAACTAGCAAACAAAAGAATTAATTGCTAATTAAAATTATATAAATATTTGCCCTTTTTATCAATGTTTTACCTCATTTTAGCCTGGAGAAAACTTTAGAAAAAAATCCAAAATCTAAAACTCAAAAAATTGGGAGGAATTTAAGTTATAAAATCTTCTTTACTCGTTTTTGAAGGTTAAAGCGGCGGTGGCTACCAGATCTGAGCTATTAAGTCTGATCAAGATTACTCCCTGAGTTGAGCGGGAAAGGAGAGGGATGTCTTTTAGGGCCAATTTAATAGTTTGCCCCTCATTAGTGCTGATGATCACTCCTTCATGTTCTTGGTTAACAAGAAAAGCCTTGACGATATTGCCGGTTTTGGCATTCACTTCAGCGACTTTGAGACCAGAACCAGAGCGTTTTTGCAGAGGATAGTTCTCGATTTTGGTCATTTTCCCCATACCCCCTTGAGTAATAGTAAATAATTGACGTTTTTTATCTTTGTCAGCAGCGAAGATGATCTCGACATCAACCACATAATCTTCACGCAAGGTAATTCCTTTTACTCCTTTGGTGTCACGAGAGCTAGGTTTAACTTCTTTTTCACTAAAACGAATAGATTTACCTTTGTAAGTAACTAAAAGAATTTCATCTTCACCAGTGGTAATTTGTCCCCAAACTAGCTCGTCTCCAGTATTGAGCGCAATAGCAATAATGCCATTTTGGCGGATATTTTCATATTGTTTGACAGCTGTTTTTTTAACCAGACCGTTTTTAGTAATCAAGGCAATATAATTATTTTTGTCAGCATTAAAGTCAAATTTAAGAATAGATTCTACTTTTTCATCTGCCTTAAGATTAATTAAATTTACAATAGCGCTGCCTTTGGCAGTTTTGCTATTTTCTGGGATTTCATAAGCTTTTATTTTAAAGACTCGACCAAGATTGGTAAAGATCAAGAGGTCGTCATGAGTATTGACCGTTAAGAGGCACTTAACCACATCTTCTTCTTTCATTTTTACCCCCACCACTCCTTTACCACCTCGACTTTGGGAGCGGAAAGAGTCTGGGGAAAGACGTTTGATATAGCCAGTTTTGGTGAGGGTAATCATCGTTGGCTCATCAGCAATCAGATCTTCTTCGCTAAACTCATCGACTTTACCCTTGACCACTTTAGTGAGACGGTCATCGCCAAAATTGTCAATAAGTTCTTTGGTTTCTTTAGTCAAGACTGCTAAAACAGACTCTGGAGTAGCTAAAAGTTTAAGTAAGTCATTGATAGTTTGTTGAATTTCTTGATACTCGGTTTCGATTTTTTGTCTTTCTAGAGCTGCTAAGCGACCCAATCTTAACTCAACAATGGCGGTAGCCTGAATTTCTGACAGACCAAATTTTTCCATCAAGCGAGTTTTACTTGTGGGAATATCAGGAGAGCGACGAATAGTATTGATAACTTCATCTAAATTGTTCAAAGCAATAATCAATCCCTCCAAAATATGAGCTCGGTCTCTAGCTTTAGTGAGGTCATATTGAGAACGACGAATAATCACTCTTTGACGGTGACAAACATATTCGCGTAAGATTTGCTTGATGTTCATCAGTTGCGGGACGCCTTCATGATTTAAAGCGACCATATTCATGGGGAAATTGGTTTGCAATTCAGTCAGTTTAAAAAGTTTATTCAAAACCACTTTCGGTTGCGCGTCCTTTTTTAAATCAATGGTAATAGTCAGGCCTCGACGATCGGAGTGATCAGCTGCGTCACGGATGCCAATAATTTTCTTAGCTTTGACCAGCTCACCAATTTTCTCCAATAATTTTGCCTTATTAACTTGAAAAGGAATTTGAGAGACGATAATTTGGTAACCGCCCTTTTTCCCCTCGACAATTTCTGCTTTGGCTCGAATAGTAATCCGGCCTTTACCTGTTTGATAGGCCTCATCAATGCTTTTTTTATCAAAAATAATAGCCGCGGTGGGAAAATCTGGCCCTTTGATATGAGTCATGATCTCCTCAAAAGAAATCTCGCTGACAAATTTTCCAGCAATCATCACCGCTGGCTTTTCGATTGCCTCAGTAATTAAGTTTTGATTAGCGGCCAGACTATCTTTGTCTTTCGGCTGGCTAATTTGAGAAATATCAATAGTTTGCGCTTCTTCAACCTTTCCCTTTTCGATCATCTCAATAACGGCCAGACAAACCTCTGTTAAGTTGTGAGGAGGAATCTTGGTCGCCATACCCACAGCAATACCTTCGGAACCCATAAGCAATAAATTGGGAATTTTGCCTGGCAAAACGAAAGGTTCTTGTAAGGAGCCGTCAAAGTTGTCAACCATTGGCACAGTTTCTTTGTCGATGTCGGCTAAAATTTCCTCAGAGATTTTGGCCAATCTAGCCTCAGTGTAACGCATAGCCGCAGGACTATCTCCATCGATACTACCAAAGTTTCCCTGGCCATCGATGAGAGGATAACGCATATTAAAATCTTGAGCTAGGCGAGCCAAAGCCATATAGACCGAAGAATCGCCATGCGGATGGTATTTACCCAAGACATCGCCGACAATCCGAGCAGATTTTTTATAAGCAGTATTGTAGTGAATACCAGAACGATGCATGGAGTATAAAATCCGCCGATGAACCGGTTTCATCCCGTCGCGAGCGCTCGGCAGAGCGCGAGCCACAATCACACTCATGGCATAATCCAGATAAGCTGTTTCCATTTCTTCCACAATGTCTTGTGGTTTTAATTTACCAAAAGGAGAGTCCTGCAATTGCTCTTCTTGATGATTGAGAGTAAAACTCTGTTGATCCACCGAAGGGTCAATTACGACCGTTTCTTTTTCCTCGTCCGATAAATTTTCTACTTTAATATCTGGCATAAGTATTTTTAGGATTTTTTCTCTTGCGCCCTTTCAATAATTTTCCAAGCTTCTGCTTGATCCTTCCACTCTTTTAGTTTGACAAATTTTTCTGGCTCTAAGTCTTTATAGTGTTCAAAAAAATGATGAATAGTCGCTTTTTCCGCGGCGGGGATATCAGCTAAACTCTCCCAAGCTCCACAAAGAGGATCGATTTTAGTTTTGGCGGGGACACAAATAATTTTATTATCCACTCCTTCCTCATCTTCCATTTCTAAAACACCCAAAACTTTGCACTTAACTACCGTGCCTGGCAGAACCTCTTGACTGATAAAAACCAAAGCATCTAAAGCGTCACCATCTTCGCCCAAAGTGTTTTTAATTAAGCCATAATTGACTGGATAACCCATGGCCGTAGGCATCAGACGATCCAAACACAACTCTCCACTCTCTTCATCCAATTCATATTTAACGCGTGAGCCTTTGGGAATTTCAATTAAAACTTTTAAATCTTTCATGATGCCTTTCTTTTAGATATCTAATCTTGCTAATTTAGCATGGGTTTGAATAAATTTTTTGCGGGGAGCGACCTCGTCACCCATGAGAACTGAAAAAGTTTTATCCATGAGCGGCACTTCATTGAGAACAATTTTTTTGAGTAAGCGATTTTCTGGATTCATGGTTGTATCCCACAATTGTTCGGCGTTCATTTCTCCCAAACCTTTATAACGTTGGATATTAATGGCCGCTTTAGGATTTCTTTCTTTGATTTCTTTGATCAGCTTATCTCTTTCCTCCTCACTGTAAAGGTAAACGTCTTTTTTTCCATCGGCCACTTTAAAAAGTGGCGGCATAGCTACATAAAGATAACCGCCATTGATAATTTCTGGAAAATGTCGATAAAAGAAAGTGAGAATAAGGGTAGTGATATGCTCACCATCAACATCAGCATCAGTCATAATAATAATGCGGTGATAGCGCAATTTTTCAGCGTTGAAGCTTTCACCGATGCCCGCTCCCAAAGCAATAATGAGGTTTTTTAATTCTTCGGTGTCAATAATTCGATTGAGTCTAGCTCTTTCAGTATTGAGAATTTTTCCTCTAAGAGGAAAAATAGCTTGAAACTTTCGATCACGACCTTGTTTGGCACTACCACCAGCACTATCTCCCTCTACCAGATAAATTTCACACTCAGAAGCCTCTTTACTTTGACAGTCGGCCAATTTTCCTGGTAAGGAACTGCCTTCCAAAACGCCTTTGCGAATGACGGCATCCTTGGCAGCGCGCGCCGCCAGGCGCGCGCGAGCGGCCAGCATCACTTTATCAATAATCGTTCGGCCAATCTTGGGGTTTTCTTCCAAGAATTCGGCAAAACCATCTTTGAAAACTTGATAAACAGCGCTTTGCGCTTCGCTATTATTCAATTTTGATTTAGTTTGAGATTCAAATTGCAAATCATTAGCCGGCATTTTGACAAAAACTACCGCCGTTAAACCTTCACGTAAATCCTCGCTGGTGAAAGACTCTTTTTCTCGCAAGAGTTTATTTTTTTCAGCATAGTCTTTTAGAACTTTGTTCAAAGCGGTGCGGAAACCATTTACATGAGTTCCTCCGTCTGGAGTGTGAATAACATTGACATAAGACTCCATATACTCTGAATAGCTGTCATTGTATTGCAGGGCTATTTCTACACCAATACTTTTCTTTAAATTTTCATCATGCCAAGAACGACTAAAATAGAAAACATCGTGCAGAGCTTTTTTACTGCGATTGAGATGTTCTACTAGAGAGCGAATACCATTTTCAAAATAATAATGACGATTGATTTGCGCAATATTATCAAAAAAATCAAAGTAAATTTTGGCCATTAAATAGGCTCGGTCTTTGATAATTTCCACTAATTCTTTACTGGAAAAATTGGTGGCTGAGAAAATAGTTTTATCAGGAATAAAGCTAACCAGAGTGCCTGTTTCAGCCGTGATAAGTCCTTGAGATTCTTCCGGAAACATAGTGGTAAAGTCTTTTTCTGTAATGACTTTGACGTGATCTAAAATTTTACCTTGTGATAAACCTAAATAATGGTATTTGCCTTCTCGTTTGACGACCACTCTCATAAGGGCTGATAAAGCATTGACCGCACTACTACCAATACCGTGTAGTCCGCCAGAGGCTTGGTAAGCATTTTCTTCAAATTTACCACCAGCGTGGAGTTTGGTTAAAACTACTTCCAAAGCAGAAACACCGCTACTATGCAGGTCGACGGGAATACCTCGACCATTGTCGACCACCACAATTTCTTCATCGCCCAAAGATTCTGGTTGAGGAATTAGCTTGGCCAATTCTGGTTTAGCCGGCTGATGAAAAAGACGAATAGTTTTTCCAAAGCCACTAATCGCCTCATCCACAGCATTGTCAAGAATTTCTTTGGTTAAGTGATGCAAACCGTGCGCATCCGTGGAGCCAATATACATCCCTGGTCGCTTACGGACTGGCTCTAAGCCCTCCAAGACTTTGATCTGGCTAGCTTGATAAGAATTTGTATTGGCCATAGTGGTGGAGTTTAACATAAAGAAAAACAAAAAGCAAGCAGTGTTTTATAGTTTGAGGAGCTAAAAAGGCCAAAATGAGCCCTTTTAGGTCGTTTTTTGGCTACTCTTATCTTATAGGATGCTCAGCTAAGAAACCGATAAGTTAGAAAAACAGTTTTTATTATAAGGACTTTAGCTAAGGATCCTATAATATTAAAAACATTATAAATTATTTTAAAAAATATAAAAAAAAGCCTCTCTTTCAATCAATTTATGAAAGAAATTAAAAGAGAGGCTGGGTTTAAAAAATAGTTTTTCTTTGACCAATAGTTTGTTCTTGTCTTTTGAGCCATAAGAAAATTAGTAAAACGAAAACTAGACCAAAAGCGCTGGTTAAGTTGAAAATCAGTGACTGTTCCCAGTTGAATTTATTAAATAATAAATGGAACATTACTAAAATATTAGGTAAAGTCCAAGAAGCAATTCTGTCAGTCACTCCTCCATGTCCACCTAAAAAGTGGGAATAATCTTTGATCTGCAATTGTCTCTTGAAACTGGAAAAAAGTAAGTCTCCTTGAACCGCTAAAAGATTAATTAGTAAGGAGAAAATAAGGACAGAAAAAAAGGGAGTGGGAGAAGAAAACAAATCTGCTTTGAGACTAATAGAAAGATTGAGAGAGTTTTTGAGAACAAGCAAACCAAGAGGAAAAGCGACTAAGCCCGCCACTAAGCCGGCGATAAAACCTTCAATAGTCTTATGCGGAGACAAAGCTTTTGCCAGCGGGTGACCCTTTTTTTTGAGCTTTTTTGTCCAAAAACTGCCAAAAAAATAAGCAAAAGTATCATTGATAGAACAAGTCAGCACAATCAGTAAAATCAGCCAATAAGTCGTCAGTCTAGCGGTAGCAATGGCAGCGATGAAGCTTAAGAGGACAATGAGGGATGGTTTCCAGAGAATTGAGAGCTCCCCTTTTCCCTCCAGCTGATTGCTTAGCTCTAGAAAAGAGGCTAGAGTCAGGAAAAAGAAACAGACCATAAAGCTTTCAGGGCTGAGGGCAGCAATCAGCAAGTAACCAAGAATGAAGAGGCTGAAATAGAAACGGTTTTTCATTAATTTTCCCTCCTAACCGATAAGTTTGAGTTTTGATTCGTCTAGAGAAAAACTATATTATTAAAGAGCTATTGGTCAAATTGCAGCCGCAATAATGGCTGCCGACCAAATAATACTCAAGAAGGTGATTATATCAAAGAAAGATAGTTTTTGTTAGTAAAAGTGATAGTTACCAGTTTTTGAGAATGAAAACAAATTTTCCCTTGGGAAAATTGGCTAATTGCGGTAAAAGTGCTTGATAAGTTTTGCGTTTTATTTGGTGACGTTGAGAGCTTAAAGGGAAAACTTTTTTCTGAGCAATCAAAGCTATCTGAGCATTGGCTAGTTTTTCATCCAACTGATAGTAGATCAGACCATAAGGACTAGGCTTTTTTTTGCTATTGGTGAAGAAATCAGTAGGAATTTGACCTTTTAATTGGTATTTTCGAGGCAACATGGGGATGATTATAACAAACATTTGGTTTATAATAAACTTTATGAACATTTTGATTCCAGACTCACTTTTGCGAGAATATTTGCAGACCTCAGCTACAGCAGCTGAAATTGGCAAATTTATGTCTTTAGCGAGTGCTAGTGTGGAAAGAATTGAAGAAAAAGAGAAAGAGAAAGTTTATGAGGTAGAAATTACTACCAACCGAGTAGATATGGCTTGCGTCAGAGGTTTTGCCAGAGAAGCAGCCGTCATTTTACGCCAAGCTGGTTTTGAAGCTTCATTCTCCCCCACTGGCACAGTCGCTTCCTTGGCTTTGGAACAATTCAAACCAATTCAAAAATTACCTCTGCCAGAAATTAAAATTGAAACTGATCAGGTGAGAAGGATTATGGCGGTGGTTTTAGACCAACTAGAAGATGCCCCCACTCCTCCCAAAATGGTGAAACAATTATTAGCTATGGGGGAAAACGAGCACAGTAGTTTAATTGATATTAGCAATTATATTACTCATGAATTAGGTCATCCCTGCCATGTTTTTGATTATGACAAAATTATGTCTTTGGGAGGAGAAATCCACATTGTCGTAGCTAAACCAGGGAAAAAATTTATTACTCTTGATGGTGAAGAGCATCAGACAGTCGGAGGGGAAGTAGTTTTTGAAAGTTCATCAGGAGAAATAATTGATTTACCCGCTATTAAAGGAACGCTAAATACAGCTGTTGATCAAAATACCAAAAGAGCCCTTTTCTGGCTAGAAAATCTTCATGCGCCAATAGTTCGTCACGCCAGCCTCAAACATAATATTCGTACTTTGGCGGCCACTCTCAACGAAAAAGGAGTAGATCCAGAACTAGCAAGTGAGGTGCTGGCCAAAGGCTTGATCCTTTTTCAGCAACTTTGCCGAGCCCAGGTTGCCAGCGAATTCTTTGATTATTATCCTCAACCACTAAAATTGCCCACCATTGATTTAGATTTATCTCTGGTTAATGCCTATCTAGGGGTAAAATTACCACCAGAGCAGATTGAAAAAATTCTTTTAGATTTGGATTTCCAATTGCAGAGACAAGAAAATAAAATTTTGGTCACTCCTCCTAGTTTTCGCGCTGCTGATATTAGTGAGGCGGCCGATATTATTGAGGAAATCGCCAGAGTTTATGGTTATGAAAAATTACCCACAAGCTTAGATTTTCCTTTGAAAATTATCGCCGAACAAGAAGGAGTCAATTTTCATCTTGAGAATAAAATTAAGCATTATTTAGCTGGTAAAGGGCTGAGCGAAATTTATAGCTATTCAATGGTGGCGGAAGACCAATTTATCGGTGAAAAACAAAAACTTTTGCGTCTTGCCAATCCTCTAACTGAGCAACTAGTCTGCCTCAGGCAAAAAATTTATCCTTCTTTGTTAGAAATTTATCAAGAAAATAAAAACAAGACCGCCAAAACTATTGGTTTATTTGAACTGGCCAAAGTGTACTTTGGCGGTGAAACAGGAGAAAAGGTGACAGAGCAGCTGCATTTAAGTGTAGTTTTGAACGCCAGTTATCGTCAGGCGCGCGCTATTCTTGAGCAGGTTCTACACTTGGCTTATTTACAAGCAGAGATTGATTCTTCAGGAAAAATATTTGTCTTACAAGACCAAGAAAAAGTTCTCTTGGGAGAAATCGGTAATCATCAGTCGGGACTGGTTTTTTTTGAATTAGACTTTGATAAAGTAGCCACTCTTGCTCGGGCTTATCCTCAATATCAAGCTCTTAGTTCACAGCCAGTGGCGATCGAAGATCTCACTTTTACCTTACCAGAAGAAGTCATAGTTGGTCCTTTGATAGAAAAAATGTCTCAAGTTTCTCCTTTGATTAAAACAGTTAGTCTCAAAGATATTTATCAAAGAAATTATACTTTCAACTTTATCTATCAAGGTGAAGAACGAGCCTTGACAAGTGAAGAGTTAGCTTCAGTCAGAGCTCAAGTAGTGGCTGTCATGGAAGACATGGGATGTCGTTTAATCGGGACGATTTAAGCCATTTTTTATTGAGTACCACTTTGATCAGTGCGAGTTTGAATTTATTTTTGGTTCTTAGTGAACAAGGGGCTTGGATTGATGGTTGGCGAGTAGATTATCTGATCCCGAAACTTTTTTTAGCGCAATTTTTTTTGAGTTTCTTTTTACTTGAAGAAGCCTGGTATCAGAGAAAAAAAATTGTCGCTTTTTTACAAAAAAACTTTCTCTCTTTAAGCTTTTTTATTTTTATATTTGCTTTACAATTAGCTTCCACTGAACAACCATTAATTGGTTTGTGGCAAGCATTGACTTGGTTTTCTATCTTACTTTTTGCTTTGATTGTCCGTCAAAAAATAAACCGTTCTTCAGTTACTAAGGATTTAGTTTTAAGATTATTTTTTTTAATTATTATTGGTCAAAGTTTTTTAGCTTTTTGGCAGTTTTTTGGGCAAAAAAACTTTCTCCCCTATCAGTTTTTAGGAGAAAGTAATTTTCAAGCTAGTAGTAATTTGGCAAAATTTCACTTCTTTGGTTTGACTAGAATAGCGCCTTACGGCACTATGAGTCATCCCAATATTCTAGCTGGAAGTTTGGCGATTTTGGCCAGTTACTTATGGACACAGACACAGGGGCTTAAATGGTGGTCTAAGCGCGCCAAAATCGCCATTTTTTTCACTTGGTTGGTGGTCTTTATGACTCAAAGCTTAAGTGCGTTTTTGTTTTTAGCAATTTATTTTTTAGACAGGAAAAGACAACAAAAAACCAAAGAAGTTTTTTCTTTCAAAAATAAGAGATTTTTTTTATTTCTTTTACCTCTAATTATCTTCCCCCTTTTTTTATATTTGATTTCCTCTTGGGGAACAGAAAGTCTTTCTATCAGTAGACGAGTCAATTTAAATCAAGCAGCTTGGAAAATGTGGCTAGAGAGGCCTTTTTTTGGAGTTGGCTGGGGGCAATTTACGCTTCACTTAAAAAGATTTTGGCCAGAAAACTTTTTTACTCAGCCAGCCCATAATGTTTTTTGGTTAGTTTTATCGGAGCTGGGAATTTTAGGGGGCTTATGTTATTTTTTTCTCTTATTAAAACTAATCGTTCAAAAATCAGAAAGAGGTTTTTTTACTTTCCTCCCCTGGTTTATTTTGCTTGCCCTCGACCATTATTTTTGGACTAGTTTTTGGGGAATACTAGTTTTTTGCCTTTTGTTTTAAAGTTAGGCTCATGCTATAATGATTATTATGAATAGTCTTGCTGGTGACTGGCGCAGTTTTGTTAGTGGTGGCAATAAAGAGGCCTTATCTCAGGCAGCACCAGAGGTGAAACCTTCAGCTACTACGCCAGAACCAGTCAAAGAAGAAAGCTCTTCAGAGGAACAATTGGTTAAAATTAGGGCATTGATTCAAGGAGAAACTCCTAAATTGGCCAGGGTAGAAGCAACTTCAACTCAAGAAGAGACACCCAACTTGGTAGCTGAGCAAAGACGGTTGATTGGCAACCTTAAGGAACAAAAAAACAATTTAGGCAAAGATAGTCAATTGGACAGCGCTTCCAAGCAAGAAATCAAACAAATTTTGCTTTCTGCCAGAGAACTACCATCCAAACCAGACGCTCATACTGGAGCTGGCTGGCTACAAACTTTAGATAGAAAACTGGAGAAGGTTTTTTCTGCCGAGAATAAAAAACAAGCCAGCAAACAGCAAGCTATTGATCTGGCTATTAAGAATTAATTTATGTTAGAAGCAAGTCTAAAAACGGCCGAAAACGATCTTTTCCAAAGATTGACGAGTACTACTACTCTTCTCCTTTGGCTATTACTGGCTATCTTACTATCGGTTTCCCTTTGGTATTTCTTTTACTTTTGGTGGAAGAATCGTAGTCGAGAAAAGCAAGCTTTAGATTTTGTTACTCTTTTAATTCGATTACCAAAAGAAAATGAAGTTAAGATTGAAGCGGCAGAACAAATGTTTAATGCTTTACATGCTTTGAAATTGGAGCAGTGGAAAAGTTTTTTTGAAAGAGAAAAAAGTTTTACCTTTGAGTTAGTGGCTAAGAAAGAAGACATTGCTTTTTACTTGAGTGTTCCCAAAGACTTAAGAGATTTGGTAGAAAAAAACATTCATGCCGCTTATCCTGAAGCTGATATTCAATTGACAGCTGAGCCAAACATTTGGACTAAGAACGGCAAAGTAGTTTTCACTCACTTGAAATTGAAAGACGACGATCGCTATAGTATCAATACTTTCAAGAATTTGCCCAATGATGGTCTCAATGCTCTTACCTCTGCCCTATCAAAAATGGACAATGAAGATGGAGCTATAGTGCAATATTTAATTCAACCAGAAGGAGATAGTTTTAGAAAAAACAGCTTAAAAAGAATTAAACAACAAAAAGAAAAAAATAATGATCAGGAAAAGTCTTTTGAGGCAGACGGTAAAGAATTGCAGTCAATGGAGGATAAAGTCAGTAAACCCCTCTTTAGAGTGGCAATTCGCATTTGCGTGAACGCTTCTAGTAAAGAGTTGGCCAATTCTCATTTGACCAATATTGTTTCTAGTTTTGCTCAATTTAATAGTCTCTATGCCCAATTTGAAAAAAAGACAGTTCTATTAAAACGCTGGTTCATGACCAATTTTATTTATCGTTATCCGCCATTTTTTGAACATCAAGGCTTAATTATTCTCAACTCTGAAGAGCTGGCGACTGTTTTTCATCTCCCCAATAAGAGTGTAGAAACTCACCACATTCGTTTCTTATATGCCAAAAATGCTCCTGCTCCCAGAGAAATTCCGCAAGAGGGTTTATTATTGGGCAAATCTGTTTATCGTGGTGATGTCAGAAATATTTATATGGATTTAAATGACCGCCGCCGCCATATGTATATTATTGGTAAAACTGGCACTGGTAAATCAGAATTCCTCAAAGAAATGATTTTACAAGATATTGAAGCCGGTCACGGAGTTTGCGCCATCGATCCTCACGGAGAATTTGTCGAAGATATTTTACAACTTTTACCTAGTAATCGAGCTGAAGATGTGATCTATTTTAACCCCTCAGATTTAGATAGACCGATGGGAATGAATATGATGGAAGCTGATACGGAAGAGCAAAAACACTTTGTCGTTAGTAGCATTATTGGCTTGATGTACAAACTTTATGATCCTCATCGGACAGGAATTATTGGTCCCCGTTTTGAGCATGCGATCAGAAATGCTATGTTGACCATTATGTCGCGCAAAGGCTCTACTTTTATTGAGCTGGTTCGAGCTCTCACTGATCAAAAATTTGTTGATGAACTTTTGCCTTTGGTGACTGATCCTATGGTGAGACGGTACTGGACAGATCAAATAGCCCAAACTTCCGACTTTCATAAATCTGAAGTTTTAGATTATATCGTTTCCAAGTTTGGTCGTTTTGTTACCAATAAAACTATGCGTAATATTATTGGTCAACCTCAGTCAGCTTTTAATTTTCGTCAGGCAATGGATGAAAAGAAAATTATTCTTTGTAATCTTTCTAAGGGAATTTTGGGGGAAGAAGATGCTAAATTTTTAGGCTTAATTTTAGTGCCCAAAGTTTTGACCGCGGCTATGAGTAGACAAAATATGCCGATGGAGCAAAGACAAGACTTTTTCCTTTATGTTGATGAGTTTCAAAATTATGCCACTGAAGACTTTGCTACTATCTTGTCTGAGGCTCGCAAATATCGCCTGAATTTAATTGTAGCCAATCAGTATATTAGTCAGATTGATGAGCAGGTAAGAGGAGCAGTTTTTGGTAATGTAGGCACGATGATTAGTTTCCGAGTGGGAGTGAATGATGCGCAATTTTTACAACATGAATACGCTCCGATTTTTAATGAAACTGATTTAGCCAATATTGAAAAATATCATGTTTATATTAAAACTATTGTGAAAAATGAACCAGTTCCCCCCTTCTCCATGTCTTTGGAAAAAGATATGGAAGAAGTAGAAGCAAAAATGAATCCAGAGTTGGCTCAAGCAGTTAAAGAGCTAAGTCGGTTGAAATATGGTAAGAGTAAAGCAGAAGTAGAAGCAGAGATCTCTCAAAGAGCTCAGTTATGATCAAAATAGATTTTTTTAGATCAAAAGTAGTTATAGTAACTGGTGCAGCTGGGTTTATAGGTTCGCATCTTTGCGACTGGCTTTTGGCCATGGGAGCAGTGGTGGTGGGCGTGGACAATTTTATTACTGGTCAAGAAAAAAATTTAACTGCCTGCCGAAAGAAGCCCAACTTTGATTTTTTCAACACTGATTTGAATGAAGAAGCCGCCCTAAAACAAATGCTCAACCAAGTTTTATCGAAAAGGGGAAGAATTGACGCGATTTTACATTTTGCTTCTCCTGCCTCTCCTCCACTCTATCAAAAATATCCGACTCAAACTTATTTGGTTAACACTTTGGCCTTACATAATTTATTAACTTTTTTGCATGATCATCAGCCAGAGGCAAGATTGCTTTTTGCAGGTACCAGTGAGGCTTATGGCACTCCCTTAGAACATCCGCAAAAGGAAAGTTATTGGGGTAATGTTAATCCTAATGGTTTGCGCAGTTGCTATGATGAAAGCAAACGTTTGGGAGAAACGATTTGCGGGGTTTTTTACCGCGATTTTAATTTAGACACTAGGATTGTCAGAATCTTTAATACCTATGGCCCAAGAATGAGCCTGGAAGACGGTCGAATTTTACCCCAATTTATTAGTCAATATTTGAGTGACAAGAAACTCACCGTTTATGGTGATGGTCAACAAACTCGTTCTTATTGCTATATAGATGATCTAGTGAGAGGAATTCTAACCTTTTTAGCAAAAACAACTTTGGCCGGAGAAACTATTAATTTAGGTAATGATGATGAATTTACTGTTTTGCAAACAGCTGAGCTTTTCAATCAAGCAGTCGGTCGGGAAAAAGATTATTATGAATTCGCCTCCTTACCTCAAGATGACCCTCCACGTCGACAACCAGATTTAAGTAAAGCCAAAAAATTACTCGATTATCAACCTAAAACAAAATTTGTTCATGGTTTAAAAAAGATGATAGAAAGTTATCAATGAGAATTAACTCTGAACGTCAAGCTTTTAACCCCGATTACACTCAAGAAAGAATAATCAAACCTCATTCCTTGAAAGAAAGGCTCAAAGGCGTTTTTGCGGCTAGTTTTGAGAAAAAGAGGCAAAAAAGAGAGCAGGATCAAGATCAAGAACTCTTTTCCCGTTTGGAAAGACAGTTATTTCAAGCTGAAGATGAGGGGAAAAATTATAGTGAAATTGCCACCGAGATGATTGATCAGACCACCAATTTGAAAGAACTTAAAGCAGTGTTATTTACTTTAACGGAGCTGCGTGGAGAAGGTGGCACTTATGGTCAAGACGAACAGATGCATTTTTTTGCGCAAACGATTGAAAGATTGGAAATGGCGGACGGAAAAGAAGAGGTGGCAGACTTGCTGGCTGGTTTGACTCAAGACTATGGTCTTCAAGAAAAAGCAGAAAAATTAATCGTCAAATACAAAATTGAAAGCAAACTCGCCCGAGAAGGAGTTTTTGTGCCAGGAACAGAGATAAAAATTAAGAAAATTGCTGGAGACAGTCAAGCCGTCCGAGAAGGAGGGATTGTTTATTCGACAATCACCAATCATATCTCTCTTGATCAGCCCCTCTTAACTCAAGACTTCCGAACTTCTCGGATTGTTGAAATTGCAGATCATACGGACACTCTCTTTATTAAAACAGAAAGCGGATCAGTTTATCGATTGACAGTAGCCAAATAAATTAGAAAAAATTAAGATTTATGCCTAAAACTAGAAAAGATTATTATAAAGTAGCTATTGTGGGAGCAGGCAAAGTGGGAATGACTTCGGCCTATGCCCTTTTGCTTTCAGGAGTGGCTCACGAAATCATTTTATTTGGTCGCGATGTCAGTAAACTTTTAGGTGAAAAGTTGGATTTAGAGCACGCGATGGCCTTGACCAATAAAACAAAAATCACTGCCAGTGATGATTTTAATGATCTCGCAGAAAGCGATGTGGTAGTTTTTAGTGCGGGTGCTGCCCAAGAACCGGGAGAGACTCGTTTACAGTTGGCAGAAAAAAACTTAGCTATTTTAGAGAAAATGCTTCCCCCGATTATGGCAGCTGCTCCTCAAGCGGTAGTTTTAATCGTTACCAATCCAGTGGATATTTTGACTTATCGCGCTCAAGAAATTATTGGTACGCCAGTCGGTCAAATTTTTGGGTCGGGAACAACTCTAGACACCGCTAGATTTCGTTTTCATTTGAGTGAATTTCTCAATGTCAATCCTCGAAGTATCCACACCTATGTTTTAGGAGAGCATGGCGACAGTAGTTTTCCGCTGATTTCCAGTGCTAGTATCGGCGGGCAGAGCCTCAGTAGTTTCCCTGGTTTCTCTTTGGAGAAAACCCAAACAGCCTATCAGAGGGCGCGGGAGGCAGCTTATGAAATCATCAATAGTAAAGGAGCAACTTTTTATGGCATTGGAGCAGCGGTGACAACAATTGTCAAGGCAGTTATTAGGCAAGCGCAAACAGTTTTGCCTGTTAGTTTGCCAGTTTCAGACTATTATGGCGTCAATAATGTGGCTTTATCCTTGCCAGCGATTATTGGTCGAGGAGGAGTGCAGCAGGTGATTCACCCTAGTTTGGATGAAAAAGAGCAAGCCCAGTTACAGCAAAGCGCCGCTAGTTTACAAAGTTATTTAACTAGGTAAATAATATTTATATTTAAGTCTTGTTTTCTTTGTCTATTTATGGTATAATGGATAGTTTGTGACAGAAAAATTAAGAAAAAATACTTCTTTAGTCTGGTCGTTATTACTTGTTTTAACGGGTTTTTTTGCCTTATTTTTAATGAAAAAAGTAGAGGTTCAGGCCGAAAAAACTTTGCCCTTCTCTCCCCTAGTAGAGACCACTGAGCAAAGCTTGGAAGCTGGACAAAGTGGCAGAATAGAACACTTGACTAGCAATAGGTGATATGATATCTTATTGAGACTAAAAAATAATAAATTTAATAAAAATTTTAGAAAGTAAACATGACCCCCTTACCAAAGAATAAAATCACTAGAGTCGAAAGAGGAAAAAGACGTCGAGGCAATACTCCCAAACTAGTGAAAAACAGCAAAACTGCCAAAATCCCTCTTCACAAAGATAAAATTGTTCAAAAACTAAAAATGGTTTTAAAGCCAACTAAAAAAATTGATGAGAAGGCTCAAAAACTAGAGTTAGCTTCTAAATTAGGTAAGAAGAAACCAATTAAAAAAAGTAAATAAAGGTTCTTATGGAGCAAGAAGAGCAACAAGAGCCACAAGCCCAAAAGGAGGTCGTTGACAGGCGTCATGCCGAGAGGATGGCTTTATTACAAGCTCTTTTTGTTGATGAGTTTCCTGGTCAGAGTTGGGAATATTTAGATATTAATTTTAATCAGAAAATTTTGGCAGAAATTCGTCAACACAAAGCTGAGTATGATCAAGAAATCGCCACAGTCGCACAAAAAAGACCTTTGCCAGAATTGGCCAAAATAGATTTAGCTATCTTGCGCCTCATTTTACATGAAAGCAAAACTAAAAAAACTCCACCAAAAGTTTTAATTGATGAAGGGGTGGAATTAGCCAAAGAATTTGGCGGTGAGAACTCTTATGCCTTCGTCAATGCTGTCTTAGAAAAACTACTTTTGAAAGAGAAAAAAAGTGCCTAATCCCAAAGAAAAACAAAACCAAGCAAATCGTAGCCGAGAAGATATTTTTAATTTATTGCGGCAAACATTGATAGAACTGACTGATAATCAAGCGAATGATATTCGCTATGATTCGCTCATTTTTAATGAACTTAATTTGACAGAATTTGATTTGCAAAGAATTATCAAAAAGATTGGCACACAAATTGAGATTGATATTGACAATTTACTAGATGACGCCAATCGTGAAGAGATAGTCACTATCTCTGACTTAATTGATTTAATTGTTGACGAGAAGGATTTAGGTTGATGTCGACAACTCTATTGCCCAAATTTCAAGACAAAAAATTATTGCAAACAGCGCTAACTCATCGTAGTCTTCTCAATGAAAGACATCAGGAGCAAATGCAATCCAATGAAAGATTGGAATATCTAGGTGATGCCGTTTTAGAACTAATTGTGACGGAATTCCTCTATCAACGCTTACCAACCACTCCAGAAGGCCAATTGACGGCTATTAGAAGCGCCCTGGTGAAGACCACTACTTTGAGCGCCGTAGGCAAAGAATTAGATTTAGGCAAGCAATTATTATTGAGCAAAGGTGAAGAAAGTTCTGGCGGTCGAGAGAATGAAACGCTGATTGCCGACACGGTAGAGGCTCTAATTGGCGCTTTGTATTTAGATCAGGGATTACCAGTCACTAGAGACTTTATTCACCGAATGATTTTGGTCAGGTTTGAAGAGGTGATGGAAAAAAAACTCTACAAAGATTCCAAAAGCACTCTGCAAGAAGAAGTACAAGCCTATGGCTTTGAGACCCCTGTTTATCAAGTAATTGAAGAAACTGGACCAGATCATGAAAAATCGTTTGTGGTCGCTGTTTTTGTTAACGGCAAGCAAGTTGGGCTGGGACAAGGAAAGAGCAAACAAAATGCGCAACAATTAGCTGCTTTGCAAGCTCTTAATGATCACGATTTTTCAAAATGGTAGTTCTTTCTTGAAGAGAAATCTCTCACAGAAAGAAAAGAATAAGAAAAAAGGCGAAAATATAGTATAATACAACTTCTTAAAAAGCATTTAAAATGAAGATTAGAAAAAACCTATGTTGAGAATCAAACTTACTCGAATTGGCAAAACAGCCGAGCCTCGTTACCGAATTGTTGTCAATGAACAAAGGGATAAGAGAGACGGTCTTTATGTTGTCAGTTTGGGTTTTTATCAACCAGCTGAGAAACCAAAAAAATTGGAGCTTGACCTAAAAGCTTATGATCAATGGTTGAAGAAAGGCGCTCAGCCGACTCCGACAGTCGCTTTTTTAGCTGAAGTAGTGAGAAAAGGCAAGGGTTTTCCTGAGGGAAAACCAAAATTGAGTAAAAAAGCCAAAGCTAAGGCGGCGGCTGCTACTGAGAGTAAAGAAGAAAAAGCCTCTGCCACCAAAGCAGAAATCAAGGAGGACTCTGAACAAACTGCTCCAGTTGTCGAGAAAGAAGTCAAAAAAGAAGAAACTAAAGTAAAATCAGAAGAAAAGAAAGAAGTAGAAGCAAAGGAATAAAGGTTTGTAGCCTACGCTAGGCGGGGTTAGAATTACAAACCAGAAAAATTATAGAAAGGTTATTTTTTATGAAGGAACTTTTGCAGTACATGATCGAGGGTTTAGTTAATCATCCCGAAGACATTGTTATTGATGAGCAAGTTTTACCAGACGGACTGATTATTTTATCAATTTCAGCCAATCAAGAGGATTATGGTCGAATCATTGGTCGTCAGGGTATGCTCATCCGCTCTCTGCGAACTATCATCAAGGCTCGAGCGATCAAAGAACAAAAGAAAGTCATGGTGAGAGTGATGACTGAAGATGAAGACAAAAAAAGCGAAGCTCCAGAAGGACAAGCAGTCGCTGAAAAAACTGAGAATCAAGAATCAGTGGCGGATGTTGTCGACGAAAAAGCTTTGGATGACAGTCTGATTTAATATTTTTATAATTTAAATAAATTTAAGGCTAGAGAAAAACTCTAGCCTTTTTTAGATCTATTCTGTAGTAGGAACGGGCGTTGGAGAAACAGGTGGAGAGGAAGGAAGACCCTCCCCTTCTCGAGCAGCCTCCTGATTTTCAGTTTCCATTGTTTGAAGAACATTACTACTGAAGATATCAGCCTTACCGCCAATTAAATCTTTTTGATCTAAAATATCCAAACGAGGAATAACAAAATCTTCCAGTCGCTCCAAAGTTTCTTTCTCTTTGTCTCCAAAAACAGGTAAGTCTTCTCCTAAGCTAGCAACTAGATTGGGCGTGTAATAATGGGTCATGATTTCTATTTTTGCTCGAGCATGTCCTTGTAAACTATTACTGATTTCTACAAAAGCAATACTGCTTAAAGGAGCAGTCTTTTCCAAACGATGAAGAAACTGAGTTAACTGATCATAACTGCCTCTAGCTTCGATAAAAATAGTAAAACCTTGATTTTGTTGAGCATTGAGACTTCTAGCCACGGCAGTGATCGGTCTTCCAGTGGAAAATTGAGCTGAGGGAGTAGCAATTAATCCTGGAGAGTATTCAAAGCGATCAAAAGTTACTTTCTGTTCATTACCTAGCTGAGTCAAAGCATGTAAAATAGCTAAAAAGGGGTTGTTGTCATAAAGAATCTGATCTACTTTCTCTATCTGAGCCAAATCAATGTCTTGAGCTAAATTTTGTATTCTGATGAACTTATCATTCAAGTTTTGCAAAGCAATTTCTTCTTCCTTGATCTGATTTTTTTGGTTGAAAAAACCATTCACCTTGGGCATGATGCCAAAAAAGAGCAAAGCTAATAAACCAATAAACAAAAAGAGAGATATGAGGAGATAACCTCGGTGACCGATAGTTTTTAGTTCAGCACTTAAGTCTTGAGTTTGTTGTTTTAAGTTTTTTATTGCCATAAATTTATAACTTCAAATCCACATCTAAGGTATAGGTGCCATCACCTGAGCGACTGAGAGATAACAACTCTACTTGTTGATATTGTTGGCGAAATTCTTCTGCTTGAACTAGAGCAAAAAGCTCCTTAAGAGAAAAAACACTATTACAGGTAAGCGTGAGTTCGATGCTGGTGAGATAATAGTCATAAATGCTTTTGCGAATCGCCACGTTCTGAGTAGTGAAATACTCAAAGGTTTGAATTAGTGATTGCGTGCCATGAGTTTGCTTAGTCAAAATTTCATCAGTTTTTTGCAATTTACTATGAAAAGAAAGATATCTTCTTTCCTGTTTATCTCCATCAAGCAAAGCTTGTTCAATTCTTTGTTGCTCATTGGCTAAAGCAGCTAGTTTCTTTTTGTAGTAATTTTCTACTACTAGCAAAGCAATAAAAATTAAGACGACAATCGTCGTAAAAATAGCAATGAAAAAGAAAGACTTCTTATCACTCTGATCTCGTGATTCTAAAAGACTTTTATTTTGGTGAAGAAAATTAATTTCTCTTTGGCTCATAAATTAAATACGCTTACTTTTTCTTAGCTAATCCAACGGCAATAGGATATAAAAGGTGATCTTTTTCTGGAATATTGCCACCAATATTACTAAAAATACCCAAAGGATTGATCTCTAAGTTGAAATTGACCGCCAAAAGCTCTGGGAAGCCTGGCATCATTGAGCCGCCACCCGCAAAATAAATATGAGTGATATGACTTAAATTATTTTTACTATTGTAGAAAGCCACAGTATTTTTAATATCACTGATAATCATTTGAGCGATTGGCTCAATCGCTTTGGCGATTTTGCCGTCGAAATGTCTTTTGTCAATACCATAAGCTTTTTTGTATTCTTCCGCTTTATCTCTAGGGAGATTAAAAGCTGTCATGAGAGACTTAGTAATCATTTCGCTTCCATTTTGGTGGGCAATGGATAAGTTGAGTTCATTGTTTTTCACAATGGCTAAATCCAAACCACTAGCGCCAAAATTGATCACCATTTGGGTTGATTCTCCAGTTTGTTGGGGTAAATGACGCAAAGTAGAGATAGTCTCAGTTTCTAATAAACTAGGCTCAACTCCCGCAATTTTGCAAGCAGCCAAAAGATGGTCAAGGTTTTGTCGATGAATACCAATCAGAAGAACCCTCATATTAGTAACCGCTTCATCTTTTTTTTCTGGACGAAATAAGACCTGATAACTAAGAACTAAATCTTCTTTGGGAATAGGAATATATTGTTGGGCTTGCCACTGGATAGAGGTGGCCAACTCAACATCAGTCAGGGTAGGGATATCGATAATTTGCGTAGAAGTGAGTTTTTCTGGCATAGCCAAGCGCAAACCAATGCGTGGCAGTTTATGTTGAGTGAAAATATCTTCTAGATAACTAGCAAAAGCCGCTACTTGCTTTTGATCATTGGGAACAGAAAAACCTAAAACATTTTCTACCACTAAGGTTTTTTCCAATTCTTGTTTTTTATTAACAATAGCGATTTTAGTTAGGCTACTTCCCAAGTCAAGGCAGGCAGTACTATTTTGACTTTCGAACATAATTTATCCTCCCTGTTCTATACTCAAATTACCCTCACCCGCAAATAAAGCATAATCTAGAACTGAAGGAGCGGCTGGTTCAGTTTGTCTTTGCTCTACCACTCTCACTTGTTCTCCAGTAAAGTCATCTTTAGCTGCCGAGCGAGTGATGCTGGTTAAGCCAGCAATTCTTAAGTGGGTCCCACTAAAAAGAGCTTTAATTCTTACAATACCGCCCTCAATACCCAAATTTTCATATTTATTTTTATAAGGGCTGGTCCCCACCTCCGAGTTGACATAACCTTCACGATCACAACTGGTGCCATTACCAGTGACGTACTCATAACTTAAGAGCTCATTGTTTTTATAGTGACTAATAATCAAGGCTGGGTGTTTTCCATCAACTCCTGGGTCATTACAGTTAACATTGATATTCCAGTCGATTTGCGGTAATTTTGAAGTGCCAAGAGCCAGCTCAACCGTTTCCCCAGCACCTAGCTGAATAGTATTGTCACCAGTAATACTGCTAACTGACAATAGAGGGTTAGCGCCCGAACCTGTTTCTAAACCACCTTCAGCTAAATTGAAGGCTTTACTAGATTCTCGTCTTTCTGCTTCTTGGGCTGCCTCTCTCGTTATCCGAGTGGAGATGGCCACTCCGATAGCTAAAAGAATAGTAGTTAAAATAACAGCGATCGCGCCAATTTGGGCTTGATGTATACGACGGTTTTTTTGCATATTAATATCTTAGACTATTTTTTTAAAAAAAGCAAGTAAAAAAAAGGAAAATTATTTCATAAAAAGAGAGCAAGAGTCCTTAGCGAGCTTTGTTATTTGATAAATTTTTTATTTATCTTAATATTTTAGTGACTGGGAATTTATTTTTTTTAAGTAAAATATTTCTTTGATTTTCTCATGTTATAATAACCTTCAATATGAAGAAAATTACCCAATCTCAGACTAAATTAACCAAAAGTAGTTATGAAAGTCTCCAGCAGGAGCTAAAAGATTTGCAAGAAAATCAATTACCAGAGGTAATTGAGAGAATCGCCAAAGCTCGTGAGCAGGGAGATTTATCAGAAAACAGCGAATACAAGGACGCCAAAGATCAGCAGGAACTTTTGCAGGTCAGAATTGACGAGATTGCTGCTATTTTAAGTCAGGCGGAGATCGTCAAAGAAGCTAGTGGAGGAAACAAAATTGGAATTGGCTCGGTGGTGACTTTGGTCGATGAAGAAAAAAAACAGACAATTTATACAATCGTCAGCGAGTTTGATAATGCGGCGGCGACTAGTAACACTATCTCTGCTGTCTCTCCGATTGGCTCAGTTTTATTGCATAAAGAAGTAGGCGACAAAGCCTGCGCCCAAACACCCGTGGGCGAAAAATGTTTCAAAATTAAAGCCATCAAGTAAGGATTTTATGTCCAGAATGGAACAGACAATTGAAGCGAAAAAAGAAAAGCGTCAAGCTTTGGAGAAATTGGGAGTAAAAATTCATCCTCATTCCTTTGCCAAAAAACATGACTTAGCTCAAGTACTTGCTTTGGTTGATAGTGGAGAAAAAGTCCAAACCGCTGGTCGGGTGCAGGCTTATCGAGCTCACGGAAAAGTCGTCTTTTTAGATTTGATAGATAGTCAAGGTAAAGTTCAAGTGCTGCTCCATCAGGGTCGACTAGGTGAGGCTAAGTTTGAGATTGCCCAGCTAGTAGATCCCGGAGATTTTTTAGGCATCACTGGAGTAGTAGAAAAAACCCGGACGGGAGAAATTACTATCTTGGCTCAAGACTTGGAATTTTTAGGAAAATCCCTTCGTCCTCTCCCCTCTTTGTGGAATGCTGCTGAAAATAAAGAAGCCCGTTTTCGTCAAAGATACTTAGATTTATTAGTCAATCCCCAAGCGGCAGAAATTTTGCGCAAGAGATGGAAAATTTTACGTCTTTGCCGAGAATTTTTACAAAATAACTTGGGTTATACAGAAGTAGAAACACCAATTTTGCAAGTGCTTTATGGCGGGACCAATGCCAAGCCGTTCACCACACATATGAATGCTTTGGATCACGATTTTTATTTGCGAATCGCTCCAGAGCTCTATTTAAAACGTTTGATCGTGGGGGGAATGGAAAAAATTTTTGAAATCGCTCGTAATTTTCGCAATGAAGGAATTGATCAAACACATTTGCCTGAATTTACGATGGTGGAATGGTATCAGGCTTATGCTGATTATTATGTGATGATGGATGAAATTGAGGCTTTAATTAAATTTTTACAAAAAGAAATTAATCAGAGCGATAAATTGCTAGTGGGAGAAGAGGAAATTAATTTATTAACCGAAGAAAAATGGCCCAAACTAACCATGGCTGAAGCTTTGGCAAAATATGAGAAGCTAGCAGTCGAAAAATTAAGTGATCAGGCTTTAGCAGAGCTTTTGATTAGTCATAAATTAAAAATTATTGGCGATTTTTCTAGAGGAAAAGCAGTTTTTGCCCTTTTTGAACATTTAGTGGCCAATAAACTAATCAAACCAACTTGGATTATTGATTATCCCAAAGATGTTTCTCCCTTGGCCAAAGCTCATCGAGAGAAAGCAGATTTAGTGGAGCGTTATGAGCTTTATATTGGCGGAAAAGAGATTGCTGACGGCTGGAGTGAGATTACTGATCCTTTGGAGCAAAGAGAGAGATTTGAAAATGAGCAAAAAAGAATGCGGGCAGGCGATGAGGAAGCTCAGCCCTTGGATGAAGAATTTTTGGAAGCGATGGAATACGGTCTCCCCCCTCTGGGAGGAGTAGGCTTAGGGATTGATCGTTTGGTTATGCTTTTGACCAATACTTGGTCGATAAAAGAAGTGATCGCTTTTCCAACCCTTAAGGCTGAAGAACAAATTAAAGAGTAGAGATATAGTAAAGAGACAAATGTTAGACATTAATTTTATTCGAGAAAATATAAGCGCTGTCAAGGCTGGCGCGCGCGCCAAGCAACTTGACGACGCAGTCGTTGATCAACTTTTGGTCACTGACCAAAAGCGGCGAGAAATCTTACAAAAAGTAGAGGGCGCGCGCGCCAAAATCAATCAAAACACCGCTAATATCAAGAAATCTTTGCAAGAAAATGGAGTGAAACCTAATCCTCAGTTGGTCATTTTAGGACAAAAGCTCAAAGCAGAGCTAAAAGCTGATGAGGAAAAACTAAAAGAAATTGAGGGCGAATTTATTACCTTGAATTTGCAAATTCCTAATCCGCCAGCTGAAGATGTGCCTTTTGGTAAAGATGAGCGTGGCAATCAAGTGGTGAGGCAGGTAGGAGAAAAAAAACAATTCCCTTTTCCTCCCAAACCTCATGAACAATTAATGGAAGAGTTGGATTTACTCGATACCAAGAGAGCAGTTAATATCGGTGGTTTCCGCAGCTATATGTTGAAAAACCAGGCTGTTATTTTAGAACAAGCCTTACTCAACTATGGACTAAAAATGATGCTGGATCAAGGCTTTACTCCTTTGACGGCTCCTGTTTTGGTAAAAAAAGAAGCCATGACGGGAACAGGTTATTTCCCCTGGGGACAAGAAGATCATTATTATACTCAAGACGGACAAATTTTAGCAGGTACCGCTGAAGTAGCCTTGACTAGTTTTTATGCGGGTGAGCTATTGGTAGAAAAAGATTTACCGATTAAAATGGTGGGAATTTCTCCTTGTTTTCGTCGAGAAGTTGGCTCACATGGAAAAGATACTAAGGGAATTATCCGAGTTCATCAATTTAATAAGGTAGAACAAGTGGTCTATACCATTGCCGATGAAGCAGAAACAAGAAAGTGGCATGAAAAAATGGTTGCTTGGGCTGAGGACCTATTAAACAATCTAGGCTTGCCTTATCAGGTTTTATTAATGTGTAGTGGTGATATGGGGGCTGGGCAGCGAAAAAAATATGATTTAGAAACTTGGTTTCCAGCGCAGAATAAATATCGCGAAACTCACAGTGCCAGCTACTTCAATGACTTTCAAGCTCGAAGGCTCAATATTAAATATCGTGCCAAAGATGGGACCAGCAAATATGTCTATACTCTCAACAATACGGTGGCAGCCTCCCCTCGCCTCTTGGCGGCCATAATTGAAAATTATCAGCAAGCAGATGGTTCAATTGATATTCCAGAGGTTTTACAACCTTTGACAGGGTTTGCCAAAATCGAAAAGCACTCTTAAAACGTTTGGCTTTTTCTTAGCAGTCGTGCAACATAAAAAAATCACTTTTCAATTATTCCAGAGTCAGAAAAAAAATTATTAGCTTTTATTTTTAGCAGTTGTGCAACTTTACAAGTCAAGTCGTGCAACTTTTACAATTTTTCCTTACAATTCCCCTCACGGCAAAAAATTTAATTCTTCAGTTATAATAAGTCTCCTGTGAAATATTTTATTAAAACTTATGGTTGTCAGGCCAATAAACTGGAGAGCGAAAGACAAGCCACTTTTTATGAGCAGCAAGGTTTGACAGAAACTGATGATTGGCGGCAAGCAGAAAAAATTTTTCTTAACACCTGTAGTGTGCGTAAAGCGGCTGATGATCGGGTCTGGTCACTTTTGAATAAGATGACGACCTATTTTGCTAATAAAAAATCCAAACCAGAGGTTATCCTCAGCGGTTGTATGTCTCGTTATCAGGAACAAATTTTACAGAAATATCCTCTAGTGAGCAAAGTCCAAGAACCCTCTAGTGTTAGTTTTGACCTTCCTCCGAAAAGAAAAGATCAAAAACAGGCATTCGTGCAGATTAGTAAGGGTTGCAATTCTTTTTGCACTTATTGTGTGGTCCCTTATGCTCGAGGAAGAGAGGTATCACGCACTCTAGCTGCTGTTTTGCAAGATGTTCAGCAAGCGGTGGCGGCTGGTTATCAAGAAATCACTCTTTTAGGACAGAATGTTAATTCTTGGGGCTTGGAAAAAGTGGGTATTGGTCAACGCAAGGAAAACTTTGCCAGTTATGCAGATTTTCCAGAAAATAGAGATCAATATTTACAGTTTGCGGGAACACCTCCTTTTGTGAAGCTTTTGCAAGAAATTAGCCGGATTGATAAAGTAAAAAAAATTCGTTTCTTAACCTCCAATCCTTGGGATTTTTATGATGAATTAATTGAAGAAGTGGGGAGAAATAAAAAAATAGACCGTTTTCTCCATTTGCCAGTTCAGTCTGGCAGCAATGAGGTTTTGAAAAGAATGAATCGGGGTTACACAGCTGAACAATATCTCAATCTTATCACTCGTTTGCGCTCTTTGGATCCAGAAATCACTATTGGCACTGATATTATTGTCGGTTTTGGCAATGAAACCCTGAGTGAGTTTGAGGAAACTTTGAGTTTGGTCAAAAAGGCCAATTTTATTATGGCTTTTGTGGCTATTTACTCTCCCCGACCTGGAACAGTGGCAGTCAAACTTTACCCTGACAAAATTCCTTTTGCGGAAAAGAAAAGACGTTTTGAGCTTTTAGATAAAATTATTAATAAAGATCAGTTGGCCAAAAGACCAAAAATTGTTTAAGGCATGAAAATTATTTCTATTGTCGGTCCGACAGCTAGCGGCAAAACGAAATTGGCGCAAAAAATGATTGAACATTTTTTGCAGCAAGGGGTGGCGGTGGACTTAATTTCCTTGGATTCTCGGCAAATTTATCGTCAGTTGCCAGTTTTGAGTGGCGCCGACATTCAAGATTTTCACTTATGGCAGGCTGATCCAAGAGTACAAATTTTTAATTTACTCAGTCACGAAATTGATCAAAACTGGTCTTTGGGGGAATGCGCCAGACAAACGGCCTTGATTGTCAAACAAGCCAAAGCAAGAAAGCATCAAGTTTTGCTCTTGGGCGGAACATTACTTTATCATCAAAGAGTGATTGGCAATAATGAGTTGATCAATGTTCCGCCCAATGAAAATATTCGTCTTGCAGCTGAAAATCATAGTCTGGCTGATTTACAAAAATGGCTTAAAAGGGTGGACGGTCATACCTATAAAAATCTCAATGCTAGTGACTTAGCTAATCCTCGACGGTTGATTCGCAAGATTGAGATCGCCCTTTATCAAAAACTTTTTCCTCAAGCTGAAGCAAAATTATTACAGTTGGACGAAACACTAGAACATTTTTATGTGGAGCCTATTTATCAGATCAAAACTTTACCGCAAATCATTGCCAAGAGAGTGAAATGGCGTTTTGATCATGGAGCTGTCGGTGAAGTAGAAGCAATTTTGCGCCAAAAACCAGGTGTGATGAAAAATCAAGAAGCGCTTTCGCGTCTGCCTTTGGGTTTTGAAGAAATTGCTCAATTTTTGCAAGGGAAACTGGAAATTAAACAATGTCAAGATTTATGGAGTTTGCATGAGTGGCAGTACGCCAAGAGACAATTAACTTTTTTGCAAAAATTGAAAAAGGAGCAACCGCATAGTTTTAAAACTATAGCTCAAGTTTTAACTTAAAAAGTCAAGCTATTTATTTTTAACAATCACTCCCACCTGATCAATTAAAGGAAAGTCTTGCCTAATCAAGTCCCAAAACTTTTCACTTACTTTGGCTGAGTAAACAGAATTATTAGTTCTTTCCATACTACCACAAAGCCTTTTTTCCCAATTACGAGCCAAATGTAAAAAGTCACGACCCAACTGATTGAATTTTGTCCTGTTTACTTCTGGATTAAGGGCAAAGTTTTGATGGACAGCGGCGAAATCGGCAAATAATTGATCCTGACTTTGTTTGAAAAGATTATAAATTTGAGCTGTTTTTGTTTTTGCCATAATCGGTAGCAATTATACATGAGGTTAAAGAAAGAAAACAAGGAAAATTGAGAAGAAACTTGACCTTTAAAGTTTTTTGTCTAATATCATATATTATGCTTATGACTAAATTTAAATTATTTTACACTTTTTTAAGTCGTTCATATTTTTATATTACTTGAAATTCCATTTGTAAATTTTTCTTTTCTGCTTTTTCAACTCTCTCGCTCACTTTGAATAAATCTGGTTTTTTGTCTAATTCTTTTATTCGTCGTTCTGAAATTTTTACGTATTTTTCATTTGCGTCAATTCCGATATAATTTTTCCCGAGTTTCTTTGCGGCTACTGCCGTTGTTCCGCTTCCAATAAATGGGTCAAGCACAATAGCATTTTTTGAAAAAGCTGAAAGTTTTATCAAATACTCGCAAACGGCCAATGGTTTTACGGTTTTATGGTCATTATATTCTCCTTTTTCTTTTTTGGTTGGTTTAGGGAGTAAAAATGCCTTGTCTATCAATTCGTTAATGCTCTCTATCGTAAAAACATTTGCCGGATACATATTGTTGCCAATTTTTACGTTTGTATTGAACATGCCCACTTCGTGCTTAAGCATATTATTTAAATAGGTCTGATCGGTAGGTTTCTGTGCCATTGCGATTGGCTCAAAACAAGATTTTATTTGCGGAGTTTTCCAGCCATTTAGTTTTTCCTTGATTTTTTTCTTCGCTTTCTCGTCAATATTCATTTTCTTGATAAAATGGTCAACACTCATAGCTTTGGCTTGATTTTGAGTATAAAGCCACATAAACGCGTCTCGTATTTCAAAACCAGCGTCATCTATTGCCGAAGCCATTCGGTGGTAAAGCCGAGGGCTAGAAAAAGAAAAGAAAAATCCTCCCGGCTTTAAAACTCTAAAAATTTCTTTTGAAATATCTAAATACCAAGCATAAAATCTTTTTCCTTGCTCTCTATCAAACTTCATTCCAGCAGGTAAAGATTTTATCGTGTATTGATTGCTTTGGTTAGAAACTTCCTCGTAATCCCAGTTATTATCTAATTTATCCAAAAAATATGGCGGGTCGGTCAAAACAACATCAATAGAATTGTCCTCAATTTTAGGAAGTAATTCTAATGTATCCGCACAAATAATTTTATTTATGAATTTGTTATTTTTCATAAATCACTTTTTTAAATTAGGATTTTTACCATTAAACTCGTTATATAAAATCTTGTAAATTTTTTGTCGCACATCTTTATCAAAATTTCTAACAAAATTTGCGTATGCCAATTTTATAACTCTGCCTTTATCGTCATAAATCCACCTGTTTCTATCTCCTCTGTTACATTTTTGGCATTGCGGAATTATGTTTCCAGCAACAAGCGGCTTATTTGGGTCCATATGCGCTTTTTGCAGAATTGTTTTTGTCGCTGGCCAATGAAAATGAGGTTTTCCCTCTTGTGAGCCACAAGTGGCGCAACGAAAGTTATATTTTTCCTTTATCTCGCCCCAGTTATCGGTTTCCGAAATTCTATGCCCTTTCTTAAATCCGGGATACGGTTGCTCTAAAGTATAAAGTTGATACGATCCTCTTTCTATTCTCAAAACTATGTTATCGCGTCCACCAGCGACTATCCACCACCCCGCTTGCGCTCCTAAATGTCTAGCTTGTTGGACGTCGTTTGTATTTGGATAATAACTTCTAACAAATTTTGTTAATTCTTCTTTGCTAACTTTACGAGTATTCGGATAATCATAAGTAAGATAAACCAAAACAAGAGCATCCTTTGTAAAATTTCCCTGCGAGTCATAAAGTTTTGGCAACTTTACGCCAAACTGTTTTAAATACTTTTTGTGAAACTCACAAATTGTTTTATAAATACTCTCTATGGATTTTTTGTTTAAAATGAGATTGTCTAACATAGTTTTATTTTATTATATCTTCTATTCAATTATATGATACCAAATTATATAAAAACAAGCAAATTGATTTTGGGGGAGTTCCTTTCCCAAAACGGCGAAAGTTGCGATTGGTGGCCGCTTAGGGACTCGAACCCCAGACCTACCGGATGTAAACCGGGCGCTCTAACCAACTGAGCTAAGCGGCCACAAGAGTAGTATTATAGCACGCTTCACTGTCAGGATCTAAAATAAGAAATTAATTTAAAAAAAGCGTGGACTCTAGAGGACTCGAACCTCTGACCTTTGCAATGTCAATGCAACACTCTAACCAACTGAGCTAAGAGTCCAGAAACTTTCTCCTTATTATAACACGAAACACAAGAGGAAAAGAAGCCAGGATTATTTTGTAAAAATGAATTAAAAAATTAAACTAGAGACAAAAATTTATTTTTTTATGTTATAATTGTCCGTCTGTAATGATGAAAAAGGAAAAAGTAGCCGGTGCTTAAAAAAGGCAACTCTAGATATCACTCTAATAAGGAGCGGGTCTTCGTGGTGGCTAATACACAGTTACGCTTTCCTCAACTGCGGGTTATGGATGAAAGAGGCAATAATTTGGGCATTATGTCCAGAGAAGAAGCCTTAGATAAAGCTTATGCCAGTGAAAAAGACCTGGTCTTAGTCACTGACAAAGCTGATCCACCAGTAGTTAAAATCATTGAGCTCTCTAAATATCGCTATCAATTGTCGCAAAAAAAAGCCGATGAAAGAAGAAAAAATCGCGCTCAAGATTTGAAAGAAATTCGTTTAACACCTTTCATTGGTGAAAATGATTTACAAGCCAAATTGCGTAAAGCAAGAGATTTTTTGAAGCACAATGACAAAGTGCGCTTGTCAATGGAATTGCGCGGGCGCAATATTACCAAACAAGACATTGCTCAAGAAATTCTCAATCGAGTAGTCCAAGAATTAGCCGATGTTTCTCAAATAGAAACACCAGCTAAGCTCTTAGGTAAAAAAATGCAGCTACAGTTGATGCCGATGAAGAGGAAAAAAACACCTAAGCTTTAAATTTGATCTAAAAAGGAAATCATGGCTAAAAGTTATAAAAGAAAAACAAGAAAAGCAGCTGCTAAACGTTTTAAAGTGACCGCTAGTGGTAAGATTATGCGTCGAGTGCAAAATATGCGCCATCTACGGGCTAATAAAAGCAAAAAAGCAAGAAGAAACTATCGTCGACTAGTAGAAGTCAAAGGCGGTATGGAGAAAAAAATTAGGAGAATGTTGGGCTTAGCCTAATTTTCTACAGAAAAAGAGGAAAATATATGAGAGTTAAAACTGGTTTTGTGCGCTCCCGCGCTCATAAGAAAGTTATCAAGGCGAACAAGGGTTTTCGAGGCACTAATCGTCGTTTGTTCAAAAGAGCTAATGAGGCCCGTTTGCACGCTGGTCAATATGCTTATGTGGGTCGCAAATTGCGTAAAAGAGATATGCGCACCCTTTGGATTTTGCGCATTAGCGCCGCCATCAAACAAGTAGATGAGAAACTCAATTATTCACGTTTTATCTCACTTTTGCGTCAAGCAAAAATTTCTCTTGATCGAAAAATTTTAGCTGATTTAGCGGTCAATGATAGTGATGCTTTTGCGGCAGTGGTAAAGAAGGCCAGCAAGTAATTTTCCTCTAGTATTGATTGAAAAATTGCCTTTAAATGTCCCATGAAAAATTGGGCATTTCTGTTATAATGGGATTCTTATGTCAGCTTGGCAAACTTTCTATCGCCCCACTTCTTTTGCTGATTTGAATTTAAAAGAAGTCAGAGAAAATATGCAGGCTTTGGCCCAAAAAGGCAAGCTCGGTCAAGTTTGGCTCTTTACTGGTCCAAGGGGAACAGGCAAAACTTCCACCGCTCGCATTTTAGCAGCCATGATGGCGAGCAAAAAAAACGAAAAAGCTATTGACAATAATTTTCAAATTAACAAAGGTAAAAAAAAGTTACTCCCCTTCTCTAATCCAGACCTAAATGATCTAGAAGTCAAAAAAATCCTTGAGGGAGATTCTTATAGCGTTATTGAGATTGACGCGGCTTCTCACCGCGGAATTGATGATGTTCGTCAATTGCAAGAGCAAATCATGCTCCCCCCCACTCTCAGCAAGATGCTGGTTTATATTTTGGACGAAGTACACATGTTTACGACAGAAGCTTTTAATGCTTTATTAAAAACTCTAGAGGAACCACCCCAACATTGTTTGTTTATTTTGGCCACGACTGAAAAACACAAGGTTCCTGCCACCGTGATCAGTCGATGCAATTTACTGGAGTTCCGTCAGGCCAAAGAAGAAGAACTTTTAGAAGTATTTAATAAAATTTTACAAGCAGAAGGCTTGAAAGCTGAAGACAAGGCTTTAAAAAGAATAGCCAACTTGGCGGAAGGAAGTTTTCGAGACGGAGTGAAATTATTACAAACGGTTGCTAATCACGGAGAAATTAATTTAGCCAATGTAGAAAAATATTTAAGTAGTGATTATGAAGACCTCCTTTTGCAACTGGTAAAAGCTATCAAGGAAAAAGACCAATTGGCTATAGCGGAATTTTTTTCTCTTTTACGGCAAAAGAATATCAATGAAAATTATTTTTATAAAAACTTTTTGGAGTTTTTGTACCAGGAATTACTCGGCAACTTACAACAGAAAAAAAACTTATCCCTCAACCAGAGTCAAGCTCAATTTTTATTGGAACAATTTGTCGAGTTAAAGGGGAATGCAATGATTCCCTTTTTGGATTTAGAATTAAAGATTTTACAAATTTTGCAAAAAAGTAAGAGTAAAAAGTAAGAGTAGAAAATATTTATGGTAGCTAATAAAAAAACTTGGAAAAGCTCAGTCTCTAGCTGGGTCAAACAATTACAAACTTCTAGTCCAAGTTTAGCTTCTTTGATTTTATGCGCTGACTTTTTAACTGAAGACGATAGTCAAGTAACGCTACTGGTAAATAATAAATTTAATCAGCAAATCTTGAAAAAACAAACGGTTTTAACTCAACTTCTGACCGCTGCCGCGCAAATCGGTTTACAGCCAAAAAGATTGGAGTTTCTGACGGCAGCGGAATGTCAGCAAAACTTACCAGAAAAAGAAACTGTGATCAAAGAGGTCTGGGACAATTTTACTTAATTATTTAAAATTTATTTTTAATAATTTAAAAACCCCGCCTGAAAGGCGGGGTTTCTGTAAAATACAATTTTTTAAGCTACAGTCGCCAAAGAAATGGTATCAGTGCTACCCTCCACTTGTTTAATGCCATGCATGATAATCAATCTCTGTCCTGTTTTGACAATTCCCTGTTTTTTTAATTCAGCAATTGCTTCATTCACAGTATGAGTTTTTTGGTCAGGAAATAAGAAAGGCAAAACACCATAAATTAAAGAAGAACAATGATAAGTATCAAGGCTAGGAGTAGCAGCAATAATCGGCAGATTAAAGTGTAGACGGGAAAGCAAACGAGCACTCCTTCCAGTTGAGGTCAAACATAAAACGGCATCAAATTTAGCTTCGCTATACTCCACTAACTTAAAAATACTATCAGCAATGATCTCTTGAGTATTGTTGGAAGTGGAAATCTCCATCGCTGTATCAGCTAGAGGCTCATTGAATTTAGCAATTGTTGCCTGAACACTGACCGCCTTGACTGGATATTTACCAATAGTAGTTTCTTCTGATAACATCACCGCATCAGTTCCGTCATAAATAGCATTGGCTACGTCTGATACTTCTGCTCTGGTGGGGCGTGGTTGATCAACCATGCTTTTGAGCATCTGGGTAGCGGTAATGACTGGTTTGGCTTTGAAACGACAAAGACTGATAATTTTCTTTTGCCAAAAAGCCAACTCTTCATAAGGAACTTCGACTCCCAGATCTCCTCTAGCAACCATAATAGCATCACTCGAATCAATAATTTCTTCTAAATTATCTAAAGCTGCTTGAGTTTCAATCTTGGCTACTACTTGAGCTTTGATCTTTCTTTTTTCCAATTCTTGGCGTAAAAATTCGATATCTTCTTTATTGCGGACAAAAGACAAACCAACAAAATCGATTAAATCATGCTTGCCAGCCCCATCAAGTTGTTTATAATCTGCTTCAATTAAGGAAGGCATATCGATAGTAATACCAGGGACGTTCATAGTTTTGCGGTGCTTCACAGTGCAAGGACTTAAAGCTTTTAAGGTAAGAGTGGTTTTATCTTTTTTTACTACCTCTAGTTCACAAAAACCATCATCCAAAAGAACAATATTCCCCAATTGCAAAATATTCACCACATTAGGAGGAATAATAACTTTTTTCTGGGCTTTAAAATTTTTGTCATTGGTAAAGATACAAGTTTCTCCTTCAACCAAATCAAAGGGTTTTTCCTCTGGTAAGTCAATTCTAATTTCTGGGCCTTGCAAGTCCAATAAAATACCAACACTAACTTTTTTTTCAGCTGCTACCTTGCGTACTCTTTCCATTCTTTCTTGATGCCATTCTGGAGTAGAGTGTTTGGTATTGAAGCGGGCAATGTTCATGCCAGCATCAATCAATTTAGCTAAAACTTCCTCACTCTCAGTGGCTGGACCAATAGTAGCTACATTTTTGGTGAATTTTTTAAGCATAAAAACTTTCTATCTTTCTAAATTTGCTTTTTCGTCCAAGAAAAAGTTATTATAACTCAAAAGTATAAAAACGTAAAAGGCAAATTAAGCTTTTAGGACTATGTTATAATTGAAAAACTTGATCGATAAAAATGAGTGCCGCGGTACCAGAGTGGTTTAATGGCCGGGTCTGCAAAACCTTGGTTCGCGGGTTCGAATCCCGCCCGTGGCTCATTTAGTCAATTTTTTCCCAATATTTAAGAAAAATATCTATATTATCTTAATTCAATTAATAGTTGACTTATTAAGTAAAAAAGTTTTTCAACTCTTGAATTTCCTGATTAAGTTTTTTTCTAATATGACGAAAGCGAATCTCGGCCGTTGGAAAAGCTTGCAAAAGTCGCCAATTAAGCAAAGGGTGCCTTTTCAACCAATTTTTAACATAAGTGGTTACCTCTAAAGTGGAATCCTTCATTTTTAATTTGCTGATAGTGGCACGAAAGTTGAAAGCGATATTTAGTGAAATAATAATATCGGTAAAAAAACCCAAAAAAATTAAACTAGCACTAAAAATTAGCCACGAAGGAGGAACTATTTGTAAATAATGATTTAAAAAAGGTTGAATAAGATACATAACGACCAGACCGCCAAGACCAAAAGGAATCATTGTCTCTAGACAAACTCGACCATTCAAATTAAATTTTTTATGACTATAATCCCACCAGCGAGTGCGAAAAAGTTTTTCCATTAACCAACTAGTGCCATATTCCAAAACAGAAAAAAGGAACATAGAAACTAAAAAAAGAATCGCTGGTTCTTCTAGATATTGATCGAGCAAAAAGATCATTGCCAAACAACCGACTCCATAAATAGGACAATAGAGTCCTAATAAAAAACCACGATTTACCAGTTTTTTAGTGTTTAAAAAAACATTGATGACTTCTACGAACCAGCCTAAAAAAGAGTAAATAATAAACAACAAAAAATAGAAAGACAAAAAGTAAGCCATGAATACCAAGCATCATAACATATTTTGCATTAAGTGTTGACAATTTGTTTTTATTTGAATAAATTGCTTGAAATCTGAAACTCAGCAATACCTGTTATAATGAGAGCCATGATTATTATAGGGATTGATCCAGGCTTTGATCGTCTTGGCTGGGCGGTTGGGCAAAAACAAAAGGGCGAATTAAGAGTTTTGAGTTTTGGAGCTATTCAAACAAATAAAACTCTTCCCTTATTTGAGCGCTATCAGCAAGTAGATAAAGATTTAACGGCTATTTTGGAAGAATTTCATCCAGACCAGGCAGCAATTGAGTCATTATTCTTTTTTAAAAATCAAAAAACGGTCATTCAAGTAGCAGAGAGTCGAGGAATTATTCTGAGTGCCTTACTGCACCAATCGGTAACAGTTTTCGAATACACTCCTAGACAAATAAAAGCCGCAGTCACCGGTTATGGCAATGCTGATAAAAAAGGCATAGACAAAATGGTGAGAAAGCAATTAAAACTACCCCAGGAAATAAAAATTATTGACGACGCCAGTGATGCTTTAGCAGTGCTTTTGACGCATAGTTTTGCGGCGGTAAATTTGCAGCAAGGCCGTCAAAATAAGATTAGCTGATTTTTCATAAGAGAATTTTTGTAGCTGTTTGTCTGCTTTTTGGAAAATCTTGTTTTTTTGCTTTTTATTAAGACTGATAATTTTTGCCATGATTTTACTAATCTCTTCCACACTAAAAGGATTCACTTTTAGACCACAATCTCCGATTACCTCTGGCAATGAACTATTATTAGCGACAACGGGCAAAGTTTGGTAAGCAAGCGATTCCAAAGCTGGTAGACCAAAACCCTCTTCTAAACCAAGGTTGAAATTGGCCAAAGCTTTTTGTAATAAAGCCGCCTTTTGTTTTTCATTGACGAAGCCAGTGAGTATAATTTTATCTTTGATTGGCGAACTATTAACTTTTTTTTCTACTTCGTCAGTTAGCCAACCCTTTTTTCCGGCTAAGACCAAAAGAATAGTTGGTTTATTTTTAAGTCTTTCTAAATCATTGGTGAATAGCTCAAAAGCAGTTATTAGGCGAATTAAGTTTTTGCGGGGTTGCAAAGTTCCTAAATAAAGGAAAAAGGGCTGATCAATTTTTAGTTTTTGTAAAATTTCCTTATTTTTTTTGTCAGAAAAAAGTTCTTTTTTATAACTTTTACTCAAAGCTGGATAAGCGACAATAACTTCTTCATTAGCTTTCTTATATCTCTCCACAATTTTTTGTTTACTGTATTTACTGATTGTGGCTACTTGGGTCGCTTTTTTCACGCTATAGCGAGTCCAACTCACCAACTGAAATAAATCGCGGCGTCGAAACTGTTCGGGATAGGAAAGAAAAGCTAGATCCATGACACTGCTAATATATGGTAAGGGGCAAAAGCGAGGCGCATAGTGTCCAGGGGTATAAAAAACATCATACTGTTTTTTGTGTAAATAAAGATGTAAAGGCAAAGCCCACTGAGTCCAGAGCTTAACTGGACCAAAAACGTGATAAGAAAATCCTGGTCTTTCTTTGGGTAGATCAGCAACTGGAGGTTGAGTGAGTAAAATTGTTAAATGAAAATTTTGTCTCTTTTTTCTGGTTAATTTCTCCAAGTTTTTGATCATTTCATAAGCATAAACATTACTCCCTACCCTATTGGCGCAGTTAGCTTCATTGCCATCAATGGCCACTTGTAAAGGATGAAAAAGATCAGGCATATTCTTCCTTTGCTAAACGATAGACAGCTAAAGTTTCTTGAGCTGCTTTTTGCCAAGAGAATTTTTCCAATTGCTCCCTCATTGCTTTTTGCCAATTTTTCTTTTGGCTTTCAGTTTGTTCGGCCAATTTTTTTAAGCCACTTTCAATTTCGCTGGTGTTTTTAGGATCAATCAAGATGGCTGCTTTGCCCGCTACTTCGGCGGTAGCTGTTCCTCGGCTAGTGAGAACAGGAGTTTGATAATAGAAGGCCTCCAAAATTGGCAAACCAAAGCCCTCATCAATGGAGGGATAAGTTAAGGCTAGGGCGAAATGATAAAGTAAAGCCAGATCATAGTCGCTGACTGGTGGCAAAGTGTGAAGATTGGGGTGTTGCCAGTCTGGCTCGTCCCAGCCACTGGCTCCCACCAAAACCAAAGCTGTTTGCTCCCTTTGTGACCACCAAGCTTGAATTAAACGGTCTAAGTTTTTTCTCGGTTCTCGTGTACCAACAAAAAGAAAATAAGGTTTATTAATAAAGAACTTTTTCCTAATAACTGAAATGTCTTGATTGTTCAACTTATCTACAGCAATTAAATTGTCTTTTGGTAAAGCCTCATAAACCAAATGAACCATTCTTTCATCGAAACCAAGAAGATTGATTAAATCATTTTTGGTGCTTTGGGAAGGAGCAATAACTTGAGCCCGTCTTTTCTTTAAGATTTCCCAAGACTCTTGATGATGTTTGAGAATCTCTGGATTAGCAATTTGAGGATACTTAGCAATAGCAACGTCGTGGATCGTGGAAACCAAAGGTAAATTTTCGTCTGGCGGTTGTAAATAATCCCAGGAATGAAAAACTTCAATCATTGGTAGTTGTTTTTTGAGAGAATTCAAATGTAAATAATGCCATAACCAATGATTGATTTTGGGAGGAATACTTTGTACTTTCAAATTTTGTTGAAAAATAGCTTTTTTTTCTGGAGTAAGCTGATTGGCCATTTTTTCTAACTCTGTTTTTAGATTTTTATTTCCCCGTCCACTACTAGCATAACCATAAAGCTCCAGGTCTGCTAATTGGCTTAAGGCGACAAAAAGATTGCTCGTGTAGCGACTGACTCCTCTTTTATAAATAATAGCTGTGAGATCAAAACCAACTTTCATTTTTCTAAACCAATCTCGGAATAATGACTTTCCTCTAGCTGATAAAGACGAATAAAACCTAAGTTCGGGTAATCATAAACCTTTTTTTCCTGATAATTGTGTTCAATTAAATAATTAATTAATAGATTTTGTGAGTCGGTCAAGGAGCGTAAATAGTCAAAAACAATAATGGACTGATAATTATTGATAGGACTAAGGACAGATCTTAAATCAGGGATAGTGCTAGTATTATAAGTACCAGTACTCAAAGTAGGAAAAGGTCTAGCTCTTTGTTTTTCATACCAAAGCCAGGGAGAAAAAGGAGCTTGATAAGTAAAAACAGCCAATGTTTTTTCTGTTGACAGGTCTTGATGGAGAGAGTCAAGAGCGTGGCGCCAATTTTCTCTCTGCAGTCGGGGATCTTGATAATAACTTAAGGTTGAAAAGATATTGATGGCGAGAATAAAAATAATTAGTAGCCAGTGACTATTTTTAACCAGTTTCCAATCTCGCCAATCGCCTAAAATCAGCCATGACAAAAAAAGGTAGAAAATTGGCAAAAGATAAATAACTTTTTTTGGTTGGATAATAGGAATGAAAAAAGAAACCAGCCAAGCAAGAATAAACGGTAAAAATAAAGCACAAGCAAAAAGTACTAGCTTCGGTTGGTTTTTGAGCCAAAAGCTTTTTTTCTTTTGTTTTAAAATTAAGCCCAGTAAAAGCAAAAAGGCTAAAGTGGGCCAGATATAAATCAGCTCTAAGTCGACTATCCCAAAAAGAAATTTTCCTAAGGTAAGAACTGGCGCCTTCCAAGTAGAGAAACCCACCACCTCTTCCCAACCAGGAAAAATTTTTCTTAGAGTTTGACCAGCTTGGAGTTGAGCGAGAAAACTAGATAGCCAAGGTAAAAAGGCAATGAAAGGAATAAAAAGACTATAAATTGTTTTGGACCAATCTTTTCTTAAAATCAGAAAAATAATCTGACTCGCTAAAACAAAAGGATAAAGGTAAGAGGAAAAAAGACCTCCTAAACTAAAAGCTAAAAAGATAAAAAAATCGCGAGAAATAGGAAAAAAATTGAAGAAATGATTGATTTTATTTTGAGGAGAAAGTTGATAACTATCTCGCCCCACTTTGCTAGCTTCTAAAAGAAAGAACCAAGAGAAAATTGCCCAAAAAGCCGAAAGTGAATAAGGGCGTAATTCTTGGGAAAAGAAAATATGAAAAGAACTAGTCGCTAATAATAGAGCTGCTAGTAAACCCACCTTTTTACTCACTAATTTTTTTCCTAATAAGTATGTTCCCCAAATAGTCAGTAATCCTGGGATTAAAGCGCCCACTGTTCTTAACCACCATTCTTGTCTATTGAAAGCTAGAGCTTGAAAAGTGAGTAGATGCAGTAGCGGTGGTTGAAAATCATCGCTAATTTCCAATTGTTGGGACCAGGGGCGATCGGCTTCCAAAGCTTGCGCCGCCTCATCAAGCCAGAAAGAGCCATTGAGATTGGGTAGACGCAAAATGAGAGCTAAATAAAGAATTAAGATTAATAGCAAATTTTTTTGCCACCAGTTTTTCATGACCCAATTATAGCATTAAGAGAGAAAAATTTTTATGATCAAAGTTTTTTGAAAAGCTAAATAAAATATTAAAGCAATGGTGCTAAAACCTCTGCCACTTCTTTGGCGTTTTGTGTTTGCATAAGAGCAATTCTTAATTTTTTTGCTTGAGGGAAATCACTAATATAAGCGGCTAAATATTTACGCATAGGCAAAAAGTGATACTTTTCTTTTTTTTGCCAAATTTTTTCAAAAAGTTGAGCATGCTCTAAGGCTACTTGTGCTTTTTCTTTTATAGTCGGCTGGTAGTCAGTGAAAACCCAAGGATTGCCAATAGCAGAGCGCCCAAGCAAGACGCCGTCGACACCGCTTTGCTTGATAGCCTCTAGAGCTTGGGCGCGAGATTTTAAGTCGCCATTGCCAAAAATAGTGGTTTTGGGAGAGATTTTATCTCGCCAAAACACGGCTTTGGCAATGGCGAGCCAGTCTGCTTGCCCATTATAACCTTGTTTGAGAGTCCGACCATGGACGCTTAAGCAAGCGGGTTGCAGTTCCAATAAAAAAGGAAACCAGTCATCCGTTTGATCAGAATGATAACCGATTCTGGTTTTGATGCTCACAGGTAAAACTGGAGTGTGATGTTTTTGAGCATAATCATTAACAGCCGTTTGAGTAGCGACAAAAATTTCTTTCGCTAGCGATGGATTTTGGATTAGTCCCCCACCCGCTCCATGACTAATAACAGTTTTTGCTGGACAACCAAAATTTAAATCAATACCAGCAAAACCTCGGGCGCAGATTTCTTCAGCTGCTTGATAAAAAAACTCTGGTTTTAGACCATAAATTTGAGCGATCAAAGGAGTTTCGAGTGGGAGCTGAGCTTGCAAAATATGTTCTAGTTTTTGGGGAGCAAAATGCCACCCCTCAACATTTAAAAATTCAGTAAACATTAAGTCTGGTCGACCATATTTTTTAGTGATGAGACGAAAAGGTAAATCAGTGACGCCGTCCATCGGAGCTAAAGCAAAAATTGACATGAGAAGCTCTATTATAGCTGATCTTGCCAAAAATCTCTTAAATTTTTATTGAGAGAAGAATTAATGATCGATCTTTCAAAGTAATCCTGGCGATAAACTTCAGCTAAGGTAAATAGTTTATTTTTTATCAAATAAGTAAATTGGAGTTTTACATATTGCCAAGGCCAATCTAATTGATCGCTAAACTCTTCCCATGAGTTTTTAGTTGCTTTCAGATCGGTAAAAATGGCAAAATCAACCTCTGGCTGTTTATGAAATTGTAAGTGAATTACTTCTCCATTAGCTCTGAGGTTTTTCTCTTCTGTTCGATCTAAAAAAGTGGCCACTTCTCCTTGACTATTATAGACAAAAAAGCTAAATTTATTTTCACTTATACCTTGAGGCGGATCAATGGCAAGGGAATAAAGACCATCGGCTGGTTGAGAGAGGTAATATTGATCGCCGATTTTTTCTGTGTAGCCATCAGGATTGATATCGGGAGCAAAAAGGGGAACTTTTTCCAAAACTATCGTTTCTCCAGTTTCGTCTTTGAGATGGACAGAAGCTTGACCAAGAATATTGATAATAAAATAACTTTGGTCAGTTAGTGAGGGTTTTAAAAAACGCAAGCTTTGGATTGATAAGCCAAGCTGGTAGTCCTTGCTAGTTTGACGATCGGTATAAAACGGGTCTTTGACCAATAAGGTTCCCAAACCATCGATGCCACTACTCACCAAGAAATGTCCTGGCATTTCAATAATTAGTGGTTGTCGTTGATCGAGTTTGTCGCGTAAAACATTATGCGCCCACAAAGTAGAAAAAGATTTAGGTTTAATAACCTGATATTCAAATTTAGGGAAAATTTTACCCTCGCCAAAATAATATTTTTTATGCAGTTGAGTTGAAAGACGAACCAGGGCTTGCCAGTTGAGGAGATTTTTATTTATATAGCCATCTTTTTGAGCAATTAGCCATCGATTAAGGTTGCTAGGATCCAAAATTTCACCACTTGGTAAATAAAAATAGCGATGATAATTGAAAATCATAGCTGCGCTCGTCAAAGCGCAACCAATCTCGCCAATCGTTTGAGGCTGGGAGGTTTGATCAGTTTGACCTAAAATTTCATTTTGCCAAACAGGATTGGTTTGAGCTAAAGGCCAAATATCTAGTTGATCGAAATAATAGGCATGATCATAATAAAACTGATTTAAAGTGAGGCTGGCTGTTGGATTTTTCAACCACTCTTTTTGTAAGACAAAAGCGGGCGGCCAAGTACTAGATAGAAAGTAAAAATGATTGTGAAAAAAGGTGCGATCAAAAATATAGTCACCGAACTCTCCTTGATCGGTTGTCCAAATTTGGATTCGAAAATGATGTTGGTCGCTCACTAGATTAAGAGAATATTTTTCTGTTGTCTTAGCCGGCTTGCGATAATTATAAAAAGAAAAGAATTCCGAGTCTGAACTTGGCGGGAAATGACTGTCTTTTAATAGGCAGTGCAAACTGGAATAACTTTCAACTTTAATTTTTTGGCAAACGACACTCTGATAGCTTCCATCAGGAGAAAAAAGAAAACGAAATTCAAACTGATCGCCAATGTCAAAGTGATTAAGCTCGAACTGAGCTTGAAAACTATAGTCTTGACCTGAAGTTGGCGGTTCGATGAGAGGTGAAAGAGCGGCAAAAGGTTCTTGCTGACTGGGAGTAATCTTGAGGCCGGCGGGCACTAATTCCACTTGACCAAAAGTTCTAAAATCTTCCAAGCGGTGAGCAAAACTAGCAAAATGTCTAGTGGGAATTTCTTCTTGAGCAAAGACCAATTGTCCACTAAAAGTGAAAAACATTATTAATAGTAGAACTTTTCCGATCATAGTTTTAATTATTATTGATTATGAAAATGATAAGAAAATGATTAATAGAGACTCAGTCAGATTTAAGAAATTTATTTTTTCAAAGCTAAAGCTAGAAAATAAAGGGTATTTTTTGGACTGATATTGTTTTGCAAGTATAAACAAGCAGTTTGTAGGTGGATGAGACCGTCTGTGAGTTGATCAAGAGTGAGAGGAGAATTTTTAGGTTGATCAAGAAAAAAAGTTAAGCTGTAAATTAATTGTTGTAAAAGAAGAAATAAATGGAGACTTTTTTTGGGAGCATCTTCTGTTTGAGGTGGACCCTCAAGCAGTTTTTTATAGTCATCAAGAAAAATTTTCTCCCAATTTTGAGCCAGCTTCACTGGTCCTGTTTCAAACCAAGTATCTATTTGCCAGAAATTTAAAATCTGCAGAGCTTCCTTCTCGGTCATTAATAGAGGGAGAGATAAGATTTGACAACGAGAAATGAGGGTGGGCAGAACTAGTGACAAGTTTCTTGTCAAAAGAATAAAATCGGTTCCCGTGGGCGGTTCTTCAATAATTTTTAATAAAGAATTTTGGACTAATCTACTACAATTATTGAGATCAAGAACAAAAATAGCAATTTTATCCTTTTGTTTAATTTGTCGGCTTTGTTTTTTTAAAAAACGGGCGTCTTCAATCAATAGCTTTTCACCCAAATTGACAAATTGCCAAAGGATGTTTTCCTTAGTAAAAGAAAAATTTGTCTTTGCTAACAAAGACATCAAGTCTTTAGATAAATCAATTTTTTCTTGGGGATAATTTTGTACTAAAAAAGGCATAAAACTTGCATGCTAATTTTTTTTATTATACAATGGTAAGCAATCAATGTTAAGACAAAACCGTACTTTACTAGATGAGTTGGTAGAAATGGGCAAGCTTGATCAAAATCAAGCCAACTCTTTTCGCGCGCAACAATTGCAAACAAATAAAGATTTGGAAAGCTTAATTGTTAATTCTGGTTTGATTGATAAAGCAACCCTTTTATCAGCCCTTTCTAGTTTGAATAATATTCCTGTAGTCAAATTGAAAACTGTCGGTGCTGCGCCAACCGCTTTAGCAGAAGTTGATTCTGATTTGGCTCGTCGTTACCAGCTCTTCCCTTTTGCCTTAGATACAGTTAATAATAGCTTGTTAGTGGCGATGGCGGACCCTTTGGATTTGACCGCCATTCAGTTTATTAGTCAAAAAACTGGCAAAAAAGTGGTTCCTCATTACGCCGACGTTGAAGAAATAGAGAAAACGATTGAAACAGCTTATAGTAATAATTTATCACAAGAAATCACTGAAGCTTTGGAAGATACAGATAATGTAGTGAAAGCCAAAGCGGTAAAAAACTTCTCCGAACTATCTAGCGCTGGCATTATTAAACAAGCCCCGATTGCCAAAATCGTAGAACAAATATTGGGTTTTGCTGTTGGCTCTGGCGCCTCTGATATTCATATTGAACCACAAACCAATCGCATTCGCGTTCGTTATCGGATTGACGGCATTTTGCAGGAAAAACTGATTTTGCCCCGCAGTGTGGCTGACTCTTTAGTTTCTAGGATTAAAATTCTCTCTCGTCTCAAAATTGATGAAAAAAGATTACCTCAGGACGGTCGTTTTGGTTTTAGCTCTGATAAAGGGAAAGTAGATTTGCGTGTTTCTACCCTACCCACCGTTCATGGAGAAAAAGTGGTAATTCGGCTTTTACATAAACAAGACGATGTTCCTTCTATGGAAGAATTGGGCATGTCGGGCAAAGCTTTGAAAAGCTTTTTGAGAGCTATCAAAGTTCCACAAGGAATTATTTTAGTGACTGGACCAACTGGTAGTGGTAAAACGACCACTCTTTACTCAGCCCTTAATATTGTTAATACTATGGCTGTCAACATTCTCACAGTGGAAGATCCGGTGGAATATGAAATGCCAGGAATCTCTCAGGTGCAAGTAAATAATCAAGCCGGTTTAACATTTGCCAATGTCTTGCGTTCTTTCTTACGTCAAGATCCCGATATTATAATGGTGGGAGAAATCCGTGATCATGAAACAGCGGCTTTGGCAGTGCAAGCAGCCCTGACTGGACATTTAGTTTTTGCCACTTTGCATACCAATAGTGCTGGTGGAGCTATCCCTCGTTTGATTGATATGGGAGTTGAGCCATTTTTACTTGCCTCTTCAATGAATTTAGTGATGGCTCAACGAGTTATGCGACGTTTGAACCCGGAAATGTCGGAGGAGTATCAACCCAGCAGTGATGAAATTGACAAACTTCGTGAAACTTTGGGTAAAAATCTTGATTTGTGGTTGGCGGAAAAGCAAATCACTCTTGATCAACTCAGATTGAGACGACCAAAACCAGAATTGGGTAATAGTAATGACGCTTACAAAGGAAGAATCGCAATTTTTGAGGTCATGGCAATCGACGAAGAGATTCAATCTTTAGTTCTAAAGAGCAGGCCCTCGGGTGATTTAGAGAAAGCGGCTCTAGATAAAGGGATGCTTTTGATGAAACAGGACGGCTACATCAAAGTTTTGGAGGGTATAACTACCATAGGTGAAGTTTTGCGGGTAGCGGAGATCTAAAATTTGAAAACAAATTATGATAAAATGAGAAGTGAAAAAATTTTATGAATATTCGTGATATTTTAAACAGTTTGGTGGAAAAAAATGGTTCTGATATCCACTTAATTGTCGGCTTACCTCCAATTTTGCGTTTGGATGGTGATTTGATTCCTGTTCCTGGTGTTGGAGAGATTACCCCAGCAGAAATGGATTTACTACTTGACCCCCTTATGAGTGCCGAACAAAAGCAACTTTTTGCAGACAATAAAGAATGGGATTTTGCCTATCAACATGAAGATAAGGGAAGATTTCGTATCAATGTTTATTTAACTAAAGGTAATAAAGCAGCCGCTTTGCGTTTGATTCCTGCTCGAATTAGGACAATTGAAGAACTGAATTTACCTAAAGTTTTTGAAAAAATGGCCAATAAAAAACAGGGTTTGGTACTAGTGACTGGCCCGACGGGAGAAGGTAAATCAACCTCTTTGGCGGCTTTAATTGATCGGATTAATAGTCAACGCAATGAACATATTCTAACGATCGAAGATCCTATTGAATTTGTTTACGAGCCAAAAAGAAGTATTATCTCTCAAAGAGAAATTAATCAAGACACCAAAGATTGGGGTATTGCTTTGCGCAGTGCCTTACGTGAGGACCCAGATGTAGTTTTGGTGGGAGAGCTACGTGACTATGAAACGATTGCTTCAGCGATTACGGTGGCGGAAACAGGCCACTTAGTTTTTGGAACTTTGCATACTGCTACCGCGGCCCAAACTATTGACCGGATCATTGACGTTTTTCCCTCCCATCAACAAGCTCAAGTACGCCAGCAACTCTCTGCTACGGTTGAGGCAGTTATTTCTCAAAGACTATTGAAGAAAACTGGCGGTGGACGGATCGCTGCTTTTGAGGTGATGACTGCCAATGCTGCCATTCGCAATCTAATTCGCGAAGGTAAGACCTATCAAATAGATAATGTGATTCAAACGACCAGCGCTGAAGGTAATATGTTAATTGAAAGTAGTTTGCTTGATTTAGTACGGCAAAATTTTATTGCTAAGGAAGATGCTTTGCGAACGGCTTTTAGACCAGATCAAATGCAGAGACTTTTAGGAGGATAAGATGCCTTTTTATAATTACAAAGCCAAAAACTCTTCAGGACAACCCCAAAAAGGAAAAGTGGAAGCTGTTTCCGAAGCTAAAGCAGCTGAGACTTTGCAAGAAAGAGGCTTTTTTGTAATTTCCTTAACCCCAGTGGTAGAAAGAAGTAGCCTTTTGAGTAATCAAAAGCAAGTGATGAGTTTTGCCGATACAGTAATTTTTACTCGCCAGTTGGCTTCGATGATTGAAGCAGGTTTGACTTTGACCAATTCTCTTTCTTTACTCATTCAGCAAGCCAAGCCCTCAGTTAGAGCGGTTTTAGGTCAGATTCTCAATGATATTGAAAGTGGGATGTCTTTTACCAAAGCTTTGGAAAAACACCCGAAGGCTTTTTCCAAAACTTATATTTATTTAGTGCAAGCGGGAGAGTCGAGCGGTTCTCTAGATATTATTTTGAATCGTTTAGCGGACACTATTGAAGAACAAAAAGAGTTTAGAGGAAAGATTATTAGTTCCCTGATTTATCCAGCAGTAGTTTTATTGGTGATGATCGCTGTCGGAGCTATTATGATGATAGTCGTTGTTCCTAAACTAATTGGTATTTTTGAAGAATTTGAAGCGAAATTACCCTTGCCCACTCTAATACTCATTGGCCTTTCCAACTTTTTAGTTTCTTATTGGTGGTTAATGTTGATTTTTATAGTAGTGGCAGTGGCCATTGCTTCTACTTGGTATCGGAGCGCTGATTCTAAAAGATTGGTTGATAAATGGTTATTCAAAATTCCAGTAATTGGCGAACTGCGCAAAAAAACTATTCTCACTGACTTTAGCCAAACTCTAAGTTTATTAGTTCGCTCTGGTGTACCTTTGGTGGATTCTTTAAATTTAGCTACCGAATCAATGGGAAGCATTAATTATCGTGATTATATGCACATCATTAAGGACAAAGTGGAAAAAGGGGTGGCTTTTGGTGAAGCTTTGAGTGCTTATGAAGACTTTCCGCCAATTATGACTCAAATGATTACTGTAGGTGAGGAGACGGGTAAACTAGATGATCTTTTGGCTCGTTTAGGCAGGTATTTCAAAGGTGAAGCGCAGAGAGCAGTGGCGGCTTTGATGTCAGCTTTTGAACCTTTATTGATGGTGATCTTGGGTATTGCGGTCGCTTTTTTGGTAATTGCTATTATTTTGCCAATTTATGACCTGACTGGACAAATTGGTTAAAAAAAAGAGAGGCTTTCAACAGTGAAAAAATATCAAGGAGCAACTTTAACAGAAACTATTATTGCGGCAATCATTATCGCTGTCCTGGCTTTGGTTTTATGGAGATTGCTTGATCCGCCTGAATTAATAAAAAAGTCTAGAGACACTAACACTTTAGCTCAAGCCAATGAAATTTCCAAGTCAATACAACACTATTATGTTAATTATGGTTTTTTTCCTTGGAATAGAGGCAATGAAAACTTCCTCACACCAGTGCGCGACACCAATCGCTATTATTTTTATGATGCTGAAAATCCAGATTCCAATTTTGGCTGGTTGAGTAATTTGGTGACTGGCAGCTATTTGAAAGAAACTGAGGTAGGAGACATTATTCAGGAGAATAGACTTTATGTTTATAAGGCAGTCAATAGTACTGAAGTCTATATTTGTTTCTCGCCTCTTTCTCGATATTATCGAGAGGCAGCCGCTTTGTCTTGTAATAAAGCCGCGGAGAAAGAGAAAAACACTCCCGCTAATTATCGCGAGTTTATTGCTTGTCAAAGTGATGATGGGACAGTCTTAATTCCAGAGGAAACTGCGAGTCGCAATCTCTTGTGTGTAGTAGAATAAAATGTGGATTTATTATTTTTTATTCCTTCTCTCCTTCTTTTTTTTAGGGGCAGCTTTGGCTAGTTTTTTAGCTCTCTTGCATTATCGCTTACCTAAGAAAGAAAACTGGACAACGAAACCCAGTTTTTGTGATCATTGTCGGCAGAAAATTTCTCTTTGGAGCAAGGTGCCAGTATTTTCTTATCTCTTTCTGCGGGGAAAGTGTCGCTTTTGTCAGAAAAAAATCCCCCCCCTTTATTTTTGGTGGGAGTTGATCAATGGTTTGTTTTTTAGTTGGTGGGCTGGGCAATTTTTATTGTTTTCAGTGGACTGGTGGACAGCCGTCCCCCTTTTGTTTTTAGGACAGATTTTAATTTTTGTTGCCTTAATTGATTGGCAAAGACGCTATATTACTAGTTTTTGGTTGGGCGTAATTGCTCTTCTCACTATTTTTACTAATATAATTTGGTTTCTTGTTGGTAAGCAAGACTGGCCTCTTTTGGGACAAAAACTTCTAGCTTCTTTAACTTTACTATTTTTGTTTTTTCTCATTGATTTTTTGGGGCAAAAAATCTGGCGACAAGAAGTGACTTTGGGTCAAGGCGATGCTTTTTTAATTGCTCTTTTGGCTTGGTGGCTCGATCCAAGACAAAGCCTGACAATGCTACTTTTTTCTTTTTGGAGTGGCGCCTTGCTTGGGCTTTTTTTGCTTTGGAGAAAAAAAAGCCAACAAAAAGGTGATGGTAAATTGGCCTTTATCCCCTTTATTGTTATTGGTTTTTATGGTAGTTATGCTTTTGCCGAGCAATTATGGCGATTTTTGGAGAATTTTGCTTGACAAAGTTTTTAAATTATGTTTTAATTTAAGAAGTGAAAAATATCATTAGTATTAATGAAAGGAAAAATTATTAATATGAAAAAACAATTTAAGGCCTTCACGCTGATTGAGCTGATGGTGGTGGTGGCGGTGATCGCAATTTTGGCCACCCTGAGTGTCTCAAACTTCAGTGCGGCGGTCAAAAGAACGAGAAATGCTGGTCGTCAAGCTGATGTCCAGGCGGTAGCTAAGGCTTTGGAGACTTGCTATGATGTCCCGACGGGGAGATATAGCGGTTTAGGAACTGGAACCAGCCCCATTTCGCTTGGCTCTGGTACGGCTAGTGGTGCTTTTCAGGCATCTACCAACACCTGTCTTAATGAAGATATTGTCCCTGACATGAGTAATTATCCTTATTCTATTAGCTGGGTTGCTGGTCCTCCTCAAAGGTTTGTAGTCTGTGCTGCTTTGGAAAAAGTGGCTAATTGGGAAAACATTGGCAACTCGGCCACCACAAATCCAAGTATATCAACCGCTGGTGTGAGTCTTGGTACTGGCTGCTCATCAGGAAGTACTGACTGTGCTTTCTGTGTGATAAACCAACAATAAAAGTTAAGTAAACTAAAAATCTAGACTCCCTAAGCTCAAAGCTTGGGGAGTTTTTTAATTTTGGATTTTTTGTAAAAGTTGGTTTTTTAAACTAGCTGCCTTACTTGATTCAGGCTTGAGGGACAAAGATAAGTCTAAGTCAGCTAAAGCTTCTTGATAACGACCAAGTTTTTCCAAAGAAATACTTCGATTAATGAGGATCTGGCTACTAAAATCGGCTAAGGCACTGGGAGTGCTGGCCAAAGCTTGATTAAAACTAATCAAAGAAGCAGAAAAGTCTTTTAGTTCGCCCTGAGAGATACCCAGCTGATTGTAGACTAAACTCAGTCTTGTCTCTGGAATCAGATTTTTAGCTAGAGCTTCGTGGGTGAGAGATACCGCCCCCTCATTATCACCTAATTTGCTTTTTACATCAATTAGATTGGTATAAGCAGCAGAACTAGGAGAATAGTCAAAAAGAGCATAAGCAAAAGCCAAAGGCTGGCGAAAATCTTGGGCATAAAGCCAACTTCTACCACTAGCATTCAAAATTAATAATAAAAATAAGAAACTAAAGACTTTACCAAAAGGGTTTTGGACGGCCCACCAGGACTTTAAGTTTTTGGTGGTCAATTTTTGCTGAAAAAAAGGCAGTTTTTTAAGAAAAGCATTGAGGAGAAAGACAATGCCTAATAAAGGCAGAAAGGATCGATGCTCTAGAAAATCAACAAAGCCTGTCATATTGGTGGTGCTAAAAAAGAGCGGAGGGAAGGTGAAAATCACAAACCAAAACCAATAAAAAATTCTACCTTGAGAGGTCATTTTTTTTATTGTTAGCCAAAACAAAAGTAAAAATAAGATCGAACCAGCAAAAGTATTGAAAGGCGAATAAAGGGAGGTAATAAAAACATTGTGGGGAAAAAGCAGCTTAAAGAGCGTTTCTGGGATGGTGGGTAAATACTTCTTCAAATTGGCCAAACTCATAGTGGCAGTACCTGCTTCCAAATAATAGGCAGCCTGCTGAAAATAACGCCAGATCAGAGCAATAATAATGAAAAGCAGGGCCAAAGAAATATTTTTGCCAGTAAAAATTTGTCGCCAAATAGATATTTTTGCAACCTTTTGTTTTTTGGGAAAGGGAAAATGAAAAGAAAAATAATAAACCACTAAGACCAAAGGGGTAACGCCAGCCACCTCTTTGGAAAAGAGAGCCAAAGCAAAAAAGAGGGCGGTCAAAAGTAAGTAAGACCAAGTATTTTTTTGTAAATATTTGACAAAAAAAATAAAACAGAGACAAACAAAAATAGTCACTTGCAAATCACCACGAGCAGGAATCCAAGTAGCTAGACTGGTAAACAAAGGACTAGTAGCATAAAAAATTGTTAAACAAAAAGCTAATAATCTAGGGGAATGAAAAATTTTTTCCAAAATATAAAAAATCAAGCTAATAGCAATAAAAAATAAAAGCAAATTGTGAAGATGAAAGACTGGCAAGAGGCTGGTAAATTGATCGATCTTATTAGTCGATAGATGGGTATCCAACATATAGGAGAGATTTTGCAAGGGACGATAAAAACTACTTTTATCTCCCAACCAGGCTCCAGAACGGAAGACGAGAGAAAGATTGCCCCAATCGGAAAAAAGCTCAAGGCGACCAAGAATGAGATCAGTATCGTCAAATCCACTGTAACCAAAATCGACTACCTGACCATAAATAGTGATCAATAGAAAAAAAATAATAATATAAGGCCAGAACTTTGCCCAAAAACCCTGCCACCAATTTTTCATCAGGTAAGCATTATAGCATGGGTTTATGGGAGGTTTGAAGAATGTGTTACAATCATAAGCGATGATAAGAAAAAAGAAAATTGTAGTGGTTTTACCAGCTTATAATGCGGCCGCCACTTTGGTTAAAACCTGTGCGGAAATCCCGAAAATAGTCGATGAAATTGTGCTCGTTGACGATAAAAGTACCGATGAGACGATTAAAATCGCTAAAAAAATCGGTATTCGTCATTTAGTTCGCCACCAAAATAATTTAGGTTATGGCGGCAATCAAAAAACTTGCTACCGTCAAGCTTTGAAATTGGGTGCTGATATTGTAGTGATGCTCCACCCTGATTATCAGTATACGCCCAAACTAATTGAATCGATGTGTTTTTTAATTGCCAATGAAGTTTATCCAGTAGTTTTGGGCTCGAGAATTTTGGGTAAGGGGGCTTTGAAGGGCGGAATGCCTCTTTATAAGTATATTGCCAATCGTTTTTTGACCTTAGCTCAAAATTTTCTCATTGGTCAGAAACTGAGCGAATATCATACTGGTTTAAGAGCTTTTTCTGGTGAAGTTTTGCGGGCCATCACTTATGAAAAGAATAGCAATGATTTTATTTTTGACAATCAGATGCTTTTGCAGATTTTTGCGGCTGGCTTTGAGGTGGCAGAAATTACTTGTCCCACCAAGTATTTTGCTGAAGCCTCTTCTATTAATCTCCGACGAAGTATCAAATATGGCTTTGGCGTGCTTGGAGAAAGTGTAAAATATTTTTTAGGGCAGTATAATAAAGAGAGCAATGACAAAAAAAATAATTAATCTCTTACCTTTGGGCGGAATGGCGGAATGGTCACCAGCTGAACAATTGGAATTTGAAAGATGGAAGAAAATTATTGATGAAACTTATGCTTTATATGGTTTTTCTAAAATAGAAACGCCAATTTTGGAGAGAGAAGAAGTTTTACTAGCAAAAGCTGGTGGCGAAACAGAAAAACAAATTTATCGTTTCAAAAAAGGTGATGCTGATATCGCTTTGCGCTTTGATCTAACTGTTCCCTTAGCCCGGTATGTCGCTTTACATCAAAATGAGCTACAGTTTCCGTTTCGGCGACGGACAATTGGTCAAGTTTACCGGGGGGAGCGAGCTCAGAGAGGTCGTTTTCGTGAGTTTTATCAAGCAGATGCTGATATTATTGGTCGCGAGACTTTGGACTGGCAGTATGATGCAGAGGTGATTGGCTTGATTGCGGCCACTTTTTCTCGCTTGGCCATTGGAGATTTTCTTATTTCTATCAATAATCGAAAAATTTTATTAGGCTTTTTGCAGGCCTTAAAAATTCCCGATGAAGCGGAAGTGATGCAACTTTTGGATAAGGCAGATAAAATTGGTGAGAAAAAAATGCGTGCAGAATTGTCCCTTTTGAGATTGAATGCTTTAGAAATTCGAAAAATTGTCCAGTTTGCTCAAATTCGAGGATCATTAACTGAAGTCATACAGTCTTTATTACGTTTGGACTTGGATAATCCGACTTTCAATCAAGGTTTGGCAGAATTAGAAGCTGTGGGAAAATTGCTACCAGCTCTAGGTTTGAGTGAAGACAACTATCAATTTGATTGCGCTATCATTCGGGGCTTGGATTATTATACGGGAACTATTTTTGAGACCAAACTCAAAGAAGCTCCAGAATTAGGTTCAGTTTGCTCTGGTGGGCGTTATGACAATCTAGTGGGCAGTTTTGCCAAAACTAAAATGCCCGGAGTGGGTATGTCAATTGGTCTAACTAGACTTTTTTTTCAACTAAAAGAACTAAATTATTTTCCTTTGACCCAAAAGACTGAAAGTCAAGTGATTATTTTACCTCTGACGACAGATTTGCCCGCTGTTTTGAGGGCGGCAACTGCTTTGCGGGCAGCACAAATAAAAACAGAGATTTATTTACAAACGGCAGGGATGAAAAAGAAAATGAAGTATGCTGCCGACCTAAATATCCCCTACTCTCTTATTATTGGTGATGAAGAGATTGCCCAAAATAAAGTTGCTTTTAAAAATATGCAAACTGGCGAACAAAAACTTCTTAGTTTACGTCAAGTAATGGCAGAAATTAATGCTGGAGAAAATTAAAGTTTTTCTAGTTTTTTTTAGCGGTTGATCATTTTTTGGAAGGTTTGAATTAGTAACTGAGGATCAATTTTTTCTTTGAGCTGGCGCATAATCTGTCCCAGAAAAAATCCCTGGAGTTTTTTTTCTCCTTGCTGGAAACGAGCAACTTCTTGAGAATGAGATTGGAGGATATCAGTAATAATTTTTTCCAATTTTTCTTGATCAATAGTGACGGTGGAAGTTTGAGCTTTGAATTTATCTAAAACCTCGACTATTGGGTCACCAAACTGCCAGCGAATCTTTTTATTAACCAAAAAATTTGCCAATTGCTCTATTTGACAACCTTCTTTTTTTGCCAATTGCCATAATTTTTGACTCCAAGAAATTTTTTCTTGAGTGGTAATAAATTTACTAGCATATTTTTCTGATAGCTGATATTTATTTTGCCAATCGCTTAAAATAGTTTGTTGATTGGGCGGCAGTTCTTTTCTCCAAGTGTCAATTTGTTTTTTGGTAAACTGCAATGAGGGCAGATCAGGATCGGGAAAGTAACGATAATCAATAGCATTTTCTTTGTCTCTTTGGACAAAGGTTTTACCTGTTTGACTATTGAAACCAAAAGTTTGTTGTTTGATTTTTTCTCCTGCGTCCAAAAGTTTTGTTTGACGAGCAATTTCATAATCAATTGCCTGACCCATAAAGTTGAAAGAATTAATATTTTTAACTTCAACCTTATACGAGGGCAGTTTTTTTGCTTGAGCCTGTTTGGCTGTTTGCAAAGAGATATTAGCTTCCAATCTCATCCCGCCTTTTTCCATGTCGGCCTCACTAAAACCCAAATAACGTAAAGCTTGGCGGATTTTTTTACCATATTCTATAGCTTGAGCGCTACTTTTAATATCTGGCTCACTGACAATTTCTACCAAAGGAACTCCAGAACGATTGAAGTCGATGAGGGTGACTTTTTCTTCACCAATATGAGAGTGCAATAATTTAGCCGTATCTTCTTCAAGATGAATACGATTAATTCTAACAGGCCCAGCACTGGTTTCTACCACGCCATCATAACAGAAAGGTAAATCATATTGACTGATTTGATAGCCTTTGGCTAAGTCAGGATAAAAATAGTTTTTTCGATCAAATTTGGAAAAAAGATTTATTTTACAATTGAAGAATAAACCTAGCTTGATAGTCCATTCAATCGCTTTGGCATTGGCGACCGGCAAACCTCCAGGAAGGCCTAAACAGGTAGGACAAGTATAAATATTTGGCTGTGGAGCGGTAAAAGGATCATTTTGACAACCGCAAAACATTTTACTTTTAGTTTTGAGCTGAGTGTGAATTTCAAGACCGCAAACTAATGTATATTTTGCCATAAATTATTTTTTCTCCAACCAACTATTCCAATTAGTTCCCGATTCATAGGCGCTAGCCACTTCTACTACTAAGTCCTCTCGGTGCAAAGGAGCGATGATATTCAAACCTAAATAAAGATTACCTTTCGGGTCGCGGTAACAAGGAACGCTAGCACTGGGCAACCCACAGATACTGCTAGACTCGGTAAAAATGTCTTCCAATTCACCGTCAATTTCATTATCGTCACTTCCGTCCACTTTTTTCGCTAAACTGGGAGAGGTAGGACAAACTAAAACATCGTATTGCGAAAAAAGTCGGGCAAAATCTTGCACAAAAAGAGTCCGGACTTTTTGCGCTTGCCAGTAAAACTGGTCAGCAAAACCACTCGAAAGCATAAAAGTCCCCAAAGTGATTCTCTTTTTGGCCTCTTTTCCAAAAGCCTGACGATTTTCTCCGTAGCGAATTCCGTCATAGCGCGCCAAATTACTACTCACTTCACTTCTTTGCACGACTGTATAAATAGCCAAAGCTTCATTAGGGTCACGGGTTTGGGCCTTTTCTACTTGAGCGCCTAGTTTTTCCAAATCTCGCCAGACCTGCTCATAAAAAGGTAAAATAGGCTTTAATCCTGGTAAATCCAGGTAAATAAAACCAATTTTTTTACCTTGAAGATTTTCTTTGAGAGTGAGTTTTGGTAGAGATTCTGGAGAGGTAGTGGAATCCTGAGGGTCTTGACCACAGATAAAAGGCAATAAAAAAGTGGCATCAGCTACTGTTTTGGTTAAAAAACCAGGAGTATCCAGACTGGAGGCCATTGCTGCCATCCCGTAACGGCTAGCGCGGCCATAACTAGGTCGCAAGCCGACGCAACCGCACCAGGCAGCTGGTTGACGGACACTACCGCCCGTCTCACTTCCCAAAGCAGCCAAGCAGAGATCGCCAGCGACGGCGGCCGCGCTACCGCCACTACTACCACCAGGAAGATGTTGATCATTGCGAGGATTCTTAGTCGGTCCAAAATCGGAAGTTAAAGTACTACTTCCATGAGCCCAAGCATCGAGATTGGTTTTACCTAAAAGATTCGCGCCCGCTTCTTCTAGTTTGGCGACAACCGTGGCTGAGTAAGGGGCGCGAAAGTGGCGCAAGACATTACTACTAGCCGTGGTGAGACTATTTTTAAGACAAAAATTATCTTTGATAGCTAAAGGCAAACCAGCTAGTGGAAGCTTTTCGGCTGGAGAAAACTTTTCATTAAGAGCTAAAAAAATATTTAAATTTTTATTTTCAGCCGCAATCGCTTGTTGACAAGCTTGCCAAACTTCTTGAGCAGAGAACTTTTTCTCTTTGATGCCATTGAGAGCCTGTAAAAAAGTCAACTGATTAAGTTTCATGATCTAAAATTCTTTTGACAACAAAATATCCTTGATGACTAAAAGGGGCGTTTGCTAAAGCTTCTTTTTGTGACAATTGATTTTTTTCATCTATTTCGTCTGGTCGAGTAATATTAAGTAAATTATTAACCTGATAAGTGGGTTTCACTTTTTTGGTATCGATTTTGGTCAGTTTCTCTACCTCAGAAAGACTTTGACTAAAACCTTTAGCCAAACTTTCCCCTTGTTTTTGGTCAACGTTTAGCTTGGCTAGTTGAGCCATTTTTTCAACATCAGTAGAGGAAAATTTCATAAGATTTCTACAAAATGTTAATTAATTCCACATCAAAAATCAAAGTACTGCCGGCAGGAATATTGCCGACCGCTCGATCGCCATAAGCCAAAGAGGCTGGTATAACCAAGCGTCTTTTTCCTCCTACTTTCATACCAGGAATTCCTTGGTCCCAACCCTTGATCAATTCTCCCACTCCAATAGTAGTTTCAAAAGGTAAGTCTCTTTCCACCGAACTATCAAAAACAGTGCCGTCAGTCAAAGTGCCGTGATAGTGGATTTTTATCTGATCACCAACTTTTACTTCGGCTCCCTCTCCCATAACTAAATCAGTAATTTGTAATTCTTGATTGCCAGACATATTTTCTCCTTTATTTTCACTAATTTTACTTTCTTCTTTTTGCAACTTTTCTCTTTGAGGGTAAAAAGCGATCGCACACGCCAGGGCAAAAATCAAGACGCTAATTAAGAAAAATTTTTGTTTTTTGAAGAATTCTTTTTTGTCCATAGGTGGATAATTATAGCACAAGAATGTTATAATGAATTTATGGATTCTTTGCTGGTTTTTTATCAAAGTTTGCTAGCAATTACGACAATTATCGTCCTCGGTTTCCTCTTGGGAAAATTGAAAATGATCACTGCCGACAGTGCCAAAGTGATGGCCAATTTATTGCTGTCAGTAATGATGCCTTGTGCTCTCTTTATGGCTTTTGGCGAAAAATTTTCGCCTGAGTCTTGGCAGATGTTTCTCAAAGCAGTTATTGGTGGTTTATTGATGATGGGGAGCGCGATTATTGCTTCGCGTCTAATTTTTCGTCAAAAAGATTTAGGCAAAAATTATTTTCAACACCAGTTTGCTTTCATTTTTAATAATGCTAGTTTTTTAGGTTACCCTCTCACCTTAGCTATCTTTGGTAAAGAAGCGATGTTGATTTATTCTGGTTTGATGTTGGTCTTTAATTTAGCTTTATTTAGTTATGGAGTTTGGTTATTTGAAAAAAAGATAACCCCGCTTCACTTATTGGAGATGATTTTGAATCCCAATATCATTGCTGTTTTATTAGGTTTGCTTTTTTTTCTGCTCTCTTTTTCTTTACCAGATTTTTTAAAACAAACAGTTAATTATCTAGCTAGCGTGACCACTCCCCTATCTTTATTAATAGTTGGGTTTATGTTGAGTGAAATCAAAAATTGGTGGTCTATTTTGCGCAAGTGGCGTTTGTTATTGACTGTTTTACTACAACTTCTCTTAATGCCGACCATTACTTTTTTAGTTTTGTTCTTGACGATGATGCCAAAAACTATTGTGCAATTATTTACCTTGATTCAAGCTTTGCCCACGGCCACCAGCTTGGCTTTGTTTACAGAAAAATACGGCGGTAGTGGCGAAGAAGCTAGTCAATTGGTCTTGCTTTCTACGCTAGTTTCAGCTTTCACCTTACCAGTGGTGATGACCGCGGTTTTATCTTTAATCTAAATAACTTTCCTTCGAGATTTATGTTATACTGAAAACAGTATTTTTATTATTTAATTAAAATAATGTCTTTTTTCAAGAAAATTATCAGTTTCCAGTGGCGAGTGTTGAGTTTACTTTTGCTAGTTTTGAGCCTCTTCTTTTTTTCAGATCAAACTTTTGCTCAAACCTATACCGCAGCTGAATTTGTCACCGTTTGGAAGACAGACAATCCCGGTATCTCTGATGCTACTTCCATTACTATTCCTACGATTGGGACTGGTAACTATGATATTGATTGGACTTGTGATGGTGTTTTTGATAGGTTAGGTGTAACTGGTAGCATTACTCATAGCTATGGTACCGCTGGCATTTACCATGTTTGTATTAGAGGCACTTTCCCGCAAATTTATTTTAATAATGCTGGTGATAAAAGTAAAATCTTGGAAATCAAACAATGGGGTAATATTATTTGGAGGTCAATGTATGGTGCTTTTTATGGCGCTGATAATTTACAATTAACCGCCACTGATAGTCCTAATCTCTCCCAAGTAACTGGTCTTTCTTCTATGTTTCAATCCTGTTCGGACTTTACTGGTCATCCCTCAATGAACAATTGGAATACTAGTAATGAACAATTGGAATACTAGTAATGTGGTCAATATGTCATCGATGTTTTCTAAT
>CAZOVA010000003.1:0-71820 GCA_964583625.1 uncultured Pseudomonadales bacterium
AGCGCCTTTAATCAACCACTTGGCAACTGGAACACTAGTCAGGTAAGCAATATGGCAGAGATGTTTTCTTCGGCCATAGTATTCAACCAACCCTTAAATAACTGGGACACCAGCAGGGTCACAAATATGTTTAATATATTTTTTATTGCTAGGGCCTTCGATCAACCGCTTGACAACTGGGATATTTCAAAAGTGGTTTATGCGACACCTTTTTATATGAGCAATGATATAGGTTTTTACGGCAGTGGTCTTTCTCCCACCAACTATGACAAAATTTTGCAGTCTTGGAGTCAACAAGCAGTTAAGCCAGGAGTGAGACTTAATGCTAGTGGTGTTTTTTATTGTAGTGCCAAAGCAGCTCGTGATAAGCTAACTTCACCCCCCAATAATTGGGTTATCACCGATGGTGGGCAAAGCAATAGTCAGGCATGTCTAGATTATTTGGAAACTTTAAAACCAAAAGCCGATCTTAATTCCCAAGTTAATACTCCTCAACTCCCCTTTAATATCAAAGAACTAAGTCCCAAAGACCAAGAAACCAGTATTAGTGGTCAATTAATAGCCAATAAAGAAACTAAAACTTATAATTTAAGTTTAGAACTGAAAGATGGTAATACTTTAATTAAAACCTATACTTTAAATAACTTTCAAGTACCTGCTAATAATACTAAAACCTTTAACTTTACCATTCCCACCATTGATTTTAATCCTTCAGTCTCCAACTTTACCTTTCAAGGTCCACATGTTCTTAAAATTACCGATACTAGTAATAATCTAACCACTACCCTTAACTGGAATCTTACCTTTTCTTTTCCTGCCTATAATATCTTGCATCAAATCAATGGTGGGAATTATATTAGGGTGTATAAGTAAAGAGTGGAGACTGATTTCGTTGTTTTAAGTTGAAGCTCCACTGGTAAAAAGATTAATTTACTGGATATTGTGCTATAATGAAATCAATAAAAAAATGCCTCTTGCATTTTTAATTTGGATATTGTATATATAAAACTATCATCTTATGTTAAAAACTCGTCCTTCCGCTAATTTAATTACCGCTATCGATTTAGGCTCCAGTCGTTGTTTAACTTTAATGGCGACTCAAGACGGTCAATCTGGAGAAATGAGAATTGTCGGGGTCGGTAATGTTCCTTCCAAGGGAATTCGCCGAGCAACAATTGTCAATTTGGAGGAGGCAGCCAATACGGTAGAGGAATCTTTGGCGATGGCTGAGAGGACCTGTGGTATTAATGCTCATAGTGCTTATGTGAGCGTCAGTGGTCAACATATCAGCTCACTCAACTCCAATGGCATAGTGGTCGTTGCCGACAGTAATAATGAAATCCAAGAGGGAGATGTTGACCGAGCAATTGATGCGGCCAGGGCCGTCTCTTTACCAGCCGATCGTGAGGTTTTAAACCTAGCCCCTCGTTTTTTTACCGTTGATAGTCAGGAAGGAGTACGTGATCCTTTGAGAATGATTGGCGTGCGTTTGGAGACCGATATTCATCTCATTACTTGCAGTAGCAGTGCTTTGCGCAATTTGGAAAAAACTCTCAATGATGTCGGACTGGAAAGTGATGGCTTTGTTTTTTCTGGTTTAGCAGCAAGCGAAGTAGTTTTAACCGAAGCGGAAAAAGAAGCTGGCGTGATCTGTATTGATTTGGGAGCTGATACTACCAGTTTTTGTTGTTTTGTTGATGGAGCGATCCTTTTTAGTGGTGTTATTCCTATCGGCAGTCGTTATGTCACTCAAGATATTAATGCTTTCACTCATGTAGGTTTGGACAATGCCGAAAAAATCAAACTAATTTTGAGTGATGAGGAAAGCGAAATTGAGAGTCAAAGACCAGACGAATCAAGGGAAGAGTATCGTCGTCGACTGAAACAAGTAGACACTCTTAATTTAGCTGACTATGAAGCGAGTGTCAAACCCAATGCTATTTCCAAAACTACTTTAATCCGAACAGTCATTATGCCTAGATTGAAAGAAATATTTTCTTTAGTCGCTCAGGAATTGAAAAAACAAAAAATCGCCGACAAGTTGGGCGCAGGAGCAGTGATTGTCGGTGGCGGAGCTAAAACTGTTGGCTTGATTGAAGTGGCTACTCGGACTCTCAATCTTCAAGTTCGTCTAGGAGTGCCCAGTGGCGTCCGAGGAGTAATCCGTCATCTCAATGATCCCGCTTATGCGACAGCTATTGGTTTGCTCAATTTTGCCCTCAAAGAACAGGACAATCCTGCTTCGGGTGGTAAGAAAAATAGTCAGGAATCTAGTCTGGACGGCTTTTTTGGTAAAATTACTGCTGCTTTTAAGAAATTTTTACCTTAATTTTTCCTGTGCAAAAAATGTAATTGTGTGATATATTAAGTCTAATTTAGTTAGCAAAAATCAACTTAAAGTTAAGGATTAAAATGGCACAAATTAAACCGATCAATAATACTTTTGCCAAGATTAAAGTGATTGGCATTGGTGGAGGTGGTGGCAATGCCATTAACTCAATGATTAATTCTAAACAAATTCAAGGAGTGGAATTTGTGAGTGTTAATACTGATGCCCAGGCTTTACTTAACTCTCTAGCGGAGAATAAAATTCAAATCGGCAGCAATTATACTCGAGGATTAGGAGCAGGTGCCAATCCAGAAGTGGGGAAGGCGGCGGCTGAGGAATCTAGGGAGAAGCTGAAAGAAAATTTATATGATACAGAAATGGTTTTTATTACTGCCGGGATGGGAGGAGGAACAGGAACTGGAGCCTCACCGATAATTGCGCAAATTGCCAAAGAAGCTGGAGCTCTGACAGTCGCGGTTGTGACCAAACCTTTTTTATTCGAGGGAGTACAAAGAATGAGAGTTGCCGAAGAAGGAATCGAGTTATTGCGTGACTATGTTGATGCTTTAATTGTTGTACCCAATCAGAGATTACTTGATGTAGTGGATAAAAAAATGACTTTGGTTGAAGCTTTTCGCTTAGCGGATAATGTTCTGGGTCAAGGAGTACAAGGAATTTCTGATCTAATTACAGTTCCTGGTCTAATTAATGTTGACTTCAATGATGTAGCTAAAATTATGACCGATTCTGGAACGGCGATGATGGGAATTGGCGAAGCTGAGGGTGAAAATAGAGCGGTAGTGGCTGCCCGATCAGCAATTTCGTCACCTTTACTGGAGATCTCAGTCGATGGAGCCAAAGGAATTCTTTACAATATTATCAGTGGACCAGATTTTGGCATGCAAGAAATATCTGAGGCAGCCCAAGTGATTCAGGCCTGCGCTGATCCAGAAGCGATTATTATTTTTGGTAATGCTATCAAGGAAGAGATGGAAGGCAAAGTGAAAATTAGCGTAATTGCTACTGGCTTTGACAATCATAGTTTGCCCTTTATGGCTTCACCGAGAGCGGGGATGAATAGTTTCAAAGCTTCCGAACCAGCTCCGCCCCCTCTTTCTCGTCTCTCTCGTCAGGATCCAGTCGCTCCTCCATCAACCAGTCAACAGTCTTCCGACGCAACCTCTCCACAAATCTCTCAAGCTCCAGAAAAATTTGTTCAACCGCAATACGATCAACCAAAAGAAGATTTTTCTTCTGGTTTTGCTCCTCGCAAACCTTATGAGCCTATTCCTGTGGCGCGTCCGATTCAAGTAGAGGAAACCTCTCTCAATACTCAAAAAGATTCTCCAGAAGAGGAGCCTGTCGACAACCCTTCTTTTGATGAGGAAGAAGATCCTTACGAAATGCCCGCCTTTTTACGCAATAAGTAACTCTTGTGATATAATATCTTTGTTCGTTTAATCTCGCGTTGCTCCTTCGGGAATAATGCGGTCCTGCTTTGCAGGTTGCGGACGAAAAGAAGTCCCGGTCCCTCCTCCATTCCGGGACTTTTTCTTTTTTAGGATCGCTATAGATTTTCACGGCTATTTTTCTATTCAATAAGTTATCAGCACGGCTTTTATGATGCAATTTTTATACAATTTTAGATATTAATATCTAATTGATCGCTTTTTTTTGCTTAACACTTTTTTAAGTTATCTTTTAGGAGTTTTACTATTGCAAATTTGTGGTAGATAGTGGTAGAATGTCTTATAAAATAAAAATGAACTACAACCATGTTTGTCGGAACTTATTACAATAAGCTTGAAGCCAAAGGCAGACTCACTCTGCCCAAAGCTTTCCGACAAGACACCAAAGATTGGGTCCTCACCCCTGGTCTAGACGGTTGCCTCTTCATTTTTAAAGCAAGCGAGTTTGCGCTAGAGGTACAAAAATTGAGCAAACTCTCTTACTACAAAGCGGATCACCGGGCTTTGATCCGCCATTTGGCCAACGGGGCCAATGAACAAGAAACTGACCTGGCAGGACGTTTGCTTTTGCCAGCATCTTTGAAAGAATATGCTGGCATCAGCAAAGAAATGGTGGTGGTCGGGTCTCTTTCTCGAATTGAGGTTTGGGATAGAGAACGTTATCACCAGCTCTTGGACAAATTAAAAACACAGGCTGAGAAAGCAGCAGAAAATGCATCAGACAGTCTTCTTGCAAACAGCGATTGATTTTTTGCAAATTGAGCCAGGAAAGTGGTATTTAGACGCCACTTTTGGAGCTGGCGGACACAGTCAGGAGATTATTAGACGGGGAGGTAAAGTTTTGGCTTTTGAATATGAAGAAGAAACTTTTTCCCGCTCTCAAGAGGCTTTTCAAAAGCAGCTGCAGGAGCAGCAACTGATTTTAATCAGACAAAACTTTGTCAAATTAGAACAAACAGTGGCTGATCTTTCTGGTTTTGGCGCAGATTTTCGTTTTGCAGGAATGCTTTTTGATCTTGGCACCAGCAGTGACCAGTTAATGAGCGCGGACAAAGGTTTGAGTTTCCAAAAATCTGGACCATTGGACATGCGTCTGGATAGCGGATTAGCGGTTACCGCCCGAGACTTACTTTTAGTTTTAAACTTTAAGCAGTTACAAACTCTTTTTTTTGAGTTTGGCGGTGAGAGGGAAGCTAAAAAAATTGCTCAGGCGATTATTAATTATCGTCAAGAAAAGGGCCAAAACGCTTTTCAGGATGCTTTGGAATTAAGCGAGCTGGTAAAAAGAACCAAGCGCAGTCGGAGTAAATTGCATCCCGCTACTAAAGTTTTTCAGGCTTTAAGAATTGCTGTTAATAGTGAATTAGACAATTTGCAAAAAGTATTACCTCAGGCATTTAAACTCTTAGCTCCAGGCGGTCGTTTGGTGACGATTGCTTTTCATGAAGGAGAAGATCGTTTGGTAAAACACTTTTTTAGTGAGCTGCAGGCTAAAAATTTAGCTCAACCTGTTTTTAAAAAACCTCTTGTACCAGACAAACAAGAATTGTCCAATCCTCGGGCACGGAGCGCCAAACTCAGAGTGCTAGAAAAGAATGATTGAAAAACACAAAAAATGAAAAAATTAACGATTAACTACTATCTAATTTTAATTTTAGGTTTGATAATTCAAGCTGTTTTTGTCGTTTTTTCAGGAAATATTTCTATCGCTGCTAGTTTGGAGACCAAAGCTCTTCAGGCAGAAAATCAAGCTATCACTAGTCGACTCTATTTATTAGAAGACAAAATTAGCACTTATAATTCCAGCTACCATTTAAATTCTGTAGCCGATCTATCTCTCTATGAACCCATCAATAAACGGATCACGATTGCTAGCAAAAATCTGGCCAGCTTGCCATGAAAAAACCTGCTTTAAGGCCAGTTTATAAAAAACCAGCCAATCAGCAACAATTACAACTGAGAACAAAAATTATTTTGTCTTTGGCTTTTTTAGCTTTCCTTTTTCTTTGGGCTCGTTTTTTTTATTTACAGATTTTTCAAGGGCAACACTATAATCAGCTAGCCCAGAATCAATATCAACAATTGGTCAGCTATCAAGGCGAAAGAGGAAAAATCTATACCAGCGATAATCAATTATTAGTTGGTAATCAACAAGTTTACCAACTTTATTTTGAACCCGCTACCCTCAATTTGTCTTTAGCAGAATTTTATCAATTAATCAGCCCGATTATTTTAGTTGATCCCGAAGCGAGCGCTAGTTTGAAAACTTTGGAAACTCTTAGTTTGCAAGCGGAAGCAAAAAAAACTCGGGGAATTGTCGCTATCGCTAATAATCTTAACCAAGACAGTAAGGATCAACTAAGCTCCTTGCCGATTACTGGCTTGCAATTTCAAGCTAAGACAAAAAGATTTTACCCTGAAAAAAATATGGCCGCTCATACTTTAGGCTTTTTAAGTAAAGACAAAAGCGAAGGGCATTATGGCATTGAAGGTGGGCTCAATAAAGAGCTGGAAAGTAAAAATAGTCAGTCTCTGGTGACGGTAGACGGTTTCAAGAGTCCTATTTTTACCAATAGCAATTTAATTGAAGACAATTTGGCTGGTCGTGATATTTATCTTACTTTACGCAAAGACATTCAGATTTTAGTTGAAGATTCACTGGCCACGGCTATGCAAAAATATGGCGCTAGTCGAGGGGAAATCATTGTTATGGATCCTAAAACGGGAGCCATCTTAGGTTTAGCGACTGCTCCTAACTATGATCCAGACAAATATTATCAGGCAGAGACCTCTTTATATAAGAATCCCGCTATTGTTGACTTATTTGAGCCAGGTTCAACCTTCAAAATTTTAACTGTAGCAGCAGGCATTGACGCTGGATTAATTTCTCCTTATACGCCTTGCACCAGATGTAGCGGACCGCGCACCATTGATAAATATACTATTCGGACCTGGAATGATGTTTATCATCCCAATATTGATATGACTCAAGCATTGGAAAAATCAGACAATATTGCCATGATTTTTATTAGCGATCTTTTAGGGGGTAAACGTTTAAGAGAGTATTTGCAAAAATTTGGTATTGGGGAAAAATTAAATTTGGGAACGCAAGAAGAAGTAGCAGCAATTGATTTAGAAAAATGGGCTTGGGGACCAACGGAAGTAGCAACGCGGTCCTTTGGTCAAGGGATCAGTTTGAGCAGCCTGCAACTTTTAAGAGCTGTCGGAGCGATTGCCAATGAAGGCAGAATGATGCAACCTTATTTGGTAAGCAAGGCAGTTGATAAAGCTACTGGAGAAGTTTTCGTCACCCAGCCTCAAGTTTTAAGCCAGGTAGTGAGTGAAGAAACAGCCAAAACGGTCAGCAAAATGTTACAACAAGCAGCCCAACATGGTGAGGCTCAATATATTTATAAAAATACTGATAGTATTGCTGGAAAAACTGGGACAGCCCAAATTGCGACCAAAGGAGGTTATGAAAAAAATGACACGATTGCGAGCTTTATTGGTTTTGCTCCTTATGACGACCCAAAATTCATTATGTTTGTTAAATTTGAGCGACCACGCTCTTCTCCTTGGGCAGCTGAAACAGCGGCGCCCACTTTCAAAGATATTGCCGAAAAACTTTATTTAATTTTTGGCCTCAATTAATCTTTAGTTCAACCGGGTATTTTAATGCTTGACCTTAAATTTTGCCTTGAAAAAAGACCTATAATATGATATAATCCTTGATCGGTAGGTGATCTTTCACAAATAAACAAGTCAGAATGGAGGAGAGAGATGTGAGTGAGGAAGAGTTGACCAAAACTTCGGCTACTAAAACTAATGACGATCCTAAAAGAAAAAGACCGCTTAGTGTTTGTTCAAAAGTGATTCTTGTTTTTAGCGCAACGCTCATTTTTGCTGGGTTCGTATGGCTACAGTCTTCTTGGGAAAATAGTAAGAGAAAGACTATGGTGACACTATTAAATCCAGGAGAAATGATCATTCTTTACCTTGATGACCAAAGAACGGAAAACATTTTGCTTGAACTAAGTACTTATGGCGGTGGCGCTCTTTATCGCCAGTCCCTCAATCGACAGCTATTTTTTTACCGCTTAGATGAAAAGAACATTCCTATTAATGTCGACTATTACCTTTTACTGAAGAGTCAAGAAAGAATTCTCTTAGATGATGTTTTCAGGGATATCATGGATAAAGAAAATATTATCTGGGATAAAATCCAAAGATTCGATTAAGTTTTTCAAAGGAGATGATCAAAATGTGGAAAACAATTTTCTTCAGAACTATTAAAAAGGGGGAAGAGACAATGAAAAACAAAGGCAAACTTCGGTTGGCGCTCAGTCTCGTTTTGGCGATTTTAATGATGACTTCTCTTTTTCAAGTGGCCTTAGCCACAGACACGATCTTCATTCAACCGGGATCCTGGGTTTTTGTTAAACTTAAAACTTTAACTGAGACAGGAGAACAAGAAAATATTCTGATCGATTTTCCGGCAAAAGGTGAGGGTGGTTTTTTAAGTCAGTTTGATCGTGAACGGATTTTGCTAATTACGGTCAACCCTGAATTAGAAGAAACCCTGCCTCCTACTCACCACTACTATCGCGCGACGTCTTTTTTTGGTAGACGCATCAATCTTGATAAGCTGATGACCGACATTGACGCAGGCGAAACTGGACTTTGGAGCAAAATAAAGTCAAATTCCAAAGAAGCTGGTGCTTGGGTCTGGGATAAGTCTCAAGATTTTAGCCAGTGGCTGACGGACAAATACCAGGAATGGGGAGTTATCGAATTTATCGAAAATAAGGGCTGGGGCGACAAGATTAGGAAATTTTTTGGTCGCTAAGAAAGACAAACTACCACTTCCCCTTGAGTTAACGCTCAAGGGGAATTTTATTAAAAATAGAGCTTTTTTACTGTTCTTTTTAGCTTATAATAGTTTTTGTGTCCCTTGAAAAAAGGAAGCGTCGCCTAGTGGCTATGGCAACAGACTTGAAATCTGTCGGACGTAAGTCCATCGTGGGTTCGAGTCCCACCGCTTCCGCCAAAATTAAAAAACTTTTCTAGAAAGATTCATTAAAATGAAAAAAGTCAAAGTTTCTATCCAAGATGAAAATACTTTAGTTCTCCAAGAAGATGGTCAAAAAGGAGATTTAATCGACCTTTCTTCTTTGCATGATCTCGATATTGATAAATCAACCATCAAAGGCGTGGTTGACTCAATTAAAAAGGATGTTTTTGAAACTGAGGTAGAAAAAGTACGTAAAACTATTGAACAGCAAAAAGAATTAGAAGCTCGACTCAAAGAACAAAAACTTCTAGAAGAAATTGCGGTCTTAGGGAAAGAAAAAGAATCAGCTATTAAATTAGCTGAAGCCAAGGCAAAGAGCTTATCACAAGAAGATCTTGCCAAAAAAGAAGCTGAAATTACCAAGCTCCAATCTCAAATAGAAGCTGCCCAAACCGAAAAAAAACTAGCTGTTTCAGAGGCTCTTAAGATAGTTGAAAAAGAACGAGATGAGTTGCGACACAAACTTGACAAACAAAACTCAGAGGCAAAGCTGTTTGCTGCTGCCATTAAAGAGAAATATGAGCACGAACTGAAAAGTAAAGAAGACATGATCGATTACTATAAAGATTTGAAGGTCAAGGCTTCTACTAAAATGCTAGGCGAAACTCTCGAACAACATTGTGAAATTGAGTTTAACAAATGGCGAGCCACTGCTTTTCAAAATGCTTACTTTGAAAAAGACAATGATACCACAAGCGGCACTAAAGGCGATTATATTTACCGCGAAAATGATGCTCAGGGTGTGGAAATTATTAGTATCATGTTTGAGATGAAAAACGAAGGAGATGAGACAGAAAATAAAAAGAAAAATGAAGATTTCTTTAAAAAACTCAATGAAGATAGAACTAAAAAAAAATGCGAGTATGCTATTCTAGTTTCATTATTAGAAGCTGATAGCGAGTTATATAATACTGGCATTGTCGACGTCTCACATAAGTATCCCAAGATGTATGTCATTAGACCGCAGTTTTTTATTCCCATGATCACACTACTAAGAAATGCAGCTTTAAATTCACTTAAATATAAGTCCGAGCTTGCTTTGATAAGAGAACAAAATATTGACATTGCCAATTTTGAAGATAATATGAATTCATTTAAAGAAGGTTTTTCTAGAAATTATGAGCTAGCTAGTAGAAAATTTAAAACAGCGATTGAAGAGATTGAAAAAACTATCACTCATTTGCAGAAAACGAAAGAAGCTTTGTTATCGTCAGAAAATAATTTACGATTGGCCAATAATAAAGCTGAAGATTTGAGCATCAAACGTCTCACTAGTGGCAACCCCACCATGCAAAAAAAATTTGCTCAATTACAAAAGAAATAATTTTTACAAAACATTATTAATATCTAATTGCTAATACGAAAAAGTTAGCCTTTTAGTATTCTTAAATTAGTTGGGCAAATTAAAAATTTTAAATTAAGTCAACTTTTGCCAGCCAGCTATCGCTTTTTACTTTTTTCTTTATTCTCCCAAATTTCCTTGAGCACAAAAAAAACTTCGTCAACTTCTTTATCATTATTTAAAATCAAACTATCAGTTTCTGCCAATGAATTAGTTTGTTCATCAATTGACTTTGCTTTTCTTTGGCCAATTAAAACAATAGCTAAGACCATTAGTTCTGAATAAAGAAGATCTAAGTCATAAACAATTTTTTCCAAACCTCTTTTATCAATACGTAAAGCGAGATTTTGAGCCTGATATTTTTCTTTTAAATAATGGCAAATACGTTCATCTAGCCTCCAAGCCTCAGCTTTGAAGTCTATTTCTGGAGAGAGACTGACCAACCAGTTTTTCCTCCAATTAGCTTTTTCACCACCTGTTTCTTTTATCGACATCATGACTGTGAATTGTAACACATTTTTCACTCAACTACCTTTTTCTCTTAGCTATCGATGTTTTTGTTATATAATATTAAAAAATTATGCTAAAGGAGCAGTTTTTACCAGATCAAGAAAAAAAAATAGTTATCAGCGCTAGTAGTTCCAAGAGGAGAAATGCGGCCTTGAGGATTTTGCCCAATTTGAGTGTTTATGACCATCCTGGTCCAACAGCAGAAATAGAAAATTCTGATCAGTCTTTGATTGCGAAAGATAAATGTGATTATTTAGTTTCTTTATTTAGAGATTTTATCAATCTGATGAATAGTCGGGAAATTGATAGTCAGGAGAAACAGGAATTTTTAGAACAAAATTCAGCTTTGGTTAATACTATTTTTCGAGTCATCGCTTTTGGCGATTCTTTTCAAATTATTGGCGGCGATACGCAAACTCAAATCCCCATTATTGATCGTCGTAGTCCTAGCGATAGTGGCTTTTTCTATCAAAGCTTTGGCAAGCCAGAGGAGGAGGAAGAAGTAAGAGAACACTTTGCTAGTATGAGTCGTACTCAACAAGCAATTTATCGAGTTTTTTCTGGTTCCAATATCTCTACTTATACTGCTGCTCATGCTTCTCCTTTGGAAGTTCGGCATATGCAAAAGGTGGTTGTTTATTTAAGACCAGAGATGGTGAAACACTTTTCGACTCATAAAGGTTTTAATGATTACAAAGCTGCTTTTGAAAACTTTTATCAATCTCCTGCTTATGACCAAAATAATCATGAAGCCTTAACGATGAAAAATATTTCTGGAGGTATGTCTTTACCAGTTTTTATTCAAGAAAAGGCAGTTGAAGCGATAGAATTTAATGGTCAAAAAGTGACTCTTGGTGAAGCTAATAAAGAATTTTTGAAAAAAATTATTTATGCGGTGGCAGTTGGCTACTCACCTTTGGTTTTAGATCAAATTACTCCCGGAGCTTATCAATTTACTTTGGATAATTGGTCTTGGCTGGAAGAAGTTGTCAAACAAATAAAACCTCATGCTAAAAAATAAGTCTATTCTTTTGCCAGCTAAAAAAACAGACGGTATCAGAGTTTGTGTCATGCGCAGTGTTCACGATGACTATCAATTTGATCTTTGGTATCAGGCTTTAGCTCCCAGTCGAAAATTAGTGGCAGCTTATGTCATTAAGAAGAAAATTTCTTGGAAAAGGTTTAAAAAACTTTATCAACAAGAACAAAAAAACCAAGAACCTTATTTGGAAAGTTTATTGAGATTAATTAAAAAAGCTTCCCTTCATAATCTTGACGTCACCCTTTTGTGCGGTGAAAAGGACTATCATGGTTGTCATCGGGAACTGATCATTGAACGTTTGCGCCAGCTTGATCCCAGTAGCGCTCACCTTTTACCTCATTGAGTGTTTCTATCATCCAATTTTTACTTTAAGCCAAGAATTGGCGGTATTTGCTTTTTTTTAAATTGTCCTGGACCAGTAAAAAGTTGCCAGATTAATTCAAGATTTTGCTTCAGATCTTCTCTGTGAGGAAAAAGCTGTTTCATATTTTTAGTTTCCTCCTCATTAAGTTTAAGAAGAGCAGGAAGCCGATTAGCTTGCCAAGCTTTTTCAGTCAGTTGCCAGAGTTTCTCAGCCCGCCCCCAATTTTGTGACCAAAATTGGAGCAATTTTTCTTGAAAGATCTCAGTCATTGGATCACCTAAGTTTTGTTCAATACTTTGTTGCGGACTAAGTTCGGCGCTGGGATGAATCTGAAAAATTGCTGGGGGTAAATTTATGTTCATGTCTTGAGCAAGATTTTTAGCTTGCTGATAAACCTCGCTTTTCCATAAATTTCCTAAGGGGCAGGCATAGCCAGTTAAATCTCCATAAAGTGTTCCATAGCCAGTTAATAATTCATTTTTATTGGCATTACAAGGGAAGAGAGCATCATAGTAATTGGCTAGACCAGCCAAAAGTTGTCCTCGAATTCTAGCTTGAATATTCTCATCACTTTTACTAAGTACTGGCCAAGAGAGTCGATGCTCGTCTTTATTGACAGTTTGCCAAAAATTTTTTACCAAATCATCAATTGGTAATATCAAATATTGGCATTTTAAACTCTGAGCGATTGAAGCGGCATTTTTTTTAGTAAGATGACTATTATGACGACTAGGAAAATTAATCAGCGCCACATTTTTTGCCCCCAAAGCCGCGACATGGAGTAAGGCGCTGTAAGCACTATCAATGCCACCACTCAAACCAAGCAAGCAATAATTTTTTTTAGCCTTGAAGAAAAAATCAGCAATCTCTCGAATTAATTTTTTATTAGTTTGACTAAGCATTTACTTTATTTTAACTCTAATTTTATGTTATAATGTTTGACATTATGGCTCCTTGTGCAGTTTGTGTTGTAGCAATTAGTGGTGGTTTAGGGATTTCTCGAGCCTTAGGGATTGATGATGCGATGACGGGAGTTTGGGTGGGAGCCCTACTCTTATCTTTGGCCACTTTGACTGTTAATTGGTTAAAAAAGAAATGGCCGAGTAAACAATTTTTACCAGTCAGCGGTTTTCTTCTGACCTACCTTTTAATTTTACCTTTTTTCTTTACTTTTGATCTTTTCGCCAATAGCCCAGAAATTTTTGGCTATAAAAGTTTGGCTCTTGGCATGATTGTTGGCACGATCTTTCTTGCCCTCGGTCTCTACACAGATCAGGTCTTGCGTCGTTTAAAAGCAGATGACAATAAGGGCTTCTTTCCTTTCCAAAAAGTTTTTGTGCCTGTCTTTTTTCTTTTGTTGGCTACTTTGATGATGTGGTTTTTAACTAGCTAATTTTTATCAGGTTTTTAGAGAAAAAAAACTTTTATTATTGTATAATAATGTTTATGGCAAAGAATATTGATGTGCAGGAGTTGGTAGCTTTTTGTAAGTCTACTGGTTTTATTTATCAATCGAGTGAAATTTATGGAGGGTTGAGTGCTGTTTATGACTATGGTCATTATGGCGCTTTGCTTAAACAAAATATCCAACAACTTTGGTGGAAAAATATGGTTCAACTACATGAAGATGTGGTGGGTTTGGACAGCGCCATCTTTATGTCGCCACAAACTTGGAAAGCTTCTGGGCATATAGATAATTTTGATGACCCTCAAGTGGATTGTAAAAATTGTCATGGCAGATTAAGAGCTGATCATTTACTAGAAGAACAAGGAATTAATGCCGACAAAGAAACTCTCACTTTTATCAATCAACAATTGGAAAATCTTAAAGCTAGCGGTAAACTAAAATGCCCCCTGTGCGGGAGTCGTGATCTCACGGCCGCAAAACAGTTTTCCCTTATGGTGAAATCCAACTTAGGAGCTCCCACTGATGAGTTGACCGCTGAAAACATCGTTTATTTAAGACCAGAAACCTGTGGAGGCATTTATTTAAATTATAAAAATATTCTCGATAGTTTACATTTGAAACTCCCTTTTGGTGTAGCTCAAATAGGTAAGGCTTTTCGTAATGAAATTATTGCTCGTCAATTTGTTTTTCGCACCCGAGAGTTTGAACAAATGGAAATGCAATACTTTTTACGTCCAGAACAAATGTCAGAAAAATTTGCAGCCTGGAGAGCTGATCGCTGGCAATGGTATTTAGATCTTGGAATTGAGCAGGACAAATTACGTTGGCATCAACACGAAAAATTAGCTCATTATGCGAGCGACGCTTATGATATTGAATACAATTTTGCTTCATTAGGAGGTTTTAAGGAAATTGAAGGTGTTCATGCTCGCGGAAATTGGGACTTATCCCAACACAGTAAATTTTCAGGTGTTGATTTAAATTATTTTGATCCGCAAACAGGAGAAAAATTTATTCCTCATATTATGGAGACCTCAGCTGGTCTCAACCGCATTGTCATGATGGTTTTAGATCATGCTTATAGCAAAGAGCGGGTCGGTCAAGATGAGAGATTAGTTTTAAAATTATCTGCTAAATTAGCACCCATTAAATTAGCTGTTTTTCCGCTTTTACGCAATAAGCCAGAATTGGTGGCTTTGGCCAAACAAGTTGCGCAGAAATTAAGACCACTTTATCAATTGGAGTTTGATGATCATGGCAATATTGGTAAGCGTTATCGTCGTCAAGACGCTATCGGCACTCCTCTGACCTTAACGATCGATTTCGATTCATTAAGTAATGAAGATCTAACTGTTCGCCACCGAGACACAATGAAACAGGAAAGAGTTTCCCTTTCTCAATTGGAAGAATATTTACAAAGCCAACTAGTATGAAAATAAAAGCTTTTATTTATAAAATCAAAAGCCTCTATCATCTCTTCAAAACAGGCATTGGGGAGGGTTTTCTCTCTCAGTTAATTTATGGTTTTCCTGAAAAAAAATTAAAAATTTTAGCTCTTACTGGGACCGATGGAAAAACCACCACTAGCACCTTGGTCTATCATCTTTTGAAAAAGAATGGCTATAATGTAGCTTTGATTTCTACAGTTGCTGCCTTTATTGGTGAGGAGAAAATTGAAACTGGCTTTCATGTGACCTCGCCTGCTCCAAAAGCTCTTTACCGTTTATTACGGCAGATGGTTAAACAAAAAGTGGAATATTTAGTTTTGGAGATTACCTCACAAGGAGCTTACCAGTATCGCAATTGGGGACTTAAACCACTCATCACTGGCTTGACTAATATTGATTTTGAGCACCTTGATTATCATTTGAATCAGGAAAATTATTTACAAGCAAAAATGAAGGTGCTCAATAGTGCTAAAACTGCTGTTGTCAATGAAGAAATGGAGATTTTTCCCCGTTTGAAAAAGAGTTTGAAAGAAAATATCAAGCTTATTACTTTTAGTCGCAAAACTCGCTTTAGCGCTCTTTTGGAAAAAGCTATTCGAGAAAAATTTGCCGAAGATTATAATCGTCTCAATGCTTATTTGGCTATTACTATGTTGAAACAACTTTCGCTTAATGATAAAGATTTGGCGCAAGCTTTGGAATCTTTTCAACTGCCAGAAGGCAGAATGGAATTTGTCCCCACCGGTTTACCTTTTTCAGTAATTGTTGATTTTGCTCATACACCTCAGGCCCTGCAAGCAGCTTTGAGCAATATCCGACGCAATTATCTCCCCAAAGGAGCCAAGCTAATTAGTTTGGCTGGTTGTGCTGGTTTGCGCGATCATCTCAAAAGACCAGCTATGGGTCAAATTTTGGCTAAGTTTTCGGACAGAGCGATCTTTACTGCTGAAGATCCACGAACTGAGAATATTTGGGCCATTATTAATCAAATGAAAGAAAATCTCGGACATCATCACCACAAAGTGATCTCTATTCCTCATCGAGAAGCGGCCCTCCGTTTTGCTCTGGAACATTATGGTAAAGATCAAAATTTGATCGCTATTTTTGGTAAGGGACATGAACAAAGCATGTGTTATGACGGCAAAACTGAAACTCCTTGGAATGATATTGTCGCTGCCAAAGCAATGATTAAAGAATTAAAAAAGAATGCTGATAAAAAATAATTTTTATTTGGTAGGAATCAAAGGGGTAGCCATGACGGCTTTGGCTTGCGCTCTTAATGATTTGGGAAAAAATATTGCTGGAAGTGATGTTGAAGAAGATTTTGTGACCAAAAAAGTGCTCGATAGTCTTCATTTGCTAGTGGAGAGTGGCTTCACTCACTCTTTGCCAGAAGAAACTGAAGTGGTAATTTTTTCTGGCGCCAATGGCGGGTCACAAAACCCTCAAGTTTTAGAAGCGAAGAAAAAAGGACTTTTAGTTCTTTCTCAGGCCAGAGCCCAAGCTGAACTTTTCAATCAAAAACAAGGAGTAGCTGTTTGTGGCGTGGGAGGCAAATCTTCGGTTAGCGCCATGTTAGCCTATATTTGGGAAAAGTCGACGCCACAAAGCTATTTAGTCGGAGTAGGGGAAATTGTTGGCTTGGATAAGACAGGACAATTTTTACCAGCTAGCCCTTATTTTTTTGCTGAAGCTGATGAATATGTGGAAGATCCCGCTACCCTCGACCCGCGTCACATTATTCCTCGTTTTAGTTTCTTAAAACCGCAAATTATTATTGCCAATAGCCTTCGTTTTGATCACCCTGACGCCTATCGTGATTTTGAGCATACCAAAGAAGTCTTTTTAAATTTTTTTCGTCAGTTACCTTCAACTGGAGCTCTGGTCTATAATGCCGATGATGTTAATTTAACTCTTCTCGCTCAAACTCTAATTAAAGAAAAACCCGCTCTTAAATTACTTAGTTTCGGAGAGAGTGAGGTAAGTGACTTTCGCTTGCTAGATTATCAACTACCTGCAGATCAAGATCAGGCAGTAGTGACTATTAAAACTCCAACAAAAGAACATTTTACCTTCAATCTGTCTTTGCCTGGTCAGTTTAATGCTCTTAATGCCTTAGCCACATTAGTGGCAAGCTCTATTTTAGGTATGACAGAGGCCGATTTTGGCCAACTGATTACAGGTTATCGCTCCGTTGCTCGGCGTTTGGAGTTCAAAGGAGTGCGTCATGGACTATTATGTTATGACGATTATGCTCATCATCCAGAAGAAGTGGCCGCTGTCATCAAAGCTTTGAAAACTTGGCATCCAGATAAAAAAATTATCACCGCCTTCCAGTCTCACACTTTTTCTCGCACCAAGAAACTCTTTCCCAGTTTTGTACAAGCTTTTGCTTTAGCTGATGAGGTTTTAATGATTGATATTTTTCCCTCGGCTCGAGAAGCTTTTGATCAGACTATTAATTCCACGATGCTCTGTCAAGCAATTGAAGAAACTTTTCCTGGTAAAAAAGCCCTCAATGTTGGCACAATCTCTGCCCTAAAGGAAGTTTTAGCTCAAATTCAGACCAATGATGTTTTTGTCACTATTGGAGCCGGAAATATTTATCAAGTCTATGATTAATTTTTTTAAAAATTAATTATTTAGTAAAGCGTAAATAAACCCATCGCCCAAGGGCAAATCTTCAGTTAAAGAAAAGACTGACCAGCTTTGATTGTCCCAAACAGCAACTTTATTTATCTCTGTCGCTGCTTGAAATTGCACTCTAGCTGTTTGTTTGACTGGAGCTTGAGTAAAATTAATTTGATAGGCGACAGCTTTAGTGCCATTGTCTTTTCCTCCATCAGGCACCAGTAAAACTTCTCCTGGCAAGTCTTTTGGTAGACCGATAACCTCCATTAGAAGATAATCTTTTGTTTTACTCAAACCGTCGGCAGTCAGGCTAAAGGCTTCATCTTTAGTTGTACTAGTAGCATTACCATTCTCAAAATAAGTCCAATTGGTGGCAAAGGAAAATTTTTGCTCGCCTTCAAAATTCAGAATTAAGGTCCCATCTGAAACATTATTATTTACACAAGCTCCACCCGCACTACAAGTACCAAAACGATTCTCAGTTTTGGTTGGCAATTGTTTAAGATCTAATTCACCAATAAAACCTTGAGTGCCTTCACCCTCGCCCTCAGGCACTTTGACTTTAACACCACTAGCACTGACCGCGCTTGCCCCAATGACTTGGTAAATAATTTCATACTCAGCGGTTTGCGCTTTTTCTCTTAATTCAGTGAGATTAATATTGACAAATCTCCCCCCATTTTTATTAAAGGGTTTAAGAGACACCAAAGGCCTCTTATCTAGATCAAGAATATTAATCGGAGCACTAATTCTTTTCTTTTTGACGATGGGTGCTTCTGTTGGTGGTGCAGTTTCTTTTTGTCTTTTGTTGATAAAAATTACGCCTGCCACTATCATGACTAGAGCTAAAAGAGACAAAATAATAATTTTGCTTGTTTTTTTATTTTTCATGCTCAACATTCTATCACATTTTTTAAGCAAAAAGTGCATGATTGAAACCTATTTTTACGACTAAAAGATTGTGAAGAAGCAAAAATTGGAGCAACTAGCTGAGCAATTACGGCAACAAATTATCCAGACTTGCGAAACTAATGGTGGCCATTTAGGCGGGAGTTTGGGAGTGGTAGAGCTGACCATTGCTTTACATCAAGTTTTTCAATCACCAGTTGATAAATTTATTTTTGATGTCGGTCACCAGGCCTATGCGCACAAACTTTTAACCAATCGAAAAAAAGAATTTTCTTCTTTAAGAAAAAAAGACGGCCTATCAGGGTTTATGTCTCCAGCGGAATCCAAACATGATCCTTGCATTACAGGTCATGCTGGCAACTCTTTATCTCTAGCCTTAGGTTTAAGTTTCCGTGGTGACGATCATTGGACGATTGCTATTATTGGTGACGGCTCTTTTCTCAATGGCATGGCTGTAGAGGCTTTAAACCATTTAGCCAATACCAAGCAAAAAATATTAATTATTATTAATGACAATCAATATTCAATTGATCCTTGTGTGGGAAAAATTGCTCAGAGTCAGGCTTATGCTCAGTTTTGTCAAAGTTTTTCCCTGCCGTATACTGGCCCCTTAGACGGTCATGATATTCCTCTTTTGCTAAAAACTTTTACTCAATTAAAAAAACAAGCTGGTCCTCAAGTTTTACACTTGAAAACTAAAAAAGGTTATGGTGATCAGCAGGCCATGCGTGATCCAACCACTCATCATTTTCGTTCTCCAAGTACTTCTGCGGGAGAAAAAAAACTCAAACTTCAAGATTTAGTCGGCCAAACTCTCAGTCAGATGGCAATAACTGATAATCGTTTGTCTGTTATTACTCCGGCTATGACTCAAGGAGGCGGATTGAGTCATTTCGCTCAGCAATTTCCCAAGAGATTTTTTGATGTCGGTATCGCTGAAAGTCATGCTTTAGCCTTTGGGGCTGGTTTAGCCGCGGCTGGAGAAAAACCCTTTTGCCATTTTTACGCCACCTTTTTGCAAAGAGCCTTTGATCAATTAATGCATGATGTAGCCATTTATCCTCTTCCCTTAACTCTCCTAATTGATCGTTGCGGTTTGGTGGGAGAAGATGGGGTTACTCATCAAGGATATTTTGCCCTATCTTATTTAAATCAAGTGCCAAACTTACAAATTATTTTGCCTGGAAGCGCAGCGGAAATTGTCAGTAGTTTGCAATTTGCTCAAAAAAGTGCTTATCCTGTCGCTATCCTTTATCCTAAAATTAGTTTACCTCTGCCTTTGGATTTAATAAATGCCGATACCAGTTTGTCGCCCCAAGTTTTGCGTTTGGGTAAAACCAATCACTTAGCAGTTCTAACAACTGGCTTTACTCGACCGACAATCGCATCTTTGCCTGATAAACTCAATTTTACTCACTATCATTTACCGCTTATCAAGCCCCTACCTCAAGAATTTTTGCAGAATATTATTAATCGTCATCAAAGGCTGATCGTCGTTGAAGAAAATAGTCATTTAGGAGGTTTTGGTCAACAATTAGCTGATTTAATTGCTAGTCGTCGGACTTTTTCCAAACCTCTTTTAACTATTCGCGCCATTAGCGACAGTTTCATTTCTCATGCCAGTCGTGAGGAGCAATTGCAACTAGTAGGACTTGACCGAGAGAGTTTGGTCACCCTGATCGAAGCTCACTTGCCCGCGGACGCTCACGCTCATCTAGCCCTAATTACTTAATTTTCCTCCCTTTCGCTCTAGTTTTTGGGCTATAATGATTTACTTGACTATATGAAATTCAAAGATCTAGCTCTCAAACTGAAAGAAATAGAAAAACATAGTTCTCGGCTGACAATCACCAATCTTTTGGCACAATTGTGGCAAGCGGTTGATTTGGCGGAGAGCAATCTTGTAGCCAATTTAATTCAAGGTCAATTACAACCAGCCTATGATTCTTTGCCTTTTTCTTTATCAGAGAAAATGATTGCTCGAGCTTTAGTTAAATTAGTGATTCAGAACGGTGGTTTACCAGGTAATGGCTTGAGTGTCGATATTTTTGGACAGGCTGATGAAGCCAGCGTTTTAAGTCAGGTTCGCCAAAAACAAAGACAGACTGGTGATTGGGGAGAAACTAGTTTGGCTTTGGCTCGTGATCTAAACTTAAACAAGGAGCAAGATCTTAGCGTGACTGAAGTTTATCAGATTCTCAAGAAAATTGCCCTCGCTAGTGGACCAGGTTCTCAAGAAGAAAAATTGAACTTATTAGTTTCTTTATGGCAAAATTTGGATCAAGAAAGTATTAAAGGCGTGACGAGAATAGTCTTGGGAAAATTACGCTTGGGTTTTTCCCTGATGACTATCATTGATAGTTTGTCTTGGGTGGGAACAGGGAGTAAAAGTGAAAGCTCAGCTCTTGAAGAAATTTATCAACAAAAAGCCGACATTGGTCTTTTAACTCAATCTTATTTAAGTCTATTAAATTTAACCTCTCAAGAGAGATTAGCTCAACTAAAAGCTGACTATCAAGTGCAAATTGGCATTCCTTTGGTTCCAGCTTTGTGTCAACGTCTCAATTCTAGTAATGAAATTATTGAGAAAATGTCTGCCGTTATTGCCGAGCCTAAATATGACGGTATGAGAGTACAAATTCATATTCAAAAGGGGCCTTTGGGGGTTAAGGTAAAAGCTTTTACTCGAAGCTTAGATGATGTCTCAGCTATGTTTCCTGAGTTACTCACTTTGAGCGAACACTTAGATCTTAAAAGCGCCATTTTTGACTCTGAAGCAATCGGTTTTGATAAAAATGATGGACGATTATTGCCTTTTCAAGCGACCATGACTCGAAGAAGAAAACATGAGATTAAGGCTAAATCACAAGAACTGCCAATGAAATTTTTTATCTTTGATATTCTTTATTTGGACGGTCAGAGCTTGATTAATTTACCTTTATTGGCAAGAAAAGAGCTTCTCTCCAAGAAAGTTTCTGCTGATACGCCCACAGCCATTATTGCTCCTTATATTCAAACGACTGATCCCCAAGTCTTGCATCACTATCATCAACAGCAACTTAATCAAGGTTTAGAGGGAATGGTGGCTAAACAAATCAACTCTTTTTATCAAAGTGGGCGCAAAGGTTTCAACTGGGTAAAAATTAAGGAAGAGGAGGGGAGAAGAGGTAAACTCAATGACACTTTGGATTTGGTGGTTATGGGCTATTATTTTGGCAAAGGCAAACGTCATCAGTTTGGTTTGGGAGCCTTTTTAGTTGGTTTGCCAGGACCAGAAGGGAAAATTTTATCTTTGACCAAAATTGGCACAGGTTTGAGTGATGAGCAATTTCGACAATTGTACCAAAAGAGTCAACCTTTGATTAGCCAGACCAAACCCGCTTCCTATCAAGTAAATAAAATCATTTTTCCTGATGTTTGGCTAGAGCCCAACATTATTGCCGAAATTGCCGCTGATGAAATCACCAAGTCAAGTTTTCATACTAGTGGCTATGGTTTGCGTTTTCCTCGCTTAATTCGCTGGCGCGAAGATAAAAACCTTGCTCAAGCGACCGACTTGAAACAACTAGCGCAAATTAAAATTGTTTAAGGCTTGAGTATCTTCTTAAGATAAGAATGTTGCTCTTCTTTTTCCGCATCATAACTTTGACCTCCAAGCATTTTATAGCCAAAATCACTTTTGGTAAATTCATGACCAAAAAGATAGTTCATCTGCATCAAAAAAGCTGAACGAGCGGTTTGAAACAAGCCCTTACTTTTTACCCTTCTCATAGAAAAAGCAAAAGTAGGATCGGAAAAAAGTTTAAATTTAAAACCTAATTTTTTAGCTTTTTTTACCAGTAAAGAATCCTCCATCACTTTACTTTTTTCATTAAATTTTATTTGAGGAAAAATTTTTTTGCGAACACCGATAAGGGCTCCAAAAGCCAGAGGTTGATTGGTTTTATCTCGGCTCAGTAAAAAAAGATTAATTCCATAAGCAATAGTATGAAAAAACTTATTTTTTTGATCAGTTTTATTCAAATGAATGAGAGTAGAGAAGAGGTCAACTTCTTTTTGATATTTATTCAATTGATAAACAATACCTTGGAGAAAAAAATGAGGCAAACGGTTGTCAGCGTCCATAAAAATCAACCACTCCCCTCTTGCTAATTGAGCGCCAAAGTTTCTCTGATAAGAAACTTGTTTCTTCTTAACTTGTTGGAAAATAATTTTCTCTTGGGAATATTTTTTTTGAAATTCTAGAACTTTTTTTTTAGTTTGATCCTGACTATCGGCATCAATAATAATAATTTCGAAATCTTGCTCACTTTGACGATCAAGATCAGCGAGTAAAAGGGGTAAAACCCTTTCCTCATTGAGAGTGGGAATAATAATGCTTAAATTAGGAGACAGAGGTTTTTTCATTACAAATCTCTGACATTATAACATCTAAATGAACCTAATAACTCAAAAGTCCCTGTTTAGCGCCTAAAAACTTAATAACGTTATTGGAGTTGTTCTTGCCCGCTTCGATGGCTTCATCTAGCTGACAGTTATAAAGGAGAGTACTGACAAAGGCACTAGCAAAAGCATCACCAGCTCCAGTCGCTTCATAGGCAGCTCCCTCTTCTTTTGGTCGAAAATCGGTATATTTTTTACCTTGAAAATACACCCACCCCCCCTCCCCGCCATTGGTGACCACGACATAGGGGAAGTTGGCCAAAACTTGGGTCTGTTTTTCGACAATCATTGCCCATTCTTCTTTATTGACGAAAAAAACACCTTTATTCGGTTTAGGTAGATCCAATTGATTATCTGCTAGAAGTTGTAGCTCACTTTTCCCTGGGTTCCAAGACAAGCCAACCTTGCTTTTAGGGAAGAGTTTAAAAATTTCTTTGAGCACATGAAGATTGCCTCCCGTACTAGTTAGATGAAGCCAATTTCTACTCTTCAAATAATCAAGGGGAATATCAAAATCATCTAACTTAGCCGAAGCAGCTCGACTTACTAAAACGGTTCGTCCGCCATCATCTCCTCTCAAAATAACGCTACAGCCAGTTTGCTCATGATGTTCAAGAATCATTTTACTGGTATCGACTTTTTCTCTAATTAATTCATGCCTGATGATTTGAGAAAAATGATCTCTCCCCAATTCGGCAATAATGCTCACATCGTGACCACGGCGAGCAAAAGCGACAGCTGTATTACTCGCTCCCCCTCCAGTAGCCAGCAGGTAATCGGCAATTTCAATTTTATGACCGTATTTTTGACAAAGTAATAAGCCGTCAGGGCTATTTTTCAAAGAAAAATCCGCCGACATAAAAAATAAATCGACCAAAGCAGCTCCGATGCAAGTTATTTTTTTCACTTTTTTTCCTGCTCCTCTCTTAAAACCTGTAGCTCTCTCTCTAAACCTTCAATAACAGCTAGTAGTTGCTCCTTATTTTCCACAATGCGATAAATATTTCGCTCCTTTTCTCCCACTAAAAAATTGGCATTAATTGCTTCCATAACATCAAACCAGAAACTGCCATAAAGGACTATCGGCTTATGGCGGCCATAATACAAATGACCCACCAGCCAAGCTGTGGCCCACTCACTCAAGGTTCCAGTTCCGCCACGAAAGCAAACAAAAATGTCGGCTTGAGAGAGTAAACCAAAAAGTCTTTCAATATAATTTTGCGTTTTGATTTCTAAAGTCAGGTGGTTATTTGGTGATTGCCCCTCAAACTCTAGCAAATCATCATCCAAAGGATGAAGAGTGACCCCAATGGTCTTACCACCAACCGCTTCAGCCCCCTCAGTTGAGGCCTGCATAATTCCTGGTCCGCCACCATTAATAATAATTTTTCCTCTTTCTGCCAAAAGCTTGGCGCATTCAAACGCCTCACGATAAATCCGACTTTCACTAGAGACATCAGCACTGCCAAAAAAAGCCACCCGGCTAATTAGCCAATCGGTTTTTAATCCAGGAACATGGACTTCTACCTGGCGTTTGAAATCATCACTCGTCATCATATTTTTCACTGTTCATTATCTAATATAAGTTAATGCTTGTCAAACCTCTTTCACTTGACAAAAGACCTATAATATGTTATAATGAAGTCGTTATTTTCAGCTTTTACTCTTGAATAATTAAGCTTAGACAGGCAGTGAAAGTTTGGAAAAACAAAGCTCTTTGAGAAATTTCACCCAAGTTTTTTATAAAACTTAGGGCTTAAGATAAATATTTTTTCAATTTAATAAAGACATGCGGAGGAAATGGAAAAATGAAAGCATCGGAAAAAGTTGTTTGGTTAATCGACAACCTGGAATTAGAGCAGATCAAGCCGAGCTCTTTGGTTCTCTCACTTCATTTAATGGCAGAGACAGTGGGTAATGACTATGATTGGCCAACTCAGGGCAGACTCCCGATAGAAAAATTGGCAATTCTAAAAACCATGATTGATTTTTACCCTCTTCGCCAAAGAACAAGTAATCATCAGTTTGAAGCCGCCTGTCATCAAGTCTGTCTGTGGTTAACGAATCAGACAGAGATGGAAGAAGTTAACAGTAAGCAAATTGGCTGGTGGCAAGTCGTAGTCGCTTGTATCTATCTCCCCCTGAATGCTCTCTGGCATCGTTTACCTGTCATCTTTAAATTCCTGTTCCAATTATTCCTTGTCTTGTTTATGGTTTGGCTATTTATGATCCTCTTCAGGATGCTGGGAGCCCTTTACGGCCGCTGGCCGCTGGGTTGGAAAGAAATTTTCAACCCTTTTTATAGTCTTGGATGAGTTCCAAAGAGACCAAAACCTCAGCCTAAAAACTGAGGTTTTTTTATAATTATTTTTTCCTTATATCTTGACAAATGTCCTATATTATGATATAATAAGATGTCTTTATTTATCTTTTGTTACCAATAGTCTTAAGCGATTATTAGGTGAAGTAAAGATAAAAAAGGCTCTTTCACAATTCACTCTTTTAAGATCTAAGTTTTCAAGGTCAATAGTTTTCCAGCTTTGTCCACTTTGGACCCGAGCTGTTATAAATAAATATTTATTTCAACTTCATAAAAAAAGGGAGGTTCGAGACTAATGACTAGGGAAGAAAGACGGACTGCTCGGCGAGAATGGCTCCAAAAACAGACCCGAGAGATCGGTGTTTTGGCAGTTATTTTGCCGCTGATAGTTCTGGCGACAGCCGCGATGGGCGGCTCAATGTCGTGGTCACTGTTGGTTTACGGTGTGGCTCTTTTGGTGAGCCCCGGACTGGGGCGGGTTTACTTTGTCCCATCCATTCTTTTACTGCCTTTGGCAGTGACTCTCCACCCCTCGATGCATTTACTCGGCGGGCTGATGGTGGCGCTAGTCTATGTTTTAGGTGGATTTTTGCTCACTAAGGGGAAAAAACCACCGGAATGGTTGACGAGCGTGGCAATTTTTTCCTTCCTAGCATATGCTGCACTTGAGGTCTCTCAAATCATTTCTTGGGAGACGAGCATTTCTAGGCTAGTAATTCTGATCGTCAGTGTTACCTTGGCCATATTCCTTTACTGGAAAAAGCCCACCTGGGCTTGGCGAAGACGGATTCTTTGGTTATTGGCAACGCTTATTGTGATTACCATGACCAACTGGCGAGCATTCAGCATTCAGATTGGCCTATCTCTCCCTCAGGGGATTGCACAAGGCGACTGGCTCGACAAAACTCTGACCTGGTTGATTGCTCCTCTTTCGCCAGTGTTTTGGCAAAGAGTAGCAAAAAGTTTTCACTTTGCCTATGATGGCAGAGTGTGGTTGTACGCTCTGGCAGCCCTTTTGACTTTGTTGGAAAATCAAACAACTTTGTTGGTTCAGCAAAGGCAGGACGGGCTAGACAATGAGCTTCGCAATCGAACAAGCTTTATGCTTCTAGCTTCAACCTCTTTACTCTGCGGTCTAGTCGGTGCCCCGCTGCCCGCCTTCTCAATGGGGGCTTTGGGGGCAACAAGAATGCAGTCAGAAGAAATAGAGGAAGAGCAGGAAAAAAGAACTCGAAAAAATCTTGCTCTCACTTTGCTTTTGATGGGCTTCTTGCCCATCTTGGCGGCGGCAGGTGTGGCAATAGTTGTCACCCTCCAAACCCTATTTGCTTTATGGCTGATAGCTTGTTATCTCAAAATCGCTCAAGGAACCTTATCCGACGTGCATCAACCTTTGATTCAGTCAGGTAAAAAATTGTTTGGGAGAGCAGAATCCTGGCCCGAAAGAAAAACTTGGTGGCTTTTCTTAGTAATCACCTTACCGGTGTTAATTGCTTTGAGACTGCCGATATTCTATTTGGGATCAGACTGGTTGATACGCTTTCCTTGGCCACTGGCAGCCATTGCCTTAGGTATTTTAGGTATGGCAGCTTATTGGTTATACAAAAAGATAAAAAGGAGTGAGTGAAAAGACATCAAGGGTCCCGCCTGACTAACCGTCAGGCGGGCCCCAACAATTAGTTTGGAAAAGATTATTTATATATTAGTTATAAGTTATAATATAAAGTCTGATTAAAAATAAAATGAAAAAAACAAAAATAGTTAAAATTAGCTTAATTACTTTAATTAGTTGGCTTTTGGCTTGTTTATTTTTGATTAATATTGTGCAAGCCGCCACCGATCCTAAAGAAGAAGCTTTTACTAAACAATGCCTTCAAGAGCTCAAAGGTGACTATATTGCCAAAGAGAGCGTCCCTTTGGACAGTAATCCTTGCCGGGATGGAGGAGAGAAATTAGAGGCAACGGCCTTTGGTTTACAAAACCTATTTTGTTGTCGAAATAAGCCCACCACTGAGATAACACCAGATTTGAGCACGACTGGTATGGTCAAAGACTTACAAAAAAAAGATTTAGCAGCGATCAATCCTTTGAAAGGTACAGTTTTAGGAAAAGCCACTCCAGCTGATGTTATTAATCGAGCTCTTTTCAAAGTAGTCTTTCCTTTAGCTGGTAGTTTGCTTTTTATCCTCCTAGTTTTAGGCGGTTTTGAAGTTCTAACCGCTTCTTTGTCAGGTAAACAAAACTATATTGCTATGGGTAAAGCCAGAGTGACAAACGCCATTATCGGTTTCATCATTCTTTTTTCCACCTATTGGCTTTGGCGAGCCTTAATGATTATTTTCAAAATTCATTAAAATTTTATTAAAAAATTTCTTCTCGGGGATATTTCTCTTCTAAAAGACTAAAAAGATAAGAGATAATTATTCCTATTATAAAAAGTAAGAGACAAAAAATCAGGGCTTGATTGAAGTTCAAGCCGCTTAGCAATAATTGTTCTGCTTGAAAGGCAGGAAAAACCACTGTAGGAAAAATTGCCAAAGATGAACCAATAACTAGACCCAAAATAAAGTGATACATTTTAGCATAATATTTTTTGAATAAATGGGCTGCTAATTTGGCAAACAAAAAGATACAGACGATAAAGCCGATCATCAGGGGAATAATAATACTCAAATTAAGATTTTTGATGCCAGTTGCCATTTTGTCATACAAGCCAAAATAAATGAGAAAATTGGAGGGACTTAAGCCGGGAACAATCAAGCCTAGCCCCATTAGTAAGCCAGAGGCCAACCAAGAGAAAAGGTTTGGTTCAACTTGAGTTAATTGTCTACCTCCCACTAACATGAGTAAGAAAACACCGATAGCTGATAAGGCCAAAATTATTAAGTCTTGAGTCAGACGCCCCTTTTTACCAGCTGTTTTATAAAGAGAGGGTAGAGTGCCAGCAACAAAGCCAACAAATAAGCAGACAAATTGAGCGGCATAGCGGCCAAAGGCTTGTTCCACTACTACAGAAAAAAGCACTATTCCTCCAGCCGCTCCCAAAGCAAAAGGTAGGAAAAAGAAGACATTTTGCCAAAATTTTTCTTTGAGATTAGCTAGAAATTTTATTAATGGATCATACATTCCCACAATCACAGCCAAAACTCCACCAGATAGACCAGGTAAAATAAAACCAATACCGACAATTACTCCCTTGACCAATCTGATAAACCAGTCAATTAAAGGATTGCGAGAAGTTTTTTGTTTCAGTTTATTCATCATATTTAGTCAATACTTCAGTAAATAATTGTGCTTTAGATTAAGGCTCTTCCTGTCATACTAATGGGTTTTTCCAAACCCATAATCGAAAGCATGGTCGGAGCAACATCGGCCAAAACTCCAGTCGGTAAAACACGACTTTGATTGAAATATTGCGGTCCAACAATAATTAATGGCACAGGATAAGTAGAGTGCTCAGTATCAATCTCTCCTGTCTCCATATTAATCATTTCTTCCACATTTCCATGGTCAGCGGTAATCAAAACAGTTCCTCCTTTTTGGTAAGTAGCTCTAACAATTTGACCCACTACCTCATCAATAACTTCACAAGCTTTAATCCCAGCTTCTAAATTACCAGTATGTCCGACCATATCTCCATTGGCTAAATTAATGACCATGGCGTCATAATCAGCATTTTTGATGCGCGAGACCACTTCAGCGCTAATTTCTCTAGCACTCATTTCTGGGATTTGATCATAGGATTTAGTTTCTTTTGAGGGCAAGATTACCCGATCTTCTCCAGGGAAAATTAATTCTTTTTGACCATTCATATAATAAGTGACAAATTTCTGTTTTTCTGTTTCTGCCACTCGCAACTGCTTAAGTCCGTATTGAGCTAAGACCTTACAAAGCGGCTCTCTCACTGGTTGGGGAGGAAAAGCTTCTGCCACCGGCAAATTATCTTCATAGCGAGTCATAGTGACAAAAAATAAATTTTTCAAAAACTTTTTTCTTTTGAAAGTTAGACTTTCCTTACCTTGTTCAGCATTAGTTTTCTCATATCTTTCTAGATAGGGGTCGAAGTCTAATTTTTGAGGAGCATCAAAATCAGTAATAACAAAAGCTCTGGTCAATTCCCGCGGGCGATCAATTCGATAGTTGGTAAAAATCACTGCATCATTGTCGCCGATATTAATCACTTGGCCATGCTGATCTAGAACCTTAATTGGTTCGATAAATTCATCAGTATTACCTTTTTGATGTTGATTGGCGATGGCAGTGAGAGGATCAGTGGTAACCTCTCCTTCACCATTGGTTAAAGCATTGTAGGCTCTCTCCACTCTATCCCAGCGTTGATCTCTATCCATAGCATAGAAACGACCAACGATGGTAGCAATTTCGCCCACGCCCAAACTATTACATAAATCAGTCACTCTTTGAATGATTTCTGGTGATTGATAAGGAGGGGAGTCTCTTCCATCAGTAAAAAGATGAAGATAAACTTTTTGCAAACCAGCTTTAGAAGCCATTTCTAATAAAGTTAAAAGATGTTCCAAATTGGCATGAACGCCACCACTGCCAGCCAAACCCATTAAGTGTAAGGCAGACTGATTAGTTTTAACATGTTCAAAAGCGGCGGTAAAAGTTTGGTTTTTGGCGAAAGTGCCGTCTGCTACAGACATATTCAATCTAGGTAAATCCTGATAAACAATATTGCCCGCCCCGATATTAACATGACCAGTTTCACTATTGCCGTCTTCTCCTCTCGGTAAACCAACCGCTTCCCCAGAAGCAGCCAGTTGAGTGTGGGGAAAGGAAAGCCAAAAAAGATCCATATTAGGAGTTTTTGCCAAAGAAATGGCATTGCCAGCATTATTTGGTCCCAAACCCCAGCCATCAAGGATAAGTAAAACTGTAGGCTTTGGGCCATTATAAGGATGACGCGGATTTTCCAAAGAAAAACCCTTACCGGTTAAAACTGGTTGAATAATATGTTTATTTTGCTCGATCATTTCCTTGATTCTGCTGATTAATGCGACGTAATTCGTCACTAATTTGCAATAAACGATTGTGTTTCACGATTCTTTCTCCTCTATTTGGCGGTCCAAACTTAGCAAAATTTGCTCCTAAACCGACGGCCAAATCAGCTAGCAGATCATCATTGGTTTCTCCTTCGCGATTAGAAACGATAATTTGCCAATTATCTGACTTAGCTTTTTTAACAGCATTAATTAAATCAGTGACAGTCGCGGTTTGGCCAGTCTTGACGATCAAAGTATTGGCCGCTTTCTCTTTAATAGCGACATCAATTAGATCGGCATTAGTGCGCGTAAGTGAATCACCGATAATTCGGGCATTATTGGAAAATTCATTGGTAAAAGTTTTCCAGCTAACCAGATCACTTTCAGCAAAAGGATCTTCAAAAGCATAAATTCCGTAAAGGCGATTCAAGTCTTTCAGGTAAGCCAACCATTCTTTACTAGAGTAAGCCTCGCCTCTATCTTTAATTTTATATTTACCATTTTGAAAAAAACTATTGGCGTCAAAATCAGCTCCAAAAAAAGCATCACGACCAACAACAAGGTTGATACTTCGGGCAGCTTCATTGAGTAAATCAAAAGCATCGGTATTTTTATAAAGATTGGGGGTATAACCACCACTTGGTCCGACAGCCCTAATAGCTCCTTTTTCATGCAAAATTTTTCCCAAAGATTTAAATAAAGAAACAGCTAGCTCCAAGGATCGCTCAAAACTTAAACTATTAGCAGGGATAACTTGGAATTCTTGAAAGTCTAGATTGTCTGTTCCGTGTTTACCCCCATCAATGAGACCGTAAAGCATAGTGGGAACCGCCAAAACATCAGTTAAATTATATTTTTTGAAAATATAATAATAAGGAGGCCAGCCATAGGCTAGGGCAGCTGCTTTTAAAATAGCTTGAGAAACGACCATTGTTGTATTAGCCCCCAAATTACTTAAATTTTTCGTTCCATCCAAAGTCAAAAGAGCTTTGTCCAATTCTTCTTGATCTATCGGGCTTTTTCCAATAAGAGCTTGAGCTACCCTTCCATTGATAGCTGCCACCGCCTTGTGAACTCCCAAGCCCAACATTCGGTTTTGATCTTGATCCCGCAATTCGAGTAAGTCAGTTTGTTTACTAGGATTGGCTGTGGAGATACTAGTCACTACCACCACCCCATTATTGAGGCTGAGACAACATTCAAGGGTAGGAATACCTCTAGAATCAAGTATTTCTCTCGCAGTCAGAGCAGAAATAGTAATCTGATTAGTCGTCGCAGTAATAATTGTCATGGTCTTATTTTAGCTTAATTGCTTCAAAAAAGCAAAATCAATTCTTCGGTTATTTAGAATTTTTTAATTAATAATTATTTTTTGGCTGGCAATTTTCTAGCCAAACTTTGCAAAACTTTTTCCTTCAAGCTTGTGGTTGTTAATTGATAGTGAGCGAAAAGCTCATCGGCTTTACCAGATTGTCCAAACTGATCTTCCACTGCCAAAATTTCTATTGGCACTGGTTGAGTTTGGCTCAAGTAGGTAGTGACTAGGGCATCCAAACCGCCACCCAGTAAAGCCTCTTGAGCAATTACTAAAGCTCCAGTCTGGCTAGCCGCTTTAATTAAACTTTCATGATCAAGAGGTTTGAGAGTACTGAAATTCAAGACTCCAATCTCAAGTTCAAATTTTTGCAACTCTGAGGCTGCTTGTAAAGCGAGGGGTACCAAAAGACCAGTAGCGATAATAGTAGCATCTTTTCCTTTTTTTAGTTCTCTAGCTTTACCTAAAATAAATTTGCCTGGTTGTGCGATGGCTTCACTTGGTTCTCGAGAAAGACGCAAATAAGTAGGCCCAAAACTTTCTATCATCGCTTCGGTGGCTGCTTGAGCTTCTTGATAGTCAGCTGGTAGGAGCACTTTCATTTGCGGCAAAACGGTTGTCAACGCTAAATCTTCCAAAGCTTGATGAGTGGCTCCGTCGGCGCCAGTCGCCAGACCAGCATGACTGCCAACTATTTTAACATCGAGATTTTGCCTTACCAAACTAACACGAATTTGTTCCCAATTACGCCCTGGATTAAAAGCAGCAAAACTAGTAATGACCACGGTTTTACCCAAAGAAGCTAAACCAGCAGCTACTCCGACCATATTCTGTTCGCAAATACCTACTTCCAAGTATTGAGCGGGAAATTTTTTTTTGAAGTCGTCTAGACGCAAAGACTCAGACACATCAGCACTCAAAACCATCAAATTTGGTTTTTTAGCTGCTATTTTTACGATCGCCTCTCCGAATCCATCTCTAGTCGCTTTTAACATGTCTTTTTAATTTCCTCAATAGCTTGCAAAGCTTCTTTTTGACTAAGCTTTTTAGCATGATAAAGATAATTGTTTTCCATAAAACTCACCCCTTTACCAGGAGTGGTTTTACAAATAATAGCCTTTGGGCGGGGAGATTTTTTTATTTTTTGCCAAGCATTATCTAGGGAAGTAAAACTATGGCCATTGGCTTCTACCGCAGTGAAACCAAAAGCTATCAGTTTGGCTTGCAAATTACCCAAGTTGAGAATTTCTTTAGTGAGGCCGCTCTGCTGAATGCCGTTTTGGTCAATCAAAACGGTCAAATTTTTTAACTGATAATGACTAGCAAAAAGATAGGCCTCCCACACTTGTCCCTCATTTTGTTCACCGTCAGTACTTAAGACAAATACTTTTTGAGAACTTTTTTCCTGAAGAAGACCATAGGCAAGACCAGTCGCCATGGATATGCCCTGACCCAAAGGTCCGCCAGTATTTTCTATACCCAAATCTAGATTTCTTTCTGGATGTCCTTGGAGAGGAGAGCCAAACTTTCTTAAAGTCGGTAGTAAATCAGCTTTGAAGTAGCCAGCTTGAACCAAAGCAGCATACCAGGCAGGAGCTAAATGTCCCGCACTCAAAAGAAAATAATCTCTCTCCTGCCAGCGCGGATTTTGTGGCTTCTTTTTTAGTTTTTCCTGATAAAGCCAAGTAAAAATTTCCGCACTACCAAGAGAACTAGCGGGGTGGCCACTGCCAGCCGTTGCCAGCATAGCAATGACTGCCTGCCTCAATAAACAAGCTTGTTTTTTTAGTTTTTCCACTTGCACTTTTTCCACTTTCCCATTATAGCAAGTTTTCCCTGTTCATGCTAGAAGAAAGAAAAACCCACTAAATAATGGGCTGCTTTTTTACTTGACAGAAGATATCCTATATGTTATAATAATCTGTACTTTGATATAGTTATCAAGAAAGCAATTTTATGGTAGAAATTCAATTTGAAAATCAAGGTAGCCCAGATTCTTTCAAATCTGAGCCAAGAGGACCAGTGGTCAGTGAGATCAATCCTCCCGAAAAATCTAGAAAAATTACCCCTTTAATTTTGGGTATTTTATTAGCTTTGATTAGTGGCAGTATTTTGTTTGCTCAAGTTTATTTAAAAAAACCCAAACAAGAAGCCGACGAAACGATGATTGCTAGTCGAGAACCAAAAGTTCAAGAGCAAGATTTATTAATTGAAGAATCAGAGCCGCAAAATAGTCGCCTGACGGCTAGTGTCCGGCCAGCAATTGAGGGCACAGAAAAACCAGTCACTCCTACCAAAGAAGTAAAAAAACCCTCAACCGAAGAAAAAACCGCTGCGATAGTGACTAAGGGAGGAGAAGTAGTTTTAACACCTCAGACTCCAGTGATCGTTACCCCTAAACCAGTTAGTCCTAAGCCAGTCGTGATTGCGCCTGCTGTTAAAGTGGTCAACTATGGGCAATTGCGTGGTGAAGTAATTGTCAATGGCAGTGTGCCAGATAAGAGTTCTATCTTGGTATTATATCGCACCTCAGGTCAGCAAAATTTTACCGCTGGTCCCCGTTTGAAAGCAGAAAATGGTGTTTCTTGGTCTTTCAATTTACCAACAGACAAAAACTATGAAATAGTTCTCGCTTGGCAAATAAATGAAAATAATTATATTACTAGTCAAGCAGTGAGTGTAAGAGCTCCAAGTAATTTACGCACCACTTTCAATTTTGGCTCTCAGGCAAGCAATGATTGTCAAACTTGTTGCCAAAACTGTTGCCAAAATTGTCAGTCTTCTCAAAAGACCAGTTATATTAATAAACCAGATCGCCCCATTTTAGATACTTGTGGCAGCTGGAGCAATGATCGTCATCAAGCTAAATTGGTTTTGCCAAAATTTGTCCACGGCGAACCAATTAGCTATCAGGTGCAGATTGGTAGCGATCAGGGACGGAATGATTTTTATGATCACATTTTTGATCAAGATCAGAGAGTAGTTTTTGATTATGCTTTGGAAAATAACAAAGATTATTATATCCGTTTCCGAGTTAAAACTAAAAATAGCGGTGATAGTTATGGAGATTGGTCTGATACTTTGAAGTTTAAGTGTCAAAGATAAATTGTTTATTTAAAAAATTTAATTTTAAAAAGATTGATCCCAAACTTGAAGAAGTTTGGGATTTTTCTATGCTACAATGAATTATTAATTATTTTAATAAATATTAAAAAAATTTTAGAATATGCCTGACCCCTATCTTGCTACTTGGATTTCGCACAGTAGTTTGAGTGATTATTTAGCTTGTCCGAGAGCCTATTTTTTGAAGAATGTTTACAAAGACCCGCAAACTCGTCACAAATTACAAATAGTATCTCCTGCTCTTAGTTTGGGCAGCGCCGTCCATGAGGTTTTGGAAGACTTATCTCAGAAAAACACTCAGGAAAGATTCAAAGAAAGTCTTTTAATTCCCTATGAAAAGGTTTGGCAAAAATATCAAGGATTAGCTGGTGGGTTTATCAGCGAAACTTTGGAAAAAGAAGTTTTCCAAAGAGGCAGAGAGATGCTTTTGCGAGTGCAAGAAAAACCTGGTCCTTTGAAAAATTTAGCTGTGAAAATCAAAGGAGACTTGCCCAACTTTTTTCTAAGCGAAGAAGACAATCTTATCCTTTGTGGCAAGATCGATTGGTTAGAGTATTTACCAAAGGAACAAGCGGTGAGGATTATTGATTTCAAAACCAGTAAAAGTCAGGAAAGGGAAAGTTCCCTGCAATTACCCATCTATGCTCTTTTAGTTCATCATTGCCAACAATATCAAGTAGCTGGAGCCGCTTATTGGTATTTAGGCTTACCTCAAGGTATAGTAGAGAAAATTTTACCCAGCTTAGACTCAGCTAGAGAGAAAGTTTTGACTTTGGGTAAAAAAGTTGCTTTAGCTCGGAAACTCAAAACTTTCAAATGTCCCCACGGTGGGTGTCTGCACTGTGAACCTTATGAAAAAATTCTTCGTGGTGAGGCACAAAAAGTCGGCACTGATTCTAAGATGCGTCGAGACAATTATTTTCTTTCTTTGAATAAAAAACAAGACGAAGAATTAGAAGAAATTTTATAATCATGGCTTCCATCATTGAGACTGTCAGTCCACTAAATATTCTGGAAGAAAAAAGTAAATTTCAGCAGGATCAAAACTACAATCCTCAGTTTATTTATGGTCAGGTTTTCACAACTGATCTTTTATATGCTTATGGGCAACCGCAAGCTCAATATTTAGACTTTGCTCAACAATATCTTCAACAAATTACGCCCAAACTTTTTTCTCAAAAAAAGCCAGAAAAAGTTTTAACTCAAAGAGAGATTAGTCAACAAACGAGAAAATTGTTTAACCAACTCAAACTTAATCCGCCCTTAATTCACTGGCAAAATATACCTGGACCAGCTAAAAGAAAAAAAGAAACTTTAATTTTTAATCCTCAAGCAAAAATAACCTCTTTAAGTTTGGCTGGCATTTTAGCTCATGAAGTGCAGACTCATCTTTTGCGCTCGCATAATCAGAGCCTGCAAACGCTGAAGCGGAGCAAGAGTAGAGATTATGCTCGCACTGAAGAGGGCCTAGCCGTCCTCAATAGTCGTTTTGCTCAGCAAAAAATAGACTTTACTTCTGTTTGCCAACGCTATTTGGTCTGTTCTTGGGCGATGGAGGGAAGCTTTGCCTCTGTTTTTGCTCGTTTTCGTCAATTCTCTAATTTTACCTTTGAGCGGGCTTGGAATTATACCGTTCGAGTGAAAAGAGGTCTAACTGATACCAGCGAAAAAGGCGGCTTTGTCAAAGACATTGTTTATCTTGAAGGTCTATTAGCTGTCTTTAGCTGGCTCTTACAACCAGAAAATAAACTAAGCGATCTTTATTTAGGAAAAATTAGTTTGGATCAGGTAGAAGAATATCGTCAAGCCGCGCAAAAAGAAGACTTAATTTACCCGACCTTTATTGGGGCTCAGGGACAGGTGAGCCCTGATTATCTGGACTTTTTACAGTCTTGCAAACAACAGCTGGGACTGCTCCTGCCCGAAAAAATTCGTCTCGGCCACAATAATTAACTTCTTCAATGGTAGCTGGACGAGAAAAAACATGTGGCTCTTCAGTCTTGAGCTGAGTATTAATAATTTTTTGCCAAATTGGAGAAGCCCCAGTAATACCAGAAGCGACATAACTCATTGTGCGATTATCATTATTGCCTACCCAAACTGCCACTAAGCGATCAGTAGTATAGCCAATTGTCCAGTTATCACGTAAATTATTGGTTGTACCAGTCTTGACTGCTACCTCTTGTCCAGGAATATAGAGAACACTTTGCGGTCCAAAAGCTGGTGTTCTGGCTCGATTATCGCTCAAGATACTATTGATTTGATAACTAGTTGCCTCACTGAGAGTTCTTTCACCTGAACATTGTTGATTGAGAGCGCATTTATTTTGGTAAATTAATTTTCCTTGATAATCAAAAATTTCTAAGAAAGGGTCTTCTTCGATGGTGATCCCACCATTAGCAAAAGTGCCATAAAGTTGGGCAATATCAATCATTCTCACTTCACCCCCTCCCAAAGTTAGAGATAAACCAAAGCGAGAACGATCTTTCCAAGTGGTAATTCCCATTTTTTCTGCCAAGTCAATTTCTGCATTCAAACCGACAGCGTCTAAAAGTTTGACCGCGGGAATATTGTAAGATGAAGCTAAAGCTTCTCTCAAGGTTACTTGTCCATGAAATTTTCCATCATAGTTTTTCGGACTATAATCAGGTCCGCCGCGAAAACGATAAGTAATGGGAGCATCCAAAATTAAACTAGCGGGATGATAACCACTTTCTAAAGCTAGAGCATAAGTTAATGGTTTGATCGATGAACCTGGCTGTCTTTCGCGCAAAGTAACATTTACCATCCCATCATTGGCGAAATCAAAATAATTTTTACTCCCCACCATCGCTAAAATCTCACCCGTTTTAGGATTGGTGACCAAAGCCGCGCCATTGGAAACTCGCAAACGAGCGAGATTGGTAATTTCATCAGTGACAATTTTTTGCACTTGATTTTGCAAAGGCAAATCAAGAGTGGTCCTCACTACCAAACCACCACTATTAACCATTTCCTCGCCATATTTTTCTGATAGTAAACGTCTAACATACATAACAAAATGAGGCGCTTCAATAGTAAGAGCTGAGTTTTTAAAAAGCAGTTCTTCTTCATTGGCGGCAATCTCTTGTTCGAGAGAAATATAACCATCTTCTCTCATTCTTCTTAAAACTTCAGCGCGCCTAGCATATGATTCTCCCAAATTATCAGCATAGGGCGAATAACGACTCGGAGCTTGAGGTAAACCTGCTAAAAAAGCACTTTCTGCCAAAGTGAGATTTTTGGCATTTTTACCAAAAAAAGTGACAGCTGCTTGTTCAATGCCATAAATCGGACCGCCATAATTCACCTCATTTAAATACATTTCCAGAATTTGCTCTTTGCTATAATTTCCCTCTACCAAAACCGCCAAAATAACTTCTTTTATTTTTCTAGTGAAAGTTTTTTCTCGACTTAGTAAACGAAGTTTGACCAATTGCTGAGTGATGGTGGAAGCACCTTGAGAAATGGTGCCTGTTTGTCGATTAACGACAAAGGCTCGAGTAATAGCTTTTAAATCAAAGCCATTATGTTGATAAAAACTCCGATCTTCAATTGCTATAGTGGCTTGCAATACCCAAGGAGAAATTTGACTTAAGGCAATAGGAGTGCGATTTTCGTCTTCATAAATACTGAAAAGTAAATGATTATTGCGATCCAAAACTTTTGTCGTCATTGACTGTTTTTTTTCAATCAGTTCACTAACCAAGGGCAAATTGGTAAAAATATTTTCATATGTCCACCAAGAGCCATATAAAATAGCAAAAGTTAGGGTAAAAGAAATTATTAACCAAATAGTTTGCCCTAGACGCCAACCGTCTTTGCGTAAAATCAGTTTTTGCTGCTCTTTGAGATATTGATCGATTTTCTTCTGATTGGCTTTTTTTATTTTTGACTTTTGTCTCCAAAGTTTATGCCAATAAAGAAGAAAGGTGCGTCGTCCTTCGCGCCACTGCCAACGAGTGGTTTTTTGCCAAAAAGAACTTATTTTATTATAACGATAACGTTTTTTGGTTGTCTTTTTCTTTTTTAACCATTTTTTTTGCCACTGCTTGAGCTTTTTTTGGCTCTGAGGGAGCCATTGTTTGTGATATTTTTTTTGCCAAAAAAGCCAGAGAGCTAGTAATTTAGCCAAAAATAATTGACAGTTAATTTTCCAATTAAAATACCATGACTTCATTAGTCCTATATTATATCATAATCATACAAAAAATATCAGTCAATTATAATCAAAGTTGGATTATTTTTTTCTTTGTACCCAGAAACGACAAAAATCTGCCACTTTTAAGTTTTTCAGATCAAAAACTGCTCGATTATCGGTGGGTAAACCAGCGCCGATTTCCAAATTACTACACAACTGATCATTAAGAAGGAAATATTTTTCTCCATGGCCAAAATCAAAGCTTAGATAATCAATTTGAGCTTCTCTGAGCTGATCCTGAACACTTTTTTCTGGTCTGCAACTACGGCTATCAAAAGCAATTAGTTTAATTGCTGAGGGATTATCTAGCTCTTTCAAGTCAAAGCAATTATTTTTCCAAGTAATATTTTCCCAGGAAAAATTTTCTTTTTGCCAGCTCTCTTTTACCTGGAAAATATTTTTTTCATTAATTAAATCGGCATAATAAAGATAATTCATCCAAGTGACACGATTGTCATTGGCCCATACCTCAATTGTCGATTCAGGTTTTTGTTGTTGGAGATAGTAAGTTAAAACTTTGTCCGCAGCGAAGGGGTCGGCGAGGCTGGTAAAAGGCAGGCGAAAAAAATATAACCAAGCAAAATAAATAATACTTAAAAGATAAAAGCTGATTAAAGCTAGTCGCCAATAAAATTTCTTATTTTGCCAAATGACCCCCGCTCCAATCCCAGCCAAAATCAATAAAGGCACCAGTCGAAAAGAAGCTCGATAAAAAAACCACCGACCATCAGCTATGAGAGCGGGAGCCGGAGCCACCAGCAATAAGAGGAGGACAAAAATTAAAGTATTGTTCATCTTTTTCTTCATTAAAAAACCCAGCGCAATTAAGATTAAACAAAAATCTATTAAGTAGAAAATTCCGTGTTGGTGGACAAGATAAAACATTTTTCCTTCATCGCCATTGGTGAGAAAAAGTGTATTTAAATTGTAAGTTTCTAGAAAACGACTAACTATTTCTTTTAAGGTAAGCATAAAAGGATGGTTGAGAAAATTAAGGTTTGAGGATAAAGTTTGTTGTCTTAAAAGTGATGATTGAGTAGCAAATTCGCTTGGATGCAGCATTTTAGCTGTTCGAGAATAGCTAGTTTGTTTAGGTAAAAATAGTAAAAGGTGGACAGTGCTAATTAAAATCATCGCTATAGTCAAAAGCAAAGACGGCAAAACTTTCTTTTTGTTAAAAGCGAAGCGCTTTTTATCAGTTTGCCACTCTTTAATCAATTGATAAAGACACAAAACTAAAACTAAAACAGGAATTAAAACCTTATAACCTTGATACTGATAAAAAGAAACTAGGAAAGGTAAAAAAGAAAAAAGCTTGCCCCAGTTCTGCAATTTTAAAAATAAAAAAACTCCCAAAACGGCGAAAAATAAACTACTCACTCCATCAGTGCCAAGACGTCCACTTTGCCAAATGAAAGGATTAAAAAAAGCGATGAGCAAAGTTGACCAGAAAAAAGTTTTTTCTTGAGTAATTTCTTTGACTATAGCAGCAATAAAGTAAGGTAAAAGCAAACTCATGATGATAAAAGGTAAAAGGCTGCGAACAGATAAAGGTAAAAAACTCAAACCTAGCCAAGGCATTAAAAGAGTGGTTGTCAATTCGCCATACATTGGCATTACCGGCTTTAAGCTCCAAGGAGTCCAATTATTATCTAAATTAGTTCCAGAGAAAAAAGCACTTTGAGCTTGAAGCAGATAAATGGTTTCATCATATTGACGAGTGAAAGGGAGATTTCCTAATTGAAAAAAACGACTGCTAAGAACTAGCACAATAAATAGAAAAACCCCCATCATGATTAGTGGAAACTTAAATTTATTTTTCCTTTTTTGTCGCATAAAGTCTTGTTGATTATAGCATGGTCGGTAATTTTCTGATGGAAATTCTAGCTTTTTAAAAGCAATGTTATTTTTTTGTTATTTTTATTTTTAAAATATTTTTATTAATGAAAAAAAATTTTCTGCTAAAAAAGACTTTAATTGCTAACTTACAAAATTTATTAAAGGAAAACTTTGGCTATCAGACTTTTCGTCCTGGACAACTAGAAATCATTCTCCCTCTTTTATCTGGGCGTGATGTTTTGGCTATTTTACCCACTGGCGGCGGTAAAAGTCTGTGTTTTCAAATTCCCGGTTTGTATTTAGGCGGGACCACGATTGTTATTTCACCCTTGATTTCTCTAATGCAAGACCAAGTTCACCATTTAGAAAAATTAAATATTCGGGCCACCTATCTTAATAGCACTTTGAGCTTGTCAGAAAAAGAATTGCGAATACAAAAAATACTGACTGGCTATTACCAGTTTGTTTATCTTGCTCCCGAAAGACTTTGCCAATTAAGTTTTATAAAAATTTGTCGACAGATCAATATCCCTCTGGTGGCGATTGACGAAGCACATTGTATTAGTCTTTGGGGAAATGATTTTCGTCCTCACTATCGACAAATAAAAAATTTTATATCTTCTTTACCTCTGAGACCAAGAATAGCTGCTTTCACTGCTACCGCTGACCTAAAAACGCGAAAAGATATTATCAAGAGTTTGGCTTTAGATTCTCCCTTAATTTATCAAAAAAGTTTTGCTCGTAAAAACTTATGTCTCTTTTTGCGCATTTGCCAGAACGATCACGATCAGCTACTCTTTTTACTGTTTTTATTGAAGAAACATCAAGGTCAAAGTGGCCTGATCTATGTTTTAACTAGAAAGAGAGCCTTAGAACTTTACCAGCAAGTGACTCGTTTTTATCCCACTTTGAAGTCAATAGATTTTTATCATGGTGGTCTAGAAAAAAATCAAAGACAAAAAATTCAAACTGAATTTATGGCTGGGCGGTTAAAAGTTTTGATTGCAACTAATGCCTTTGGTTTAGGAATTGATTATGGTGGAATTCGTTTTGTCATTCATGCTCAAATGAGTAGTAATTTAGAAAATTATTTTCAAGAAATTGGTCGAGCTGGCAGAGACGGTCAGTTGGCTAACTGTTATGTCCTTTGTTGTCAAAAAGATTTACAAATTTCGGCACAAATGATTGCTCGTCAACCAGTAGCTAGTTGGCAGCGAAAAATAATTTTGCAAAAAAAACTGACAGAAGTCTTAACTTTCTTGCGAAGCAAAAATTGTCGCCAAAATTTTATTTTGCGCGCTTTTGATGAAAAAACTTCTTGGCGTTGTCAGCAATGCGACAATTGTCAGAAAAAAGCCCTCACTTATTCTTCCTTAGTGCGCAAAAGATTTACTGCTTGGCAAAATTGGCGACAAACCCTCGCCCAGAGATTGCAACTTTTGCCTTCATCGATTATCACTGATCTTTCTTTGAGTTATCTCACTCTTTGCGATCATCGGACATTTTCAGATTTATCTATTATTCCTGGAATTGGTACTGGTTTTCTTCGTCATTACAAAAAATATTTGCCCAAATAAATAAAAAGCCCTCAAAACAAAATGTTTTGAGGGCTAGCTCTCTTTGACTACTTTAGGACGTCCCATTCTTGTGTTCAATGATCACATCCATGGCGATCAATTGTTCTCCTTCATGAGAGAAAATCAGTTTGACCTGTTTCTGTTCCTGGTTCCATGGGGAAATGAAAATTAGCGTCTGTCTGTCTTGAGGGTGCTGGAGAAAGTCTTTGATTTTTTGGATATCGACATTGGCAGCCACACTATTACAACCGAAGTTAATTACCTGATGTTTTTTCTGAATGCGCAAATTAACTTCTTCCGGGAAGGAATAGTAGCGATAGTGAAAGAAGAGGGGATTTTCATCTGGTCCAGCTAAGAAAGCAAGAATTTGGCTTTGTTGCCAAGTGGTTCGACCATAATGATATAGCATTTTCAATACCTCCTTTACCTTGAGTTGAAGACTTTAGGACACGATCTATAGCCATTAAGAAGCAGGGAGTCTGTATCAGAGTTGTGAGAGAGCTGGCGATAAAAATCTTAATTATTTGAAGTAAATAAAAAGGGAAAAGGACAAGCGATTTTGTCCCCTTCAAACTTTAAGATTTCTACCAGCTCCTATTATATCATTAACGATCAGTAAATATTAACTCAATTAACCATGAAAAAAATTTTCAAACATCAAAAGCGATTTCTTACTTGAGTAAGCTGGATTCTGTTTTTAAGACAACAATCTATCTAATGCTTGCGACACTATGACCGTTATAGGCAAGAGGTCCATTGAGGTCAAATTCGGCAATTGCAACATCCAGGGATAACCGCGTTTCACTCTAATTTAATAGACTCGTCTCTGTGGCTCTAACCTGAATTCTCTTGAGTTGTCCAGACTTTCCTCCCCAAAAAATTTTGAGGCTGTTGTCCCCTAGTAAAAAATCGACTTATTATAACAAAATTTTCCTAAAAGATCAAGCTTTTTCCTTTATTAGGAGTTAATTAAATCTCTTAAAGTTTTTTCTGTTATAATAGAAAAAATAATAATAGAAAGTTCTTGATGTTTAATTTTTCAAATTTTACTACTGACGCGAAAAAAATTTTTACTCATCTCAAAAATGAGCTTGCTTCCCTCAGAACTGGGGCAGCTAGTCCTCAACTTTTGGACAATGTTAAGGTCGAAGCTTATGGCACCACGATGAAAGTTACTGAGGTGGCTGCTATTAATGTCGCTGACCCCACGCTTTTAGTGGTCTCCCCTTGGGATCTCACCTTAATTGGAGCTTTGGAAAAAGGCATTCAGCAAGCCAATCTTAATCTTAACCCTATAGTTGACGGGAAAATAATTCGGATCGCTATTACTCCTCTCACTCAAGAAACTCGTCAAGAATTAGTAAAAACTCTCAATCGACAAATAGAAGAGGGTAAAGTAATGTTGCGAAATTTAAGAAGCGAAACCAAAAGAGAAATTGAAAAACAAGCAGGCCAGCCTGGTATCTCTGAGGACAATATTGAGGCGGACTTAAAAAAGCTGGAAGAAGAGATTAAGAATTTCACTGCACAGCTTGATGACTTAGCGGCCGCTAAAGAAGCTCAACTACTCAAAGTTTAAAATGATCACCATTATAATCTTTTTACTAATCCTTTCTTTTGTCGTTATTATTCACGAATTAGGTCATTTTTATTGGGCCAAAAAATTCGGTGTTAAGGTGAATGAGTTTGGCTTGGGTTTTCCTCCTCGTTTATGTCAATTATTTGTTTGGCAAGAAACTCCCTTTACTCTAAACTTAATTCCTTTAGGAGGTTTTGTCTCTTTAGAGGGAGAGACAGAAACTCAGGAAAATCTAGACCTGCAAACTCCCAACAATCAAACAAAACCCACCTTTCGTTTCAACCAGAAAAAACCCAAAGAAAAATTCTTTATTATTTTAGCTGGTCCTTTGGCAAATTTTCTCTTAGGAGCCCTAGCTTTTATTTTTCTTTTTAGCTTTGAAGGTGTCCCTATGATAGAGAAGGATCGGATCTTCATTGATGGAGTCGCACCAAATTCACCAGCAGCCATTGCTGGAGTAGTCGCTAGAACTCAAGTATTGACTTTAGGCCTTTCCGAAGAAGCACTGATCCCAATTTATAATAGTCAAACCTTAATTGATTTTGTGGAACAAAATCAAGGAAAAACGGTTTTTTTACGCACCAGCGGTTTGTGTGATGATTTTGGTCAGTGTCAAGAGAGCGTTTTTACATATCAACTCCCTTTGAGAACAAAAGAGCAAACACCAGCGGGAGAGGGGATTTTAGGGGTGGCTTTAACTGACACCAGTCTAACTTTCTACCCCTGGTACAAACATTTACCTTTGAGCATTTACCACGGATTTAAACAGTCAATCTGGTCAGCTAAACAGTTATTATTGGGCTTAGGTCAAGGATTAGCTAATTTATTCTCTGGCCAAAAAAGTAACTTAGTTTTAATGGGTCCAGTTGGCATCGTTGATCAATTACACAAAACCAGGACTTTCTCTCAAGGATTTTCAGCGGTTCTTTACTTTATCGGTATTTTATCGATCAATTTAGGAATTATCAATCTCTTGCCTCTGCCAGCCCTTGATGGCGGTCGATTAGTTCTGATTATTTTAGAGAAATTTTTTGGGCAGAAAAAAATCAGCAGGTTTGAAAACCAGCTAAATTATTTTGGTTTTTTCTTTCTCATTTTTCTCACAATTTTAATCACTGGTCAAGATATTTGGCGTTTATTACACTAAAAGAAAGATGATTTATGGGACAAAGATATAAACAACTAGGCAAGAAAAAAATCAAAAAAAATAAAAAAAAGCTAAAAAAAGAAATCCTGAGGCCTACGGCAGAGACGACTTTATCTATTGATGATATTAAGTCAAAGTCTAGCCTAGTAGCAAAACCAGAAACTGAAATCGATAATCATTTTCTTAAGCGAGAATTGCGACGAACTTTTTTTTCCACTATAATAATTCTGACTATTTTACTAATTATTTTTTTTATGATAAAATAAACGGATAAAGGATGTTTTTATGTTGGAAAAAATCGATTTAAATGCCAATAATCAGATTGATGACTCTCAAGCAGAGAGATTAATTCCTCGACAACCGAATTGGCGATCACAAAGTAGAAATTTGGAAAGCTCTGACATGTCTAGTAAAAAAAATGGTTTTGCCTATCTCATTCCTGTTTTAGCTTTTATTTTAGCCTTCACTTTGGGTAATTTTGTATTTTCTCAGGGTAAAAAGACCTCAACTCCGCCAGTTGAGACAGAGGCTCCAACTCAGGAAGAGGAAGACTCTTTATTGCAAATAGACGCTTCTTTACCGAAAGATCAGGCCTGTCCTCTAAACGGACAACTCTATACTCAACCAGAAAAAGACGCCTGGTCGCAAAAAAGGCCGTTGGCCGTGATGATTGAAAATACTCCAGACGCTAGACCACAATCGGGACTTTCTAATGCAGACATTGTCTTTGAAGTCGTCGCCGAAGGAGGAATCACTCGTTTTATGCCTATCTTTTATTGTGATGTACAAAAAAAAGATGTAACTTTGGCTCCAGTTCGTTCGGCTAGAACTTATTTTATCAACTTAGCTTCTGGTTTTAACTATCCGATGTATGCTCATGTCGGTGGCGCTAATTTTGACGCTACACCAGCAACTCACTCCCTCAATCAATTATCACAATACGGCTGGGTGGGTAATAATGACATCAATCAGTTTAGTGTTGGTTATCCCACTTTTGTTCGTGACTATAATCGTATACCAGGAAAAGAGGTGGCCACTGAGCATACTATGACCACGAGTACTCAAAAACTTTGGGCGGTAGCTGCAAAAAGAGGTTGGACCAATATGTCTCCTGACTTAAGAATTGGTAAAAAAACTTTAGCGGCTGCTGATTGGCAAGAGGGTTATAAAGGTTGGCAGTTTATTGATGGTCAAAGTAAAGCTCAAACACAAACTGTTCATTATGAATTTTGGAGCGGTTTCAAAGATTATGAGGCTACCTGGAGCTATAATGCCGACAGCAATCTTTATACTCGTGCTTCGGGTGGAGTTGCTCAAACAGATCTTAATAATGGTCAACCCTTACAGTTTGCCAATGTTATTGTTATGTTTACCAAAGAAACTGGTCCTCTCAATGAGGTTAAACATATGATGTATGACGTCATTGGACAAGGAAAAGGGTTGCTTTTTAGCAATGGTGAAGCTCAAAACATCACTTGGAGTAAAAAAACTAGAGAAAGTGAATTGGAATTTACAGACAGCAAAGGTAAAAGTTTAGAACTGAATCGGGGTAAAATTTGGGTCTCGGTTCTATCAGATAGAAACGTCAATAAAGTCAGTTATTAGGAGACTATGGCAAAATTGCAAGATATTATTACTAGTCGAGTAAGAGTTAAACTCCTAGCCCTTTTTTACAATGAACCAGAGCAGATATTTTATATTCGTGAAGCCACTCGCAAGGTTGGAGAAGAAATTAATGCCGTCAGACGAGAACTAATTAAACTAACTGAAAATGGAATTCTTTTCTGCGAGGCTCGTGGTAACCGTCAATATTATGGAGTTAATAAAAGTTATCTCTTCTTTCCTGAGTTGCAACAAATGATTTTTAAAGAAACAGGCTTAGGTAAAAAAATTCGCCGCTTACGTAGAAAACTTGGTAAAATTGATTATGTAGTTTTCACGACCGACTTTTTCAATCGTCGAGAAAAAAGTGAAAATTTAGATATTCTTATTATTGGTGAAGTAGTCGTTCCTGAATTAGAGTTACTCTTGAAAGAAGAAGAAAAGATCTTGGGAAGAGAGATAAACTTTACTATTTTTGATTTAAATGAATTTAAGTTTCGCAAACAAAGACGAGATCCTTTTATCATGGATATTCTTTATGGCAAGCGACTAGTGATTATTGGTGATGAAGAAGAATTCGTGCAAAAAGGTCAATTTAGTTAGCATATGAGCTTAGATGAGACAGCTTTGGTTAATTTGCAGAGTCAAGCGCACCATCTTTTAAACCGTTTTTCCAAAGAAAATCTACAGGCAGAAATCGAACAATTACAAACAGAAAGTTTGGCTAGCGATTTTTGGCAAAAAACAGACGCCCAAGAGAAAATGCAACTTTTAGGGCAAAAGCAAAGTCAGTATCAGCAAGTGACGACATTAGAATCTTCCTTGGAAGATTTAGAAACAGTTTGGTTTTTATACCAAACTGAAGGAGAAACAGAGGAATATTTATCAGCTATAAATAAGTCTTTTGCTACTCTCGCAACTCTGGTCAAAGAGATGAGTCTGCAACAATATTTGCAAGGCAAATATGATAATTGTGGGGTAATTTTTAGCCTTCATGCGGGTCAAGGAGGGACGGAAGCGATGGATTGGACGCAAATGCTCATTCGTTTGTATTTGCGCTATTTTGAAAGAAAAAAATTTAAATTTAAATTGATTCATGAATCAAGAGGTGAGGAGGCGGGGATTAAAACTATCAGTTATGAGGTTAGCGGTGATTATGCTTATGGTTTGCTCAAACATGAGGCTGGCACTCACCGCCTAGTTCGTCTTTCTCCTTTTAATGCTGATAATTTACGACAAACTTCTTTCTCTTTGGTTGATGTTTTGCCCTTGATTCCTGAAAGCGATCAGGCAATAAAAATTGCTGACAGCGAACTGTCTTGGCACTTTACTCGTTCTGGTGGAGCTGGCGGGCAAAATGTTAATAAGGTGAACACTGCTGTTGAATTAACTTATTTACCTCAAGGTTGGGTAATTCGTTGTCGTGAAGAGCGATCTCAAGAGCAAAACAAACAGAGAGCTTTGCAAATACTAAGAGCTAAATTAGCTGTCGCGCAAGAAGAAGAAAGGAAGGCTCAGCTAGCGAGCGAAAAAGGGGAGCGAAACACTCAAGCTAGCTGGGGGACACAAATTCGCAACTATGTTCTTCATCCTTATCAATTAGTCAAAGACACTCGGACTGGTTACGAGACCAATCAGACAACAGCCGTACTTGATGGAGAAATTGATGGTTTTATTGAGGCAGCTCTTACTCAGCTAACATGATATAATCTTTATTAGTATGGCAAACTCTCCCCTTGGTACTTTTCTCCCCCTGACAGCGCTCAAAGATTTTTCTGCCTATTTAGATTTTCTAGCTTGGTTACAAAAAAATAATCAATCGGTTTGGCTGATGTTGCCCATCTCTGCGCCCGTGACTATGCCCTATCGCGGTGATGGTATCGGTTATGATGATTATTTTCTTTCAGCTTCTTTGCCAAAAAAATCTCAAACTTATTTATTCAAGCGTGAAGACTTTATCTCTCAGAACAAATTTTGGCTGGAAGACTTTGCCGTTCATCAAGCCCTAAGTGAACATTTTGGCACAAAAGAATGGTGGACTTGGCCGGCAGGAATAAAAGAGCATCAACGACAGGCATTGCTAGATTGGAAAAAAAAACTCTCTTCAAGAATTGATTTTTTTATAGATAGACAATATTTTTTAGCTAATCAATTTGCTCTTTTGCATCAGGAGGCAAGAAAAAGAGAAATCACCCTTATGGGAGACTTGCCTTTCTATCTGAGTCAGGAAAGTTCTTTAGTTTGGGCGCACCAAAAATATTTTCTCTTACGCCGTCACGGAGAGCTGGAAATCCAAAGTGGCGTTCCAGCTTTAAAAGATGAACCCTTTGCCGCTCAGTTTTGGGGACATCCTCTCTATAATTGGCAAGAAGCGGGTACAGAAAAGATTATGCAACTTTTTACTTGGCGTTTAAGCTTTTTAGCCCAATTTTTTGATACGGTGAGAATCGATCACGCCAATGGCTTTTTTCGCTATGGGATTATGTATCCACAAAATCCTAAATGGTCTAAAAAAGTTGCTGGTCCAGGAAAAAAGGCCCTCAATATTTTACTCAATCATTGTCAAACTCTTGACTTGGGAGTTTTTTTTGAAAATATTGGTAGTCAAACTATGAGACTGGAGCAATATATGAAAGAAAAAAAAGTCATTGGCATGTCAGTTTTAACTTTGGCCTATAATTTGGATGCCACTTTAACTGGCAATCAGGTACCGACACCCAAGTGCAAGCAATTAGCTCTTGATCAATACAAAGGCAAACAAGTGATTTTTACTTCAACTCATGACACAATGCCTCTGCTCACCTGGTTGAAAATGCTCCCCGCTAAAATAAAAACTAAATTTTTGCTCACCAATAATTTGTCACCAGATTTAAGTGATGAACAATTATTAAAGAAAATTTTACATAGTCTAGCTAGCAATCAAAGCTCTCTTTTAATTGTTCCCTGGCAAGACTGGCAAGGAGAAACTTTTCGTTTTAATGTCCCAGGGCGAGAGGATTTAAATAATTGGACTTATCGAGTACCTATCGAAAAATTTCTTTAAAAATTTCTCAATTTAAATTACCAATCGCCTATATGTTATAATCAAGAGCGGTCAGTTCTTTAGCAAAGCGGAATTGGCGTATCGGTAGCGTATTTCCTTCCCAAGGAAAAGGGGCGGGTTCGACTCCCGTATTCCGCTCCACATTAAAAATTAATCATTAGAGAGATAAAATGTCAGAAAACTTGATTGACAACCTGGCTTTAGAAGCTAGCGGTAGCGAAATGACTGAAGGAGTTAGTTTTTTACCATTCCTTCAAAATGAAAAAGTGGCGCTTTTTATTTTTACCTTGCTTGTATTGGCTGTTTTTGTTCTTAAAGCTTTTGCTTTATGGCAAGCAGCGAGAAAAAAACACACTTTTTGGTTTATTGCTATTTTTGTGCTAAACACTTTTGGTCTTTTGGAGTTAAGCTATATTTTTGTTTTGTCAAAACTTGATTGGCATAAGATACTTGAACAATTTGGAGTGAAAGTGAAAAAACAAGCCCTTGTCAAGCCAGTGAGTTTAGTCAAGGAAAATAAGACCAAAGTGGAAGATGTCAAAAAGTCTTCTCCTCAGAAGAAAAAAACTCTCAAACCAGCGAAGAAAAAAGTAAGCAAAGTAAAAAAGAAATAGCTTTTATGCGAGTAAAGTTGGCGGCCGTTAGCGGTTTCTGCGGTGACGAAGGAAAGTTTGGCGTTTCTGGAGCTATTCGTTTGGCTTTGGAAGCAGCTTTGTCTGAGCCAGGTAATGTTTATTTAATTGGTGAATTGGTGCACAATCATCACGTCAGTCAGTGGCTCAAAGAGAGCTATCAAATAAAAATTGTTAAGTCTCTAGCTCAAGTTCCTGAGGACGCCATTGTGGTTGTCAAAGCACATGGTGCTCCGCCAAAGTTCTTTGCTCAAGCGGAAAAAAAGAAAATTCGCCTAATTGACGCTACTTGTCCGATGGTCAAAGGAGCACAAGTATTAATTAAACAACTAGTCAAAGCTGGTAAGGAAGTTATTTATATTGCCTCTAGCAAAGATCATGATGAGGCGATTTCAGTCAGTCAGCAAGTAGAGAAGGGAGTAACGGTTATTACTTTGGATGAAATTGAAAAATTAGATTTAAAGCATCCAGAAAAAACAATTGTTTTAACCCAAACTACTTTATCAATTTTGGAAACTGAAGAAAAATTTGCTTTTTTGCAAAAAAAATACCCACAATTAACCATTCGGCCTCATTTATGTCAAGCTACCACTGCTAGACAACAAGCAGTTCTTGATTTAGCTCAAGAGGTAGATGTGTTGATTGTCGTTGGCGCGCCTCATAGTAGTAATTCTCAGCGATTAAAAGAAGTAGCTAGTAGTACCGGCAAAAAAGCTTTTGCTGTTAATCAAGCAGATGAAATTCAAACTGACTGGTTTGGACCAGAAATAGCCAGTGTGGGAGTCATCGCTGGAGCAAGTACTCCTCCCTGGATTACTGAAGAAGTAGTAGAAAAACTTCAATGTATTTAATTGGCTTAGGGCAAGATTCTCATCGTTTAAAAAAAAGTCACAAAGGTCAAACCTTAGCCCTAGCTGGGCTCAGTTTCGATTGTGGCTTAACTTTTGTGGCTAATTCTGATGGTGATGTGATTTTACACTCTCTTTGCAATGCTTTATCTACCGCTCTCGGTGGTGGCTCTTTCTCACAGTTAGCCGACCCCTTGTGTGCTCAAGGAATAGTGAATTCCAAAATTTATCTTGAAAAATTCCTTAAAAAAATGACTGAAAGTTCTTATCAAATTCAAAACTTAAGCCTTAGTCTTGAGGGTTCTAAACCAAAACTCGAAAAATATAATCAGGCTTTGAAAAATTCTTTAGCCAATCTTTGTCAAATTGACCCTTCTCGGGTTGGCTTAGCTTTTACCAGTGGCGAAGGTCTAAATGCTTATGGCTTGGGAGAAGGAATTGCTTGCACCACCATTGTTTTATTAAAACACTTATGACTCTGCCAGACTTTTCTTTTTCTAGTGCCTGTAAAATTAACTTAGGTTTAAAAATTCACGATTATTTGCCGACTAACTATCATCAAGTATCGACCGTGATGGTAAAAATCCCTTTTTTTGACCAAATCAAAATCGTCTGGTCCAAAGAAGCACTAGCAGAAAACAAATTTTTTTGTTCTCATCCAACAGTGCCGATTGATTCGAGTAATTTGCTTTTGCAGGCTTTTTCTCTTTTACAAAAAAAATTTATTTTACCAGCCGCCCACTTTTATCTGCAAAAACGCATTCCTTTAGGTTCAGGTCTGGGGGGCGGCAGTTTTAATGCTGGTTGTCTTCTTAAAGAACTTAATCAACGCTTGAATTTAGGTTTAACACCATCAGAATTAATGGCCCTAGCTTTGACTTTGGGAGCAGATGTGCCTTTTGCTACTAGTGATTTTTCAGCTGTTTATGAAAAAAATCATGGCCTAAAAAACTTAGAGCAACAGTCAGTTTTCAGTTTACCAGCCTGTCAATTAGTTTTAGTTTGGCAAGATTTTTCTTTTTCTACCAAAGAACTTTATCAAGAATGGCAAAAGCAAAGCTCCGAGCAAGACATGAAAAATGATTTACCATTATCAGCCCTCATTGAAGCTTTGAAAAAACAAGATTTAAATCTAATCTCTCAGAACTTGCAAAATGATTTTAGTCAAACGATTTTTATTCGCCAGCCACAATTACTGAAAGTGAAAGAAAAACTACTTCAAGCTGGAGGTTTAGGGGTTAGTCCGACAGGTAAAGGGCCAACTCTTTTTGCTCTCTTCCCGCCAAACTTATCCCTCAACTCGCTTATTTCAGAGTGGAAGCCTCAACTCGGACACCTAAAAGTGATTAATTTCTCAAACTAAATTTTTATTCTTAAAAAAGGGTGAATTGTGTGCCGCTTTGCGCTTTAGCTTTGAAGTCAAAGTCAACAGGGCACTCAATCAGACGGTTCCACTTATTATGGAATTTTATTTTTCCATGATTCCGACCATAATCATAAAGATCACGAGTGAGACGAACATCTTCGAGACAATATTTAGCTAATTCGTCAAATCTTTTTTCTCGGTAATAACGGATAGCATCTAAACCATCACCAATTTTTCCTCGATTAAAAGTAGCCTGAGCGACAGCATTCAAACTAATACGATGACCGCTAGCTTTTTTAATTTGATTCATTAAATCCAAAGTAGGAAGTTTCTTTAAGTCGCCAGTATAATATTTACTAAAAGTGGGTAAGTCAAAATTGTCAATATTGAAACCAATAATAACATCAGCCGCTTCCAAAAGAGGAAATAATTTTGCCAAATCTCTTTCAAAAAATCCCTGCATCTCTCCTTCACCAGTGAAGCCGTCTCGCAAACAAACCCCGACAAAAGAAATACCTAAATTTTCAGGAAAATAACCTCCCACCTCATCAAAGGTTTTTTGAGTTTCCACATCCAAAATTATCTGTTTCATTTTTTTATCCATTCCTCTTTTTGGGAATCAGAAAGTCACTTTATCAAATTAAAGTGCAAAATGCAAGTAGGCAAAAATTTATTTTTGTTCTATAATATGGTTCAGAACGTGTCAACACTAAAATATCTTTTGCGCCTACCAAGCCATCTTTTTAGTAACCGCTGGCTCCAAGCTCAACAGCGATCTATTTTGTCAGCAGCCACAGTTATCACTCTGGCCAATCTTTTGGTCAGTGTCTCTGGTCTGCTAAGAGATCGTCTGATGTTGGCTCAGTTTGCGGGCAGTGATAGCCTCTTACAGGCTTATGATGCTTTTCGTATTGCTTTTCAAATTCCCGACTTACTTTATCAATTAATTATTCTTGGCGCCTTATCAGCCTCTTTTGTCCCGCTTTTTACTCTTTTGAAAAAGAAAAGTTCAGAAGAAGCTTTTTCTTTGGTGAATGTTTCTATGAACTGGCTGGTTTTAACTTTTATAGTTTTATCAGTAATAGTCGCCATTTTTGCTCCACAAATTACCCATTGGCGCATTGGTGAGGCTTACACCCAAGAACAAATCGAAATTGTCATCAATCTTACAAGGATGATGATGTTGGCGCAACTTTTTTTTGCTATCAGTAGTTTTTTTTCTGGTATGCTACAGAGCTATCAACGGTTCATTGTTCCAGCTTTAGTTCCAATTTTTTATAATGCAGGGATTGTTTTAGGAACTTATGTCTTTTTTCCTGTTTTTGGTATTTATGCCGCTGGAATTGGCGTTATTTTAGGTGCATTTTTACATATGTTATTGCAAATACCTTTTGTTGCTGGTCTTAATTGGCGCTATCGTCTTACTTTTGACCCTAAAACCAAAGGGGTAAAAAAACTTTTTGCTATGATGCCTGCGCGTACTTTTACTCTAGGAATGACAGAAATTCAAAGCTTGGGTTTGTCTTATTTTATTACCAGTGTCAGCGGTTTTGGTTATACCATGTTTGGTTTAGCTCGATCTTTGATCCTTATGCCTATCCGTTTTGTCGGCATTCCCATTGGTCAAGCCTCTTTACCTTTTTTGTCTGATTTGTCTGACGAAACAGACCTTTCTCGTTTTAAAAAAATTGTCATACAATCTCTCAACCAAATAGCTTATTTAGCTTGTCCAATAGCCATTATTCTTTTAATTTTACGCATTCCGGTGGTCCGTTTGGCTTTTGGAACCCGCAATTTTTCTTGGGAGTATACTGTTCTCATCGGTCGGATTGTCGCGCTGATGGCCATCTCTATTCCTGCTCAAGCAATGTTCCATTTGCTAGTCAGGGCTTTTCATGCTTTACGCGACACTCTAACCCCTTTTTTGATTGCCGTCTCCACAACTATTATCTTTTTTATCGGGGCTGCCTTGGCTATCAAATTGCCAAATAATCAACTCTACGGCATTGCTATTACCATTGCTGTGACCGCCATCATTGAAACTTTTGTTTATGCTTTACTTTTAAATTTTAAACTAAAAAATCTTTTTACTCCCAACTTCCTTTTTACCCAAATTAAAATTTTCTTCATTACGGCTGTTACTGGCGTGGCTCTCTATATTCCTTTCAAATTATTAGATCAATTAGTTTTTGACACCACTCGAGTGATACCCCTATTAATGCTTACCTTTATTACTGGCGTAGTCGGTCTTAGTGTTTATATTATTTTGTCAAAAATATTTCACATCCAAGAAATGCAAATTTTATTCAATCTTTTTGCTTCTTTAAAAAGAAAATTGGCACAAAAGGAAGAAAAAGCCTTATTACCGCCAACAGAAATTATCAACGATCCTTCGGAAAATTAATTTTTCGTGTATAATTATTCTTGAGCTTTTAAGAGATAGATTTTATGATTAAATTGACAGAAAAACTCAAAACCTTATCAATTTGGTTGGATAATAATTTATTATTTATTCTTTCAAGTTTTTTATTAATCTTTATTCCTTTATGGCCTAAAATTCCTCTGGCAGATTTAATTCCTGGCTATATTGTTCGTTTACGTTTGGAAGATATTTTCGTTTTAATTACTTTTATTATCTATTTAATTTGGCTCTATCGCAAAAAAATTTCTTGGCAACTACCTACTTGGCAATTAATCTTTGCTTATTTAGCTATTGGTCTGATGAGTATTTTGACTGGTCTTTTTATTTTAGAAACCATTCCTCTTTTTCCAGTTCATATTTCAAAGTCAGTTTTACATTGGGCCCGTTATGCGGAGTATTTTTTTCTGGCTTTTCTTTTTTTTAGTAGTCTCCGTCAACTAAAACATTTAAAAATCTTTTTAGGTTTGATATTGGCGGTGACAGCAGCTATTAGTCTCTATGGAGCTGGTCAGAAGTATCTTTATTGGCCTCTTTATTCCACTATGAACCGAGAATTTAGTAAGGGCATTCGTTTATACTTGACTCCTCACGCTCGAGTTCAGTCAACCTTTGGCGGTCATTATGATTTTGCCGCTTATTTGGTTTTAGTTTTACCTTTTAGTTTAATCTTATTTTGGCAAGCAGAAAAAAAATGGCTCAAAGCTCTAGCCTTATTAGCTCACCTCTTAGGTTTATGGTCTTTGATTGTTTCAGCAGCTAGAACCTCAATTATTGCTTATTTTGTTGCTGTTATTTTATTGTTTACAATTTATGTTTTTTGTCAAAAAATTTCTTGGGGTAAGAAAATTTGGCGTTTTTTTAGTTATCAATTTATTTATTTTCTCTTTATTGCTTTTTTAATTGTCAATTTTGGTCAAGACACGATTGAAAGATTTGCTCACTCTTTTAGTTCAGTAGAAATTATTAAAAATAATTATTATCGTTTCAAAGGTTTCCAGGAAAAAGTGGCGAGCACTTTAGGGATTGATAGAGTTAAACCTCCAGCAAACTCTTTAGCGGTAAATTTGGATGAATATGGCAATAATAGCGTTTTAACCCCTAGTGATTCTCGACCCAGACCGGCCGATGTTTATGTTGATGTTCCAGAAATAAAAACAGCTCTTGATGCTAGCACGGGAGCAATTATCACCTATGAAACAGAAAGGACTTGGTCTCGCAATGCCGAGCTTTATGGTTTGTCAATGGCTATTCGCCTAGACACTTTATGGCCCAATGCGCTTAAGGCTTTGATGCGTCATCCCTTACTAGGGAGTGGTTATGGGACTATTAACAAAGGAGAAAAACTTAATCAATTTACTGAGGCAGACAGTGTTGACAATAATTATTTACGCACTCTCGGTGAGACAGGCCTTTTAAGCTTTTTTGTTTTTTACGGTTTGATAGCCTTTACTATTATCTTTGCCTGGAAAAATCTCTCTCGACTTCAAGGTTTGCCTTTGTATTTCAATTATGCTTTTATAGCCGCCGCCGTCGGTTTACTAATTAATGCTAGTTATATTGATGTTTTTGCCGCCTCCAAAGTTGCTTTTACTTTCTGGATGCTTTATGGTGTTTTTTGGAAAACTCAAAGCTTAAGTTTTCTTCCATCGCCCTCAATTAAAAATAAGAAAAAAGATCAAACTATAAGTAAAAATGAAAAAAAATAAATTTATCTCTTTCATAAAAAAATCTTGGCTTTTATCTTTGATTATTCTTTTAGCTTTTGTTTTTCGCCTTTTTCGCCTCAATCACCCTTTATTAGATTGGCATTCTTTTCGGCAAGCAGACACCGCTTCCGTCACGAGAGAATTTGTTAAACATAATTACCCTCTATGGCAACCACACTATCATGATTTGGGAAGCATCCAAAGCGGAGCAGCCAATTTGGAAGGTTATCGTTTTGTTGAGTTTCCTTTGATCAACTATTTACTCGCTATCCCTTTGAAAGCTTTCCCTCGCTGGGATTTAGTAATTTTTTCTCGACTAATGACTGCTTTAGCTTCTAGTTTGAGCGTTCTCTTGCTTTATTTCATTTTGCAAAAATGGCAAAAAAATAAAACTTTGAGTTTATTAGCGACTGCCTTTTTCGCCTTTTTACCTTTTGCTATTTATTATGGTCGAGCTATTTTGCCTGAACCGTGGCAAATATTGTTCTGCTTGATGACTATTTTAAGTTTTACCTATTATCTAGAGAAAAAGAACTTCACTTTCTGGCTGCTTTCTTTATTTTCTTTTTCCTTAGCCCTTTTACTCAAACCGACCAGTGTTTTTATTTTCCCCCTACTTATGCTTTTAGCTGGACAAAAATACGATTGGCAATTTCTAAAAAAAGGAGAACTTTATTTATTAGTTTTTATTAGTTTTTTACCTTTGTTATGGTGGCGAAATTATATGCAACAATTTCCTACAGGTATTCCTGCTAGTGATTGGCTGTTTAATAGTGATCAGATCCGTTTGCGACCAGCTTGGTGGCGGTGGTTATTCTATGAAAGACTAACAAAAACTTGGTTAGGCTATTTTGGTTTACTTTTTTTCTTAGCTGGTCTAATTCCAGAAAAATGGTTACTTTTCAAAAAAAATGTGCGTCTTCGTTTGAGTAGTTTTGACTGGCAGACTTATGTCTTAATGGCTAGTTTTTTTCTCTATTTGGTAATTTTTGCTACGGGCAATGTTCGTCATGACTATTATCAGGTAATTTTATTGCCAGTGATAGCTCTTGTTTATGCGCGAGGTTTAGTTTATATTTTTACCTGGTGGCGCGATAAACTCAATCTCCGTTTAGCTTTAGTTTTATTGTTACTAATTAATATGGTTAGTTTATACTTTGCTTGGAATCAAAATTTAGGCAAATTCAATGTTAATAATTGGGCCGCATTCAAATTGGGGAAAGTGGCCGATCAAATTCTCCCAGCTCAAGCTTTAGTCATTGCTGATTCTTTTGATGCTGATACCAATTTTCTTTTCCAAACCAATCGAACTGGTTGGTCGGAGGCCAATAAATGGGAAGAAAAATTAGTTCAGGGAGCGGAATTTTATTTGACCACCAACTTTGATGACCGTTTTCATCAATTAGTCAAAACCTACCCCCTTTTCTATCAAGATGAAAACGGGGCTATTCTTGACCTAAGAGGAGGACAAAAATTATGAAAATTCTCATGTTGACTCCCTATCTTCCTTACCCGCTACTTTCTGGCGGACAGATTCGAACTTACAATTTATTGAAAAAGATGGCTCGCCTCCATGAAATAACTCTTTTTTCCTTGATTAAAAATGAGGCAGAAAAAAAATATATTAAAGAATTGGAAAAATATTGTCATAGTGTGCGAGTTTTTAAACGTTCCAGCAAACCTTTTACCTTAAAGAATATTCTGCGAACAGCTTTTTCTAGTTATCCTTTTTTGGTAGTTCGCAATCACGTTGATGCAGTGATGCAAGCTATTGGCGAAGAATTAGCCGCTCATCACTATGATTTAATTCATGCGGAAACTTTTTATATGATGCCCCACCTCCCAAAAACTAATATTCCTGTTATTTTGGTTGAACAAACAATTGAGTATTTAGGCTATGAGAGTTTTGCTCAGAACACTAGGTGGAAATTTTTGCGCCCATTACTTAATATTGATATTAAGAAAATTAAATTTTGGGAGAAACATTATTGGCGAACTTGTAATCAACTAGTCACTATGAGCCAAGAAGACAAAGAATTTATTGAAAAAGAAATTGGTGAAAAAACCCCGATTGCGGTGGTAGCCAATGGAGTTGACACTGATTGGTTTGGCCAGAAAAAATTTACTAAACGTCCTCAACCAACTCTTCTTTCAGTTGGAACCTTTAAGTGGCTGCCTAATATTGAAGCAGTCAATTTTTTAGTTAAAAAAGTCTGGCCTCTAATTAAAAAGGAAAGAAAAGACGTACAACTTTTGATTGTTGGCAATGCTCCCACCAAACAAATTTTAGCTTATGCTAAAAAAGATCAACAAATAAAAGTAGCTGGCAGAATTCCTGACATTCGTCAGGCATTTGGTGAAGCCCATATTCTTTTAGCCCCAGTTTTTTCTGGTAAAGGGACGCGCTATAAAGTTTTAGAAGCCATGGCAGCCGGGACACCAATTATCGCTACCGCCATTGCGGTGGAGGGTTTGGGGGTTAGCAATGGTAAAGAAGTTTTGATTGCCAATGATGCAAAGCAAATGGCGGCCGCCACCCTTTCTCTTTTGAAAAATCCGACTTTACAAAAAAAATTATCAAATAACGGTCAAAATTTTGTTAAGAAAAATTTTGATTGGAATCTAATTGCTCAAAAATTAGATCAACTTTATTTACTTTTGGGAGGAAAATAAATGGCTAAAAATATTCTTAAAAAACAAAAACTGGCGATTATCTTAGTTAATTATAATGGTAGCTTTTGGCTAAAAAAAACCTTGACTTCATTAAGAGATTTTTATTTAGCTAAAACCAAAAACAAAGTAGAGGTTATCTTGGTTGACAATGATAGTAGTGATGATTCTGTAGCAATGGTAAAAGAAAATTTCCCTTTGGTCAAAATTATTCAAGCAAAAGAGAATTTGGGCTTTGCCAAAGCTAATAATTTGGCTATTAATCAAACTGAAGCAGATTATATTATGCTCCTCAACTCAGATACTCAGTTGGACGAGAGAAGCAATTTAGATGCTTTGCTTAATTATTTATATGAGCATAAAGAAGTTGGTATGATTGGCCCCAAACTTCTTCTGACTAATGGCGAACTTGATCAAGCCTGTCATCGTGGCGAACCGACTCCTTGGGCTAGTTTTACTTATTTCAGTGGTTTAGCTAAGCTTTTTCCTCATTTCTCTTCTTTTAATTCTTATCATCGTGGAGATTTAGATATTGACACAATTCATCAAATTGAAGCTATTTCTGGAGCGGCGATGATGATTAGTCGCCCAGCTTTGAACTTAGTCGGTCTGCTAGATGAAGACTTTTTCCTTTATGGTGAGGACTTAGATTGGTGTAAACGTTTCCGGCAGGCAAACTTTGAAATTATTTATTATCCTGAGGTAATTATTGTTCATCACAAAAATAAATCTGGCATTGAGAATCAAGATAAAAAAATTAAAAAAGCGAGCAATCATTATTTTTACGATACCATGCTTTTGTATTATGACAAACATTATCGTCAAAAATATCCTCCCTTTGTTCGTCAATTGGTAAAAATATTTCTTTTTATTAAGAAAGGGGGTCTTTAATGCCTTTAATTGTGACTCATTTTGCCCCCGATTTGGATGCGATTGCTAGCATTTGGCTTCTCACTCGTTTTGATGCTCAACATTATGCCGGCAGTCGAGTGACTTTTGTTAATCCAGGAGAAACTATTAGTCTAGAACAAGCAGCCGATCTTGGTTATAGTCTAGATCAAGTGACTCATGTTGACACGGGTGGAGGGGAGTTTGATCATCATGATGAAGACCGAGCTGGCAAAGATCTTTGTGCTGCTAAATTGGTTTATGATCATTTACAAAAAGTCCATCCTGATATAAAAAATAACTTAGCTTTAAAAGAAATGGTTGACTATTTTTTGGAAATCGATCATTTTGGTGAAGTTTTTTGGCCAGAAAGTGATCATCCTCGTTATCTTTTTATGCTCGATCAGATTATTGTTGGCATGGACGTCACTCATACTAATGATGATAGTTATCAAGTAGACTTAGGAGCACGTCTGCTTGATTTTGTCTATGCTAATATGCGCTCTTATATTAGCGCGCGGGCTTCTTTGGCTGACGGAATTATTTTTCCTTTGAAAACAGGGACTGCCTTTGCTGTTTTAGCTAATAATGATGAGGTTTTAACTTTGGCCCAAAAAGCGGGGCATTTACTAGCAATTAAAAAGGACTTAGACGGCGGACACATTAGAATTAAAGCTCGACCTGACGCAAAATTTGATCTAAAGCTTATCTATGAAGCTATCAAACTCAAAGATAAAACTGGTACTTGGTATTACCACCCTGGTGGAAAAATGCTTCTCAATGGTTCACGCAAAAGCAAAAATCAAACGCCGTCGCCTTTGACTTTGGAAGAAATAGTTACGATAGTCAAAGACTATCTTGCTTAGGTAAAAATATAAACTATATTTATCCTTAATCAATGAAAAGTTAAAAAAATTCTCTCAATTTTCATATATAATAGAGTTATGACATTAGATCTTCTTTTTACTCGTGGAATACAACAAATTTTACCTCAGACTGAATCCTTACAAGCCTTGGCTCAAGAAAAAAAACTTCGTCTCTATTTGGGCATTGATCCTACGGGAGCCCTTTTGCATTTGGGACACAGTGTCGTTTTGCGTAAATTGCAACAGTTTGCTCAAGCAGGACACGAGGTGATTCTGCTAGTAGGTAATGGAACAGTCAAAATTGGAGATCCTACTGGTCGAGACAGCACCAGACCAGTTTTAACTGATGCTCAAATTGCCGACAACTTTAAGGACTGGCAGAAACAAGCCAGTAAGGTTTTAGATTTCGATAAAATAGCAGTTCGCTACAATGCTGATTGGCTCGATCAACTTAATTATGAAAAGATTATTAAAATTTTAGCTACCAGTACGGTGCAACAGTTATTAGAGAGAGACATGTTTCAAGAAAGATTGAAGAAGGGTTTACCAATTTTTACTCACGAAATTATTTACCCCTTACTTCAGGGTTATGATAGCGTTGTTTTAGATGTTGATTTAGAAATAGGTGGTTCGGATCAAACTTTTAATATGTTAATGGGTCGTCATTTACAAAAAATATACCGACAAAAAGAAAAGTGGATTTTGACTACTCCAATTATCAATGGTCTTGATGGAAGAAAAATGAGTAAAAGTTTTAATAATTATATTGCTTTAACTGATGAAGCAGATAAGATGTATTTTAAAATTATGACTTTGCCCGATGATCTAATTTTAACTTATTTTGAACTCTTAACTGACAAATCAAGTTCGGAGATAGAACAAATGAGGGTGGCTCTACAAAATGGAGAAAATCCTTTGATTTTCAAAAAAATTCTAGCTGAAACCATTACTACCTTTTATCACAATCAAAGCTTAGCTCAAAATGCCGCTCATCTATGGCAAAAAACTGTTTCTGAAAAAGAAATTCCTAGCAATCTTCCTTTGGTTGAAGTAGAGAATTTACAAGCATCTCTTTTTACTTTGGCTAAAAGAGCTCAACCAGAAATGAGCAATAGCCAATTGCGCCGTCTTTTGGAGCAGGGGGCAATTGAACTTAAAGACAAACAAATTTTACGTATCGGTAAAAAAAACTTTTATCAGTTAGTTGAAAAAAAATGAAAAAAGCTACTAAAACAAAAATGCGCAACCTTATTATTCTGCTTTTAATTATCCTTTTTATTTTTGGTGGAGCTGTGGGAGCATTAATGAGTTTGTTTTCTTCAGTTTAAATTTTAGAATTGTTCGCCAATTTTATTCCACAAAGACTGATATTCACCCTCATAACCGAGAGCCCAAATAGCCATACCACTTAAATTGAGTTTTCTCACTAAGTCCATTTTATAACCAACTGATCTTTCATTTTCAAAAAAGCCAATATGCCATCTTTCTGTTTCTTCATTGTAAAAAGTTAAATAAGGAGTGAGAGAATTTTCATCCCATTTTTCTTTAGCCTGATATTTCTTATCTTTTAAAATATTTTGTGCTCCTCTATAAGTCAAGGTTTCACCAGTATCAGGATAGGTTTTGGCTGTTTGTAGATTATCAGTTGTCGTCTCCCAAGCATAACCATAAAAAGGAATTACTAAAATAATTTTGTCACTCGGAACAAATCGTAGTAAACTTTGCACATCACCCCAAATATCTCCTTGCCAAATACTTTTGCTCAAAGTGGGAGCACTCGGGCCGGGAACAGTGGAGCTTTTAGTTTTATAATCATAACCCATAATCATTACCCGATCTACAATCTTCCCTAGTTTGGCAAAATCCCAAATATTATTCATATTAGCCGCTCCCCCATAAACATCAATAGAAAGCTTTGTTCGTGGATAAGAATAATCCAGCATAGTTCGCAAACGATGGACAAAATCAGTAAATTGGTCTCTCTCTTCCTGACTAATAAAGCCCAAATATTCCAAATCAAGATTAACTCCATCCAATTGATCGTCACGTACGACGGTTTCAATATTTTTAATTAACAAATCTTGACAAGAGCGACAATTAATGAGCTTTTTAATCTCTTGACTTTGAGAAGTGAAAAAAGTGACTTCAAGTTTAATTTTTTTGCGATCAATTTGCTGGGTAATTTTTTGCCATTTTTCACTTTGATAAAGATCATAGGCACCATCTTTTTCTATTTCGCCCTGACCATTAACTGCCAGACGAAAATAGCTTAAGTGAGTTAGGTGAGGACTTAATTGATAATTATCCAATTGCCAATAGGGTAAAAAACCATATAAAACACCCAATTTTTTCTCTGCACTCACACTAGCCTCTCTCTGATAACTGCCTAAAATTTTCTCTTGATCCATCAACTGACTAACAACAGGAAAAACAATTTCTTTTTGATTTCCAAGTTTAAAATTCAAAAACCAAAAACTAAAAACCAGTAAGAAGAAAATCAGACTTAAAGACAACCAATTAAATTTCTTTTTAATCGCCATACATTCTCGCTCCCATGCCTTCCTTAACTAAGTATGGTTTGTCTCCAATAGTTTTACCATTCTCATCAGTGGCTCGCTGGCAATCAAGACAATAATAGTCCAAAAGCGGATCTTGAGCAATCATTTGCTCTCTGGCCTCTAAACCCTCTTGTGGTTCTCCTTCTAAAGGAGGGAGACCAGTTTCTGGTCTTACCCAAACTCCTTCTTTGCGCACATTAGAACGGGTGGGGTAACTTTCTGACCAAAAAAGATCTTTTTTGGTTTCTCCACAGCTACCGCCAGGAAGCTCATTGCCTTCTTCATCAAAAACTCTTTCCAATTTGGCGGCTGGTCTACCAGTCCAACAAACACTGCCCTCTTCTACCTCAGTGGGTTTTTCTGGCCAACTAACTGCTTGATCCTTTAAAAGATAAGTCATTAACTGATTCCAAATAGGCGCGGCGCCTGTTACTCCAGACACTAGGCGACTGTTCATGGCTTTGCCATCAGTATTACCGACCCAAACGGCGATTAGATAGTTCGGAGTAAAGCCGATTGTCCAGTTATCTTTTACATCATTGGTCGTTCCAGTCTTAACGGCTACATCTTTTTCTTTAATTACTAATTCGCTTCTTGGACCAAAACCCAACCAGCGAGCACGGTCGTCACGCATAATTTGGGTTGTTAGATAGGCGCTGGCTCGATGCAAAACTGGCGTGATTTCTACTTGGTTCAAGTCTGACTGAGCAGCAGCCATTTCCTCTAGTTGCAAATCGTGAACAATATTTTCTCTGCCAGCAATATCGGCTTGATATAGAACATTTCCTTGATAATCTTCTACCTTTAAAACTGATAAAAGAGGAACTTTGATGCCTTGATTAGCTAGAGCACCAAAAGAAGTGGCCATATCTATCATCTTTACTTCTCCACCACCCAAACTCAAAGACCAGCCATAGTTTTTGGGGTCAGTCCAGGTGGAAATACCCATTTTAGTAGCCTGGTCAATAAAGCTTTCCAAGCCAATAATCCTTAAGGTTTTTACAGCGGGGATATTAAGCGAACTGCCTAAAGCTTGCCTAACGGTAGTCGGGCCATTAAATCCTCCAGTATAATTTTTTGGACAATAAAGCGGTCGACCAATATTTTCAAAGCAGGTAGGAACATCTAAAATTACACTTCCAGGACTTAAAATCTTCTGTTCGAAAGCAGTCGCATAGACCAAAGGTTTAATCGAAGAACCAGGCTGGCGTAAAGCAGTGGTAACATTAACTTGCCCATCATGTTCTTCATCATAATAATCCTTACTTCCCACCATCGCCAAAATTTCACCAGTGATTGGTTTAGTAATTAGAGCGGCTCCATTACCCACTCGCAATCTTTCTAAATCTTCAAGTTCAGCCGACAATGTGGCTTGGGCTGTTTCTTGTAAGGATAAATCAAGAGTAGAAGTGATCCGCAGACCTCCTTTGAGGACTTTTTCCTTGCCAAATTGTTCATAAAGTTGATCACGAAGATAGAAAACAAAATGAGGCGCTTTGATTTCTATTCTTTTACTAGCATAATGAAGCTCCTCAGCCAAAGCTTGATCGGCCTGTTCCTGAGTAATAAATTTAAGATCAATCATATTTTTCAAAACCTCCGCTTGTCTGTTTTTGGCCGCACTGGCATCACTAGCAAAAGGAGAGTATTTACTTGGAGCTTGAGGTAAACCCGCTAAAAGGGCCGCTTCCGCCAAACTTAAATTGGCTGCCTTTTTGCCAAAATAATAATCAGCTGCGCTCCCAATTCCTACCGCTGTTCCGCCATAAGGAATATAATTGAGATACATTTCCAAAATTTGGTCTTTGTCATAACGCATTTCAGTAATAACTGCCAAAATTATTTCTTTAAATTTACGGTCATAAGATTTTTCGGCGGAGAGAAAAGCTTTTTTCATTAATTGTTGCGTAATAGTGGAGCCCCCTTGAGAAATTTCTCCTCTTGAACGGTTAACAATAAAAGCTCTAATAATACCCATCAGATCAAAGCCCCAGTGGCGATAAAATTTTTTATCTTCAATGGCAATACTCGCTTGCCCTACATAAACAGGTAGGTTTTCTAGTTTTACAAGGATTCTTCTTTCTTCATCATAAAACTCATAAAGTTTTTGGCCATGACGATCATAAAGTTGACTAGCCACGCTAAAACGCTCATTTCCCTCTGTTAATTCTTCAGGTGAAGGTAAATCTTTTACCAGGGGCCAAATCTTAAAGAAAAAGAAACTGCCCAAAAGTAAGAAAATAACTAAACCCGCATAAAGCCAAAGCTTTCTCTTAAAAGCTCTTCTTTTTTTGCTTTGTCTTTTCTTCCTAAAAGCGCTTGATTTTACCTTTCTGGCTTTCAGACGAGAGTTAACCTGGTCAAACTTTTTCATCAGTTGATTATAGCAGAAAATAAAGAATTTTAGCTTTTTTCTGTTGTATAATGCTCTTCACTATGAGTCAATTAAAGAAGAAACCTAGCCCTGTAAAACTTAAACCAGCCTTCCAAAACTATCTTTGGGGAGGAACTAATCTGCGCGACCTTTATCATAAAAACGTCCCTAAGGGGTGGCGAATGATTGCTGAATCTTGGGAACTATCAACTCATGAGAATGGTCTTAGTTTAATTGATTCTGGAGACTTCGCTGGCAAAACTTTAAAGTCATATTTGGAGTATTTTGGACCTAAAGTTTTAGGTAAACGTTTCCAAACAGCTACCCTGCCTATCCTTTTTAAAATTATTGACGCAAAAAAAGATCTCTCTGTTCAAGTTCATCCTGATGATGATTATGCTTATAAGTATGAAGGACAGGCTGGCAAAACTGAAGTTTGGTATATTTTGCAAGCTAAACCAAAAAGCAGGCTCTATTGTGGTTTTAAGAAGAAAATTGACAAAAAAGAATTTAGCCAAAGAATTAAGAACAATACTTTGACTGAAGTTTTGCAAAGCTTAGAGGCCAAGAAAGGCGATGTCTTTTTTATCCCTGCTGGCACCATTCATGCTATCGGTAAGGGTATAGTTTTAGCTGAAGTACAACAAAATTCTGATTTAACTTATCGACTCTATGATTACGGACGCAAAGATTCCCAAGGTAAGACTAGACCTTTGCATATTGATAAAGGTTTGGAGGTGATTGACCTCACTCCTGGTTTGAAAAATAAAAAATTCGCTCCCATTCCTCTCAAATCTAAAACTCACATTACAACTTTGGCCAATAGTCCCTACTTTGTAGTTAAAAGCCTAACTATTGACAAAGGGATTGAGCTTTTAGTTCTAGACGACACCTATCAAGCTCTTTTTGTCGTTAAAGGAAATTTCGTTTTGCATTATCAAGATCAAAAATTCCCACTGAGTATGGGAGAAACTATTTTTCTTCCCGCTGACCTAGGCACTTATTTTTTGCAGGGGAAAGGTGAGGTTTTGTTAATCACAGATAATTAAAAATTAATTAGAAAGTTTTTTAATTATGTCAGCTCTGAGTTTAAATTTAACTTATGCGAAAAATTTTTTAGAAAAAGATTTTCCCGCTTCCCTTGAAGAAGAATTACTTGTGGCTCATGATAAGATTATCAATAAAACAGGCGCCGGTAATGATTTTTTGGGTTGGGTAAATTTACCGAGCAACTACGATCGTCAAGAACTCAAAACTATTTTACAAACAGCGCAAAAAGTTCAAACTCAAAGTCAGGCAGTCATTATTATTGGTATCGGTGGTTCCTACTTAGGAGCCAGAGCGGCTTTAGAGGCCCTGCGCTCTCCGCACTACAATAATTTACCTAAAAAAACTCCAGACATTTATTTTGCTGGTAATAATTTGAGCGCTAAGCAATTGCTGGAGATCAAAACTTTACTGGGAGAAAAAGATTTTAGTTTAGTGATTATTAGTAAGTCTGGCACCACTACTGAACCAGCGATTGCTTTCCATTTGTTAAGAAAACTACTTATCGCTAAGTATGGTGAAAAAGAAAGCGCCACCAGAATTTTTGCTATTACTGATAAAAGCAAGGGAGTACTAAAAACTATGAGTGATAAATTGGGTTATCAAACCTTCGTTGTACCTGACGATATTGGTGGTCGCTATAGTGTTTTAACGGCTGTCGGACTTTTGCCTTTAGCCATTGCTGGTATTGATGTTCAAGCAATGCTTGATGGGGCAAAAAAAGCCCAGAAAGATTTGAACAATAAAGAGCTGAGTAATCCAGCTTGGCAATATGCGGCTGGTCGGCAATTTTTTTCTCGTCAAGGAAAAACGACAGAAATTTTTAGCTTTTACCAACCAGAATTAAAGTTTTTCAGTGAGTGGTGGAAACAACTTTTTGGAGAAAGTGAGGGTAAAGAGGGGAAAGGTATTTTTCCTAGTAGTATTGAATTGACGACCGATCTTCATTCTTTAGGTCAATATGTGCAAGACGGCCAAAGAAACTTAATAGAAACAGTCTTATGGTTGAAAGACTCTGGAGAAGATCTAAAAATTGAAGCGGATAAAGATAATTTGGATCAGCTAAATTTTTTGCAAGGAAAAACACTCAACTTTGTCAATGAACAGGCTTTTCTGGCCACTGCTTCGGCCCATGCCGATGGAGGAGTGCCGACCTTTATTATCAACTTAGAAAAAATGGACGAACAATCTTTGGGTTATTTGTTTTACTTCTTTGAGTTTGCCTGCGCTTTGAGTGCCTATTTAAGTGGTGTTAACCCCTTCGATCAAAATGGAGTAGAGGTTTATAAGCAAAAAATGTTCAAACTCCTAGGAAAAAATTAGGTTTTATTTTCAATAAAACTCATATCCCTTTATTTTTCAAAAAAGGATTAGTAAATAGAAGTTGTCTTTTTGTGAAAAAAACATTCTATTTTTCTTTTTAGAAAAATAAAACACCGCGGTAACCGTAGAATTAATTGATAACTCAAGGATAATCGCAGTGTTTAGCCTCACCGGGCAAGACATATAATACCTGAAAGTTTTTAATTTGCAAGGGCTAAAAAATGACGATACAAAAGCCAATAAGAGACAAACTAGAGTAAGGAAAAAAATCTTATAAGACTATATAATTCCAGCACTTTTTGCATTAAACTCAAACAAAAAACCAATGCCATAAAAAGCGTAAAAACCTAAAGGGAGCAGTTAGTAAACGCCATAAGAGATCGGGTCGATCTTCTTCTCCTTTTACCCAAACTGAAATTATTAACCAAAGCTGCTCTTTTTCTTTCCAAAGAGCAATTGTTTGATACAGACGACTACCTTGTTGTTTGATAAATTTTTTTTGCCCCTGCCCAAGCTCTAAAACTTTATCGGGATTGATAATGGTTTGCTCAATCCCCAAACGACTCATTTTCCTTTTACTCATTCTGCTGAGGGCGTGTTTGGTAAAAACTATTTTTGGCATCAGATTTATTATAAACAATAAAATTGTCAATTTTAAGTTATAATAACTAAGAATAAAAACTCTAAGAGACTTAAAAGAAAAGGAGTAAAAGATGAATTTATTTCAACAAGCTGGTGATTTAATGAAATTGCGCAAACAGGCAGCTCAAATTCAAAAGGAATTGGCGGATCAAGAAACAGTTATCGAAGAAAAGGGAATTCGCGTAGTCATTAATGGAGAACAAAAAATTAAAGAGTTTTCAGTAGAAGGAGTTGCTAGTCAAGACGCTCTTAATGTCTTAAATAAGGCTATCAAGCAATCTCAAGAAACAGCGGCCAAGAGCATGCAAAGCATGACTGGAGAATTAAGCCAGCTTTTAGGGGGTTTAAAGAAGTAATTGATGAAACTTTTATTTGTTTCAAACAATCAGCACAAAATTGCTGAAGTTGAAGCAATTTTGGGTTATCTTTACCCTGACTGTCAGTTATTAACCCTCAAAGATTTTCCTCAACTAAATGAAGAAATAGCGGAAACTGGCGCTAGTTATCAAGAAAATGCCCTAATAAAAGCTCAAGCTTGTCGACACTTAACTAATTTGCCAATTATCGCTGATGATTCAGGTGTAGAAGTTGAAGCTTTTCCTCAATTATTAGGGATCCATTCTGCCCGCTGGTTGACTGGTAGCAGTTTTGATCGGGCTATGGGTCTTTTAAAAAAACTCGAGGGAGAAAAAAATAGAACCTTAATTTATCATTGCTGGATTTGTTTATTGCTCAAAGATAAGGAACCGCAATACTTTCATGGGCAATTGCCAGGACAAGCAGCTCTTGATTATCAAAAAGGTATTAGTGGTTTTGGTTATGACCCAATTTTTATTCCTGATGGTCAAACGAAAAGACTAAGTCAACTTCCCCAAACAGTTAAAAATAAAATCTCTCACCGCCGACAAGCTTTGGAAAAAACCATTGCTTATCTAAAGAAAACTCTCAACTTTTAAAAGTTAGCCGGCAAAAGAAAAGGTTTTAATAATATCAAAATTGGGACTATCAATATCTGGTCCCTCTAAACTGATAATATAACTTCTGCCTAGATCATCTTCAGCCACCCAGAAAGCCAGCCAGGTTTCATCAGCTGGAGTATAACTTAAAACTTCATAAATTTCTTCTGTTCCCACCTGAATCCTCGTCATGCTCAAATTTGTCACTGTTTGTGTTTGAGCCTGATTGTCGTGTAGGTTTCTTGCTAAATCAGCAGCCTTCAGATTATTAGGATAAATTTTACCCTCATTCATAATCAAAATCCAATTCATCATCTGGCTATAACCTAGATGATTAGCGGAGGCACCAGGATCAAAAAAGTTTCCCCAATTGCTGGGAATGGAAAGGTAACCGTGAGTCGCATCGCCCACTCTTTTACTTTCTTGAGTTGGAACTAAACTTTGCTGTTCTGCGGTCGTGTCTGGTTGTACTCCTAAATCTTGATCTGGTAAATTAAAACCAGCATTTAGCTCATCTAGTCTTTGATTAAGAGCTTCAATATCTAGTTCCTCATCAATCAGATAATCTGGTTCAGTTACCGTCTCAGCCATATCCAGTTGATTAGCAAATTCCTCCTTTAAGGTCTCAGAAAGTTTATTAGCAAAATATTTTTTGAATAGAAAAGAAAAAGCTAATAAGCCTATTAAAATTAAAACGATCAACGAGCCAATAACAATTAAAACTATTTTTAAAGCGCTAGAGCCTTGATTGGCTTTTTGCGGGGGAGGAGTAATAACTTGATTTGTTGGTATAGAAGAATTAAGGTCAGCCTCAGTATTGGACGGAACTGGTGAGGGTGAAGCAGTGTTAGGAACAGCCGGCTGTGGCGGAACTGAGAAATTTTCATTTATTTGATTAGGATTGACTGTTTCTGCCATACCACCTTTTCTAGTAATCTTATTTTAACAAGATAAACTCTGTTATTTTTTTATATTAACTAATATGATAGTAACATAAAAAAAATATTTTTCAAATTAAATAATTTTTATTTTATTCGCTAGTTTTTCCTATTAATGGGAAACGCTTAATGTTTTTATGTTATAATTAAGCTCTTATTCTTGAAAAAGCGCGGGTATAGTACACCGGTAGTATGTCTCCCTTCCAAGGAGAAGAAGTGGGTTCGATTCCCATTACCCGCTCCATAGGGGAATGAGAAGGCGAAAAAGCCTGATTGTCCCGAATTATCAATCCATTTTCAGGTTCGAGCCGGCTAATTTCACCTTTTTGTAATTTTTCTACCTGTTTGAAGAAAACAAACGCTTTTTTCCCGTCAATTCGCACTATTTTGTCTTTTAGCTCCAGGTTCGAGCCAAGTATCCTTAGGATCATTCTTTGAGCTTCGGGGTCCTGTTTTGCTGCATCAAATAAGAGCGTGAGTTTAGATGCAAAATAAAGCGCCTCTTCCATTGTTTGTGTCCATGAGGCTATACCGTCAGTGGTAATACCTTTATTAATTTGTTTTTCTTCTACTAACAGACGAGCCTTTTCTTTCTGATAATCTTCCTCGCTAATTAAGCCTTCTATCTTCATTCCATAGAGATTTTTCTTTTCAGTCAGCATTCCATCAAGGCGTTTGGTGAGCTTCCCTTTTTGTGCTTTTTCAAACTCAAACTCTTTCTCGTTCCGACGTTTAATATTATCTTTAATCCATATGACCAAATCTGGTGATATTTCCAACCCCTCTATAAACGCCCTGACTTGTGTCTCTAATTCATTTGCATTAAGAAAAGGCTGGCTACAGTTTCTTGT
>CAZOVA010000004.1:0-57180 GCA_964583625.1 uncultured Pseudomonadales bacterium
ACAAATTCATTAGCGGTATATTGAGCAAAAGTTTGATCTGAAAAAAAGAATAGTCCAAAGATGGTAATAATTAAACTCAAAACTGAATTGCGAAAAAAAACACAAATAATACCTAAATAAAATTTTTTATTAGCCATAAAGAGAAGTTTATTAAACTTTTTCTTGAAAAGAGTATAGCACAAAAACGAGAAAAGAAAAACTTATAAACCTGCAGTTTTTAAGGCTTCCACCGCTTTTCTTTGCGCGCGATTGGTTTTTTCTGGTATGCTGGCAATCAGTCGCACATAAAAGTCACCCTTACCTTGATAACTAAGACGGGCGATTCCTTGATCGCTCAAACGAACCATTGTGTGTGAAGCCGTCCCTTCGCGCACCTTAATAACCACTTCTTCCGTCAAAGTTTTCACTTTCAGCTTACCCCCTAAGATTAATAAGGAGAGAGGAACTTTGATATCAACAAAAACATCACTTCCTTCACGACGAAAGTATTTATCTGGCGTAACATCAAAAATAATATAAGTTTGACCAAAACGAATTCTGGTGCCATCGTCCACTCCAGCAGGAATCTTTATTTTTTTTCTTTTACCCTCTAGTTCCACAGTTTTTTCTACCCCCAAAGCTGCCTCCATAAAGGTTAGTCTCATAGTGAAAGTTTGATAACGCGGCCTCGCTCCAGCTGCTCGAGAAAAACCGCCGCCAAAAAAAGCATTAAAAACTTCAAAAGGGTCAGAAAAATCAGCATTGGCAAAAGGATTTTCGCCAGTAGAGTAAGTGTAGGTGAATGGTCCTGTCCCAGAAGTGCGATAAGCACCAGCAAAAGGATTGCCCCCCATGCCGCTGCTAGGGTCAAAAGCACTGTGACCAAACTGGTCGTATTTCTGTCTTTTATTAGTATCACTCAAAACCTGATAAGCTTCATTGATTTCTTTGAATTTCTCTTCAGCTCCTGCTTCTTTGTTTTTGTCAGGGTGATACTCAAGGGCAAGTTTACGATAAGCCTTTTTTATCTCTGCTTCGGTGGCTCCTTTTTGCAAGCCTAAAATTTCATAATAATCTCTTTTTGCCATAAGTGATTATTATAACAAATAATTCGCAAACAACAACTTCAGTTGCTAATCAACGATTAATAATTACTATCAATTTTCTTTCTTGTCTTGACATAGAGCCAGCTAAACTTTATAATCAAAACAATGAAAGAAGTTGAAACCACTGTTCCTTTCAGCCAACAATCTATTACTCAAGATAATGAGGAAAAGTCAGCAATCTCTCTTGAAAAGACTACTCCAGAAACTCCGCTTTCCGACCTAAGTGAAGAGAGGTCTTTTAAGACAGAGTCTTCTACCTCAGATGAAATAATCTCCCAAATTGTTTTTGGACATCAAGCTCATAGCTCGCCCGAGTTTTTACATTTCTGGCAAGAAGTTCAAGATCGAGGCTGGCTGAGAGAACTTGTTTTACCCGAAGGCTTTCTTGCTTCTCAAGAAAAAAATAAAAAAAACCCGCTTTTCCTTTATATGGTGGAGGAAAAATTCCGGCAAAAAATTGATTTTACTTGGCTACAAAGACAAACAGAAATTAACGAGAGCTCGCCAACTCTTGCCTTTCAACGCTATCCTGGCTTATACCAAAAACAAATTATGATGGCTCTACAATTAGCTATCCACGAAGCTCAACAAAGATGTGATGATTTAATCAATGGCTTTACTGATCAACGTACAGGCTTGTGGAATCGCCAAACTTTTGACGCCTATCTCCAGCTATTACTACAACCAGAATTCCAAAAAAAACAGCTCAGACAAAATGTTTTGGGCTATATTTTTGTGATGATGGATCTTGATAATTTTAAAAATATTAATGATAGTTATGGACATTTGGTCGGCGATCAAGTGATTGCTAAATTAGCTCAAGCTTTCAAAAATAGTCAAACTACTCGTGCTGAAGATCTTTTTTTCCGTTATGGAGGTGAAGAGTTTGGTTTACTTATGCCACTGAGCTCGGATAAAAATATAATTGAGTGGCAAAATCAAGCTGATTTGGAAAAACTTACTCACAGGCTCTTACAAATCCTCCAACCAATCAGTGCCCAACTAAAAGATTTTCCTGTTGCCGACCAAATTCGCCAAACTATCACTTTTAGTGCTGGGGTAAGTTTGGTGCCGATCAAATCTCCCGCTCTAGCTGACTTTGTTGCTTTTAAGGAAAGCTTGATTAATAAAGCAGATAAAAATCTTTATTTATCAAAAAATGCTGGTCGCAATCGCCTCACTGTCAGTCTCCCAGCTGTTGAGCAATCGCAGACAGACCTGAGTCAAACTGTCTTACTCAATCCCCAAGCTACTTCAAAATTATGATGACAAAAATAGAAATCCTTATTTAAGGGATTTCAAGCCCAAATTTGTTTGCTTTTTATCTATTTGTGTTATAATTTCCCTTAATATGCGCAAAAAAACTTTTCTTTTATTATGCTTGTTTTTGCTGAGCTGGTTTTTTTATTATCAGCCCCTTCAAGCTCAAAATTTATTAACTGAAGAACAAGAGGAAGAAGTTCTTATCGGAGATGAAACTACAGAAGCAACTGATACAGCTGAAGCTAGTTTATCAGCTCTGGTTGATCCAGCGGCTAAACAAACTTTACAAGAAAAAAAAGACAAAGATATTACTGAAGTTACTGGTACTAAAAGTGATTTATTAGCTAGTTATTTATTGGGTCAACCCTTAGACAATCCCTCTTGGTATCATTTTTTTCAAGTAGCTATTCGCAAAGCAGTGAATCGGGGTTTGCCCAGCACTCTCTTAGTTCTGCTTTTACTTTTTCCCTTGGTGGCGACTATTATTGCTTTTTCTCGACATGTAATTGGTTTGCGAGGCTTTGGTATTTATACGCCAGCAGTTTTATCGGTGGTACTAGTTTCTACTGGTATTCCCATTGGCATTGCTATTTTCCTTGTGATTATTATCTCTTCTATTGTCCTGCGTAAAATACTAAAAAAACTCAATCTAGCTCACTTGCCAAAATCAGCTTTGATTCTTTGGGGAGTTTGTGCCACCGTGATTGCTTTCTTGATTCTCATGGCTTATTTCCGCTTTGAGATGTTTTATTCTCTGACAATTTTTCCGCTACTTATTTTGGTCTCTTTGTCAGAAAATTTTACCAGCACTCAGTTGGTTTCCAATACCAAAGAAGCAATTAAGCTAACTTTCGAAACTTTGATTCTAGCTATGATTGCTACCCTTATTATTGGTAATGAAGGTATCCAAAAATTTACGATTATCAATCCCGAGGTTGTGCTTTTGGTTCCTTTGATTGCTAATATTTTAATTGGTCGCTACACTGGTCTGCGGTTCCTAGAGATGTTGCGCTTTAAGGATATTTTAAATAAAAAATAATATTAAAAAATAATATGTTGAAAAACTCGCGGATCAAAGAAGTCTTGGGCATGAACGCCCGCAATCGGCTTTATACCAGTCAAAATTCTCGCTTTGCCCGTCAAATTTGTCATAGCAAGTTTTACACTAAAAGATTGATGGAAGAAAAAGGTATTAATGTTGCCAAGATTATCGCTATCATCAATAGTCATGAAGAGTTGAGTCAATTTAACTGGCAAGCAATCCAAGACGACTTTGTGGTCAAACCGAGCAATGGTAGCGGAGGTAAGGGGATTGTCGTTTTCACTAAAAGAATTGATGAGCAAACTTATAAAGATACCATGGGTAAAAAATGGACAGAGGAGGAGATTTCTCTCCACTGTTTGGACATTTTAGAAGGCAAGTATACCACTCATCCTGGTGTGGTCACCGCGGTGATCATTGAGGAAAGAGTCCAAATCCACCCTCATTTTTACAAACTTTCTTATCATGGAACACCAGATGTGCGGGTAATTGTCTACAATCATATCCCTGTGATGGCGATGCTGCGTCTTCCTACCAAGGAAAGCGAGGGTCGGGCCAACTTACACCAAGGAGCGATCGGTGTAGGTATTGATTTGGCGGCTGGGATTACTACGGGAGCTATCACTAGTGGAGGAATTCCGATTAAATTTTACCCTGAAACCAAGAAAAAACTCAATGGTATCATTATTCCTTTTTGGTCCGAGGTGCTTTTGACTGCGGTCAAAGCCGCTAAGGCAGCAGAATTAACTTATGGCGGCATTGATCTTTTTATCGACAAAGACAAGGGTCCTTTGGTGGTTGAACTCAATACTAGCCCCGGTTTAAGTATTCAGTTGGCTAATAATAAGGGTTTGAAAAGGAGACTAGAAAGAATTAGCGGTTTGGAAGTTCTCAATGATGAACATGGAATTAAAATTGCTCAAGCTCTCTTTGCTTCCAATTTAATTGAAAAGTCTCTACCTTCAACAGAAAAACCTGCTATTAGTTTTGTGAATGACGGTGAAATTATTGATAATAAGAAACACTATCCAGTAACTTTTACAGTGGACACTGGTAGATTCCGTTCTAGTATCAGTCGAGAATTGGCTTTGGAACTAGAACTTTTAGAGCCAGAAGATTTACTGTGGTTCCAAAAAACAGAAAGTGGCGATAAGGCTCCTGTTATTGAAGTAACTTTTGTTCTGGCTGGTAAAAAGATAAAAACAGCCATGCTCGTTTCACGCCAACTAGACAAAGCTAAAAGCAAAATTCGTCTTGGTCGACGTGATCTTGATCAGTTTGTAATCAAAAACTGATTTTATCTTTGCTCATAAAAATTTATTTTGTATAATAGGTTCTCTATGTTGACAGCCATAATTATTTTAATAATTATTAATCTCATTTTGACGGGATTCTTAATTTTTTCTTCTCTAAACAAGAAAAACCAAACAAATTCTCTTGATCACATTTTATCCCAGCAAAGACAGGAGCTAACTCTTACCCTCAATACTTTTGGCGAAAACTTGCAAAAGCAGATTAACCGTCTCACTGATTTAGTAGATCAACGTTTAGAAAAAATGCGTGAGACGGTGGATGAAAAACTCCAAACTAGTTTGGAAAAAAGATTGAATGAAAGTTTCAAACAAGTGAGTGAAAGATTGGAAGCAGTTTACAAAGGTTTGGGAGAAATGCAAACTTTAGCTAGTGGAGTAGGGGACTTAAAAAAAGTTTTAACCAATGTAAAAACTCGCGGCACTTGGGGAGAGGTCCAATTGGAAAATCTTTTGACGCAAATTCTGTCTCCAGTGCAATATCAAAAAAATGTCATTACTAAAAAAGGTTCAAGTGAAAGGGTAGAGTTTGCCTTATTGGTTCCCAGCAAAGGTAGCGATGAACGTTTATTATTTTTACCAGTTGATGCCAAATTTCCTATTTCTGATTACCAAAGAGTGCAAGAGGCTAGCGAACTAGCCGATCCAGAAGCTTTATTATTAGCTAGAAAAAATTTGGAAAATAGAGTAAAAAATGCGGCTAAAGATATTTATCAAAAATATCTCGATCCACCTCAAACTACAGACTTTGCTATTATGTATTTGCCCACTGAGGGTCTTTATGCCGAAGTGACGCAAAACTTAGCCCTGTGTGAAAAACTTCAAAGAGAATGGCGCACCACCATCATGGGCCCCAATACCATTGTTCCTTTTCTCAATAGCCTACAATTGGGTTTTCGTACTTTAGCTATCGAAAAACACTCAGCTCAAGTTTGGACTCTCTTGGGACAAATTAAAAACGAATTTGCCAAATTTGGTGAAATTTTACTCCGCACTCAAAAAAAACTGACCGAAGCAAGCAATATCATTGACGAGGCCCAAAGTAAAACTAGTAATATTAATCGGCGGTTGAATAAAGTTGATCAAGTCCCAGTTCTCACAAAGGAAACTCTGGGTGAAGACTTAAAAACTAATAAGTGAATTTTCGGGGGAGCGAAAAAACGAAAATAGGGCGCGACATTACCAATTCCTGGAGAGACTAACATTCTTGTTTGGGCTGTTTCTATTAAACCAGACAAGTATTCCCAACGTGCAATTTGATGCGGCGAGAAAGGCTGATAGCCAAAAAAACGCAACTGTGAGCCATGAGTGTGGCCAGCAAAAACAAAGTTAATCCGATCGGTTTTTTTCAATGTGTCAATAAAATTTGGCTGATGAGAAAGCAAAAGGGTAAACTGTTCCTTGGTTCTTTTTTGCAAAGCTTGACTTAAATCTGGCTGACCGCACCACAAATCACCAACTCCCGCCAAAAAGATTTTTTCTTTCCCTTTGACCAAAGAAACACCTCTATTATCAAGCATTTTTATTCCTATTTTAGTTAAAACTTGCCCGATATCACCTGAGGCATAATAGTGATCATGATTACCTAAAACACTATAGATACCAAAAGGAGGTTCTTCCAAAGCAGCTAAAATCTCTCCCAACTCTCGTAAAGCCTTGGTTTGTTTTTTTCGAGCAGTTTTAAAAGTTTGCAGATAATCGCCGCCCATTAAAATCAAGTCCGGCTGTAGTTGATTAATTTTTTTTACCATCAAATTTAAGCGCTTACTACTGGAAAAAGCCCCGTGGTGAAGATCACTGATAAAAATAACCTTTAAATTGTGAAAGCTTTTTGGCAAAGCAGGATCTTTTATAATTAATCTTTCCACTCCTAAAGAATAAGTTTCCAAAGCACAATAGGTAGCTAGCAGACCGGTTAGGGCCATTGAGGATAACATAATTTTATTTTCTTCCTAAAAGATTGAGAATTTGTAAAGCGTTTGCCTTTCCTTCAGACAAAGAAACCAACCACTGTAAAATCGGGTAATTATTTAAATCAGCAATTTTTGGTAAAATTTTCAGCGTATTAATGCTCTCGGCGGTTTGGTTTTCCGCTTCTAGTTTGGCGCAAGCTTGAGCAAAACTCAGACCTTCTCCCAAGAGTACTCCCAAATAACGATTGCGAGTTTTGCCTGTGGCACTCATAACCATATCATTACCCCAACATTGACTGGCAAAACTAAAAGTCTCAGGTTTGGCTCCCTTACTTTGAGCTAAAATCTCACATTCGGCTGCTAAAAGAGATAGGGCATGAGTTTGTGTTCCGTGGCTATAACCCAAACCAGCAATAATTCCCAAAGTCAAGGAAATTAGATTTTTGAAACTACTAGCATATTGCACCCCAATTAAATCATCGCTACTTTGCACTTGCAAATAATCACTAGAAAAGACTGTAGCCATTTCTTCTGCCAAAGGCAAATCTTGGGCCGCGACCGTCATGCCCAAATACTGCTCTTGGGTTAAATCCACTCCGGTAGTACCGCCAACTAAAACAGCAGTTTTAATAGGTTTATCAGCTAGTTTTTTTTCAATTATTGCTGTTAAAACTTGGCCAGTATCTTCGTCCAAAGCCTTCATTACACTAATAATCACCAAAGGATTTTTAATTTGATTTTGAATTTTAGCTAAAACCTCTTCCAAGGCTGTGGAAACTACCGCCAAAACTAAAATGTCTAATCCAGTTAAAAATTTTTCCAAATCGGCTACTAGTTCCACCTTTGACGAGAGAGTTACCAGAGGATAGTGTCGTGGATGAAAACGGTTTTGAGCAATATAGTTTACTGTTTCTTCTCTGTGATCATAAAGCCGCAACTCCAAAGGAGTCTGAGCCTTACTGTCCAAATAAGACATTAAAGCAAAACCAAAATTACCAGCGCCAATAATTCCCAATTTTTTCACTTTTTTATTCTCGACAACAGTCAAGAGCCTTATTTAAAGCCGAGCCCAACTTACTCCACCAACCTTCATTGGCTGCTTCTTTATTTTTCTGAGTAAAAACTTTTTTTTCTTCTTTTGTCTTAGGAAAAAAAAGGTTGTCATCACGAGAAATTTTTTCCAAAGCTGCCACTTTAACTTCACTACTTAATTTTTCTTTGCTAATTAGTTTTAAGTTTAGGGCCCAAAATAAATTGTACAAACGATAAGCTTGTTCAAAAAATTCATAAGCTTGCTTTTTCTGTGTTGCCAAGGCCTTGGTCCCAACTTCCATTAGGCGCATACTAGCCGCCAATAAATGTTTACTAATACACCAAACTTCACCATCATACTCTTTGATTAATTTTTTCAATAAGCTCTTACGCATTTCTCTTGTTTCAAACAATAAATCAAAATAGGCTTTCTGTTCAGTCTTTTGAGCCGTAAAAAAAAGATGCTCCTCAATGGAAATTAAATTCATCACGGCGATGGACAAATCTTCATCAGAAGATAGGTCCAATTCATGACCTTTTTCTACTTTCTTTACCTTATTCATGAAAGCATTCAGTTCTTTTTCTTCGATCTTTCCAGCCATAAAAACCTCCTTATTTTTCAATAAAATGTTTTTTCATTATAACATATCCTCAATTCGCTTTTTTAATTCAGTGAACAAATCTTTTTCTGGGACACTAGCAACTACTTTTCCTTTGACAAAAATAATCCCCATGCCATTGCCCCCAGCAATCCCAATATCTGCTTCACTAGCCTCTCCTGGACCGTTGACAGCACAACCCATCACTGCCACTGTCAGCGGTTTTTTAATTTTTTGTAAATAGTCTTCCACTTTTTTGGCCACTGGTAGTAAATCCCATTGTGTCCGTGAACAAGTGGGGCAGGAAATAACAATCGGCTCATTTTGACGTAAACCTAAATGTTTTAATATCTCTTTTCCAATTCTAATTTCCTCAACATTATCACCAGTCATAGAAACTCTTATTGTGTCGCCAATGCCTTGTAATAATAAACTACCAATGCCAATACTAGATTTGACGGTGCTACTCAAAAAACTACCAGCCTCAGTCACTCCGAGATGAACTGGATAAGAAAATCTTTGGGCAAAAAGTTCATAAGCACGCACCATTAACTCAACTCTGCTAGCTTTGAGCGACACGACAATCTGCTCATAGTCTAAATCTTCCAAGATTTTAATATGTGAAGCAGCACTTTCCACTAAAGCTTCTGCTGTTGGATGACCACCATATTTTTGGAGCAAGTCTTTTTGCAAACTACCAGCATTCACTCCAATTCGAATTGGCACTTGTCTTTTTTTCGCTTCTGTTACCACCAGCTCTACTTTATCCCGCCCTCCGATATTGCCAGGATTGAGGCGCAATTTATCTATCCCTTGTGCCAAAGCTTCCAAAGCAAAGCGATAATCAAAGTGAATGTCCGCTACCAAAGGAATATGAATTCTTTTTTTAATCGCTTTGATATTACGAACGCTCTCCAAATCTAAAAAACCAATCCTAACTAGATCACAACCCGCTTCTTCCAAAGCAAGAATTTGTTTAACACAAGCCTCAACGTCATGAGCATCAGCTTTCACCATAGACTGAATACTCACAGGAGCTCCGCCCCCAATTTTTATGTTTCCCACTTGAACTTGTTTAGTTTCTCTACGCTTCATAAACACTTTCTTCATCCTAAAACGGATTATGCTGGATAGCTATCTAATGATTTTTACTTCTGGTTCTAAAGTGAGAGCAAAAACTTTTTCAATTTTATTTCTTATCTGCTCACTTAACTCCAAAACGTCCTGACTGGTAGCCTCACCTAAATTAATAATAAAGGCTGCATGCTTATGACTAATAGCTGCTCCTCCTACCTGCAAACCCTTTAAACCAGCCTGTTCGATTAAAAAACCAGCCGAAATTTTTTCTGCTTGAGCAAACTGAGGAAAGAGAGTTCTTAATGAATCATTGAGAGGAGGGTTTTGCCAAAAACAGCCAGCACTAGGCTGATCTAATGGTTGAGTTTCTTTCCTTTTTTCAGCTGTTTGTCGGGCTTTTTCAGTTATTAGGTCAATTTGATGAGTTTTTTTAAGTCTTAAAATAACACTCATAATGACCGTTTGATTTTTTTGGAAAAATGACTGATCATAAGCAAATTCTAAATCCTTTTTTGCTTTAGTCATGACTTTTCCTGTTTGAAGATCGAGATAGGTGACCGACTCAATTATGTCACTCAAAAAGCTTCGCTCAAAATGAGCATTATTCCAAATCGCTCCGCCAATCGTCCCAGGTAAACTAGCAAAATTTTCTAAACCTTGAAAACCAAGTTTTATCATTTCCCAAGAAAAAAGAGCCATTTTTTCTCCAGCCCAAACTGAAACTCGATCGTTTGTCAATAAATTCCAGCCTTGACCAGAAGTTATTTGCCAAACACAATCTAGGTTTCTATCGGGTAAAAGGACATTACTAAATCCTCCAAAAACTAAGGGTTGCAGCCTTTTTTCCTGACAAACAGACCAGGCTTCCAGTAAGGCTTTCTCCTGATTAAGAGCCCAAAAAAAACGGGCCAAACCGCCAATCTTAAAAGTAGTTTTTTCTTTCAAACTGATGTTTTCTTGCATCGGTGATTATTATACCATCTCGGCAATCTTGATATAAGCTTTAATCAAAGTTTTATCCGTTTTAACAAAAAAATCTAATCGAATAAGTTAGCGGGGATAATTTTTTTTGGTCGTCTTTTTTTCATTTTTACCTCTCGATCGGGATTTTTTCCTGCTTGCTTCCAGCTGAGACGTAATTGTTTGATTTTCCACATAAATAATTTGGCTTTACTTTCTGCCTGAGAGTCAATGACAAAAGAGAAAGCTTCTTCAATTAATCCTGGTTGAAGTTTTTTACATAAACTCAAATAGATAGTTTTGTTTTTCTGATCATCCAAAGCCGTGGCCAATTGAAGAGCTCGTAACTGTTCTGGGGTATTAATGTGACGATTAACTTCTTGTTGTTTGTATTTTTCTATCAGACTGGGATTGATTTTTTCTAAAGCCATGTTAGAAGTTCCTGATTGACCGCGGGAAATGTTTCGTCGTGCAAAATCTGTAATTCCTGATTGCTTAGATTTTGTAAAACATAGTCAGCACCAGGAATTCTTTTTTCTCTTAGTCGACGACTATCGGTTCCTAAGCGAATTTGTAAAAAATTATCAGTTTTTAAAACTTGACGAATATGGAGCAAGCCATTGTGCTCTCTTGGTCCTTTGTGAGCAATTTTAAAATGACCAAAGGGGAGATCTAAATCATCATAAGCTAAAATTAAATCCTCTTGAAAATTAAGACGATAAAAATGACAAATTTTACCTACACTTTCGCCAGACAAATTCATAAAGGTTTGCGGTTGTAATAAAAAAACTTCTTGCCCATCAAACTCTCCTTTACTCAGCAAAGCTTTGAACTTTTTTTCCTCTTTCCAAGAGGAAAAATGATAGTCTTTTTGTAATTGACTAGTGTAGAGAAAACCCAAATTATGCCTCGTCTTTTCATAACTAATTCCAGGATTGCCCAGACCAACAATAATTTTCATCTTTTTCATCTTAGCAATTTTTGTCTACTTGTCAAGGAGACAAAACTAAGTTAAAATGTGACTGGAACTAAGAATTAACTTATGAGACGGAAACTTTTTTTATTATCAGCTTTAATTCTCACTGGCCTTTTTTTATTTTCTTTGAAAACAGAGGCTCAACCAATAACCGAAGAATCAACCACTTATTTTTCCGCTGAAGTGGTCCTGCCAGACGATAACCAACCAACGGCTCCAGTTTTACATAGTCCTGCCGACAAGAGTGTACTTTATCAGCAAACCCCAGTTTTTACCTGGTATGAGAGTCAAGACGACCAAAAGGTTTTAGGTTATTTTTTTCATCTCTCTAGTCAGGCAGGGGAAAGTGTTTACAATTTTCAAAAAAATATTACCGACCCAGAAACCAATAGTGATTATCGAGTTTGGTATGAAAATGGTCTTTGGTATTTGCAATTACTTTCACCTTTGCCTTGGGATCAATACCACTGGGAAGTGACCGCTTATGATTATAGTTATCAAGTTAAGAGTCAAACTTGGAGTCTAACTCTGCAAAAGAGAGAACCGCCAACCAATAAAGATACCACCACTCCTGGTCTAACTTTTGACTGTCAAAAGGATAGTTTAATCGGAAAAATTCACTTGCTCTCGCCAAAAGACTCTCTTAGTACGGCTAAACCAGCCCTCGTTTTCAGTTTTCCTCAAGGAGCAAAGCCCCTCAAAGCAGATATTTATCTTAATGAACAGCTGATCTTTGCTCAAGTTAGCTTGGTAGCCTCTTACCAAAATAGTTCTTATTTAGTCAACCTCGATCAAGGCCAGGAAAGAATTATTATTCAGCCTCTCCACGAATTTATTGATCTAAGTCAAGAAAATCAGATCAAAGTAATTTTTACTGACACTGACAACTGCCAAACAGCTCTCACCGGTGGACTTTTATTAACTGATGGAAGCCAACCAGAACAGACGGTTATCATTCCACAACTAATTTCCCCTCAACATAATTCTGTTGGTTCCGATCGAATAACCAATTTTTCTTGGAAAATTAATTCTCCTTTATCTCATTTACAAAAACAGGTCTTTTTTCTCAATAATCGAGGGCTTTTTACTTTAGGACCAAATAGTCAAGATAATGATGACTATACTTATCAAATAGAAGATTTTGGTCACTATGTTCAATTTTTATTAAAATTGAAAAAAAATCAATATCAACTAGAAGATGAGCTTTTTTTATTTCAACCCAATGATCCCTCAAACCCTCAAGATTATTATTCTTGGTCGATTACCGCCTTAGGTAAAAATAATTATCAAACCAAAAGCTCTACTTGGCGTTTTCGTTTTTTTCCCAAACTCACTGGCCAATATGCTTGGTGTACTGATAAGCAAAGTTGCACTAGTGGTACTTTGGCTGATTGTTTAAAGTCGGGGAAAAACTGTTATTATCAAGACCAAAACCTCTGTTTAACGCAGGCCAAAGTTGATTGCGGTGACAAGCCTCCACAAAAAACTTATTACTGGTGCGATAATCAAGAAAGATGTCTGGCTGGAACTCTACAAACTTGCGCGCAAAGTGGAAGAAATTGCTATATTGGCGATCTTTATCAAGAGTGTCAAAAGAACGCTGCTCAAGAGTGTGGTGATGAGGGTCAATATTTCTGGTGTCATTCCAATTTAACTTGCCAAACGGGAAGCCTACAAGAATGTGCTAACTCTGGTAAAGACTGTTATAAACAAAATAGCCCTCGACAAACCTGCCCTGCTGAAGTTAGAACTCACTGTCAACCAGTTGGCGGACCACTAACTAAAACCTTTTGGGGACAATTTATCTCTTTGCCCTTTAATCTCTTTGATTGGTGGCAAAACTTAGGTCTATCTTGGTCGCAAGTGCAGGCTTTGGAAGAATTTTTAGCTCGAAATATGCCTTTTGTTTCTTTGGCGATTTTTTTACCCTTGGCTTTACTTTTTATCTTTTTCCCCAGACCAAAAGGTTTGGTCTTTAATCAAAAAAATCGCCAGGGCTGTCAAGGTTCTTTGGTAATTGTTCAAAAGGACGGTCAATTTTACCAGGCTAGTTTAACTGATAAATATGGCTTTTATGATGGCTTCAGATTGCCAAAGGGTAAATATCAATTAATAGTGGCTCATCCTTATTTAATTTTTCCCAGCCAAACCAAAGAGTTGAGGAAAAATCAAAAATATTTTTATCAAGGAGAAGTCTTTCAGTCTCGTTCACAATTTTTTTCTTTTATTACTTATCAGATTCCCCTTGATTTGCCCAAAGAACAAAAAGCGAAAGCTTTAGCTAAAAAATTCTTAACTCAAGATTTGTTTGGTTGGCGCTTGCTTTTGAGTAAAATAGCCAACTCTCTTTATTTTTGTTGGCCGCTAGCTTTTTTACTTCATTTATTTCTCACTTTGCTCTATCCCTCATTGCTCAATTTTATTATTTTGGCCATTTTTGTTCTTGGTGGCTTAGCTCGTCTTTTGGCAAAAATTAAAAAATTTAATTTTTCAACTTTTGTTTTTGATCATAAAGGTAAAGCTTTGGGGTCTTTTCCTTTAGATTTTTACTTTGCTGCAAATAAAAAATTGATAATGAGAACTAAAACCGACCAAAAAGGTTTTTTGAAAATTCTTTTACATTCAAAATTTACTTATTTTCTGCAGAGTGAAGGGGCAAATTTTATAGAAGAGGACGGTAAAACAGCCAAAGTAGAATTTTCTTTTGCTCAAGAGAGCCAACAAAATTTAGTTCTGGTGGCTAAAAAGAAAAAGTAAATATTTAGTTTACTGATTGCTTAAAAATTTATCTGGAAATTATTTTAACGTCTTGCCTTGACTAGCCCAGCGATATTAGCGACTACTTGATCGATATTAAGATGCGTAGTGTCCAAAACAATAGCGTCGGGCACTATGGTGAGTGGGTCGGTTTCACGATTCATATCCCAATAATCTCTTTCCTCAATATTCTTTTTTACTGCCTCGTAGTCCAAGCTTTTTTCTAAATCTTTATTTTGTTCAAATCGTCGACGCACTCTTTCCTCCAAATCAGCCGTTAAATAAAGTTTTAATTGCGCTTGAGGTAAAACACGCAGACCAATATCTCGTCCCTCCATCACTACATTAAACTTTTTAGCTAAGTTTTGTTGTTTTTTTACCAAGACTTCACGAATTTTGGGGAGAGTGGCCGACTTTGAAGCTGCTTGACTAATTTCGGTCAAACGAATTTGATCAGAAATGTCTTCACCATTGAGACTGACCAAAGTTTTCAGTTCACCATTTTCATCAGTAATATTTTGCAAATGCATCTTGGCTTTTTGTAAGAGACTGGCAAACTCTTCTTGATGAGCTAAATCAAGCGGTAAATTATTTTTCAAAGCTAAGAAGGCCGCCGCTCGATACATCGCCCCAGTATCGACATAAAGGAAGTGGAGCTGTGAGGCTAATTTTTTCGCGACGGTGCCTTTACCAGCTGCTACTGGTCCATCAATGGCAATTTGAAAAAATTTATTCAACTTCATACTTAAAACTCCTTAAATTTTTTTTGATTTATATTATAACTAGACAAACTCAAAGCCGACTTCTTATTATATAATAATGTTGCCATGTTATTACTAGTAAACAAGCGGGCTAATTTTGATTATACTATTTTGAAAAAAATAGTCGCTGGTTTAGTTCTAACTGGAGCAGAAGTAAAAAGCTTACGGGAAAAGAAAGGCAGTTTGCAAGGAAGCTTTGTACAAATTGTGGGCGAGGAAGCTGTTTTGCTCAATGCTCAAATCAATCCCTATCCCTTTGCTGATAATCGTGATTATGATCCCAAAAGAACGAGAAAACTACTCTTGCATAAAAGAGAGATTTTCAATCTGCAAATTGAATTGAGTCAGAAAGGTTTTAGTTTGATTCCTCTAAAAATTTTTACTTTGGGAAAAAGAATAAAAATAGAAATTGGCGTTGCTAGAGGAAAGAAACAGTTTGAAAAAAGAGAGAAAATCAAACAGAGAGATTGGCAGAGGGAGCAGGCAAGAGCCTCTCATTATTAACTAAAAAATTTAATATTAAATAAAAGACAAATTACTACTTGACACCAAAGAAAAATAGATTACACTATCAAGCACTACAAATTTAAAATTGCTTTAGCAAGCATAAATTAAGAAAGGATTGTTTATGACCAAAAGCCAACTAATTGGCATTGTGGCGAAAAAAGCAAGAATGTCCAAACGAGCCGCCGAAGAAATTATGAATATTCTTTTTGAGGAAATGAGTAAGTCTTTGGTTAAAGGAGAGAAGGTAGTTTTGTCAAACTTTGGAACTTTTTATATTAGCAAAGTTAAAGATAAAGAAGTTGTTCCTTTCGGTAAAGAAGAAAAAAGGCAGACTATTAAAGCACATAAAGTTGTCAATTTCCGTCCTGGCAAATCCTTAAAAAAAGAAGTCTGGTAAAAGATTAATTTATTTTAGAAAAAAAACAACCCCATCTTTAACAAGATGGGGTTTTTCCTAAATCAATAAATGTTTTATTTAATGATCACTTAAGTCTACTTTTGGGATTAGCGCTTATGTGTTATAATACTCCTCTTGAAAAAGATTTAGAAAGAAAGTATGGCTAGTAAGAAAAAAGGACCACGACAGTTAATCGGTTTGCAGTGTAGCGTTTGCAAAACTTTTGGATATGTCACCACTTACAATCGCAATAATGAAATTGCCAAAAAACAAAGTGGTGAAAAAGAAACTTTTCCCTTGAATAAGTATTGCGCTCGCTGTCGCAAACACACTGTTCATAAAACTTTAAAAAAGTTAAAGTAATTTTTCTTTATCTTCTTTCGTGCTATAATGGTTTTCATGAAAACCAAAAAACACACTTTTTTTGCCAGTGTTAGTTTCGCTTGGAGAGGGATTATTCACAACTTCAACCACGAACGACATATGCGTTTCCATTTGTATGCAACTTTATTGGCGACAATTTTTGGTCTTTATTTTCGCCTCTCTCTTACAGAGTGGTTGATTCTTTTTATCTTTTTTGCCTTAATCCCAGCCTTAGAGCTTTTTAATACTGCTATTGAGGAAATTTGCAATACCGTGCGCGATCAATTAAAGCTTGATTATCAAGCCACAAAGTTTCCTCGAGATCTAGCCGCTGGCGCAGTTTTTTGGGCAAGTATTTTTGCTTTTATGGCAGGTCTGCTCATCTTTTTGCCAAAAATTATTAATCTCTGGCTTTCTTTTTATTGAGTAAAAATAATTTTGTTTTAAAATGACTTACTTTCAGGCTCTAATTCTAGCAATCATTGAGGGTTTAACTGAATTTATCCCTGTTTCTTCCACCGCCAACTTACTTCTAGCTGACAAATTTTTAAATATCAGTCATCGAGAACTTTTTACTAGCTTTGTGATTTTTATTCAATTGGGAGCAATGTTGGCAGTTTTCGAGCTCTTTTGGCGAGAGTTTTGGCAACATAAAAACCTGTGGCCAAAAATTATCAGTGCTTTTATTCCCACCGCTATTATTGGTTTTTTAGTCTATCCTATATTCAAAACATATTTACAAAATGCCTCACTTTTAACTGGCTGGGTCTTGATTATTGGCGGCCTTTTTTTCAGTGCTTTGGATTATTATTGGTGGCAAAGAGATAAAAAAAAGGCCAAAGCTAAAACAACCACTTATCAAACAGAAAATATTTATCTTCAAGAAATAGAAAAAACTTCATTAAAAAAAATGGCCTTAATCGGTATTGGACAAGCAATTGCTATTTTGCCTGGTGTTAGTCGAAGTGCCGCCTCCATTTTTAGTGCTAGAGCTCTTGGTTTATCACAAAAAGCGGCCACCAAATTTTCTTTTCTTATTGCCCTACCGACAATCGCTGCCGCAGTTGGTTTGGACTTGTTGCAAGAAGGGTATAAATACCATCAATTAGAAGACCAAAAAATTAGCCTTTTAACTGAAAAAGGAAACTGGTTAATTTTAATTTTTGGGATTTTGGTGGCCTTTGTCGTCTCACGTCTAACTATCAAATTCTTTATGCGTTTCTTAGGAGAAAAACGATTTTATTGGTGGGGGATTTATCGTCTGATTATTGGTTTATTATGGTTGGGATTTTTTAGTTAAAGAGTTTGAGTTTTTAAAAATAAAATTTATTAAAAAATTTAATCCTCTCTTATCTCTGAGAAAATTGTTTTATAATAGATGATTAATGCAAATTAATCTCCTTACTACTGTTCCTGAATACTTTGAAAGTGTGCTACAAGCCTCTATTATTGGTCGGGCTATTAATAAAAAGAAGGTTAAATTTGAAATTCTCTGTCTCCGTGATTTTGCTCCTGGTAGAATTAAAAAAATAGTCGACGACAAGCCCTATGGTGGGGGAGCGGGCATGATTCTGAAAGTTGAACCAATATACAAAGCTTTGCAAGCATTAAAAAGACAAAAGTCATTGGGACAAGTTTTTCTTACTAGTGCTAAAGGGGAGATTTTTTGTCAAAAAACTGCTCATCTTTGGTCTCAATTAAATTATCTGACTCTTATTTGCGGCCACTATGAAGGAGTAGATGAAAGAATCTTATCTTTTATTGATGGAGAAATTTCTTTGGGTAAATTTGTGCTCACTGGTGGCGAGGCAGCAGCTGCGGCTATGATTGACGCCACTGTTCGCTTATTACCAGAAGTTTTAGGTAATCCTGAGAGCTTAAAAGAGGAATCTTTTCAACAAAATAGCTTGGAATATCCACAATATACTCGACCAGAGGACTTTTTAGGACTAAAGGTCCCAGAAGTTTTATTGAGTGGCCACCATGCCGAAATAGAAGCGTGGAGAAAAAAACATCGTCAATCACTTAAAAAGAAAAACTAAAAAAACCACTTAGGTTGGCATTTTCTTTTATAATTTTATTTAAAAAAACCTTCCTTTTATTAAGGATAAAATTTATTCTTTTCGGCTCTTTTTTCACCGAAGGATTTTTGTTATAATGATAGTCTTATAAATTTTTATGTTAGGAAATAATGACCGCTATCTAGCTTCTTCTGGTCGATCTCAACCATTGGGAGCGACCATGAGTCGGACAGGCACCAACTTTGCCCTTTATTCTGCTAGAGCAACCAAAGCTCAACTCTTAATTTTTAAGGCCAATCATCGCTTTCCAGACAAAACTTTTGATCTTTCACCTAGTAAAAATAAAACTGGACATGTTTGGCATATCAATCTTGAAGGGATCGAGCCTTTCACTCGCTATGCCTATCGTTTGGCTGGTCCGAGCGATCCAGGAAATTATTTCAACTTCAATAAAGTCCTTCTCGACCCTTATGCCAAAGCTATTGACTATCAATTTTATTCTCGCGAACACGCTTGTTTTACCGACGACAATCTCACTACTAGTTTGAGAGGGATAGTCTTACCAGAACATCAATTCAATTGGGAAGATGATCGCTTACCAAAAATTCCTCTTGAGAAAACAATTGTCTATGAACTTCATCCTCGGGGTTTTACTCGTCACCCCAGCAGCCAAACCCGCTTTCCAGGAACTTTTTCTGCTCTTCAAGAAAAGCTTGGTTATTTAAAAGATTTGGGAATCACCACGATCGAACTGATGCCAATACTAGCTTTTGATGATGATGTTATTTGGACTAATAGTCAAGGAGAAGAGATGATTAACTATTGGGGCTATTCACCTCTATCTTTTTTCGCTTTTCAACCCGAATACTTCTCTAGTAATAATAATTGCCAGTTTTCTGAATTAAAAAATTTAGTTAAAAAAGCCCATGAGCTTAATTTAGAAATTATTTTAGATGTGGTTTATAACCATACTACTGAGCATAATCATCAGGGACCAACCTTGTCCTGGCGAGGAATTGATAATTTAAGCTATTATTCAATGTCACCAGCTGACAAAAAATACAATCTTAATTTTACTGGTTGCGGTAATACTCTCAATGCTAATCAGCCAGCTATGAGTCGCTTGATTGTTGATTCCTTAGAGTATTTAGCCAAAGAATTTCATATTGATGGTTTTCGTTTTGATTTGGGAACAATTTTTTATTTTGAAACAGATAAGTTCACTCATCAACCTAATATTATTAAACTTATCAATAATAATCCGGTTTTGCGCCAATTAAAACTGATTGCTGAACCCTGGGACGCTACTGGTCTGATGATGCAGGGAAGATTTGGTGGTCCCAATTGGCTGGAGTGGAATGGCGCTTACCGAGACAGATTGCGAAATTTTGTCAATTTTGGTTTGGATAAAAATGATTTTCAAGCTCATTTACGAGGAGAAGCTCCAGAATTTCAATTCTATCGAAAAAGCTCAGCCTTGTCCGTGAATTTTGTTACCGCTCATGACGGTTTTACTTTAAGAGATTTGGTTTCTTATAATGATCAACATAACTGGGAAAACGGTTTTAATAATACTGACGGAGCGAACCAAAATTTTAGTTTTAATTATGGAGCAGAGGGGGAGACTCAAGACTTGGCCATTCAAACTATTCGTCAAGAGAAGGCTTGGGAAATGCTCACTTACTTATTTGCCACTCCAGGGGTGCCAATGATTTTAATGGGCGATGAAATGTGGCGAACTCAAGGGGGCAATAATAATGCTTTTTGTCAGGACAATTCTATTTCTTGGCTCAATTGGGATTTATTAGCAGAAAATGCAACCTGGTTTGAAAGAGTAAAAAACTTAATTAGTCAACATTAAGGAAAAAAGTGCAAAACTAGCTTGACTTTTACTAAAAAAAACTTACAATATCAGTGTTTTTATGTCAAAAACTATCAAACTACAACCAAGAACTCATCACCGTCTTTTAGGGAATTTAGATGCCGTCTTTTTAGGGGTAAGCTTGCCCGGTAAAGAAAATGTCGCGCTTTCTAGCACCCACAGGCGTTTACAACTACAAAAACTGATCAATCAATGGCTAGCAATCAGCTGTTTCTGTTTTGCCTTGTCCCTTTGTTTCAACTTTATTTTAAATTTTTGAGAAATTTATTTTAAGCTTCTTTGGCAGTTTTAAGGAGTTCTTTAGCTTCTGATTTAAAAATCAATTATCGCTTTGAGTTTGAGCTCATTGTCTTTTTTTAATTTTTCGTCCCAAGCCCCAGCTTTTTCCACCACAAATTTAAGTTCTTTGGCCAGAACTTTTTGATAGAATGATACTTGCAAGTCAATCATTTCTTTAGCTTGATCTTCACTTAGCGCAAAAAGATAATCGGCACTTACCACTACCTGACGTAAATTATAGTTTTGTTCTCCGCCTCCTATAGTGAAAAGTAACTGATCAGCGACATGAATTTTTTGTGGTCTTACTAAATGACCACGAGTTTGTCCATCACTCAAGTCCCGAGGGTCGCCATAATCTAATTGACCGACATAGGTCAATTTTTGTTCTTGAGCAAAATTTTCCAAAGTTTCTTGATAAAGATTAGGATTGCGCGATTGCAGTTTCTCGGCCAACCAGTCATCTTCTTGAGTAGAAGCTAAAACCAGTTCTTGTCCACTGGCTTGACGAAGTGCCTTAATTGCCAAATCAAAATGAGGTAATTGATAGCCGCTGCCCACAAAGCCAAAACGAGTTCCAGCATTCAACTGGACGCCTTCATCCCCTGAGGTAACTACTAGAGGAGGTTTTTGAGAAACACTCATAAACTGTCCAACTTTCTAGACCTTTTGTTCCATTTTTGGAATAAAACGTTTAAGAGGGGTATTATAGCAAAAATAATCGTATTTGTCAACTTTTTTTGCCTATTGCTGCTCATTTCCTTCAGCAATATTAGTCATAGCTTGAACACTAGCTAGGTAGTTATTCATTTCTTTTTCCACTTGTTCCCAGTTGCCATCTGCTTCTCGAATGGCATTAAAAACCAATTCCATATCAATCAATAACTGATCATCAGTTACAATCATTCTTTGTTTGGACATTTTGCCCCCTTTTCCATTATTTATAGTCAACTGGTAGTTCATTGGTAACTAAGGTCAAACTCATGCGTTTATTCTCTTTATCGATGTTCTCTACATTAACAGTAATATGATCATCCTTATTCAGTTTTTGTTCACCCTCCAATTTACTATTGTGAATTAAGCCGTCAACACCGCTTTCCACATTGACAAAAACGCCAAAAGGTTCCACCCGAGAAACAGTTCCAGAAACAACGCTCCCTACTGGATAACGATCATCAATTGTTAACCAAGGATCTTCAGATAATTGTTTAATTGATAAATTTAATTTTTCATTGGCTGGATCGACATCTAAAACTTTTACCTTGATCCGATCACCTAGTTTATGATAATTACCTGGATGGGTAACTTTTTCCCAAGAAATTTCACTAATATGCACTAAGCCCTCAACTAAACCAATTTCTCCTTTGTCATTAACTGGCACTTCGGCGGTGACAAATAAACCAAAAGGCATAAGGCCAGAAACAACTCCATCATAAATAGCACCAGCTTCTACCGCTTGCATAGCTGCATTTTTTTGGGCTAATTCTTTTTCTTCAGACACATATTTTTCAGAAAAAATCAAACGGTTTTTTTCATGGTCCACTTCAATTGTTTTAACTTTAATCGTTTCCCCTCGCAGTTTATTTAATTGGCCTAAATAATCTTTGCCAAATTGACTGGAAGGAACAAAGCCTCTCACTCCATTGACCACTACAATCAAGCCTCCCTTATTAGTTTCCACTCCTTTAACTTCAATAATCTCATTATTCTTAAGAGCTTGATAAAAGTAATCCCATTTTTGTTTATTAGCTGCTTGACGCAAAGAAAGTAAAATCTGTCCTTTGTTTGGTTCCACCGCTGTTACTACTACTTCAATTTCTTGGCCAATTTGTAGTTCATTAATATAATCCTTGGCTGCTTCATATTCCTTACCTAAAATTAAACCTTCAGTTTTAGCTCCAATATCCACCATGAGTGATTTGTCCGTTTTAGCGACGATAATCCCCGTTACTTGAGTGTCTTTTTTTGGACTAACGATTTTTTTACTATTTTTGGCCAATAGCTCAGCCATAGTTTTTACTTGCGCCATATGAAAATGGTCTCCTTTCAATAGAGGAGTATTATAACATAAATTCTTATAACTCAGGCTATCCAATAGCCTTGAACAAAAAGGGCTAGATTCAAAAGCATTGTTGACGCGCTTAAAATTAGTAGTAAATAAAACCAGAAAGATCTTTTAGAGGTTTTAAAGGCTAGAAACAACGGCACCGCCAAACAAACTAAAAGATAGCGGGGCATACTAGAAAAGTTCCCTGTGAGAGTGGGCACTAAATAAGCTCCTAAGCTAAATAGTAACCAAGGAAGAGGAAAAACTTCCTGTTTTTGGCGCCAGTTTTGCCAAAAAGCGCCCAAAATAATGCCAAAATACAATAAGCTTAAGCAAAATTCTTGAAAAATAGCATAAGTCTTCCAGTCCAAAGGTAAACCGACAATAAACATTTTGAGATAACGATAAATAGTTTGCGGCAAGAGGATGAGCCTACTGGTTTCCCTCCCGCTACCGAATTGTTGTTGCACGGTCATAAAGTAAAATGGGTCAGAAAAATTTTTATTTAAATACAGCATATAAAATAATAAGCCGCTGATGCCACCAAAAATTAATAAAATATTCAACCAGTCTTTTTTAACTATCGGTTTTTTTTGTTGCCACAATTTAAATAAATAATCGCCTAGCAAAACTAATGGTAATAAGGCTCCGACAATACGAGTAGCAGATAAAAGAGAAGCAAAAAGAGCCACTAAAAAATACTGTTTTTTTTCATAAGCCTTAAAAGTCATTAAGGTCAAAAATAAAAATAAGCTTTCACTGTAACCAGCTAATAAGAAAAAGCTAGTGGGTAAAAGTAAGCTAATCAAAATAAAATTTTTAGCTAGACTGAGTGAATATTTTTCTTGTAAAAAAGAAAAGGCGGTAAGACAAAAACCCAAGGCGGCTAGAAAACTAATTAATAAACTCAAAGAAAGAGGACTAAAAGAAGAAAAACTTAAAATAAAGATCAAAAGAGGGTATAAAGGAAAAAAAGCCTGAACTAGATTGGCAAATTTATAACCATGAGTGGCGATCGTTTGGTAATGAAGACCATCAAAATTGTTCAAGCGATAAAAAATATCACTTAACTTTTCGTGGTCGGGAGGAGTGAAAGTTGGCTGATGAGGAAAAACCTCATATTCAACCGACAGAAAAGTAACTAAATAAATAATAAGAAACCAGCTAATAAAAACTCCCACTACCCAAAAAAAGTTTTTGCTGAGTTTACTAGTTTTGATTTTCTCTAATTTTGTCTTTAAACCAAAATCCATAAGTAGTTCTAATGGCAATATAAATGGGCACAGCCAAAAGGGCTCCGATAACCCCAAAGAAATTGTAGCCGGCAATAATTAAAAGAATACTGATGATCGGGCTAACATTAGCGGCATTCCTCATTACAGTTGGGACGATAAGAATATTTTCCAACTGCTGGATCATGATTGAAAAAAGAGTTGTCCAAAGTGTCATTTGCCAGCCTCCATAAATCATCGCCAAAATAATGGCGGGAATAGCAGCAATAATAGGTCCAATATTGGGCACGATTTCCAAAGTTCCTGCCAAAATACCTAGGGGTAAAGCATAAGGCACACCAATTAAGTAGAGACCAACACCCACTAAAACTCCCATAACTAGCATTAAAATAGATTGGCCGTAAATCCAGCCTCCTAAATCTTTTTCCATTAACAAAATAAATTTTTGCAATTTGACGACCTTTTCTTCATTGTTGGTAAACCAATAAACTTTTTTATAAAAATCATTGTGTTCCAAAGATAGATGAATAGAAATTACAAAAAGAGTAATTCCTTTGAAAAGAATGCCAAAGGTCCCACCGATTAACTTAAATATTGTTCCAAAAGAAGAAGCAAAACGACCAAAAATTTCACTCCATTCACGTAAATTATAATTAAAATTGGTAATTTCTTCAGCCAAACCAGGGGCAAGACTATTAACATTTACTTGTTTGAGTAAATTGGCTAATTCACTAATTAAGGCAGGTAGAACTAGGGCTGCTGCCGCTACCGACAAAATCAAAAAAAGGATATAAGAAATGATCACCGTCATAACTTTGGGTAGGCGAGTCCATTTGATAATCTGACGGATTGGTTTTTGTAAAGCCAGCATGAGTAAATAGGCGGCAATGACAGTCAAAACTAAATCTTTCAAATACCATAAAGCCAAAAGGCCAATAGTTAGACCAGCGACTGTAAAAAAGATAGTTGTGGTTTTGCGACTCAAACTCAAATTTTCTTTTGTTAACATAAAAACTCAATCTTTCTGTCGAAAATAATTACCTTGTTCTTTACTCAATTGTAAACGTTTTTGCCATTTTTTCTGCACTAATTTAGTGCGACTTTTATTTTTATAGAGAGAACGAATTAATAAAATTATCAGCCAGCCAAAAATTAAAATTATGAGCAGAATATAGGGAAAGGCGAAAAATTTTTGTTCAATAATTACTGGCGCGCCTGCCTCTTTTTGTTCACTGCCAAGCTCTAAACTCAAACGATATTCGCCTAAAAGAAATTTTGGCAGCCCAAAAAGAGGGGATAAATTTATTTTATCCAAAACAACAGTTGGTTGTTTCAGGCGCGCCTGTCTCATACTTTGCGCTAAAATCAAATCAGGATAAAAAGAAAACTCACTGATATTTTTACCCGCTTTGTCCAAAAGGCTCACCTTACCTTGCAGGAGCATACTTTGAGGGCCACGATTTTCAATTAGGAGAGGAATGTCTTTTTTCCACCAAGAATCGATCACTTTGGGGAGAGGAAAACCAGCAAAATGCCACCAGCTATTATTGACTTGACTTTCTCCCAAAAGAACGATCAAATTACTCCCTAATGATAGGGAAATATCAGACTTAGTCGCTTCTTTATTTTGTGCTTGCAAATTGAAAAATAGAGTTAAAGGATATTCTTTTTCTGCCAAACCCAAAGGTGGTTGGACTACCACTAAAAAGTCTTTGCTCGTTTGAGCTGGTAAGAGTAAGCTCGCTGGTTCGCTGGCTGATTGCAAATCTAAAAAGGGAAACTGATTAATAGCTAAAAAGTTTGGCTGTCCTTGTTGATTAACAGTAAAACTTTTGCTCTGCAAAGAGACTAGCCAGTCTGTCTCCGTTTTATTGGTCAGAGTGTAATAAAGGGTCTTTTCTTCGCCTCCTGATAATTGAACTAAAGCATTGATGGGAGCAATCTCTAAACTAGCTGCTCCCGCAGATTTAACCAAAACTCCAAAACTAAAAAGCGAAACCACTAAAAACTGCAATTGGATGAATGTTTTAAGAATTTTTCTCATTATTTTTACAAAATCTATAAACTTGGTACAAAAGTGTAACTAATAGTATTGGTGTAAATTCCTGCCTCATTATCAGCTGAAGCTCCAGCTCGGTAGATAATTTGTGTTTGCCGATTAATTAGAGGCTCAGCTCCAGCTGATGCCTCGGCGATTAAGACAGCGGCCTCATTTTTACTTTGATTGGCAAAAGGACGAAATTTCGTGCCCGCTCCAAAATCGGCTAAGCTATCCAAACCAGACACGCTATAGCCAAAACCAGGAACGCTTTGATTTTCCCATAAGCCAGCTTGATTAATAGTACAGAGACCATCATCACAACTAGTATCCAGTAAACTATTTCTTGCGGTCATCGGCGCATCAAAATTTTTATTGGACAAAATCGGTTGATGGTTTTCCTGAACATAAAGTTGGTAACCAGCGGGAGCATTGGAATTAACAATAACATTGCTGCTAGTCTGGGCCATAATTCCTGGAGTTAGACCAGAAATGTCAGCTGAACTTTGACTTAATTGCGCTGTCTGAGCTTGAACTGTAAAAGGATTTCTTATAGGTGGAGCCTTTACTAGAAGGTGTCTTAATTCTACTTCCACTTTGTCCAAAACAATGCTCAGACTGGGACGTAAATGAGCCGCGGTGGTGGCATTCAAGTTTGCAAACATCCCTTGATCTCCTTCCATAAAATATGTATAGGCATCATAACCTAAAACTTGACTTCCTCCCTCAAGTTGAAAGTTTTGCGAGTCAGCTTTTATATCAATAGCCTGCCAATCTCCCGCTTCTAATAAATAGCTTTCAGAAGTAGCCACTTGAGCTTTAGTTTCACCAAAAAAAATCACTAAAAAAACAGCGAGAGAAAGCAAAAGTTTTTTCATCTTTATTCCATTATAACAAATAATCTTTTTACTGTGAAGTCTGCTATAATGACATATTATTTTATGTCAAAATATAATTTAATTTTTGATTTTGATGGCACTATTGCTGATACGTTTTCCCCGACTGTCAAACTCTTGGAAAAAGATTTTCGCCAATGGGGGGATCGTTTTAATAAAGCAGAAACCATCAAAGATTTGCGCAGCTTGAGTATCGGAGAAATTATTCAAACCATACCTGGAGGTTGGTGGAAATTTACCTACTTACTTCTCAAAACTAAAAGAAAAATTAAAAAAATGATGCCAAAAATTGAGGCTTATCCCGGCATTATTTATACTTTACGCTCTCTGCATGAAAATGGTTACCCGCTTTTTATTGTTACTTCAAATGAAGTGGCAAATGTTAAAAAATTTTTACATCGTTATAATTTAGACAATGTTTTTATTAGTGTGATCTCTACCAAAGGCTTATTTAAAAAAGCGCGCACTTTAAAAAAAGTTTTAAAAAAATATCAACTACCTTTGAAAAAGACTTTTTATATCGGTGATGAAATCCGCGATATCCAAGCCTGCAAAAAAATTAACTTGAAAATTATTAGTGTTAGTTATGGCTTTAATTCAGAGGCTGGTTTGCAAAGACATCGACCAAACTATTTGGTAAAAAAACCCACCAATTTACTTAGCTTGCTTGAAAATTTAAATGACTAAAAACCCAAGCTAAAATCATTGTAATTAATAATAAAGACGGTAATAACCAAATAGCTTTTTTGCGACTGCGCTCCTCAATTTCTTTACGTTTTTTGCGCTCTTCTCTAGCTAGTTTTCTCTGTAATTTTTCCAACTCCAAAGCAGCAGTTTCTTCCGCCACTTCTTGTGCCTTTTCCTCTAAATCAGGAATTTCTCCCTCGCTTGAAGTCTTAGACTGTCTTGTCATTGAGTACAATTACCGCATCATAGACACCCTTGGCATCTTCTGTCTGATAATCCTCATCATAGGTGAGAGTGAAACCGCCGGCTTCTTCTAGAGCTTTGATGATAGCTGTATTTTTATCTTTCATCAAAACAAAGGTTCCCTCTTCATTATAAGTGCCTTTTTTATTGCCAGTGGTGATATTACGAAAACCCTCTTTTTCCAAAACAGTTTTTACCTTACCAGCTTGACCAGCCACTCCCGTAGCATTAATTACCAAAACTTTGAGTTTTGTTTTGTCAACTTCTTCTTCTGGAGTTGTTGTTGCCGCTTGAGAACTATCGCTAGCTTCCTGGATAATAGCGGGTGGAGTAGGAGCGGGCAGAAGAGTGGGTTCAGGAGTAGGAAGGGTTTCTTTATTAAAAAAATCTTTATTAGTCAACTTTAAAATTAAAAAACCCGCCCCAATACCTAAAGCAATCGTCACTACAAAAATGAGAATAAATAATAAGGCTTGTTTTAAAAATCGATTCATACTCCCTTTCTTTTTTCCTGTTACTGGCTTGTCGATCATTTTGGCCACCAATTTTTCTTCCATAGGCAACTCCGCTTCTAAATCCGCTTGTTTGGCAGTTTCTTCAGTCATTGGTTCGACCTTGTCTGCATCCAAAACCGCCACATCTTTCTCCTTCTCCTCTCGGCTACGAATAGAGTTTCCCAGTTTATTATAACCGACATCCGCCTTTTTTTCGACTTGTTTTTCCAATTCACTAGCTACTGCCATCTTTGGGTTAAGAGGTTCTTCTTTTTCAGCTTCTATTTCTTTGAAAATAGCTGCAAAATCATTATTTTTCTCATCGAGAATCGAAGTTTCTTCATTAGTTTCTTTTTGCGCCATTTTTTCCTCTTCTGCTACTTTTTCCTCTTTTACTGAGAGCGAAGCCCTTTCCAGCTTTGTCTCTTCCTTATCGTCTTCACCTTCGGGTAGTTTATTTATCAATTTGGCTGGCTGCAAACTCACCACTTTGGCCGCTTCCAGTAATGTTCCACTAGCGGTGGTTGTAGCCGCTACCGCGCTAACTGTAGTTGCTGTCGCAATTACGGCTTCTTTTTCCTTTGTCTCACTCGCTGAACCTTCTTCTTTGATGGTCGTTTCTTGCTCACTATCTAAGTCTTTTTCCTCTAAATCAGCTGTTAATTCTTCAGTAATCTTTTCTTGCTCAAAAGCGACTTCATTTTCTCTTTTTTCCTGATTCAATACTTCTGCCACCACGGTTTTTTTATCTTCCCCAGCCACCAAAGCACTAAAACGGGGTAGGACAAATTCCTCCAAACTCAGAGTTCGACCAGCCACTTCAACAATTTGTTTGATATGAGAAGGAATTTGTGCTTCATTATCTTCCTCTTTGGTTAATTGTTGGACAGGTAAGACACTTTTTAATTCTTGTTTCAATTTTTCTTCAATTAAACCAGAAGTAAATAGGTAAGCTGTCTGTAAATTGGGATCAGCTCCTTTCAAAGTGCGAACGGTTTCACCAATCTTGGCAATTTCAGTGATAGAGGCATGATTGGTTTGATTAATACCTACAAAATGTTCAGCTAAATAAAGTCTCTCTCCTAGTTGGGCAATAGTCAAGGATGGTTCTAAACTAACGGCCGCTTTCAAAGTCCAGCTCAAAGGAATAATCTCCTCAATCACTGTTTTTTGCTTACCTAAAGCCAATTTTAATTCTGCAGCCAACTCTTTTTCCCAAGCAGACAACTGTACTTTGGTATTTTTTCCTCTTTGTAAGAGAACACTGGTGCGAGTTTCGTGGGAAAAAGTTGAAACATCAATTTTTGGCAACAGTTCATCTCTTAAATAAGTGGCAATCTCTATATCTTGAGTGGCGGGCACATTAATAATGGTGTCAGCAAAAAGAAAATCTGGTAAAACTAAGGTATAAGTGTCAGTTTCAATTTTTTCAAAAAGTTTGCGTAAGTTTTCAAAAAGAAAATTTTCTTCAGCGATAAACTCACCATTGATTTGATGAAAAGTTTGAACTAAAAAATAACCCGCTTTGGGAGATTTTTGCAGCGTCACTGTAAAAGCCATTTCTGGCAAAATATAAAGTAATTTTTTATCTTTTTTCATTTTCATCCTTTAAAAAAATAGTCTCTCTTGTTTTTTGAAAAAAAGCAATTTTCATTATGACGAAAAAAGGGGATAAAGTCAAGTTTCAATTTTGATAAACTCAGTTCTTTTTAAGAAGTTTAATCAAAAAAAAATTAGTTTGGCTTTCTGTTTCCCGAAAAAATCTAATTTTAACTAGTAAAAATCTTGTTCATTGTCTCAATTTAGATAAATTTATTGTATAATAATCGCTTAGCGGTAAGCTAGTCAAGTTGGTCACGACACGTGTCTGAAAAACACGCCATTCAGGTTCGATTCCTGAGCTTACCACCGAATCAAAACTCAAGTTATTCAAACTTGAGTTTTTTACTTTCATAAATAAATTAAAAAGTATTTAACCAGTAAATTAACGGTCAATTTCGTGATACAAGCCTTTTTCGCCAAAGCCTAATTTTTCATAATATTCTTTGGTGCCAATAGCACTGATGACTTTTAGTTTTTTAAAGCCAGCTGCTTTGGCTAATTTCTTCGCTTCTTTGATTAAACTTTTCCCCAAGCCTGCATGTTGATATGGACCTTTTTGTTTCAAAGCGGTTGCTAAACCATAAACATGAACTTCTCTGATCATGGCCACTTTGCCTAATTCTTCTGGCAAAACTAAACCTTTTGGTAAATGAGGCAAACTTAAACGCAAAAAACCAGCAATTCGCTGATCACTATTAACAAATTGCAGGAAAATTTCTTCACTAACTGAAGTCTGATAAGTAATCTTTTGTAAAGCAAAATCATTCTTTAAATTTTTCTCGCTTCTGACTTCTCTTTGACGAATTTCTTTAATTGGTAAGCGGTTTTTTTGACAATGGTCTTCGACCAGTTGACGAAAATTGGTTTTTTTATTGCCAACCACAATTTCTGCAGAAGAAATATCTCTGATCATCCGAGTGACCCGCACAAAAGCTGGCGTATCCAGTAAATATTGAGTTAAAAGTTTTAATAAAGTTTTTTCACTATAAGGCTGCCATTTTCCAGCTTGATAATATGACATTAGTTCGCTGCTGGGCAAAAGAGAACAAGGATAAATTTTTACTTCATCAGGTAAAAAATCGACACTAGTCATAAAATCTCGATAGTCGGCCATATCGCTTTCGGGCGTGGCTTGATAAAGATTGGCCATAAAATGGGCATGAATTTTAAAACCAAAAAGTCGCAATAGGGCAAAAGCTTGAGCCTGGCGCTCTCTAGTAATATTTCTGTTGTTTGCTACCAGAATTTGATCATTAACACTCTGCACTCCAATTTGTACCTTGGTACAACCCAAACGTCTAAGAGAGTGGAGATTAGCAATCGAAATCAGGTCCGGTCTGGTTTCAACTACTAAGCCCACATTACGCAACTTGGCACTTTGATTGTCTTTTTGAGCTAATTCTAATTCCTCCCAAGTAGCTTTTTGAGTTTCAGCTAACCATTGCTCTCGCTGGGTTTTAAGATAATATTCAGTCAGAGCTTGATTATAATTTAATTCTCTGTTCTCCAACTTTTCTTGCAATGAACGCCAGGTTTTTTCATTTTCCTGGTCCAAACGACTAAAGGTTAAAGCTTTTTTACTAATCAATCTCTGATTGAGAGTTTGATAAAACTTTTCTACTTTGAGTTTTTCACTTTTTTTGGTAAAAGAATTAAGGGCATCATAAAGTCTCTTGATAAACCAGATCCGATAGGGAAGAGGGTAGCCTTCCCAAGTCCCCCCTAAAACAATCAGTTCGACTTTGCTTAAATCGTGACCCATAGCCTGTAAGTTCTCCAAGCGCGCGCTCACCTGTAAAAAGGGATCGAAGTAATTGGCTTGAGCGCGCGCTGCTCCTGGTTCGCTCGCTAAATAACTTTTAGGCATCCTTATTTGACTGGGACAAAAAATACATTCTCCCGGACAGGGCCAAGGTTTGGTTAAAACAGTAATTGTCGTAACGCCAGATTGTGTTCTAACAGGCTTGACTTGCAAAAATTTGGCCAATTTTTGTGCCCAAGTCTCCAGTTTCTGACCAGCATATTTTTTTTTGAAAGCGGCTAAAATCTCTGCCTTAGTAAAAAAGGGTTGGGAAGCTCCTTTTTTTTTCAAATATTTCCTCTGTAAACGTAATAAATCTAGAGCCTGAGGTTGACTTTGTTCCCTGCGGAACATTTCTTCCAAGGCCGTTAAAATTTTGGCTAAATTTTGTTCTTGAACTTTTTTGTTTGTCATTGATCTTGGGTCTTATTATAACTCAAGCTCTTGCTTCTCCTAAGATTAATAATTTCGCATTCCCATCAAATCTCTATTTATGTTATAATAGCGGGTCTTTATTTTGCGAAATAGGGTCCGTAGCTCAGTCGGTTAGAGCGACAGCCTTTTAAGCTGTGCGTCCCGGGTTCGAGTCCCGGCGGACTCACTGATAGATAAAAATATGCTTGCTATTTCACCTCTTCTCCAATTCTTTATTCTCCTCTTAATAATTTTTTTTAGTCCCTTATTGGGGTTCTTTTTTTTAAGAAAAAATTTACCAAAAAAATTTTTAAGTTTTTTCTTAGGTCTAGCGGCTGGAACTTTTGTTTTTCTTTTTCTTTTCGAGTTTTTAGAAGAAGTAAATAATTTAACTGGTAAAGATTTTTTTGTCTTGATAATTTTGCTTGCAGCTGGTTTTGCTTTCAATGCCTTCTTAGATTTTTTGCTTCCTGGTCACCAACATCATCACCATGACCACTGTCAGCATCAAGAAAAATTTTGCCACTTAACAGCAATGACTGTGATTAGTTTGGCAGCTCATAATTTAATTGAAGGTTTTACTTTTGGACTAGTGGCTCGCATCAATTTACACTCGGCCCTGATGATGGCCTTAATGATTGCTTTGCACAATATTCCTCTCAATTTGGCTCTGCTAGCTCCAGAAACCTATGCTCAAAGAAGTAAAAAACATATATTAAAACATTTTTTTTGGGCAAACTTGCCTTTTGTTCTTGGAGCCGGGAGTTTCTTTTTTTCAACTGACTTGATTTCTGAATCGGTGTTAGAACTTTTAGCCTTTTTTATTTTTGGTATGATAATCCATCTTCTCAAGATGGAAATCCTCCCGCTAGCTTGGGAAAAACAAGGAAAAAAAACCACTATTTGGGGCATATTTGGTGGCTTATTATTAGTTATTTTTATTCATTTATTTTAAAATGCCAGAATTACCAGAAGTTGAAACTGTTAAAAATAGCCTGGAGAGCTTTATAAAAGGCAAAAAAATTATTTCTTTGAAAATTCTTAGAGAAAAAAGCTTTCCACAACCAGAAAGAAAAAAAATAATTTTAGGTCAAGAAATTATTTCCCTGCATCGTCGAGCTAAATATTTAGACCTCGTCTTAGCTAATAACTATCATTTGCTGACTCATTTAAAAATGACTGGTCAATTATTATATGTTCATAAAAAACAGCTGGCTGGTGGCGGTCATCCAACAGCCGATGTTTTACAACAACTCCCTGGGAAACACACTAGATTAATTTATCAATTGGACGATGGTAGCCATCTTTATTTCAATGATATGAGAGTTTTTGGCTGGATGAAAGTTTTATCACCAAAAGAATTGGAAAAAGAATACGCTAAGTTGGGGCCAGATGCCAATGCGTCAACTTTTACTTCTGCCTATTTATATAAGGCCCTGCAAAGAAAAAGCCAACCAATTAAACAAGTACTGATGGACAATCGTATTTGTTGCGGTTTGGGAAATATCTATGTAGCAGAAACTCTCTTCCAGGCAGGAATTGATCCCCGAAGGGGGGCTAAAAGTCTCTCATTAACAGAAATAAAAAAAGTTGTCAAAGAGGCTAAAAAAATTCTCCAAAAAGCTATCAAACACCGAGGAACCACATTCGACGGACGTTATGTTGATAGCACTGGTAAGGGTGGCAGTTTTGAAAAGTTTTTACAAGTTTATGGCCGTGAGGGGAAACCCTGTAAAAAATGTCAACTAAAATTGCAAAATGTTCGACTTGGAGGACGAAGTACTTGTTTTTGCCCTCATTGTCAAACCTGATCTTTTGTGATATAATCGCCCACAATATGAAATCGAACTTACATCCCCAATGGCAGGAATGCACTATTAAATGCGCCTGTGGTAATACTTTTGTCACCAAAGCCACAGTTGCTACGATGCAAGTCGATATTTGTCACAAATGTCATCCTTTTTTTACTGGTGAAGAAAGGTTTGTCGACAAGCAGGGACGGATTGATAAATTTAAACAAAAAATGGACGTTTCCAAGCAAAGACTGAAAGAAGAAAAAGTCAAAGAACAAGAAAAAAAGGCTAGAAAAGAAGCTCAAATCAAAGAACAAGGCCAAGAGAAAAAATCTTTCAAACAAATTTTGAACCAAGCAAAATCAGAACAAGAAAAAGCAGAAAAATTACTCAAAAAAGAAGCTAAAAAAAAGGTTTAGTAAAAAATTAATTTTCTTTACTAATCGAATTGATTTTTAATTTTTTCTTTATTCAAAAACAATCTCGGTTAGCCGAGATTTTTTAGCAAAAAAATATGAATCCTTTTTCCACTCAAATACAAGAACTAGAACGAAAAATTCAGGAAAATCAGCAATTATCCACTGCTGATCCAGAATTGGCCAGTTTGGCTCAAGCAGAGATTGCTGACTTACAAGCGCAAAAAGAGGCTTTAGAATCAGCCGCCCGGGCTATGGACATAGCCACCCAGTCGACCACGACTGGAGCCCCACCGGACCTTGATATCGCTGGTTGCATTTTGGAGGTCCGCGGTGGGGCGGGCGGCGACGAAGCGAAAAACTGGGCTGGAGAATTACTGCGTCTTTACCAACGTTTTGCTCAAAAGCACAAATTAAAAATTGAACTCTTGGATGACGATGTCGTTAAATTTAGAGGACAAGTGAAATTAAGCGACGGTCGAATTCTTTCCCCTTTCAAAGCATTGCAATATGAGTCTGGAGTCCATCGAGTGCAAAGAGTGCCTACAACAGAAGCATCTGGAAGAATTCACACTTCTACCGCCAGCGTCGCAGTCCTACCAGAAGTTGCCCCGCAAAGCGTGGCTATTAAAGAAGAAGATCTTGATTGGCAGTTTTGCCGAGCTGGCGGAGCTGGCGGACAAAACGTCAACAAAGTCAATAGTGCCGTCCGACTAACCCATTTACCAACAGGAGTCGTTGTTAATGCGAGGCAAGAAAGACAACAAACGCAAAATCGACAGATTGCCTTAGCTATGTTAGCTTCACGTTTGTGGGAAATTGAGGAGGAAGAGAAACAAAAAAAACTAGGCAATTTACGTTCTGCTATTGGTCGAGCTCAAAGAGCAGAAAAAATCCGTACTTTCAATTTTCCTCAAAATCGAGTGACTGATCATCGCTTAGAAAAAAGTTGGTACAATTTGGAGAGTATTCTCGAAGGAAATATCGAAGATATTATCTCTGCTTGTAGCGAATTTTTTCAAACAAAAACAGCGGGTGATGATTAATCTCAATCACTAATTTTTATTTGTTTTTCTGGGGAAATATTCTTCTCTAAAGCAAAACCACTCGGCACTTCTAGCACTAAATTGGCTTTTTTCTGATTAAGATAAAGTGGTAAAAGATAGGCTGGCTTATCCCATGGTTCTTTGGGCACATTAGTCATCACTTCAACCAAATTTTGATCATCAAACCATAAAATATCCAAATCAAAATACATTTTCGGCATCCAAAAACTATAATAAGACTTAGCTGGTAAGACAAAAAGCATGCCTTCGCTACCCATCACTTGACGTTCAGACAAACCTTTTTGAATAGAAGTGGCACTATTAACCACTTCTACTTGATATTCTTGATTGTCCAATTTGATTCTAATTTTACTACCGTCGGGCAGAGCCTTAAGCCTATTATAAAAATCGCTTTCCTTTTTTGGCCACAAAAACCCGAGAACCACTAAAAAAATTCCTGCCAAAATTAACCAAGAGAAATATAAGCTTTTCTTCATAGTCTAATTATTTTAACCTTTTTTCCTTTAATTTTTTTTAAGACTTGTTCTTCAGTGGTAGTTATAATAGTTTGTTGTTTCGTTAATAAGCTCAAAACTAAGTTTTGCCTTTCGTCGTCAAGTTCAGAGAGAATATCATCCAAAAGAAGAATTGGCTTCTGTTTGGTTTTTTGACGGAGAAACTGCCATTGTCCCAGTTTGAGCCAAAGGGTAGCCAATCTTTGTTGGCCACGAGAACCATAGGTTGTCACAGAGCTTTGTTTTTGATCGGCAAAATCAAAAAGGATATCAAAATCATCGCGATGTGGACCGATTAAACTATGTCCGCTAGCAATCTCAGCTCCTTGATACTTAGCCAAACGTTCTCGCGAAACAATTGAGTGATCATAAGTAACTTGGAAATTGAGTTCAAAAGGCACTTCTTTATTTAAAAATTGACAAAAATCAGCTCTTTTTTGATGAATAATTTCACCAAAAGTAAGTAGGTTTTCATTCCAGTAGGGGAGAGAGTCCAAACTAGCCAAACCTTCGCGGATATCCGTTAAAAGACGATTGCGTCTTATCAGAGTAGATTGATAATGGGTCAGAGCCTCTTGATAAACTTTACTAGTCAAAATTAAAGCCTGATCTAAATAATCTCTTCTTCTTGGAGGGGAGCCTTCAATCAGGCGCAAGTCTTCTGGCCGAAAGCTAATCGCTAATAATTGACCAATAAAATCTTTTTGCTTTTTTTTTGCCTGACCGAGAGTAAAAGTCTTACTCGGAACTTTACGACCAGCGACTATGCCGGTGGTAACAGTCACTCCCAAACGGGTATTGTCCTCCAGCAAACCATAAACTCGGGCAATTTCCTTTTGGAATTTTAGCATTTCTTGATTTTTTTCTGCTCGAAAACTTTTACCTGTCGAAAGAAGAGAGATGGCTTCCAAAATAGTAGTTTTACCACTGCCATTGGCCGCAATAAAAACAGTCGTTTCTGGAGAAAGAGTGAAGGTTTGATTTTCAAAAGCTCGAAAATCTTGGAGATAAAGTTTTTCCAAAATCATATTTATTTTTGCTTGATTACAACTTTATTATTATATAAGGGAAAAAAGAAAAGTCCCCACCAAAACTTGGTGGGGACAATAATCTACAATTTATTTTTCGCTAAAGCGAACTTCAGATTATTTCTTTTTCAAAACTGGCATGCCAGTACGAGTGGTTTCCACCACCTGATAACCGGCAGGAACGGCTTCCAAAGAACCTGGTCTTTGGTCACGAGCAAAGAAATAAATAGTTTGCACCCGACCATTCTTCAAGGTCACGTCTTTGGTGTGCAAGTAATAGACTTGTCCTTTAGCATTAGTGTAACTGAATGCACTCATACTGCCTTTCTTCTGCCCTTAATATTCGAGCAATACTATTTTAATTAACTTTATAAGTGTTCTCAAGTTTACCTCTAGTTGCCTTCTTTGTCAAGAGGTAAATATTTTTCTACTTAACTTCTCCAGACAACAAGACTGATTCTCCTGAACGAACCTCCACTTGCAGAGGCAAACTTTCATCGTTTAGAGCGGTCGCTGCCCAAAAACCTGATTTTCCTAAAGTGAAATCCTTGATATGATTAAATTCTGTCTCCTCGTTCTTTTTGAGCCAAAGGGCATACTGATCAGCGGTCGATTCTGGTAGATTGGCTGTGACAGTCAGGAAAATCTTGCCATCTTTCTTCTCATAACGCAAGTCTCCTTGAAGATCGTCACCTTTGAGCTTAATGGTTTGATAATTCCCAATTCCTCTAGACATTTTTTCCAAAGAGGCTAGTTCAGCCACACTTAGTTCTTCGATTTCGGCTCCGGCAGTAATTTCTGGAGTGGCTAACTTTTCGGCGGTTCTGCGCTTATACCAACTGCTAGCAAAGAAAACTACCAATAAAACTGCTGCGATCGGTAAAACAAATGGTAAAACTTTTTTCATCAAACCCCACCTTTCTATATCAGATAGGTCTATTCTCTATGAAAAAGTTAAAATGTCAAGAGGCAAATCAAGCCCCAGACCTTTCAATAATGATTTTTTCTTTACTGATCCCTTTTTCTTGAGCAATAGCTTGAACATCGCTAATCATCTGATCGTGACCACAGATATAAATCTGACTACTGGGAGGTAAATCTAGAGCGGATAGGTGTTCTGTTACATGGCCGCTTTCCCCTTTCCAAGCTGGTGAAGGACGAGAAATGATCGGTAAAAAATGAAAATGAGGATATTTTTCTTGCCATTCTTGAAACTCATCCAACCAAAAGAGACGATCTTCATAACGCATACCCCAAAGAAGAGTTAGGGGTCGTTTTTCTTTTTTATTGACTAATAAATCGACCAGCAGACCTTTGATAGGAGCAATCCCGCAGCCATTGGCAATAAAAACCAGGTCAGTTATCTCTGGGTCTTCTTGAAAAATAAAATGACCTAATGGCGCCACACACTTAACTTCTTGCCCAATTTGCAAATGACGTAAAAAGCTAGTACCTGGTCCTCCAGGAGAAAGATTAACTAATAAATCAAATCTTTTCAATAATTTACTATCACTACAAATAGAATAAGCTCTAGTTGTTTTCTCATCCACTTGCAGTAGAACATATTGACCAGCTAGACGTTCTAGTTCCTCTGGTTCGACTAAGGTAAATTGGAACTGAGTAAAGTCTTGATTAAAATCTTGACGCTGGCTCAAACGAGCGAGACATTGTTTGGGGGGGATCATAAAAAATTTTCTAAATTCTTCTAAATTTTTATTTTATCCAAAATCTCTGTACTGCTTAATAAGAGAGAGTCTGCTTCTGTCCGCGCTTTAAGTTCTATTTGTTCTCCTGTTTTTTCTGAAATTACCGCTCTCCAGGGACAGCCAAGCAAGTCAGCGGCAGCAAATTTGGCTCCAGCGCTTAAGTCTCTATCATCATAAATCACTTCAAGACCTGCTTGTAACCAACTTTGGTAAAGCTCCTCTGCTAGGGCAGATTTGTCACCCAAAGCAATTAAATAAACTGTGGCTGGTGCTAAATTTTTTGGCCAAAGTAAACCTTTTTCATCGTGATGAACTTCAGCTAAAATTCCCATTGCTCGACTAATACCAATGCCATAACAACCCATAATTGGATACACTACTTGATTGTCACTAGTAGTTACTTTTAGGTCGAAAGCCCGAGTAAACTTGTCACCTAGATCAAAAACATTCCCTGCTTCACTAGCTCGGGCCGTTTGCAAGGGCAGGCCACATTTAGGACAAGAGGTGCCACTGGCTACTTCTCCCATCTCTCTATTAATACAATAATTGCAAGCAGAGCAATAATAAATATCGTCCTCTCCCGCAGGAGTTAAAACCATATACTCATAAGACACTTTATTACTAAAATTGCCCCCACTAGCCTCGGTCACTTTTACTGGCAGAGCTAATCGGGCAAATATTTTTAAATAAGCCTCCTTCACTTGTTGGTAATAATGGTCAAAATCGGCTTGATCTAAATGAAAAGAATAACCATCCTTCATTAAAAATTCTCGACCACGCAAAATGCCAGACTTGGCTCTTAATTCATCACGGAATTTCCATTGAACTTGAAAAACTGCTTGTGGTAAATCCTTATAGGAATGGAGAATTTCTTTGAAAAGCGGGGTGACTATTTCTTCGTGAGACTGACCAAGAGCATATTTTTTACCCGTTTGACTCTCTACCTTGAACAAGACATCAATCTTATCCCAGCCGCCAGTTTGACGCCAATTAGCCTCAGGGTGGAGAGCTGGCATTAAAATTTCCTGCATCCCCAAAGCGAGCATCTCTTCTCGAACTATCTTTTCAATTTTACGTAAAACGGCTAAACCCAATGGGGTATAGATATAAACTCCAGCCATCAACTGGCGAACAAAGCCAGCTTGTACTAAAAGACGATGATTGACCGTTTCTGCTTTAGCTGGGGCTTCTTTTAAGGGAGTAAAACTCAGTTGGGACATTTTCATGGTGATTATTATACACTAGAATTACTTGACAGGCTAAAGTTTATTGGTCATGATTATTAAACTTATGATTATTGAGGGCACTATTTCAAAAAAAAGACAGTCTTTATTTTTTCTGAAAACTCTAACTAAAATAGGGCCGAATTGCTAAACTTTACTGTTTTATGGATAAGCTTGACACTTTTGGTGGTCGCACCAGGATTCGAACCTGGGACCTCTCGAATGTGAATCGAACGCTCTAACCAACTGAGCCATGCGACCAAAGTAAGGGTAATTATATCATGAAAGATAAGGCTTAAATAAAAACTCTAAAGGGCGGTCGGTGTTTCTTTTTTAAAACCACCCAAAAGATGAAGGTGCAAATGAGGGACTGCTTGAACTTTATCCCCGACATTGAGATGAAGTTTGTAGTTATCAGCTACTTTAAGTTCTCGAGCTAGTTTTCTCGCTAATTGAAGTAAACGCAGCTGCATCTGATCTTCCATCGCCACTGCCTCCAATGTGGGATAGGCTTTTTTAGGAACAATTAAAACGTGAACTTTGGCCGCTGGAGCAATATCATCAAAAGCAATAAACTCATCATCCTCATAAATGATATTGGCTGGTAATTCTCGATCAATAATCTTTTCAAAAACAGTTTTACTCATTTTAAAATGATGCCTTGTAGGCAGTATCACCTGTCACCATAATTTCTTCCTGATTTTCATTAACATCAATTAGGTGTTTTACTAATCGCAAACCTCCCTGTTGCCAAATTTTCAAATTGTAATTTTGAGTATCGGTATAGGGGACGCTATATTCCAATTCAATTTTGGCAGTGCTGTCAGGATTGAGAGAAAAATAACCATCAATCACTGTAAAACCTTCCTCTTGAGCAACTGTGGGCGGACTTTTATAGCCTTTGGCATTGATGAGTTCGGAGTTGGCTGGTAAATAAATTCTTTGCCAGTCATTATTAGTAGCATTCAAACAAAGTTGCCCTGCTTCCAAATTGCAATTATCTCCTGGTTGCGAATTGCGATAATTAATTGATAATTGTTTAGTCAAGCGTCCAGCTTCTGGCGGCAATATTGTTTGTTTGACATCATAGTCGATAAAAAGATTGGATTTCGCCCCGCCTAAATTAGCATCGACAATAGCAAGAAAATCTTGATTGACAACTGGAGCCTCCATTCGCCCCGCAGCATTAATTTTTTCCGCTGCCTTTTGTAGTTCTGGATCAATAAAATAAGCCTGAACATGTTTGCCATTCAAACTGCTAAGAGCCACTTGGAATAAATTGGGGAACTGCTCACTGGTAGCCGAATAAACTTTGGTGAGAATAGCTGCCATCATTGGCCCTAAAACTCCTTTTCGATCAGTTCGCAAATAAGGAGTGGGTTTAGTAATAATTTCCGACAAAGCAATAACAATTTGAGGGGCATTATATTTCTTATCTAACTCGGTACTAAAAGTTCCATATCCAGGCACTTCAACTGGACCTAAAACATCAATCAAACCTGTTAATACTTGAGTGTCAAGAGCGATAATACCATCAATATCTTGTGGTTCACCTTTCATCGTTTGATAATGTTCCAAAAAAGTTGCCATTGATTGGGCAAAATCTGGGTCAATATTCATATCTCGCAAATGCCAATACTTTTCAGTGGTTAAATATTTGCCAAGTTTTTCAGGAATAGCAATCCTTTTGGTAAACTTTTTATCAAGTTCATAAATATCATCACTTAATTCAGTGGTTACCTTGCCGTCCTCCAAATAAATAATCGCATAGGCCGTAAGAAAGCCACCAGTGGGGCGTAATTCATTATTATTTTGGAATAAAACTAAATATTTCTTTTTACCGCTTTCTCCTGCTCCCATCATGGCTGGCAATTTCAAAATTGCTGGTTGATATTCGGCAAAAGAATTCACTAAAGTGTCGGTTTGTTGACGTAATTGCTGCACTAAATCTCTGGCTGGTAGGTCTTGCCAGTCGCTTTTATTCATCTTTTGTAAAATGAATTTAGCTCCCCATAAATCACCTAATTTTTCGGGATAGTCTTGAGGATCAACTGTTTGAATTTGTGTTTGAGCCTGATGTAGGTCTTGTGAAATCTCATCTAACTCTGGACCAACCAAAGCAATGGTGTCCAAAAGTTTCTTAATCCGATCTTCGGCTACTCCCCCTTCAGCTTTCTTTTCAACACTAAAACCCAAAACATCAGCGTGAGGGGTGATAACTGCAATTGTTTTTTTAGCTGCTTGCAAACCAGAGTCAGCTGCCGCCATTAGAGCCAAACCGTCTTCATATTTGTTTTTCTGGCCTAAAAGGTTCAAAGGTAAACGGAATTGTTGATAATCTGTTCTAGTCTTTTGAAAACTCTTTTCTAATTCTTGCAATTTGAGGGTGGTGTGGGGCAGATTTTGAGCTTTAAAAAGAGCATAGGTTTCTTTCCCTAAGTTCATAGTTTCTTGAGATTGGACTTTAAAATCATTGGCAATAGACCGATAGGCCAAAGCTAAAACGGTAATCGCACTCAAACTCATTACTAGTAAAACAGCTACTATTAGCAATAGCCAGCGCCACCAAGTTGCTTTTTTTTGAGGAGTTTGAAGTTCTTTTTGTTGTTCTTTTTCCATTTCAATTTTGCCCAACTTCACTTTTTGCTCTTTTCCTCTATCATCAATTAAGGATTTTTTCATTTTTACTTCAACCATAAAATTAGCTTTCTTTTCACTGGTTCATTATACTGTAATTGGTGATAATCTGCAATTATTTTAAGTTTTTTAAGACTTTTTTGACGATCTCTGCCACACTTAAATCGGCTAATTCCAATTGGGCAAGTTGTTTTTCAATTTGTTCATCTGGCAAACCTAAAGCTTGCAGAGCTTCAAAAGAGTCTTGATAGGCTTGAGATTTGGGAGCTAAATCTAAATCTTTTAGTCCGCCCAGTTTTCCCTTAAGCTCAATGATCAACTTTTGCGCTACTTTTTTACCAACCCGCGGAAAAGCGGTAAAAAAACTAATATTAGCTTGTTTGATGGCTTCAATAATTCTCTCGCTTCCAGCCGCCGTAATCGCGAGAGCCATCTTCGGGCCGCAACCAGAAACACTAACTAATAATTCAAAAAGCTGTAAGTCAGCGGCTTGCAAAAAACCATAAAGTTCCAATCTATCCTGTCGAAAATAGGTATAGATAAAAAGTTCGATTTCTTGATCACTCACTTCACCCAAAACCTTTTGCGTCACAAAAACCTTATAACCAACTCCGCTATTGGTTTGTACTGAAAGACTATCACTAAAAACTCTGGCTTTGCCAACTAAATAATTAATCATAAATTTTACTTATTCCTCAAACTTTTAAATTCCAACCATAATTTTTTTCTTCCACATAATAACAAAACCAAAAGATAAATCAAACCGCTCAGTAAACCTCCTAATATAAGTTGACGCCAATCTTGTAGCCAATATTTTTGTCCCATTAAGGCAAAGGCAGCCATCGCCACCGAAGATAAAAGTTGCCGCCAAATATTGGGCCAAAGAACAAAACCAGTAAATTTCTTTACCATCATCACTGGAAAAACACTGGTAAAGGAAATTAAAAAAGCTGACCAAGCTACTCCCTCAAAGCCTAAATAATTTATTAGGGGAAAAGTTAGGCCCCAAGTCAGCAGGGTCCAAAAAATCATTAGCTTGAGAGTTTGATTGATCCTGCCTGTCGCATTCAAGGTATTAGTGAGCGGGCTAGATATGGCCGACCAAGCAATAGAGAGCGTGAAAAGAACAAAGGTGGGAATTGCTGCTTGCCATTTGGCATAACTGGGAATCACTACCGTTAGCGGATAAATAAAAGTGATCATTCCTGTGATAATAGGAAAAATGACCAAAGTAATGAAAAAGAGAGATTTTTCTAAGGCTTTTCTTAATAGATCAAGGCGATCTTGCAGACGAGAGAAAGTGGGAAAAGTAATATTCATAATATTTTGGACAGTTAAATTGTATGGATACATAGACCAATTCTTTGCCCAGCTAATATAACCAAATTCTTGAGCGGGTAATTGCCAGCCAACTACTAGATAAAAAAGATTGTCTTTGATTCTCGCCAACAGATCATTAGCTTGAAATTTTAATCCAAATTTAATTGTTTTTTTGAAAGAAATCTTATCAAAAAACCAGGCTGGACGATAAGGTTTAATGATCAACATCACTATTACTCCCACTATTGCTCTAGCCAAAATAGCATAGGCATAAGCCATGACTCCAAACCCGCGCCAAGCTAAGGTAATTAAAATTAAATTGTAAAAAATTTGTTCAAAGATTTGAGGGATAACTAGCTTGTAAAATTTCATCTCTCTAGCCAATTTAATAGAGGAAACAGTTTTGAGGGTAGCGAGAGGAAAAGAAATTGCCAAAGCTAATAAAATCCAGTTGCCAGCGATGGTGGTTTTTTGCTGAACTAAACCACTAAGAACCAAAGCTAAAGCTAAAACAAAAATCACCCAAGATAAGGCTTGCTGAGTCCAAAAGACAGTGTGATAATCATTATTTTTTGGCTCTTTTTTCGCTTGAATCAGACTAGAGGCTAGACCAACATCAGAAAAAAAGACCAAAATAGCATTAATTTGCATAACAAAACCATAAACCCCAAAATCAGCTGGATCAAGAAAAGCCATTAATAAAAAATTAGCGATTAAAGCAATAAGATTTAGTCCCAAAGTGGTCCCAAAATAGGAGAGCGCTCCTAAAACAGACCGTTTTTTTAAATTTTGCACATCTAGCTCTTCATTCTCGCTAGTAAGATTTACGACTTTGGTCACCTTTGCACTTTCTGCCATAAAAAATAAACTACCAATCCCGATAAAGTCAACAAACTAAGACTATTGGAGAACAAACGCAAGGGAGTGGGGCATAATTTAATCACTACTTGATTTTCACCAGCAGGAAGCCAAAAACTAAGATTGCCTCTGACACTGGTTTGTGACAATATCTTCTCTTGATTAATTTTTACTTGCCACTGAGGGTAGACGCTGAGAGGTAATTCGATTAATTCTGGTTGTTGAATATTAAACAAATAAATTTTTTCTTGAGGCTCATCTTTAATAATCGTCATGGGTTTTGAACCTGACAAGACCTTTTGTTCAAGTGGCACCGCTTCCCAAGAGTTGGCAAAATCTTTGGGTAAATAATCCACTAAAACATAGCTGGCTTTTTGTCTAAGGTCCTCAGCTCCACTATTATAATAAGCCCTAGCATCGGGCTGATTTGGATCTCCTTGAAAATACCGCCAGCTAGTGGCAAAAGTGAGAAGTAAAAGCAAAACCAACCCAAGATTTTGCCAAAATTTACTTTTCAACTGACTTAAACTATAAGGGGCAATAATGGCAATAAAAAGTAGAGCCAGACTTAAAAACCGCCAAGGAAATTGAGCAAAGGCTAAAAGCGATTGACTCCATTGCCAAACTACCAAAGAAAGATAAGTTGTCAACCAAAGATTGAGAGCGCATAAAAACAAAATTCCCCAATAAAAAAGAGGGTGGTAACTATTGTCTTCCTCCTGTTTAATTGAAATTAATTTTTTCTTAGCCAGCTGCGCAGAATTTTTTGTTTTTCCTTTTTTACTCAAAAAAGAGCTAACTATCTGAACAAACAAAGTCGCACCAGCAAAAAATAAAGCCACCATTTGTCCCCAGCCAAGAAAGAAACTTAAGCCGTCTTCAGGACCATAACCACTCCCGCCATAGCCGAAATAGTTTTTAAATAATTGTTTGGGATAAACAAAATGCAATTTATAATCAAAATAATCGTCTAGAATCCAGCTCTTCAATTGGGTTTGATCTTGCTCAAAAAAAGCTGGCAAAAGATAAAAGGCACTCAGGGCTGCAACTAATAAACCAGCAGTTAAAATTTGTCTGCTAAAAAGCAAAAAATTAAAACCAGATTTTTTGATTGTTTTTTGTGAGGAAAGAGAGGTCTTTTTATCTGTCTTTTTATTTAAAAAATCTTTATTAAACAAGAGAATTAAAACATAAATAATCACGCTTGGAATCGCTAATAAGGTGGTGATATTATGAGAAAGAGCCAAACCAACACCTCCCAAAACACTCCAAAAGAGACCGCCTGTTTTGCGTTGAGCAATTTTGGTTAAACCATAAAATAATAAGGGCAAAAAGGCTATTGCCCAAATCTCACTCAAAGCTCCACGAGCAAAAATGTCCATCGCTCGATAAGGGGCGAGAGTAGCCAATACGGCACTCAAAAGCGCGAAACGTGAAGTATTATAGATTTCCTTCGACCAAAAATAGACCGCCCAAAAAGTCACTAGCTGACTGAAAAAAAATAACAGCTTCACACTCCAAACTAAATCCAAACCACATAAAAAAAGTAGAGCTCCCAAAAAATAGGGTAGAGGAGCATAAAATTGAAAAAGGGGCATACCATAACCCCAACCTAAATTCTGACTCCAAATGACTGGCAAATCCCAAGCTTGTAAACCTCGAGCCATTTCTGCAATTCGGGCACCATGCAAAAAATCATGAGTATAAAACATCTTTTCTTGAAAAAAGAAAAAACTGCTAACAAATAAAGCTAACAAAAAAACTAAACCCAGCCAGACTTGCTTTTTAGTCCACATAAACTTTTACTTATTATAGTATAACTTGTAAAAGTAAATTTTAAAACTTAAAGTCTTAGGAATTATAAAAAAACAAATATGAACTCAAAACTGGCCACTTAATAGCACTTGCCACTCTTGCCAAGGACTATTATTAGAATCAGTTATTAGGGGCAATTTTCTCTCTTGATACTGCCAATTAGCCAATTCTAAATTTTCTTCACCAGGAGCTTTGAGCCATTTTTGATCATGAATAATTCTCGCTTGGGTTAATGGTGAAGATGCCAATTTTTCTTGATAAATCAGCTCTTGTTCTCTTAATAATAATCTTTTTTGTTCTGCTTGAGCCAAGGCTAAATTTTCTTTAATTTTCTCTGTCTGCCAGCTCGAACGGCGCATGGACAAAGAGAAGCTCACAGCTAAAATAGTGAAAAAAATTATAAATATAGGTCGAAAGATAATTTTCATGCTTGACTAAATGACAAAGTTATGATATTATAAGTCATTCTAGTTATTATAACTAGATCAAATCGAACTTTGATTATAAAAAAAAAAGGAAAAGATGTCAAATTTAACGCTTTTGGAAAGTGAAGAAAAGTTTAGTCAATATTTACAGCAAAGTGGCAAAGCTCCAGCCACCATTATTGCTTATGCTAAAGACATTGAGCAATTAATAGAGTTTCTGACTGCTCAAGGCAAAGCAGAAATTAATAATGTGACGGGCAATGATTTAGAAGCTTATAAAGCTTATCTGACTCAAGTTTACCGGAGTGATAAAACTGTTTCTCGCAAAGTTAATTCAATCAAATCTTTTTTCCGTTATCTCAATGATCATAAATTTATCCCTGAAAATCCAGCCAGAATAGTCACCCAACCTCAGTGCGAGCAAACACCTCCTCGAGTCCTCAGCAAAACTGAATACCGAGCTTTGCGTGATGCCTGCCGGGGTGATATTCGCATGTTGGCGATCGTCGAAGTTTTACTGCAAACAGGAATGCGGATCAGCGAATTGGCTGGTTTACAAATTTCTGATTTAGATTTTGAGAGAAATTTAATTAATATTAATACCAATGACACTGGCGTTGACCGTCAAGTTCCGATGAATGAAACGGCCAAAAAAATCCTTCAATCATATTTGCGGATTCGCCCACGAGCGAGAGAAAAAACAGTCTTTTTGACCAAGACTTGCAAACCATTCTTAGTGCGCAATATTCGCAAGTCTTTGGATCGCTACTTCCGCTTAGCAGGTTTAGGCGCTGGGGTGAAAGTTAATGATTTACGTCATACTTTTATTGTTGAACAATTAAGAGCTGGTTTGCCAATGGTTTATGTTTCCAAAATTGTGGGACACAAACGTTTGACAACTACAGAAAAATATCTGACTTTTGTTCAATTACCAGATTACGACCCTTCTATCAAAATCGAAACTTTGTAAGCTTAATTAGTAAAAAGCTTTAAAAAATTTATCCAGCTATCAAAAGATAGGGAAGTGTTATAATAGCTTCTTGTTTATTATTTAAAAAATTTCTTAAGGATAATTTATGGCAATGGTTAACGGTGGCAATCTTAAAAAGAATATGTATATTGATTTTCGTGGTTCTCCTCATGTGGTGACCAGCACTCAGTTTGTTTCACCAGGAAAAGGTTCAGCCTTTACTCGAGCCAAACTGAGAAATATTAAGACTGGCAATACAGTCGAGTTTACTTTCAAATCAACAGAAAACCTTGAAGTTTTGGATGTTAATAGTCGAGAACTTACTTATTCTTATCACGATCAAGATATTGTTGCTTTTATGGATCCCCGTACTTATGAGCAGTTTGAAGTGAAAAAGAGTCTAATAGGGGACGATCTGCTTTATCTAACAGCTGATGTTTCTATCTATGTTATTTTTTATGAAGAGGAAGCGATTGGCATTAGCTTGCCTCCCAAAGTAAAGTTGAAAGTTACTGACGCTCCAGAATCAATCAGAGGAGATCGCGTCACTGCGGGCAAAAAACCCGTGACTTTGGAAACCGGTTTGGTGGTGCAAGCACCAATTTTTATTAAAAATGGGGAAACACTTTTGATCGACACTAGTGATGGAACCTATGTTTCTCGAGCAAATGAAAAAATGGAAAAATTATTTTCCTAATTGACGTCGCCAATTATTAAAATCGATTTCAATAATTTCTTTATTAGGAGGTCTAAGGCTGCCTTCAGGCTCTAAGAAAAATTTCATATTTTTGATAAAGTCTGCTTTTACCCCTCGCCAATCACGATCAGGAATGGCGATCATCCCTACCACCTCTAATGATTCGTCAGTGATGATTGCCACCGTAGGATAACATAATTGTTTAATATTACTCATCCCTCGTTCCGTTTTTCTTTTGCGCCATTCTGTATTAAAACGGACATAATCGCCATAATAGGCAATATTTGTCTCAACGGGCGAGCGAACGCCATCTTTTTTGCACTGATTTTCACCCGCATTAACCTTACCTAAGAAGGTAAAGTTGCCATAAGCTTTATCCAAAAGAGCCAGCTCAGTATCAGCTTCACCCCTAGCAAAACCATGACTCCACTCTTGAGTTAAATATGGCTCATGAGTATAGGCAAAACCCATTAAAACAACTTTGAAATTCATATCTCGTATTGTAACAAAAGTCATCAAAAAATCAAGCTTTTTTCGTCTTTTTTATCTGCTGAATAACCAACTGACGCAAAGTGTCAAGGTCACTAAAATTGTAAATAATTAAATCTACGAAATTCGTTTTTCTTTGATCGTCAATTTGGGTTTCCAGTCTAGTTAAGATTTCATCGTGATTTAAACGATCACGAATTTGCAGTCTGGTAAGAATATCTTCTTTCTTTGCCCTAACGAGCCAGATTTGGTCAAATTCTTTCTCCCAGCCAGCTTCAAAAAGCAAGGGAATAAGAACAAAAACTCTTTCTCTTTGCTTCTTTTCTTGTTTAAAAAACCACAACTGAAGTTCTTCTTTGAGTGGTGGCCAAATTACCTTTTCCAACCACCAGCGTTCTTTTTCGTCGGCAAAAACTTTCTTGGCTAGCTTTCGCCGATCAATTTGACCATCTGGCGTAAAAACAGCTAAACCAAAATGTTCTTGTATTAAATTTTGCCAGCGATCCTGATGATAAAGGGTAGCGGTAAGATCGTCTATATCCAGAACTTTCTCACCTCTTTCAAGCAAAACTTTACCTACCTCACTTTTGCCTGTTCCTATATTCCCTGTAATAGCAATTCTTTGCATAACAATAAAACTATTATAACGCCCTTTGTTGTCTCTTAAAAGGAGTTTGTGATTATGTTATAATATCAAGTCGCTAAAAAAGGAGCCCCGGTGGTGAAATGGTAGACACAGTAGACTTAAAATCTGCCGACCGCGAGGTCATGCGAGTTCGATTCTCGCCTGGGGCACAAGTTGGTGGCTGTAGCTCAATTGGTTAGAGCGCTGGGTTGTGGTCCCAGAGGTTGCGGGTTCAAGTCCCGTCAGCTACCCATTTAATTTTTGGTCTCATAAAATATCCCTGCTTGGTAATTTAGTCTTAATGTAATATTTTTTAACAGATTTTCTAAATATCTTATTCTGGATTATAAATTAATTATAGTGTTTCACTTATTCACTAAGAGTTAAGTAACTAGAGTGATACTAAACTGCCTATATATATGCTATACTTTATCTGTAAAAGGTTTGTTGATAGAGACTAGAAGGAGAATTGTATGAAAATGAAACTGACTATTTTAACGCTAACAATGGCGACATTATTAATATTGCCCTCAGTTGCGCAGACCAAAGATGGGCCAATGGGTCAAAATGGAAATAGTCCGCTTGACAACCAAGAGAATATGGCTCAAGAACGACAGCCGGCAGAAATCCCCCCAACTCCAGCTAATAATCAGACTCAAAATCAAATGGCAATACAAAATCAAGGGGAAGATTCACGATTAGATATTGATCTTATGGAAAAGGAAAGGCTGGGTCTAGGTATTGGTCAAAATATAGCTAGTGATGAAACAAATTTTCAAGATCAAGATGAAGTTGAAATTAAAAACACAGGTGGAGTGGCCAGTCAGGTGCAAGCATTACTCCAATTTAGGGTTGAAGGAGGAATTGGGGATCAAGTCCGTCAAATAGCCAGAGAGCAGAATCAAGCCCAATTAGAAATTCAAGATCAAATATCAAAACTTGACTCCAAAGGAAAGGTAGCTAGATTTTTAACGGGGACTGACCGCCAAACAGTTAAAACCTTAAAACAGCATTTGGAACAAAACCAACTTCGAATCCAGCAACTGGAAAACTTACAAAGCCAGTTAACAAACCAAGAAGATATTGCTCAATTAGGGGAAGCCATCCAGTTAATAACCAATCAAAATACGTCTTTGCAAGAAAGAGTAATGGCGGAAGATAAATCAGGCGGTCTTTTTGGCTGGCTAATTGATTTGTTTGAAAAAATAAGTTTTAAAAAGACAAACTAGTAATCAGCTAAACTAGTCATATTCAACAAACACAATTGTGTTGTCGGTGTGGGGATTTTTGTAAGCAGTCCAAAGGTGATTCTCACTTTAAGATAATATAAAAACTTTATAACGGGGCGAATTACTCCTTGAATAACTTTTAATTCCTCTGTTGTTCGCATAAATCTAGCCTAATTTCCACTTTTTCCATGCTAAAATTCTCTAAAGATTGGTTTTTTAGTAAAAAAATAAAAATATGCCAGCAAGAAACTGGAATAAAATCAAAGCTCAATTTGCTAAAACTACCGACAAACTCGGTCGAACAATAGATGGTGGTATTATCGATGTTGTTGTCGGTCTCAATCTTAATAATATTCACACTATTAGTTCTTGTGAGGGGCATTTGCAATGGGGGATAGCTGGTCCTTGGATCGATATTGAAGCAGATATTGATACTTCACCTCTAAAAGAGCGAGCCCAAAGCTTATATCATAAAATAGAACAAGACTTTGACCGACTAACGGAAAAACAAATCTTCCAACTTTCTAGTCAAGCTCGAAAACTACAAAAAAAAGCTCAGGCGCCACATTTATTGGAAAGGGAGAAACTTCTCAAACTTCTGAGTGAATTTTATCAAACAAGAAAAGTTCCTTATCAAGTACAACTACATGCTGTGGATTATGATTTTGCTACTACTAGATTGTGTAATATTGGTGCCAGCATCCAAGAAAGCTTGCCAGCTAAATTAAAAGAAAGAAATCTTAAAAAATTTCAGGCAGAAATTCGAGCTTTTGGAGATTTTTTAAAGAATAAATAATTCCTAAAAACAGGCTCTGTTCATATTTTTTATTCTACTATTCTAATTCGTTTTTACTTTTCTAAATCTCATCTTTCTATTTTTGTTTTTATGTTAAAATCGAATAAACAATAAGCGGGTGAGATCATTAGCGATCGAAATTTGCTTGTTCTTTAAAAAGTTAAGAAACAGCAAATTTTTCTTGATGGACATTTGGAGCTAAAGTGACTTAGCTCTAGTTTTCCATCAAGAAATTGATGGGCTGGCGGATATAAAGATTGGCAAGAAAAATTTTCAACGAGAAGGAGGCACTAAAGTGACTAAGACCAGCGAACGCTGTACCTATGTTCTAGATACCAATGTCTTACTCAACTTCCCCGACTGTGTTAAAGACGACACTTTCACTGATACTGATATTTATATTCCTGAGGTTGTTATAAATGAACTAGAAAAATTTAAAAAGGAGGACACCGAAAGGAGTTTTCGCCAGAGAATAGTAACTAGAAACCTCAATGATCTAAGGGCTTACGGTAAGTTAAAGGAAGGAATTGCTCTGCCCAATGGCAATACTTTAACTATCGTCTCTGCCAATGGTGAAAGAGAAATCAAACTAATGGATGATTGGGATCCTCATGATCCAGATCATTTGATTGCAAAAACTGCTGTCAGATTAGGAACGGAGAGAGGAAGGGAAAATACCTACCTAGTGACAAGCGACCTGCTTCTAATCCTGAGAGCCGACACTATTGGTCTGCAAACCAAAGAGTTAACAGCAGACCAAAATAGTTTGTACACTGGCTACCGAGAGGCTTATGCCAAACCACACCATTTCTGTAATCTTTTACTGAAAACTAATCAATGGGAGCTGGATAGCGAAGAATTGTTTTATCTAAGTGATGGTGGAGAAAAAATCCCACTGGTCGAAAGACCAAGAATTAATGAATTCGTTGCTATTTACAATCCCAGCAATCCAACAGATTTCAGACTGAGCCGATTCAATGGCGAATGCTTAGTCCCTCTAAAAAATGATAAGAGAACAGTTTCTAATATCTCCGCCAGAGGTATAGTGCAACGGTTTATGATGGAGTCGCTTATTGTTCCTGAGGACGAACAAAGACTAGTTATCATTGAAGGACCCGCGGGTGGCGGAAAAACTCTTTTGTCTTTGGCTGCTGGTATCCAGCAAAAAAAGGATAAACGTTTTTTTCGTTTTTTCTATACCCGAGCTAATGTCGAAGCTGACAATTCCTATGGATTTTTGCCTGGAGACATCGATGAAAAAATGGACTGGCTTCTCAATCCTATCTATGACAATCTTTTTGCCATAGATAATAACCTTAAATATAGCACTCAACCTGTTTCAGTGGAAAAGAAACAAGAAACTCTCGACATTTTTGGTATTTCTGCCAGAGCTCTTAATCATATGCGCGGACGATCTTTACCAAAATGCTTTGTCTTGGTAGACGAAGTTCAAAATCTAACGCGTGAGCAAGTGAAAATGGTTGTCACACGAGCTGGCAAAGGCACTGTTGTAGTTTTAATTGGTGATACCAGCCAAATCGACGCACCTTATCTCAACTATTTCAACAATGGCTTAACTCATGCTTTCAATGCTATGGACAATGAGCCACTTTGTTACCGTCTCCGCTTGGGCCCGCAAGAAAGCCAACAAAGAAGCGTTTTAGCCCAAGCAGCCGCTGCTCGCCTCGGTCGTCACTACTAAGGTGTTCCCAAATTGCTAGTTTCTTAACTGTTTTTCAAACCCTCGCCCAAAAAGCGAGGGTTTTTGCCTAATAACTGAAAAGTGTTGTTTGATAAATTTTATTTAAAAAAAGCGCTCTTGTTTTTACAAACAAAAGCGCTGTTGTTTTCCTTTACTTTTTCTGAGCTTGAGCCCAAGCTTCTTCTAGCTTTCTCTGCCACTTGTCTTTGATGTTTTGTAAAAATTCATATTTTTCGTGATTGCTCATATTTCCTTCCAAGATAAAATAGAATTTTACATTGTGAAATTGAAAGCTCAAAAAGTTGGTTTTTATTGCTCCAGTGAGAATCAAAGGGATTAAACCTAAGGATTTCTCCCACCAATTTTCTCCCTCTTTACTGATATAACTGTCAACAATCACTGGGAAAATTTGTGGCTGTTCAATGTCCTCATCCAAAACGAGAAAAAGGACTAAAACTCCATAAAAGTGCCTAGCTGTTATCTCCGCTGACAGTTCTCTCATCAAACCTGTTGGGTTCCAAGTAAGCATCCCTATTGGTAAATTTTTCAAATAGCCCACCTCCATTTTTTAGACATCTAGAAAACAACCCTATAATTATATCATAAAAGTTACTTTTTGTAAAGTATTGACCCTAAAATAAAAATAGAGAATTACTTTTCAGCTGACCATAAAACTTTTGGTATTTGCTCCAAAATTTGTCTGACTACGTCTATTTCCTGACTAGTATTGTAGGGGCTCAAGCTAAAACGCAAAGAGCCTTTCAAACCCAGGGCCTCATGTAATGGCTGACAACAGTGATAACCTTCACGAGCCAACAATCTACGACTGGCAAGATAAGACATAATATCTACAGAATTAAAACCTTGATAAGTAAAACTGACCAAATGTCCCTTTGTTTTCTCACCTAAAATTTTAATTTCTGGGATTTTTATAAGAACCGCAATCAATTCATCAGTTAAATTTTTCAAATAGGTCAGACTTTCTTTTTGCCCTTTTTCCGCAAAATATTGACAAGCTTGTGCCCAACCCACCAAAGAAACCAAATCACTCACTCCAGCTCGATATTGTTGCTGCCAATTATCACTCAACTGCATTTCTTTATCCAAAGACAAACTTTGCAACATGCCTCCTCCATAAAAAAGAGGTTGAATAATTTTTTTACTAAGCAGTTCATTTTTAACTAAAACTCCAGCAATGTGCGGAGCAAACATTTTATGACCAGAAACAACTAGAGCATCAGCTTTGCTTTTGCGCCAACAAATTTCTTGTTCTGTCACGGCTGCGGCTGCGTCAACTATTAGATAAATTTTTCTCTTTTGTTCTTGACCAACTTTTTCGATCATGTTAGCAATTTTCTCAATTTCTTCTGTTACGCCAAAAACATTAGAAACTGCTGTTAGGCTGACTATTTTGATTTTCTCTGTAAGCAAAAGTTTTTTTAATGTTTTGCTATCAACTTTTCCTGTGGGCAAAAAGGGCAACCACAAAGTTTGGTCCTTTTTGAGTTTAAACCAGGGAGCGAGATTGCTGTGGTGATTGGCCTGACTCAGCAAAATTTTTTCATCTTTTTTAAGAATTTGACAAAAGTTTTGCGCTAAAAAATTTAGGCCCTCAGTCGAGCTTTTGACGATAATTAATTCATTGGCGCGCGCGCCCATAAACTGGGCCACTTGTTTTTGCGCTTGCTCATAAAGATCACTTTGGGCGCGCGCCAAAGCTCCACTAGAACGACCAATAGCGGTCACTCCTTTTTCCCACAACTCATTCATGCGCCTAATAACTGAAAAAGGCTTTTGTGTCGTAGCCGCATTGTCAAAAAAAATAATTTCTGGTTGATTATTAATAGCTGGAAAATCTTTGCGCCACCAATTGCTCATGACAAGATCAATTATATCATGAGCAACCACGACCGATAACCTTAACTTCTAGAAAACTCTTCACTAAGTATTTAATTACTCGTCTTAAAGATTTTAAATAAAACTATATTGGTCAACTATTAAAATTGAGCTAAAAAATCCAGATTGCCACTATAAAAATGACGGATATCATCAATTTTGAGACCAGGACGCAAAGTATAAGTTCTTTCAATACCCCAGCCAAAAGCAAAACCAGTATAAATAGTCGGATCAATTCCTGCTGCTCGCAAAACTGCGGGGTGAACCATACCCGCTCCACCTACTTCGTGCCAACCAGATTTGCAAAAGCGACATTTTTGTCCTTCAATTTCACCACTGCCGTCACAAAGTTGACAAGAAAAATCAATTTCAAAACTTGGCTCAGTAAACTGAAAGTGAAAAGGTCTCAAGCGATTTTTAGTCCCAACGCCATAGAATTCTCGAGCAAAAAAATCCAAAACTCCTTTGAGATGAGTTAAATTAATGCCCTTATCAATGACCAAACCTTCGAATTGATGAAACATCTGAGTATGAGTAGCATCTTGCTGACGACGATAGCAACGACCGATATTGATCATCCGAACGGGGGGTTGACCTAGCCGAGCCATCTCGTGAACTTGACCATTAGAGGTATGAGGAGTAAGAATCCATTTTGGTGCGTCTTTGCTTTCTCCCTGAGGATGATTAACAAAAAAAGTTTCCCATTCATCTCTTGCTGGGTGATTGGGCGCCATATTGAGCTTGGTGAAAGCATTGTCATCGATATCTAGTTCTGGATGTCTCACTCGCACAAAACCCAAACGAGCAAAAATTTGTTCAATTTCTTCAATAGCTTGAGAGATCGGATGAAGGTGGCCTTGAGGCTGGTCTTGATCAGCGGGCAAAGTAAAATCAAAGTTTTTTTGCTCATCAACCGAATAAGTCTCCTTTTTTTGTTCCACCAACTCTTCCAAAGCCTTTTTTAATTGATTAAGAATCTCACCAGCCGTTTTTTTGTCCTCAACTACAGCGATTTGTCCAGAAATTTCTTTGAACAAACCTTTCTTACCTAAGTATTTAGTAAAAAAGTTTTCACTTCCGTCCTGACTTGCCTGTTGTAGAAGGGCAGCGGCTTGGTTTTTTAAATCTTGCACTTTCATTAGATCTTAATTATAGCACGCTTTTATTTTATCAGACAGAAAAAAATTAGATCAATAATTTCAAGAATCTGCGAAACTTGAAAGACATATTCTCTTGTCTTTATGGCTAGAACTTGTAAAAAAAAGCGCTGAGCTGGCAATCTGACTATTTGTTTTCCATCTGTGATTCTAAAAGATGGTGGAGTTTTTTCATCATTACTTTTGGGTTTTTTTCCGAAGTATGACCCATATTGGTTGTTATGGTTGTAAAATTGGATAAAAGAGACTCAGGATTAACACCCATTGCCAACGCCCCATTATATAAAATGACAATATCTTTTTCGATTTTATGAAAATATTCAATACTTGCTTCCGTAGGAGTTCCCATCAACAATAATTCAATGAGTTTATAAGCAATCATATCAGACGGATGAGCTAATAAAATCTCAGAACTAGTTTCCTTATTAACAATGGTCGCAATAATAAAATTATTAGTCGTTCTCTCAGCATGCTCTGTGCCAACAAGGTCATATGGATAAACCATAGTTTTTTCATTCCACCCTTTAAATAATGCCGTTGACTGGGGCACATGTTGAATTATTTTCTGTGCGCTAACAAGGCCCTCTTGATGACTAACAGATTTAGCGACTGCATAAGGGTTATTACTTATGACAGCTGCGTCAATATCTCCTAATTTTCTCGTAAAACCCTTGAAGGTTTCTCTGGCTTCAGCCGACATCATTTTTTCTTCTGGTTGGAAAATTAATTGTTCCTGCTTATTTTCTCCATCTGGAGCATGATAACAAATAACTCTTGCTTCTTTGAAGGAGTTTGTCCGTGAGAGTAAATTAGCTGCAAATGATCCAGCAAAATAATAATTTACTTGAGATTCCGCTGTAAATTCATCAGTATCAAATTGTGGCGCAGTTTTTATAATATATTGAGCAACATCGACAGTTACTTGCGATAGGTCTGGATTTGGCAGAGATTCAATGTTCGCCGTGGCTTCTTTGTTGCTTGGTTGATAGCTTCTTATTTCATTCATGATTTACTCCAGTCTATTATTTTTTTAATAATGTAAGAATAAGTAATTTATAAATACCCCGGTTTAACACCAGTCATTAATACACCCTAATATAATTCCCCCCATTGATTTGATGCAAGATATTATAGGCAGGAAAAGAAAAGGTAAGATTCCAGT
>CAZOVA010000005.1:0-37625 GCA_964583625.1 uncultured Pseudomonadales bacterium
CCTTTATGGATGAAAAAAGTTTGGAGAATGAGATTGGAAGTTAGTTAGGGGGAAGGAACATGCGCCAGCGAAAATGGCTGTTTTTAGGATTATTTATTCTAAGCCTAATCAGTCTTTTTCTTTTGTTTTTAATTTTTTCCAATCAAAAAAAATTAAAAAATAATCTGCCAGTTGCTTTTCGTTCTTCTATGACCGCCGATCATGAGGAGGCAACAAACTTTGATGAGCTTATATCGTCACTCACTTTAGTCGAAAAAGTTGATCAGTTGTTTTTAGTCCCCAGTGATCAGGCTTCATCCGAAGCTACTTATGGCGGTTATTTACTTTTAGCCAAAGATTTTGCCAATAAAGATCCATCAGCGGTGCAAAGAATGATTGACGCTTGGCAAGCGCAAAGTCACATTCCTCTTTTAATAGCCGTGGACGAAGAGGGAGGAACCGTTAATAGAGTTAGTCAGCAAAAAAAATTAAGATCAGAACCTTTTTCTAGTCCTCAAAAAATTATTCTTGAGGGAGGCTTGTCAGCCCTTACCACTGATACGCTCAATAAGGCAGTGTTTCTCAAAAATCTAGGAATCAATCTCAATTTAGCGCCAGTAGTGGACCTAAGTCCTGATCCTAAACATCATCTTTATGGACGAACTTTTGGACTGACTGCCAGTGAAAGTGCTTTGGCCACCGCAAGAGTAATCCAAGCAATGAAGCAAGAAAATTTGGGGAGCACCCTCAAACATTTTCCTGGTCTTGGGCAAGTCCCCGATACTCATCAACAAACAGTCACCGACCTTCGTCCCCCTGAAGACTTTTGGCAAAATGACTTTTTACCTTTTGTGGCTGGCATTGAAAACGGAGCTGATTTATTGATGTTTAGCCATAATTTAGTACCAGCTTTTGACCCCAACTTTCCCGCCTCCCTCTCTCCTTTTCTACACCAGTTGGCTCGTCAAGATTTAGGCTTTACGGGAGTAATAGTCACGGACGATCTTAATATGCACGCCATCAGCGACCACTATTCTAGTAGTGAGGCGGCGGTTTTAGCGATTGAAGCTGGTAATGATTTGCTTTGTTTTACAAAACTGACGACTGAACCAGCAGCTATCGTGCAAGCGGTTCATGAGGGAAGAATAACAGAAAAAACTATTGATCAATCCTTGGAGAGAATCCTGACCTTGAAAAAGAAATTAAATTTATTATGAGTAATTCCTTTAAAATTACGCTTTTGAGCACACTGGCGATTGTCGGCCTTTTTTTTCTCACTAGTAGAAATCTATTTTTACCGCGAAGTTGTAAACCCAATTTTTCTTCAAAAGAAAAATATTCTTTAGCAGATAAAAAATCAAGTAAAAACCCAATCACTATTTTAAGCACTGGTGATTTAATGTTGGGCAGAAGCGTTAATTTCAAAGGGAAACAACAAAAAGATTTCTCTTGGTCTTTGCAAAAAATAACTCCTGAATTAAAAAAGGCCGATCTAAGTCTGGTACAATTGGAAAGCCCGATTATCGCCAATTGTCCGCTTACTAATGAAGGAATGATTTTTTGCGCTGATAGTCAAGCGGCGGTCGCCTTAAATAGAGCCGGTATAGATTTGGCTACTTTAGCCAATAATCATATTTTCAATTATGGAGGAGACGGTTTACAGCAAACAAAAGCTTTTCTTCATCAATCGCAAATTAGCCCAGTTGATGATCAGGACTTAGTGATCAGAAAAATTGGTTCGACTAACTTTGGTTTTTTAGCTTTTGATGATATTAGTCAATCATTAGATTTTACTCTTCTCCAGAATCGAGTCCAAACAGCCGCTTCAAAGGTCGATGTTTTAATCATTAGTTTACATTGGGGAAGGGAATATCACTATCAGCCGACTGAAAGACAAAAAACCATCGCTCACTTATTAATTGATAGTGGAGCCAAAATTGTTTTAGGCAATCACTCTCATTGGCTGGGACCGATGGAAAAATATCAAGAAGGAGCGATCATTTACTCTCACGGAAATTTTATTTTTGATCAAATGTGGTCAGAGGAGACAAGAGAGGGACTAATTAGTCTTTGGCAATTTGAGGATAAAGATTTGCAAAAACTTATTATTAAACCGATTTGGATTACTGATTATGGCTTAGCCAATCTCGCCACTGGTGAAAGGGCTAATAAAATTCTCCAAACTGTTCACGAATTAAGCGACCTCCAAGGTTTTATTGAAGCGGAACAATTAATTATTGATTTTTAGTTTCTAGTTTACGACCGATCCCCTCCAAAGCTTTGAGGGCTTCGACGGGTACCATCCAAACAGTCGTATTAGATTGATCAGAGGAAATATCATTGATGCTCGCCAAAGTGCGCAAATGCAGAGCACCAGGAGATCTAGATAAAGTTTCCGCCGCTTGACTCATATTGGCTGCGGCCGCCACTTCTCCTTCAGAAGCAATAATGACAGACTTTTTCTCTCTTTCCGCTTCCGCCACTTTAGCAATGGTTCTTTTGAGACTGTCAGGCAAAATAATATCCTTTAATTCCACTGATTGGACATCAATTCCCCAGGGGTCAGAAGCAAGATCAACTGTTTTACGAATCAAGCCAGCTACCGAATGTCGATCTTGTAGCAATTGATCCAAGGTATAGGCGCCAATAGTATTGCGCATGGTCGTTTGAGCCAATTGTGAAGTCGCATAAACAAAATCTTCCACCTCAATCACCGCTTTGGCTGCGTCTAGGACACGGAAATAAATAACCGCATTAACTTGAATCGGAATATTGTCTTTGGTAATAACTTCCTGATTGGGTACATCGACTGTCCGCGTACGGATATCTACTTTACGCAAAGAATGGAAGACTGGCAACATCACAAACCAACCGGGATTGACAATCCGAGAAAATTTTCCCATGGTGAAAAGCACGCCTCTTTCATATTGGTTTATTTGGCGAATAAACTGAGAAATGACGACAATGCCAAAAATGAGGAGAAAGAAAAAAGGAATAAATAAAAGTTGCATTTAAGCTTTCTAGTAATTTTTATTATTCAACCTCTAAATTATAACAGATTATCACTTTTTAAGTTTTACCAAATAATCGGCTTTTGGCCTGTTTTTTGGAGATAAGTATTGCATTGGGAGAAATGGCGACAACCAAAAAAACCATTATAAGCAGACAAAGGTGAGGGGTGAGCAGCCTCCAAAATAAGGTGTTTATTCTCATCAATTAAACTTTTTTTATTTCTCGCATCACGCCCCCAAAGCAAGAACACTAGATGTCCTTTTTTTTTATTCAGCAGTTTAATCATCGCTGTAGTAAATTCTTCCCAGCCTTTTTGGCGATGAGAACCAGCCTGATTGGCTTGAACTGTCAATGAGGCATTCAATAATAAAACCCCTTGTTCGGCCCAGCGTTGTAAGTTTCCGTCTTTGGGCATAGGTGTACCAATATCTGCTTGAATTTCTTTGAAAATATTAATTAAACTTGGAGGAGCATTTTGTGGCGGACAAACAGAAAAAGCCAAACCGTGAGCTTGACCCACTCCGTGATAAGGATCTTGGCCCAAAATAACTACCTTGGTAAGAGAAAAAGGATAGGCAAAGGCAGAAAAAACTTGATTTTTGGGCGGATAAATAGTTTTTTCTTGGTAAGCTTGACGTAAAAATTGACTTAAAGCTTGAAAATAGGGTTTTTCCCACTCCGCTTGAAGATAGGGTTTCCAGCTCGGATCAATCATAATGTTTGATTATAGCATTTCTTTATTTTCTAGTTTATGGTTAAACCATTCATTTTTTTTGGGAAAAAATTTTTTGCGTTATAATAAGAGACAATGAGAGACACAAGACTACAAAAACTGGCCAAGATTTTAGTTAATCAATCACTAATGGTTAAGAGAGGAGAAAAAATTTCTCTCAAGCTGGCAGGAATTGCTGGTTTACCTTTGGCTCGCTGTTGCTATGAAGAAGTGATTTTGGCTGGAGGTTTACCGACCTTGCAAATGAGTGATGAGCAAATGGAGGAGTTTTTTTTCACTCATGCTAGCGAACAACAACTCAAAACTGAGCCAAAGCTGGCTTTATTGGAAGCAAATTTTTTTGACAAAAGCCTAACCATTGTCGCGGAGAGCAATGTTAATAATTTAGCCAATATTGAGAGTGAAAAATTATTAATTCGCGCTCGTTTGAGTAGAAAAGTTCGAGAAATAATTATGAGTAAACCTTGGGTAATGACTTATTATCCCACTCCCGCTTTGGCCCAAGCAGCCAATTTAAGCTTAAGAGCTTTGGAAAATTATATTTTTCAAGCTTGTTTTCAAGACTGGTCAAAAATGTCAGAGCTAATGAAAAAACTAGTCAAAGTTCTCAACAATCAAGACTTGCATTTAATAGGCAAAAAAACCGACTTGCATTTATCAACCAAAGGACAAAAATGGCAAATTGATGATTGGCATTCCAATATGCCCGGAGGGGAGATTTTTACTTCACCTTTGATTGAAAGTGTTAATGGGCAGATTTATTTTGATTATCCCCTGTCTCGCCACGGAAAAACCATGAGCGATGTTTGTTTACAGTTCAAAAACGGTCAAGTAATCAAAGCGACAGCCACTAGCCAAGAAGATTTTCTTCAGGCTCTATTAAAAACTGATAAGGGAGCCAAGTTTGTAGGCGAAATTGCTCTCGGCCTCAATCCTGGTTGCGATCGCTATTTGGATAATATTTTATATGATGAAAAGATGGCTGGCACTATTCATTTAGCTTTAGGAGCAGGTTTTCCTGAGTGCGGCAAATACAATCGTTCTGCTTTGCATTTAGATTTAGTTAAGAACATGAAATTGAAAAATTCTCAATTATGGGCGGGCAAGAAACTGATTTTACAGGAAGGGAAAATTAAAATTTAACATGAAATTATCGATTATTATTGTTTCTTATAATACGGCTTCTTTGACCAAACAAACGATTGAGTCGGTAGAAAATAGTTTACTTAAAGATTCTTTTTTAAAAGATCATTATGAAATTATCGTGGTTGACAATCAGAGCCAAGATCAATCAGTGGCTGTTTTAAAAAAACTACAAGCAAAAAAACGTTTTCCTTTAAAAATTATTTTAGCCAAAGAGAACTTAGGTTTTGGTCGGGCTAATAATTTAGGTTTTAAATCAGCTACTGGTCAAGAAATTTTATTTTTAAATTCGGACACCATAGTGCAAAAAGGAGCTTTGGAAAAATTGTTGATCACGGCGGAAAAACTAAAAGAAAAAAAATCTCCGATAGGTTTAGTGGCTGCCCAATTATTGAATCAAGACGGCAGTCCTCAGCCACAAGGAGGAGATTTGCCCAATTTGTTTTCTCTTTTTACGACCATGTTTTTTCTTGACGACATTCCTTTTTTGGGAAAGCTTTTACCTAGTGTACAACACACCGGCAAACGTTTTAATAGTCGGGAAATTAAAAGAAAAACTGTTTTGAAAAAAGGCTGGGTAGCGGGAACAGCTTGCCTGATTGACAGAGAATTATTTGCTCAAATAGAAGGCTTTGATCCGCAAATTTTTCTTTATGGTGAAGATCAGGAGCTTTGCTATCGTCTACGGCAAGAGGGTTGCCAGCATTATATTGCGACTGAAAGTTTGATCAAACATTTAGGCAGTGCTAGTTCTAGCAGTGCTCGAGCTATTTTGGGTGAGATTGCTGGCTATCTTTATTTTTGGAAAAAATATAAGACAAGCACTCAATTTGAACACTTGCGGGGAATTTTATGGTTTGCCGCTTTATTACGTTTGATGATTTTTTCTTTTAAAAACGATAAAAAAAGAGCCGCTATTTATCAAGAGGTGATGATGCTGGTGAAAAATGCAAATTGATTTAGCCAAAAAAATGATTGCTTTAAACAATCATTTTTATCAACAGGTAGCAACTTTTTTTCACCAAACTAGAAATACGAGTTGGGCTGGTTGGGAACTTCTGCCTTTACCAAAAAATAATGATCGAGTTTTGGACGTGGCGGCAGGCAACTGTCGTTTAGCTCATTTTTTACACACAAAAGGGCTTTCCTTTGATTATCTAGCGCTGGATAATTCTCAAGAATTATTAGCGGCTGGTCAGCTGTCAGGAGAAAAACAGAATTTTTTAGTGATCGACCTTCTCCAAGCTTTAGCTGACGAAAGAGATTGGCGTTCAATTTTGCCAGAAAAAAAATATGACTATATTTTTTGTAGTGCTTTTTTGCATCACATTCCTTTAGCTCTTTGGCGCGAAAAATTATTAGAAACGCTTTTTTCTTTACTAGCCCAAAAAGGTTTTTTGATAGTCACTTTTTGGCAATTTATGAATGATCCTAACTTAGCCAAAAGAGTCAAAGAAGATTTAGGTGAGAATGATTATATTTTGGATTGGAAAAAAGGTCTCTCTGCCAATCGCTATTGTCATCATTTTAGCGATGAAGAAATAGATAAGCTTTGGCGGCCATTTTTTTCTCCAAAACAAGCTTCATTGGTAGCTGATTTCAAAGCTGATGGCTCCACTCATCGTCTCAATCATTATTTAGTTTGGCAAAAAAAATAAAAAAACTTGCATTTTATTTTTCTATTCTTTATAATGCTCTTTAGTAAAAGTTGTTATTTCTGCTAAATTATGCAGAATTGAGGAAAAAATATTCCTCAGGAAAGGGAGCAAGATGGCTGCTGCCAAAAAGAAAGCAACTAAAAAAATCAAAAAGACTGTTGCCGCTAAAAAAAAGGTGGTTAAAAAAGCAGTAAAAAAAGTGACTAAAAAAATCGCTAAAAAACCAGCGGTGAAGAAAATGAAGAAGGCTGTAAAAAAAGTGGCTAAGAAAGTTGCCAAAAAGAAATAATTTTTGAAAACCTTTAGTTAAAATCGACCCGCCAGCAATTGACGGGCGATTTTTTTGTTGCACGAAGTAGCAGACTCAAATGACCGCTGGTCTCTTCATTAATCACCAATAAAAATCCTTGCTCGTGCCAAAGTTCACCACTGCTGTCAGTTATGATGCGTTCATCGATTGTAGTAATTGGTTGTTGATTGAAGCTGGTATTGACTAATTCCACTGCTGGCGGCAAAAGTAGTCGCTGATAATTGGCATAGTGCCAACGTTTTTTAGCTGGGAGGGAGGCGGCGGTTGCTGGTAGGGGATTGTTGTTTTGCCAATCAACTTGAATAAAAAAATCGCCATTGCTCAAAACTTGAGTTTGAATTTGTCTTTTGACCAAACGATTGCTTTTATTAACTCCAATATTGCTTTCCACGAAATAAATTTGTTGACAGTTTTTTGCTTGTTGAGTTTCTCCACTCAAATTTAAAAAAGAAAAAAGCTTTTGTTTGAAAGGGTGGGAAGAAAAAAAATAAAGCTGTTCTTCTTTTATTTCTTGCAAAATAAATTTTATCAGCTCTAATTTTCCTTTTAAACTTAGTTGTTGAATTTTTTGTTGTAGAGCCTGGGCTACTGGTCTTAGACTAGTCGTTTTTTGTCGGTCCCCTGGAAAAAAATCATCTCTTTGTGCGCGCAAAACTTGAGCCAAGTTACTCCCAGTGAGAAGAATTTCACCTTCTGTAGTGGCTTCTTCCTTAAGTTCTGCCAGCGTGATTTTTTCTTCTTGTTCAAGATTAATTAAGGAGCGTTCTAAGTTCAAACCCGCTATTCGATCAACTATTTTTTCTACGGTAGTTAAATTTAAACTGATAACAAAGTCTGGTTTTGGCCGACCAGCTCGGGAAAAAAGTTCAATAATATTTTTAGCACTAGAAGGAAAATCTCTTTCCCAGTTAGCGTCTGGCAGGTGAAGTTCTGGTCGACCATTGTTTAAATATTGTTGGACCGCCCAAGGAGCTTCGATAAATTCTTTGATTTGACCATCACTTTCATAGATGTCGTAAATTTGCCAATGATTAATTTTTAAGCCACGATGACTGACAACCGCTATTGAGCCCAAAAAACCACCAGTCGCTCTTTTTTCATCAGTATTCTGTAAAAGGACTAAAGTTTGATAAGAATTAAAAAACCAATAAAAAATCCAAACAATAATTAAAAGGAGCAAACTTAAAATTAACCCTAAAAATATCTTTTTTATGGGCAAAGATTTTGCCTTATTGGCAATGAACTTGTAAAATTTCATCGCCTAGTTCCAATTTATTCAATAGATCTAAATTATCCGTGACTTGGGCAAAAATATTATAATGACCGTCTAAATAGGTGGCTGGCGCTAGAGTGATGAAAAATTGACTGCCACTACTATGAGGATATTGACCATTGTAATTGAGATTGGCTAGAGAAACTATCCCCGCCCGATCATGACTCAGAGTTGAAGAAAACTCATCAGCCAAACGATAACCAGGAAAACCTGTTCCTACCGTATTTTTTAGTTCATCGCTATTGCTAGCCTCCTTACTCAAAGGATCACCAGTCTGCAAAACAAAACCAGGCTCTAGACGATGAATTTTTTGTTGATCATAAAATTTTTCCTCACTTAATTGACAAAAATTGGCCACGGAAAGAGGCGCTTTCTCTGTGAAAAGCTGGAGAGTTAAATCTCCCTTTTCAGTCTCAATGGTCGCAGTTTTAGCTGTTGGTGGGGGAAAGTCCTTGAGTGTCTTGAGAGGTAAAAGCATGGCGGGTGGTAGATCACTATCATTGGTTTCTAAATTGAAATTTTCACCGCTCATCGCCTGACCATCGGCAAAAATTAACTGGCTAGTTTCAAGCTTGGCCGCTGATGTACTTTCATTTCCCTTTTCCATTATGTCCACTTTTTGTCGCTTCAGAAAGTATTGAGCCCCTAAAACACCTAAAATTAGACAAAAAACAATAATCAGGGCAATAACTACTGTCCTGGTTAATAAGCTCAAAGAAGACCTTTTCATGAGTAAAATATACCATTTTCTGGTATAATCGTCAATATCATGAAAAAAACATTGCTCGTTTTAGCAGCGGGTATGGGTTCTCGTTATGGTGGACTCAAACAAATTGATCCAGTTGGGCCTAATGGCGAGTATTTAATTGATTATTCCATTTATGATGCTTATCGAGCAGGCTTTGACCGAGTAGTATTTGTCATTCGGCGCGATTTTGTTTTGGAATTTAAACGTCATTTTCCCAAAAGAAAATTCAAAAACAAATTAAAAATTGACTATGCCTATCAAGACCTCAATGATTTACCCTTGGGTTTGCGCTTGCCTGACAAAAGGAAGAAACCTTGGGGGACAGGGCACGCTGTTTTAGCGGCCCGCAATTTCATCAAAGAGCCTTTTGCGGTGATTAATGCGGACGATTTTTACGGCCGGGAAGCTTTTAGGGTTTTGGGAGAAAAATTAGACCAATTAGCCAAAGATTCTACCAATCAATATTTTATGGTGGGTTATCGTTTGGGCAAAACTCTTTCCGAGCACGGTTGGGTTTCTCGCGGTTTGTGTAAGGTTGATTATAAAAATCGCCTCACTTCTATTTATGAACACACCAAAGTTGGTTATAAAGGCAAAAGAATTGTCAGTCAGGATAAAAAAGGAATCAATCACACCTTGGACGACAAACGTTTTGTTTCGATGACTCTTTTTGGTTTTACGCCAGATTTTTTTGACTATTTGCAGGCAGACTTTGCTCAGTTTTTAGAAGAAAACCTCAATTCCAATAAAATGGAATTCTTTACTCCCAATGTAGTTAATCGTTTGGTCAGTGAAAAACAAATAGTGATGCAGCTTTTGCCGACTCGCGAAAAATGGTTTGGCATCACTTATGCTCAAGACAAAGAAACAACCATGGCCACCATTGACAAGCTTTTGAAAAAAGGTGTTTATCCATTAAAACTTTGGTAGAGTAAAGCCTGCTACTTTTTTGTTATAATTAAAGAAATAATGAAAAAATTTCTTATTGCTGGAGCCGTTAATTCAATTGGTAACACCCTAGCTAATTTTTTAGCTTTTCTCTTCAATTTTGTAGTAGTCAAGGCCCTATCCATGTCGGCCTATGGTGAGTATATGAGCGTGACAGCTTATTTAGCTTTTTTTTCCACCCCGCTTATTATTTTTTCTTTGATCATTACCAAAAGAGTCAGTCAAGCAAAAGCCGAAGATCGTCCCCTAGTTGCTTTGGAGCTGCAAAAAAAAATTCTTCTTTTATTAAAAAAAAATTGGGGAATTTTTCTCACTCTTCCACTTTGGTGGTGGCTTTTAAATAGTCAAGCCAATTTTCTAGATTTTTCTAGCGCCCCGACCGTTTTATTTTTACTAATTTTGAGTTGCTGGTCAATTTTTTTCACCGCAGTTTTAACTGGTTGGCAAGCTTTTTGGAGTCTAGCCATTATTATGGTCATGAGCAATTTGGTGAAATTTTTAGGCGGTTTGGCTTTACCCACTCAAGGAGATATTTTAGGCTTGGTTTATCTTGTTTTAATTATTACCACTTTAGCGCAATTAATCGCTAGTTGGAAATTGGTAAGAAAAAAAACTTTTAAGTTGAAAGTGCTTCATAAAAATGAAAATATAAAAATTTATCCTTGGAGATATTATTTGCGTCAGCGAAATTTTCTGATCCCCTTGCTCGGTATTGTTGCTACTACAGCTATTATCACTCTTGATGTAATTTTGGTGAAAATTTTTGCTCCAGCAGATTTTGCAGGGGCTTATGCTTTATTTTCTCTTTTTGCCAAAATTATGCTTTATGCTAGTAGTCCGCTCATCAATGTTGCCTTCACTTTTTTTAGTCAACCAAGTAGCCAAAAACAAAAAACCATTGTTTTTTTATTAGCTAGTCTTTTGATTAGTATTTTTACTTTGGTTATGGCTCTTCTTTATAAATTTTTTCCCACACCAATCATTACTCTAGTTGGGAAAAGCGATTATTTGCTTTTGAGCGACAATCTTTGGTTGGCGGCAATTTTTGGCGGTTTGTATTCGCTGGCAATGCTTTGCACTCAATACTTGATTGCCAAAAATCACCCTCTAGTTTTTATTGGCTTACTTTGGCCGATTATTCAAGCTTTCAGCTTATACTTTTATCATCAAAATCTTCAAGGGATTATGTTAATTAATATTGCCACTGCCACCGGCGTGATCTTACTCTATAGTTTTGGTTTGTTAAAGAAAAAAGCTTGGCTGGAGAAATAAAAAAATATGCTTCGTCAATTATTTAAAAAATCACTTCTCTATTTTTTCACTTTAGTGGGAGGAAAACTTCTAACTGCTGTCTTTTTTATTATTCTAGCGAGAATTTTGCAGCCAGAAAAATTTGGCTTAATTACTTACTTTGTGACTTTAGTTCAGCTAATTAGCGTTTTGGCAGACTTAGGTTTGAAACAGTGGTATCAGAAAAAAATGGCTCAGAAAAAAAACCCACTTTTATTTAGCCAATTTTTCACTTTGAGATTAATGCTATTTTCTTTGAGTGCTTTAATTATTATTTTTGGGCAAGTTATTTTTCAAATATTACCAGTTACTTTTTTAGCTCCCTTGTTGATGGCTTTGATTTTGGAAGCTTTGATTAGTGTGGCCGACGGTCATTATCTAGCTCAAAATCAAAGTTTATTTTTGGGTTATAAACTCATTGCTCGCAACTTGGTCCTTTTTTTCGCTTTATTTTTTATTCGTCAGCCAGAAAACTATCAACTTTTTTTCTGGTTTTACAATTTAGCAATTTTTAGTGTTTTACTTTTCTATTTTCCCTTTCAGGCTCTCGATTGGTCTTGGCTCAAAAAAGGCAAAAGAATTATCAATCCCCGTTCTGCTTTGCCCTATGCCATTATCGATGATTTAGGTATTATTTATAGCAAAGCCGACAGTTTATTAATTAAAAATTTTCTTGGTTCGGCCGCTTTGGGAGTTTATGGTGCCGCCTATCGTTATTTAGACGGTTTCAATTTAGTCCCTCAGGCTCTATTTCACAATCTTTTTCCCTTAGCCGCCAAAGAGAAAGGCATTAGCTATCGGCAGGTGAAGAAAATGGTGGCCGTGATGACAGCTTTGGGTTTTTTCATCGGTGGCTTTATTTTTATTTTTAGTGATTTTTTAACTACTTTTTTAATGGGAGAAAGCTATCGTCTGGCTGGAGAAGTTTTACGCTATTTTTCCATGATTATCGTTTTATTTTTTTTCAATGCTCCCCTCAATACGATTATCCAAAGCAGTCCAAAGGTAAAAGTTTATGCTCCTCTTTTGGCTTTGGCAATGACAATCAATATTATTAGCAATTTACTATTAATTCCTCCCTTTGGTATTTTGGGGGCAGTTTATGCCAAAATTTTAACAGAGGTTTTGTTGATTTTTATCAACCTATACTTAATCAGTCAGCTCAAGTATCTTGCTGTTGATAATAGTTGACCACTTCTTTTGCTTTACCTACTTGCACTAGCTTTCCCTGATAAAGATAAGCGGCTCGGTCGCAAAAACTTTTCACCTTTTCCAAATTGTGGCCAACATAAAGAATAGTTTTACCCTCATTTTTGAATTTTTCCATAATAGTAAAACATTTCTTCTGAAAGCGAGCATCACCCACACCCATGATTTCATCGACCAATAAAATATCAAAATTAATATGGACAGCGACACTAAAAGCCAAACGCATATACATTCCCGAAGAGTAATGTTTCACTGGTTGGTCAATAGAAGCCCTAATTTCACTAAAGTCAATAATTTTTTCCACAATGCGATCAACCTCTTTTTTTTGCATTCCCAAAATAGAAGCATTAAGATAAATATTTTCTTTCCCCGTCATTTCTGGATGAAAGCCAGCTCCAAGCTCTATCAGAGGCGCAATATTGCCGACCACTTTGATCTCACCTTTAGTGGCTTGAGTCACACCCGCAATGAGTTTTAGCAAAGTGCTTTTACCAGACCCATTAGGACCGACAATGCCAAAAGCTTCACCTTTTTTAATTGTTAGATTGATATCTTGAAGTGCCCAAAAAGTATCAATTACCCCGCTTTTGCCTCCACCGACCAAAGCTGGGAGCATTTCTTTGAAAGTTCTTTGTTTTTGACGACGAAAGAGTTTCCAAATGTTTTTAATTTCAATGGCTGGTTTATCTTTTGACATAAATTTAAACGCTGTCGGCAAACTGTCCTTCAAATTTTTTGAAAAATTTAAAACCGAGAATACAAGTAATGAGAGCTAATAAAAAAGCCAAACTCAAACTCAAAAAGTTGGGAGGATGGCCATTGAGAATTACTTCTCGATAAGCATTAACAATCACGGCCAAAGGATTAACCTTGAAAATCCATTGTAGTTTTTGAGGAAAAATTTCTTGATTGTACATAATCGGAGTGAGATACATCCAAACGAGCAGCACAAGATTGAGCAAGTATTGGATATCACGATAAAAAAGATTGGCTGTCGCTAAAATCAAACCTAAACCATAAGTGAAAAGAAATTGAATGGTAAAAATTGGTACTACCCAAAAAACATTAAAGGTCAAAGTTTGACGATAAAAGATCAACATTAAAATTAAAATTAAACTCGAAAACAGAAAGTCAACCATTTTTGCCAGAATGCTACTGAGAACTAAAACCTCGCGGGGAAAATAAATTTTCGCCAAAAGACCAGCATTAGCCACCAAAGAATTGGTGGCAGCAATCATTGCTTGAGAGAATAAAGTCCAAGGAAGCAGCGCAGTAAAAAGGAAGAGGGGATAGGGGATACCAACTCCTTGTTGTCCAAAAACTCGAGAGAAAACAAAAGACATAACAAGCATTTGGGCTAGAGGATTGATGATCACCCAAAAGTAGCCTAAGACAGATTGTTTATAACGTTGAGCCAGTTCCCGATTAACCAGTTGCCAAAGCAGCTCTCTGTATCTAGGTCTAATAATCGTAAAAAAACTCTGCATGAGAGAGATTATAGCATGAAAGCAAAGCATAAATGTCCATTATGAAAATGTAGTATAATCATTTTTATGAGGGAAGAAAAAATTATTGTCAGCATTATAGTCCTAAATTATAATGGCGAAAGAATTTTGCCAAAGTTGGTAAAAAGTCTTGATAAATTAACTTTCTCAAAAGACAGGCTTGAGGTCTTTATTGTTGATAATGCGTCGACTGACAGAAGCAAGAAGTATTTAGAAAAAATTACTCATAAAAAGAATTGGCAAATAATCTTTTCTCATAAGAACCTTGGTTTTGCTGGAGGGAATAACCTAGCTATTAAAAAAGCTCGCGGTCATTATGTAATTTTATTAAATAATGATTGCTTAGTAGCTACTGATTGGTTAGAAAAATTAGTAAATTGTGCTGATAATAATCAAACAGCTTTTTCTATTAATAGTAAAATAATTTTGGATAAATATGAAGACAGACTTGCAAAAAAGAAGATACAAAATATTGGGACTATGGTTTTTCAAGATGGCTATGGGAGAGATATTGGGGCATCTGTCAGCAATCACCAGCAATCATATGAGGAAGATCATGGTCAATTTGATCAAGTTAAAAGTGTTTATTCTACCTGCGGGGCAGCAGTTTTATATAACAAAAAAATATTAGATAAAATAGCTAGAGATGGCCTAGACGAGACATTCTTTATGTATTATGAGGATGTAGCTTTATCAGAAAAAGCTACTATTTTAGGTTATAAGAATCTTTCTTGCCCTCAAGCCAAAGTTTATCATCGTCATGCTCAGAGTAGTGGCGAGTGGTCGCCTTTTTTTATTTTTCATGTAGAAAAAGGAAGACTTTTACATATGTATTATAATTTTCCTAAACCTATTTGGTTTAAAGAATGGTGTAAGTTTGCAATGAAAACTCTGGCAAAACTCGGACTTAGCTTTTTAAAAGATAGAGATTTAAAGAAAGAAATAAAGGTTAACTTAGAGGTCGTTGCTGATTTTTTTACAAATTATTTTTCTTATAGAAAGAATAAATATCAAAACTATTATTCTCACAAGAACTGGTCTACTTTAGTAGAAAAAAATTATCAAGAGATATTAAGTGGCAAATGGTATTTTAATTAAAATGAAGAAAACAGCAGTTGTTTATGATAAATGGCTAAGTACTTTGGGAGGAGGAGAAATAGTTTCTTGTGGCATAGCTAAAGTTTTATTAGATAATGGATACAAGGTGACATTTGTTTCTGGGGAAAAAGTTTCTTTGCAAAAGATAAAAGAACGGTTAGATATTGATTTGAAAGGAGCCACTTTTACCATTCTTTGGAACGATCAAAAAAAGCTCAACCAGTTAACAGTAGATAAAGATATTTTTATAAATATCAGTTATGCAGATTTTTTGATCGGTAAAGCAAAAAATAATTTTTATTATGCTTTTTTTCCAAACAAGCCAAGATTCGGATGGGAAGGAAAAGTGTCGTCTCCAGTTGTCTTTCTTATGAAGATGCTATATAAGCCAATAGAGTTTTTAACAAAACCCATGAAAGATAACTCTCAAGAGAGTGTGTATGAACTAGGCAGGGAAACTATTTTAGCTCCTTTTTTATTAAAGGAACAAACCACATATACACTCTCTTTTAGTATAAAGCTTAATGACTTTAGTAAATCTAATTTATCTGCCTTAGATTTCAGTTTAGATCAAGCCACAGTGTTGAGAAAAAAAGTTTTTGTGCATCATTCTCAAAATACTCTAGCTTTTTATATAAAATTTAAAGCCCAAAACGAGACTTGTTATATAAAGATAGCTAACTTAAGTAAGACAAAGATGAGGCTATACAAGCCAATTTTAACGAGGTACGGATTTCTCAGATATCTGCCGGAAAATAGACTTTCAAGAAAGTTTTTAGCTAGGGCAAGAGCTGGTTTTTTCCCAAAAACAATTGATAAAATTAATCAGTATCAAAAAATACTAACCTGTGCTAAATATCCAGCAACTTGGATTAAAAATTATTGGCATAGAGAAAGTGTTGTTGTTTATCCCCCGATTGAAATGTTGTTCGAAAAATATGATTTATCGAAATATAAAAAAGAGAAAAAAATTCTTAGTGTGGGTAGATTTTTTACTTCTGGACACGGGAAGAAACAAGAAATAATGATAAAGGCTTTTAAAAAATTTTATGATTATAATAATCAAGATTGGGAGCTGCATCTAGCTGGCGGTCTTAATGATGAGCCAGCTAGTAAAGAATTTGCGAAACAATTACAAAAAGAAGCTTGTGGTTATCCAATTTTTTTTCATTTTAACTGCTCTCGCAAAAAGATTGAAAAACTTTATTTGAAATCTAGAATTTATTGGCACGCTGCTGGTTTTGGAGAAAATAAAAGTAAAAATCCAATAAGATTTGAGCATTTCGGCATTGCTCCAATTGAGGCGATATCGGCTGGGTGTATTCCTTTGCTGTATAACGGTGGAGGGTTACCAGAAACACTTAGAGTTGCAGGTCTAAGCAATGAACACCTTTTCAATTCAATTGAAGAATTAGTGAAAAATACTGGTAATTTATTAAGAAGAGGTGCTAGGATCGATGTTAAAACACTAAGTAAACTTAAAAACACTTTTAGTGTTGAAAGCTTCAAAGCTACCATTAAAAAAGAACTATCTATATGAAAAAAAACCTTACTTATAAACTGAACAAAATCATTGCTTGCTTTAAAAAAGTTCCTTCTAAATATTGGCTGTATTTTTCTTGGTTAATTATAATTATAATTCAAGTCCCAATTTTTTTAGGGAAACAGGACCACTTCGCTTACAATTTAGAACCCTACCCCGACTCTATTTTTTATGCTATTGGAGCTAGAAACTTAGCAGAAGGAAAAGGTTATGGCTTGTTTTATCAGGGAGAAAAATTATCTATTATTACCCCACCATTATATGTGTTTTTTTTAACCCTTTTTGCTTGGATGCCCTCACCAATTTATTTTATTATTCCAAATTTATTATTGATCATGTCTGCTACTTATTTTCTTTATTTAATTTTTAAAAAGATTGCTGGTAAAAAGAATGAGTGGTGGTTAATTCCCACAGGATTAGTTTTGTATTTTTCTCACGCCATGATTCATTGGTTTGTTAATGTTGCTATGATTGAGAATTTAGGTTTATTTTTAATAATTCTACTTTTATATTTTTTGCTAAACATCAATGATGGTTGGAAGCAAATAGCGGGTTTATTTATAATAGGTTTGCTATTAATGCTCTCTAAGTATACTTTCATGCCCTTAATGTTAGTGGTATTAATTATTATTGCGTTTAAACTGTTTCAGCAGAAAAAAATTTGGGCTTTAGCAGTAGCAATTGTATTAGCAATAATTTTATTTATAATTGCTAGTTTTTATAATCCAGTTTTGATGAAAGAGGTTTTAGCTGGTATCAATGGTTTAATTGAAGGAGGGTCATCACCCTTTTATAGTTTTAGATTTGTTCCTCGAAACTTTAAGAGTTTGTGGCAATTACTTTTAGGAAAATATAGAGTTTACTTTTTATGGATTTCATTACCTATGAGTTCTTTTTTCATTTTTGGTTTGTATTTTTTGGGAATTATTCTAAGCTTTATTAAAAAAAATAACAGGTTGAATAATTTGTATATTTTGCTTTTAATTTTATCTCAACTACCATTACAAATGATTTTTTGGGTTTTTGACAGTCGTTATTTATTGCTATGGATCCCTCTTTGTGTGATCGCAATAATCTATAATTGGCGTGTATTAGTTAGTTTTTTTAGGAACAAACTATTACTTAGTATAGTCATTCTTTTTCTCTCTTTTGCTCTTCACATGAGGTGGCAATACCCATTTTGGAAATTTATTATCAATAATAATTGGCATCACACTTCTAAGTCATGGTCTTATTTAGGAGCAAAAACACTGAATAATTTTATGTCTGATAAGCCAAAAGCAAAAATGGCAAGTGCGATGTTTCCTTACTATTTTAGTTATTTATCAAGCAATGAGCAAACTATATATTTGCCAATATCGTCTAACCAGGAGTTCTACCGCTGGTTACCTGATGAAAAAGCTTGGGGTAGCACTGTGAATTATGATTTAATCATGAAAGACCCACTGTTATATATTCAGTCATTTTTGGAAAATGATGAAGAGGTTTATGTAAGTAATCTATATATTACTGCAAATAAAAATTTAATAATGGATTACGAAAGATTAAAACAAAAGTTTTTTATGGAAAAAGTTAATTACTATGATTGTAGCGGTACGTGTGAAATTTATAAATTGGCTTTGAAGGATCATCTTGACGATAAATAAAAAAGATATTTGGATTGTAATTCCTGTTTTTAATGAAGGAAAATACCTTTCTCGCTTTTTGGAAAAATTAGTAAAAATTAGTCGTCAAATTGTTATAGTCGATGACGGCTCTAAAGATAAAACTTTACAGATTTCTAGAAATTTTACCAATCATATTATTGCTAATGATAAAAACTTAGGTAAAGGAGCAGCCATGAGGGATGGAGCTAAATATGCATTTAATAAGTTGAAGGCTAAAGCAATTATTTTTATGGATGGAGACGATCAACATCATCCAGAAGACCTGAGAAGTTTTTATGCTTTATTAAAATTAGATAAATATGATTTGATTTTTAGTTCTCGTCGTTTTGGTAATGAAATGCCTCTAATCAGAATGATTGGTAATCGTTTAGCTTCGTTTTTTGTTTACCTTTTTTACGGTAAGTTTATTTATGACATACCTTCAGGATTTAAAGCTATGACAAAAAAGGGTTTTAAAAAAACCTATTGGCTTTATAATGACTATACAGTGGAAATGGAAATTGCTGTTAAAGCAATTTTGAATAAAACAAAATATACACAAACAGATATTTCTACTATATATCATGATATGGATCGCGGCATGCAAATGAGTTCTGTTTGGAAGATGGCGGCGCGTTTACTCAAATGGAAATTGTACGGCATTAAGTAAGGGACATCTTTAATGTAGATATTACCTGACTGCTAGAATAGTGTGTGATTTTTACTAAAATTTTTCTTTAATTTTTTTTAATTGAATATTCATATGGATTAGATATGATAATCCAAATTGGAATTAAAGAATTAGAATGATTATGTCTTTAGTTTTTAAATTGTAGGCGGCGCTTGATTTGTTTGTAAATTAGCGATAGTTTATAAAAACGAGATTTTTTAATTAAATCTAATTCCTGTCTAATGGCATGCGAATTTATGTTAAATAACTTGTCGTATATGAATTTCAATCTAAAAGCCGATTCAAGATCAAATTTCTTCAATAGGTTTTTATCCAATATTTTTCCTCTCAAAATCGCTGTGGCAAGTGCGTGAGCATAAAACATTTTTTCATATTGTTTTGTCATATTATGACTATGCACATGATAAATTGCACCCGTATATTCCAAGGCTTGGAAAGAATGTTTCTTCATTGCGAGTTCACACCACATAAGCCAATCCTCACATCCATACAAACTGCAATTAAATTTGGAATTTTGAAATACTTTTTTCTTAAACATAAAGCAGTGAATGGGGATAGACAAAGACACAAACCATCGGCATAGAAGCTCTTCCGTTGCATTTTCCATGGACAAAGATTCATAAGAGGCATATTCACGCTTATTTGTTTCATCGTAATTGTAATAAAATAATGTATAACTGACATCCAAGTCTTTTTTTTGAGCAAAATGATTAAGCTGTTTTGAAAATTTTTCATTTTCTATCTCATCATCAGCATCAAGAAATTGAATGTATCGTCCATTTGCTTTTGACAATCCATAGTTTCTTGCAGCCGCTAAACCATTATTTCTTGTGTGAAAAATTCTAATCTTATCGTCATTAATTAACTTGAAACATTCTATAGTTGAATGTTCTGTACTGCCGTCATCGATGATGATAATTTCAAAATTTTGATAGGTTTGGACTAAAACAGAGTTAATAGCTCTGTGAAGATATTCTCCTTGGTTGTAACAGGGAATAATTACTGAAATAAGTGAGGTTTGCTTTTTCATTTGATTTATCTTTTAATTTTTATTTTTTTTAGAATCTTATTATACGTTTGCCATAGATAAAAAAACTTTGAAGAATAGATATTGTTTAATTGTTGACTTAGATTAAAGTTATTTTGATTAAGCTGCTTGATGATTTCGATAGCGTGTTCTTTGTAAAAAATCTTATTGTTATCAACAATAGTGTTATATAAGGAGACTTGTTTTTTGTTTGATGTTTTGACCATGGAGTTTTTACGATCACGATAAAAAAAAAGTTCCTCTGGAATTATTGTCCAAATGTACCCGTGAGAAATTATTTTTATCCAAAAATCCCAATCTTGATACCCAGATAGATTGGTACTATAGCCACCGACATTTGTCCAGCATTCCTTTTTATATAGTGATGCTACGTGTAATTGATTAGAAACGGCCATGTTTGCTGGACTATATGAATTTAGTTTTACGGACGCAATTGTATTTTCAAAAACCGCCATGTTTGTAGAAACAATTCCAATGTTGTTATCTTTATTTTTTTCAAATGCCGCAATTGTCTTTTTTAAAAAATCTGGATGATATTTATCATCTGCATCGATACAACAGACAAATTCCCCATGAGAACATTTGATACCGTAGTTTCTTGCTCTTGCTAATCCCTGATTATTTGTATTATAAATTGTTACTTTTGAGTGAGTGTATTCACGCAAAAATTTATTCGTTTTTTTATCTGTTGATCCGTCATTTACAATAATCAGTTCAAAATTTTTATAACTTTGACTGAGGACAGAGTTGATGGTTTCTTGGATGTAATCACCAAGGTTGTAACAAGGTATGATTACAGAAACTAATGTTTTAATCATTGGTGATATAGCCCCATCCTGGTAATTGATACGATTGAAAATCTTTTTTATTGTCGATAATATAGTCTATCACTTTTATACTCATATCGCGAAAAAATGTTCCCCAAATATCTGGCTTGTAAATAGGAGTGGTCATTTTGTCCCAACTTGAATATTTATAAACGTCGTTATAGTTACAAAATAGATAAGGGCATTTGTACGGGTATCCTCCGTTTCTATTTTGTGATCTGGAAATTATTGCTCGCATTTTTGAAAGTTTACGTATTATCTCATTTTTTTTATAATCTGTCTGTCTTAAACAACGGAAGTAACATTCAATTGCGTCATAATCTTCGCATGCCCCTCCGCCTTTCCCATTAATTAGCTTGTATTTATGTAGCAACAGCGTTGAGTCAATTATCTTTTCAGCATGTTTTATTTCTTTGTGAAAGTAATCGTAAAATATATATATGTGTGCCGAGCCAGCACATCCGTCCATTAAATTATTGTTGTTATAATTTGTCCCCCAAAACCCCGTGTTTTTATCTTGTTTTTCATTTAATATTTGGAAGCTCAATTGAATGCACTGACGAGCTTTATTGCGAAGTTTCTTATTGTACCTCTCTAAATAGGAGAAAAAAAATAGCATAAACATTATTTTATTTGACTCATACCAAAAATTTCCCCAATCTAATGATTGAAACCATTTTTTTAAATTAACTTCATTTAAATAATTTTCAATGAATGGAGTTTCTAGATTGTTAATTCCAAGAATATCCAAAGCTATAAGTGTAAAATATGTAAATTGTGGGAATATGTAATCATTTTTATGATAGGAATTATTATTAATATTAAATTCTTTATCTATAAAATATCCATTTTTATCATGATTGCTTAACAAATATTTTGAAATGTCTTTTTTTTGTTTTGTTTTTATAATTATCTTATTAAGATAACTTGCTTGAATAGCAAAATCTGTTGATAAAATAGTAGGTGAAGAAAATTGGGAAAAACAATATTTATCATATCTAAATAACGAATTAATATATGCGTTAATTGAATGACTCATCTCATTTTTTCCCAATAAACATCCACTGATCAATAATAACGTATTCTGAAAAATATTTTTCTAGAATTGAAACTATCTCATTGTATGTAAAAATATGTAAGTGGTACTCATTTGTTTTACATAAATTTTCTGCTTGTTTTTCGTCTAACGGAAAAGACGATGTCCCAATTAAATAGCCATTCTTTTGTAGTTTACTTGATAAAATTTTAATATGGTTTTCACCGTTTTCTTTAGAAAAGTGTTCTATTGTTTCCATACCCAATGCGACGTCAAATGAATTGTCTGGTATATTTGATAAATTTAATGCATCTGCAAGTTTGAATGTTGTATGGTGAGTGTTCCATGTTTTTTTACAAAAACTAATTGATTGTTTATCTATGTCAAAAGCAACAATATTTTTTGCATACTGATCGATGATTTGTGTTCCCCATCCTAATCCACAGCAGGCATCTAATATTGTTTTTGATTGGCAAAACAGCTCTCCCGCAAATAAATACCTTTTTAACATTGTTTTGTAATATCCAGAATTATAAAAGTCCTCATTGCCTGGGAAAGATCTTTCTTGTTTTGATAAAATCTTCACATTATTTGAATTGTAACGAAGAATCTTTTTAATAAGTGGTTGCTGTTTTTTAAACCCTTCATTTGCATACTTATCTATAACATTTGAATTAATATAATTAATATTTTGTTGAAAAAAATTATTATTATTCATCATTAAGTTGAACCATAGTAATGGTTTTTTAAGAATCATAGCGCTTCCACCATTCAATAAATTTACTAAGACCTTCTGTTAAGGAAGTTTCTGGTTTAAAATCAATATCCGTAATTAAATCATCTATGTTGGCAAATGTTTTTTTCATATCAGTAGCTGGAGCTGGAACAGATTGAATAATTGCTTTTTTTCCAATATGTTTTTCTAAAATAGTAATGAAGTCACTTAATTTTTCTGGGTGATTGTTGCCGATATTATAAATTTTAAAAATGTTTTCTTTGATTGCTTGCGATTTGGTGATTAAACGACAAATAACCTCTACAACATCATCAATATAAGTAAAATCTCGCCACATTTCACCATGATTGTAAACAGTAATGGGCTGATTATGAGCAATTTTTTCGGTAAAACTAAAATAAGCCATGTCTGGTCGACCATAAGGGCCATAGACAGTAAAAAAACGCATCCCAGTCATGGGAATATGGTAGAGATGATGATATGCATAAGCGAAAAGCTCATTAGTTTTTTTGGTGGCTGCATACAAATTAAGTGGCTCATCGTTTTTATCCGATGAATTAAATGGCACACGATTGTTATTACCATAAACAGAGCTGGAAGAAGCAAAAAGCAAGTGTTGTGGCGGATATTTTTTGCAGATCTCTAATAAATTATAAAAGCCTAAAACATTTGAATTGATATAACTGTCTGGATTTTCCAAGCTGTATCTTACACCAGCTTGAGCAGCAAGATTAACGACGATACTCGGTTGATGCTTTTGAAAAAGCAGGTCAAGTTTTTCCTTATCAACTAAGTCCTGTTGAAAAAAAATAAAATTCTCGTTTTGTTGTAAGATTTTTAGGCGGGCTTGTTTTAACTTAATATCGTAGTAATTATTCAAATTGTCTAAACCAATAATAAAATTTCTTTTATCCGTTAAAAGTTTTTTACTTAAATGAAAGCCAATAAATCCAGCCACACCAGTAATAAGAATAGTTTTCCCCATGTTTACACTGAAAATTATATCATAGATATATAAATTTAATTGATTTTTTACACATAATTAGTTAACTAATTATTCTCTTGAAAGAAAGGATGTTGTATTATTGGTGGTCAGATATTTATTTAATGATACTGCCGATTATCCCATTGGAAAAATCCAAATTATATCATTAAAAACCTTTACTTTTCTCTTTTTTAGCCTTATAATTTACCTCTTATGTGGCAAAAAGTAAAGGCTAAGTGGGCTGTCTGGCGTCAAGAGTTTAAACAAAACCCTTGGCCGTTTTGGCACAAACTAAGTCTACTTTTACTGATAGCGACGGTTGTTGGGCTGATTATTTTTACTATTTTCTTTTTATTGGTCGCCAAAGACCTACCCGCTCCCAATCAAGTGGTGCGTCAGTCTGGTTTTAGTACACGCATTTATGACCGTCATGGAGTTTTACTATATGATTTTTTTCAGGACCAAAGACGAGAGCCAATTACTTTGGATCAGATAGACCAAGATCTCATTAATGCCACGATTGCTGTGGAGGATAAAGAGTTCTACCACCACAAAGGGTTTGATTTCTTGACTATTTTGCGTGTTCCTTATTACTATTTGACCCAAAAAAGACTGGTGGGAGGCTCAACCCTCACTCAACAGTTGACCAAAATGATGCTTTTAAGTAATGAGCGCAAAGTGATGCGCAAATTTCGTGAGCTTATTTTGTCAATGCAAATTGAGGAAATGTTTACCAAAGAAGAAATTTTACAAATGTATCTTAATGAAGCGCCTTATGGTGGCAATATTGTCGGGGTAAGCTTGGCGGCCAAAAACTTTTTCCAAACCAGCGCGAGCGATCTCACGGTGGCTCAGTCAGCCTTTTTGGCTGGTTTACCTCAGTCGCCATCTAGATATTCTCCCTATTTAGCCAAGACAGATGAAAAAGGTAATTTACTCTGGAAAGAACGGGCTATCGGCGTTTTACGGCGGATGAATGAAGACGGCTATATCAGCTCTTTAGCTTATCAAGAAGCTTTGGCAGAATTGGATAGCTTTGTTTTTCCTCCCCATTATGGTGAAATTAAAGCTCCCCATTTTGTTTTTTATGTTGATGATTTATTGCGAGAAATGTATGGTGACGAGATGGTCGATGCTGGTGGTTTTCAAGTTCAAACCTCTCTTGACTGGAGTTTGCAGGCAAGCGTTGAAGCGATCGTCAAAGAAGAAGTGGAGGCGGTGGAGAGTATGGATATTAGCAATGGCGCGGCTTTGGTTTTAGCTCCCAAGAGTGGAGAAATTTTGGCGATGGTCGGCAGTAAGGATTTTTACAATCAGGAAATTGATGGTCAATTTAATGTGGTAGCCAATAAAACGGCCCTACGTCAACCAGGATCCTCTATCAAACCTTTGGTTTATTTGGCCTTATTAGAACAGAGAAGGGCAACAGCAGCGACAGTTTTTGCTGATGTACCAACAACTTTTCAAGCTAATGAAAAAATTAAAGCCTATACCCCGCGCAACTATGATGGCAAATTTCGTGGTCCTGTCAGTTTGCGACAAAGTTTAGGCAATTCTTATAATATTCCTGCTGTCAAAGCCCTAGCTATGGTCGGTTTGGAGAATTTTTTAAGTTTTGCCCATCAGGCTGGTTTATCGACCTTCGCTCCTAGTGCAGAAAATTTACAAAAATTTGGCTTAGCTCTTTCTTTGGGAGGCGGAGAAGTGAGAATGATTGAGTTGGCTAGTACTTATGCTGGTTTTGCCAACCAAGGTTATAAAGTGGAGCCAGTAGCTATTTTGGAAGTCAAAGATGTTAAGGGGCAAGTTCTTTATCGTCATACTCCTGTTCAAGGAGAAAAAGTTTTTGATGAAAAAGCGGCTTTTATTATTAATGATATTTTATCAGACAATGAAGCCAGAAAAACTGCCTTCGGAGCTAATTCTCTGCTCAATACCAAAAGACCAATTGCTGTCAAAACAGGGACAACCAATAATCTCAAAGACAACTGGGCTATTGGCTGGAGTCAAGAGTTTTTAGTTCATACTTGGGTAGGAAATAATGACGGAACACCAATGAAAAATGTCGCTTCTGGTATTACTGGCGCCTCTCCAATTTGGCGCAAGATTGTCAATCGATTAATTGATTTAGGTTATCAAACTCCAGCTTGGGAAATTCCAGCTGGCGTCAAAAAGGAAGTCGTTGATGCTATTTCTGGCTACCCGCCACACGATGATTTTCCGACTAAGGAAGAGTATTTTGTCGACCACACTTTGGGAGTTTTGCCCGATCCGATTCATAGCAGAATAGCTGTCTGCAAAGGTCAAAACAAAATCGCCACCGATGCCCAGAAGAATGCTGGCGATGTTGATTGGAAAGAATTTATTGTTTTACAGGAAGAGGATCCAGTCTCAGAAGATGGAGTTAATCGTTGGCAAATCGGCATTAATAACTGGGCAAGTTCTTTTGGTGGCGAACGCTATCAGTTCCCCACTGAGATGTGCGGCGATAATCAGGATGTTTCTGTAGCTCTTTATGATTTGCAAGATAAGGCTACTACCGAATTGGACCATCTAAAATTCCGTGTTCAAGCTGATAGTGGAGCTGGGATTGAGAAAATTGAACTTTACCTTAACGATAAGGTGAGAGAAGAAAAAACCGAAGTCAGTCGTTTTGAAGTGGAGTGGCGTTTGGACAAAGGGGTACATAAAATCAAAGCCAAAGCCTATAGCCGTGATGGAAAAACTGCGGAGAGTTTCACTTATCGGGTGGGAGTAAGCGGCGCCAAAGTTGAAGACGAATAAATTACCCCAAAATCTTAGAGGATTTAGTTTCTTTATTTTAAGTTTTAGTTTAACGTTTGGGAGATTGACGTTTGCGTCTCGCTTTACCACCAGTGCCAATTTTGCGACTCTCTTTCATGCGGTCATCGCGGGTGAGGAGCTTAGCTTCTTTCAAAAGTGGTTGATAATCAGGATTGATTTTTACCAAAGCTCTGGCCAAACCATGACTTAAAGCCTCCAGTTGACCATTAATGCCACCACCGACAATTTTGACAGTCACTGCGTGTTTGCCCAAAGTATTTGTCAAAACAAAAGGTTGGTTATAGCTGATTGAAGCTCTGGCCAAACCACTAAAATATTGACCCACGGCGCGTCCATTAACAAGAAAGTCGCCTGCTTTTTGATAGAGTCTTACTCTGGCAGTACTGACTTTGCGTCGGCCAATAGCCAAAACATATTCACCTTTTGGTGAAGACATTGTGACGGGAATATTTTGACTAGTATTCTTACTACTAGAAATTTTAACCGCTTTTTGTTTTTTGACGACTTTTTTTACACTTTGCTTTTTATTTTTTTTAATTGCCATAATGAGTTTTTATTTTACTTAATATAATTTTGATAGGTGTGTTCATTGCCAGCAAAAACCTTCAAACGTTTGAGACGAGCATCACGCAATCGATTGCTAGGCAACATTCCTTTGACAGCAGTGATGATAATTTTCTCTGGATAGCGAGCTAATAAATCAGCAAAATTTTCTTCCTTATAACCTCCAGGATAATTGGAATGACGAGCATAAATCTTGTTTTTTTCTTTATTGCCAGTTACTTTGATAGTGCTAGCATTAATAACAACAACATAGTCGCCGCCATCATTGTGTGGAGTATATTCGGCTTTGTTTTTTCCCAAAAGTAAAGTGCTAATTTCTGTTGCCAAATCACCCAAAATTTGCTCTTTGGCATCCAATAGATGCCATTGGCGTTTGATAGCTTCTTTTTTTTGAACAAAAGTTTTTTTGCGATAGGTTTTCATAAATTTTACTTTCCGCGACCACCACCGAAAATCTGGCGACGAGAAATTTTCTGAGTGAGACCAGTTTTCTTTTTATCTATTTTTTCAGCAATTACTTTATCTTGAGCGACTGCTTCTTTGGCGGCTTGATCTGTTGGTTTCTGTTGAATTTTTTTCTTTTTATTGTCAGTAGTCTTTTTGACAGAATCTTCTTTGACTCTTTTTGCTGGTAAAACTTCGACCAAGCTCAATCGGTATAAAGCAGTATTGTCGCCCCGACGATTGCCGATCAAAGTTAAGCGGCAAAAACCAGATTGTCTGTTTTTGAAAACTGGAGCAACTCTTTCCACTAAATTATTAACCACATCACGACGACCAAAAAGACGATGAAGTTGGCGTTTGGCAGTTAGGTCGCCTCTTTTAGCTTTGCTAATGCAACTATCTGCTAGGCGCAAAGCCTCTTTCCCTTTGGCTTTGGTCGTGACAATTTCACCATGATCAAATAAGGCTACCACCACTCCATTGAGCAGACTGCGACGAGCCTTAGTATCACGATTAAAGAATTTTTTATCAATCCGGTGTCTCATAAATTAATCTTCCAATTTGACATTGTGAACGCTCAAAGCCTCCTCAATCACAGTAATACTTTTCAGTCCTAAATTTTTCACTTTGGCAATGGTGCTACGAGGAGTACTAAGCAGATCATAAACTGTTTTGAAACCAGCTCGGCGTAAAGCATTACTAATTCTTGTGGGCAGTTCTAGCTCCTCAACTGAAAGCAACATAATTTTTGCTTCTTTGGGATCAAAGCGTCTTTGATTGAAATCTTCTTTTTTGCGGTCGATTTCGACTGGGTCAAAGACTTGAGTAAATTGTTTGGCTAAAATAGTTGCTGCTTGATGCAAAGCTTCCATGGGGGTAATAGTGCCTTTGGTTTTAATATCCATCACCAAACGGTCATAATCAGTTTGTCGCCCCACTCTTGTCGCTTCTACTTTATAAGAAACGGTACTAATGGGAGAAAATAAAGCGTCAATATCAATTTGACCGATCACTTCACTACCTTTTTCAGTAGTGAGACGATAGCCAAAACCACTTTCCACATCAACTTCAAAAGAAAAATCTTTTTTACCGACAATTTCAGTGATGACTAAGTCTGGATTGACAATTTCAAAGCCCGCGCTGGTTTGGATATCGCCAGCAGTGACAATTTTTGGACCTTTGGCTTGCAAAGTGAAAGTCGCTTTGTCATCGCTTTCGGCTTTAACCACTACTTGTTTTAAGTTAAGAATAATATCCAATAAATTATCACTTAAATTTTCTACTCCGGTGTAAGGATGATCACTATCCTGAAAACGGACAGCCGTGATAGCAGTGCCCACCAAGGAAGTGAGCAAAACTCGACGTAAAGAATTGCCCAAAGTGTGACCATAACCATTTAAGAGAGGGGAAATTTCGATTAGACTATGATTGGGTCCCAACTGTTCAATTTCTTTAGTTTCAAAAGTCGGATTGCTTACTTCGTATTGATTTAAATCTCTCATATTTTTTCTTTCTATACTCTCACTTTAGCGTGAATAAAATTCTACGATCATTTGTTCATCAATAATTTCCGTAATATCTTCTCTAGTTGGGAGAGAGACAATCTGAACGATGCCCGCCTTAACTTTTAACCAACCGAGATCAGTTTTTTCATTATTTTTAATTGCTTCACTAATGACGCTTAGACTACTAGATCCTGGTTTGACACTCACTACATCATTGACTTTTACTCGGTAGGAAGGAATGTCCATTTTTTTACCATTGACAAAAAAATGAGCGTGGTTAACTAATTGTCGGGCGGCTGCTCTTGTTGGAGCTAGACCAGCTCGGTAAATAATATTGTCCAAGCGACGCTCAAGGAAAAAGAGCAAAGTCAGACCAGTATTGGTTTCTTTTTTGGTCGCTTCTTGATAAAGTCTAACCAATTGTTTTTCTGTCAGACCATAAAGAGCTTTAACTTTTTGTTTTTCCTTCAATTGCAAACCATATTGTGACATCTTTCGACGCATTTTTGCTCCATGTTGCCCAGGAGCTTGGAGTAAACGACGAGAAGTTTTGCCACTATTGGTTTTTAAAGATAAATCCTCACCAAATTTTCTTGATAGTCTTGTTTTAGGTCCAGTATATCTTGCCATAGATCTTTCTTAACGATTGTGTTTCGCCTTTCTTGAACGGGTGCCATTGTGAGGTAGGGGAGTGCGATCAACAATCATCCCGACTTTAAATTTATTCATTCTTAAAATATTCAAAACTACATCTCGACCAGGACCAATGCCTTTGATATAAACATCGATTTCATTCATTCCAAAATTGCGAGCCTTGTTCAAAGCATTTTCTACTGCCACTGTAGCCGCAAAAGGAGTGGACTTTCGACCACCAGAAAAGCCTGATTCACCAGTGGAAGACCAGCAAACCACATTGCCTTTGTCATCAGTGACACTAGCCAAAGTACTATTGAAAGTAGCACTAATATAAATTCTGCCTTTGGGCACGCTTTTGGTAATTTTCTTTTTATTGGTAGAGGAATTTTCTTTCATAAATCTTTAGCCTTTGGCGCTTTTGGACTCTTCTAGTTTAGCGGCCATTTCTTTGGTCATAGAACCGATAGTTTGACGTTTATTTCCTCGAACGGTACGAGAATTGGAACGAGTTCTTTGGCCGCGAGCGGGCAAACTCATACTGTGACGCAAGCCGCGGTAACTTTTGATGCGCCGTAGGCGGTCAATATCATCAGCGACCTTGCGTTTTAGATCTCCTTCAGTTAGATATTGATCCAAAATAGTTTGAATACGACCAATTTCTTCAGAGGTTAAATCACGAGCTCTTTTGTCTGCTGATAAATTTGCTTGTTTAACAACTTCGCTTGCCACTTTTGGCCCCACGCCATAAATATATTGCAAAGCAAAAAGCAACTTTTTTTCTTCAGGAATATCTACTCCAGCAATCCGTAACATAAATTAACCCTGTCTTTGTTTATGCTTGGGATTGGTGCAAACAACCCGCAAAACACCTTTTCTTTTGACTAATTTGCACTTATTGCACATTTTTTTAACACTTGAACGAACTTTCATATTTTTCTCTAACAACTAATTTTTGATTTAAAGATTGATAAAACGCAATCATTACAAGACTGGCTATTATACCACAAGAGGAAAACAAGAGAAAAAAGAATTTACTGCGTAACTGTTTTTGTTGATCTATAAGTTATTTTTGCCTTATTTAGATCATATTTTGACACATAACCCTTAACTTGATCTCCAGGCAAAACTCTAATTCGGTAAAGGCGCATTTTCCCAGCTAAGGTAGCTAATAATTGTCTGCCCACTAGCGGTTCTGCCTCACTACTCGTGACGGTGAGCCGAAAACTAGTATTGGGTAAACAATCATTAATAATACCCTCGAAATCAAATTGATCAGGGTTTTTTTGTTTAAGTTCCAAGCCAAAACTCTTCTGTCTTTTGGCTTTTTCTCTTCTTTTATGTGCTTGAACTTTTCCCATACAAACGACTATTATAACACGAGAAGCAAAAAATTATTAATTCCATCCGTTTTTTTAATAGAGAATTAATTAAGTTTGCGTTAGACCTGTTGCGATTATTTGCAAAATTTTTCACCTTTTTTTCTTTCAAACATATAGTAAAATGAATCAATGATGCTTAAAGAATGGCAACTATACTATCCCGAATTTATTCAAGATTGGGCAGTTTTTGAAAAAGTAGTTTTAGACAATCGTCAGCTAGATTGGCAAAAAGAAAAAGAACTTTATAGTTTGGATAAAATTTCTGCCAAAGGTTTGGGAATTGACAAAGCTCAACTTAAAACTGCTATAAAAAAAATCCTTTCTGTTCGAAACTCTGGTCAAGAAGTGGTTATTTTTGGTGATTATGATGTTGACGGTAATTGCGCCACGGCTATTTTATGGCAAGGCTTGAAAGAAATTGGTATTACCGCCACCCCTTTTATTCCTCATCGTTTGCGCCACGGCTATGGTTTGAAAGTGGCTGCTTTGGAGGAAGTTTTTGCCGTTTCTAAACCAGATTTACTGATTACTGTGGACAATGGGATTGTGGCGCATGAAGCTTTGGAATTTTGTGCTCAAGAAAAAGTAGCTGTCATTGTTACTGATCATCATTTATCGGACAAAGAAAAATTCCCTTCTTCAGTTTTAGCTAGTATTCATACCACCAAATTGTGCGGAGCAGGCGTAGCTTGGTTTTTGGTGAGAGAATTGTGGCGGCAAGCAGAAGTAAAAAATTGGCCCGTCAAAACTCGAGAACTTTTGGATTTGGTCTGTTTGGCAACGGTGGCCGATCAAGTTTCTCTCACTGGTTTTAATCGTCAATTGGTCAGAGTCGGCTTAGAACAATTACGCCAAACGCAAAGACCGGGACTTTTGGCTTTGATGAAGATTTCCAGTTTGTCACCAGAAAAATTGAGTACGACAGATATCGGTTTTGCTTTAGGCCCTAAAATTAATGCTATTGGTCGGTTGACCAATACACTAGAAGCTTTGCGCCTGTTATGTACCAATAATCCTCGGCGAGCGAGAGATTTAGCCCAAACTCTCTTGCAAGTTAATCATCAAAGACAAGATCTCACCGAAGAACTATTTGCTTTAGCCCAAAAACAGGTGGAAAGTCAGCCTTTAACAAAAATTATTTTGGTAGCGAGTGATAAATTTCATGAAGGAGTGGTAGGTTTGATTGCCAGTCGTTTGGTGGATATTTATCATCGTCCTAGCATTGCTATTGCCTTGCGAGACAAAATTGGCAAAGCCTCTTGTCGTTCGGTTGAGGGCATTAATATTACTGCTCTTTTACGTCAATTTCGTGAAGAGATGATTGATTTGGGCGGACATGAGATGGCGGCTGGTTTTTCTTGTTGGCGTGAAAAGGTGAACGTTATTAAAAAACACCTAATAACAGCTGGAAAAAAAATTACTGCTCAACAATTACGTCCACGACTCTTTGGTGATGCGACTATTGATCTGTCTCTTCTTTACCATAAAAATTTGCCCAAATTTATTAATCAGTTGGAGCCTTTTGGGACTGATAACCCTCCTTTACTAGTAAGAGTAGTCGGTAAGGTTTTTAGTTGGCGTTACTTGGGTAGCGAACAACAACACTTGCGTCTTGATTTACGCGATGAACAAGGACTGACTATTCCTATTTTATTTTGGCAGTTTAGCAAAAAGAAAATTTCTTTACCGCAAAAAGACGAGCAGTGGGAAGTTTTGGGAGAAATTAAAATTGATGAGTATGCTGGGCAACTTAGACCGCAGCTTTTTGCTCAAGACGGCAGAGTGCTAGCTGAATAAGCTTTTTTCTTCAAAGATAAAGAGTGACTAAAAAAGTGTTTATTGGAATTCTTCCTGAGCGAAAAAATCTAAATCATCAATGAAAAAACCACTAGTGATTTTGAGAGGAAAATTTCTGTCTTTATCTAATAACCAACTCAAATTAACTTTGAAAGTGACGACATAATAGTCGGCAATTAGCTCACCATTTAATTCGGCTGGCTTAACTTCCAACTCTACTTGCTCATCATTGCTCTTGTCCTGATCAATAATCACTGGATTAGCCAAACGTAAAAGTGGCTGATTTTCACTTTTAATATAGTAACTGCCTTTCTTTCCTGTCTCCAAAGAGAGAGGAGAATGAACCAAGCTCTGTCCTGGGTCAAGTTTGAGTAAAAAGCTAAAACTATTTTTAGGCAAATCGCAACCCTCTTCACTTATTCCTAAACTTAAGAGTTGGAGACAGGCGGTATCAAAATTTTTTCGATCGCCCAAAACAATTTCACTTTTTACCCCTTTTCCCGGTAGAAGACGATAATTGAGATCGACTGCTTCCGCCACCGCCAGATTTTCAATGACATCAAAACCCAAGTCTCTTCTTACTTGCGTACTGGTTTTAATTTTTTCCTGTTCACTAATAATAGTAGGCAACTGAGTACTAGCAGTAGCAATGATTTCTTCTCCTTTGATTTCTTTCATCATCTGCAATAGTTCCTCATTCTGAGTTAAAGAGAGAGCGGTCATTTCTTGTTCGTCCACGCCCGCAGCAAAAAGTTGCCACTCAATGCCTGGTTGATATTGATGAAAGAGTTCATTTAAGTTTTGCCAACTATCTTTCAAATTCCGTTCAATATCAGTGGAGAGTTTACCGCTAGTGGTGGTTTCTGTTACTTCAAAGCGCAAGAAGGCACTTTCGGGCATCTGCTTATCACCAAACTCAGCTCTAAATCCAGGATTGATGGCAATAAAAAGACTGCGGGAATCATCACTCGCAGGGACAATACTAGCATTGAGCAAAAAATTATTTTTAATTCTTTCGGGAACAAAAGGCAAATGCCACCAGCTGTGGAGAATTAAATAAAAAACTGCAGACAAGCCTAAAATAAAACCAAGAATTTTCAAGCCACTTTTTTTAACTTTTCGCTCGACCATTGGAGAATTTTCTTTTACCATACTTATTGCAAACGGAGATTAATTTTTACCTGAGGAAGGGCTAGACCATCACTCATCTGTTTCAAGTCTTTACTCTCTTGCAATAAAAGATCAGCTCGGTTTTTTTCTTCTTGCAAAGCTTGGTTTTCCAAAACCAATTGTTTTTGTTGTAAGTTGGTTGTTCTTTTTTGTTGCGCCACCATCAGACTTAAAATAATTAAGGCAGGGATGATAACTGCCGCCATGATTCCTAAAATGATCTTTTGTTCTTTTGACATATTTTTACTTTACTCCAGTTGGGCATAAGTTTGCAAACTAGCTTGTAACTGAGCCTGTAGTCGATCAAGATTATTTTTAAAAGAAAGGTAGCTCTCATAACTATTTACTTGATTACGTTTTTCAATTTGTGCTTGAAGATTGAGACTGAGCTGGCGACTTTCTCTTTCACTTTGTTCAATAAGCTTTTTTTTCTGTTCCCTAATAATTTCCGTGGGGGCTTCAGCGAGAATTCTAGTTTTTTGCGAACTTAATAGTTCTTGATATTCATTATTTATTTTTTGTAATTGATCCCAGTAAATCCAAGAAAAAGCTTGATAAGTTGTTTGATTAAATTTGGTCATGATGGTAGCAAAATTAGTATCCTGACGATACCAGTCAGTCAAATTGTCAAAATTTTCTTCTAGTTTGGCAAATTCGGCCTGCTGTCCAACTAATTGCGTTTGTAAATCAATAGTTTTCTCTGAGTTAATTAAGTATTTATTGACTAAAGCTTCTAAATACTGACTATAATAAAGGATGGTTTTTTTTCTGGATAAAAGAGTCGCTTGAGCGCTACGCAAAACATTGGCGAGAGCCAAGTTTCTATCACCACTGTGAAGAAAATAAAGCTGTTTCTCTCTTTCAAAGTTGGCACTTTCCTTGCGGTAATTGGCCATTTCGGTTTGATATTGTGTTTGTAGAGAAGGAATTGTTTCTTCGGCTTTTATGGCTAAAGAAAAAGAAAAAAGCAGAAAACCAAAAATTGAGACGATAAAAAACTTTTTGCTCATAAAAACATTATAGCATTATTTTTCTCTCTTTGATCAATTTTTAGCTTTTTAAAAAAATTAAAAAAGCGGAGAGCTATTTTTTAAGGGTCTTGTTTCTGATCAATTCAGTGGCCGCGAAAAGAGATTCAAAAGTGCCGCAATCAAACCATTTGCCTTGGACAAAAGCCACTTCAAGCGAGCCTTCTTTGAGATAAAGATTGTTGAGATCAGTAATTTCTAGTTCGCCTCTAGCCGAAGGCTTCAAACTTTTAGCTTTTTTGATAGCGCTATTGTCATAAACATAAAGTCCTGTCACGGCATAACTGCTTTTGGGTTTTTCTGGTTTTTCTTCAATTGACAAGGCCTTCATTTTTTCATCAAACTCCACCACGCCAAACCTTTTAGCTTCTTTGGTATGAATAGCAAAGATTTTCGCTCCCTTTTTGAATTCTCTAATATCTTTAGAAAAATCGTCCTCATAGAGATTGTCCCCCAAAATCAAGGTCACATTATCATCACCGATGAAATTTTCGCCAATAGTGACAGCTTGAGCTAAACCATCAGGACTCTCTTGAATTTCATAAGAGATCTTACAACCATAATTTTTACCACTGCCGAGCAATTTTAAGAAATCACCAGCATTGCTAGGAGCAATAATCAATAAAATGTCTTCAATCCCAGCTTTGACCAAAGTTTCGATCGGGTAAAGCACCATCGGTTTGTTATAAACAGGGAGCAATTGTTTACTGGTAATTTTGGTCAGCGGTCGCAATCTAGTCCCTGCGCCACCAGCTAAAACGATACCTTTCATATAAAACTGTCCTTTGCTAATTAATTTTTATGATTAATTTTTAAATTCAATTCATCCAATTGTTTAGTTTCTACTGCCGAGGGAGCATCCATAATACTGGTTTTACCGGCTCCTGAGGTGGGGAAAGCGACCACTTCTTTGACAGAGTTTTCGCCAGCTAAGACCATCATTAATCGATCAAGACCCAAAGCTAGACCACCGTGAGGAGGAGTGCCATAAGTAAAAGCCTCGAGCATATGACCGATACTAGCCTGAGCTTCTTTTTCACTATAACCCATTATTTTATAAGTGGCAAGGAGCATTTCTTTGGTGTGAGCACGAATAGAACCGCCTCCCACTTCATAGCCATTGCAAACAAGATCGTATTGAGCAGCCTCAAGTTTTTCGATATTTTTTCCCGCCAACCAGTCCGTCTGATCGTCTGGCATGGCAGCAGAGAAAGGATTATGAGTAAAAGTCCAGCCACTTTTGCCGTCAATAACTTCAGCAGCATCATTTTGATCCACTTTTTTGAAAAAAGGAAAACGCCAAACCCAAGCAAAAGCTAAAACTCCTTGTCCCTTTTCTGTCTGAGTGCGCAAATCAAAACGATCGGCGCCAAACTTTTTCATCGCTTCTTGATAAGTGTAAACAGGAAATTGCTCGTCTTTAAGTTTGCCTCCTAATTTTTTAACAGTATTTTTGATCACTTTTTCCACTACCGTCATTACTTCTTGTGGCTGAAAAACATAACTCATTTCCAGGTCCAATTGAGTTAGCTCCAATAAGCGATCGGCTCGTAAATCCTCATCACGAAAACAACGGGCGATCTGAAAATATTTTTCAAAACCAGCGGTCATCAGTAGCTGTTTATATTGTTGAGGGCTTTGGGGTAAAGCATAAAAGTTTCCTGGTTGTAAACGTGAAGGAACCAAAAAGTCTCGAGCGCCCTCTTTGGTTGATTTGCTTAGAATAGGAGTTTCGATTTCTACAAAATCTTGATCAAGCAACTCTTGTCTCAATGATTGCAGGAGAGCGGAGCGGAGGCGCAAATTGCGATTCATCCTCTCTCGGCGCAAATCAAGATAACGATATTTTAGGCGCATTTCTTCATTAATGTCTAGACCATCGCCCTCTACCAAAATGGGCAAGTCTTGAGCGAGAGATAAAATTTCATAACTATCCACTGCTAGCTCGACCCGACCAGTAGGTAAGTGAGGATTAACTAGTTTTTCTGGTCGAGCTTGAATTTTACCTACTATTTTGAGCACAGACTCTGTTTTCACCTCTGCCAATTTTTGAAAACCGACTACTTGAATTACGCCACTGCGGTCGCGCAAATCGACGAAAGTGATTTTACCGTGATCTCTTTTGGTTTGGACAAAACCAAAAACAGTAACAGTTTGACCGATTTTAGTTATAGTTTCCGTGATGAGAGTTCTCTCTTGCATAAGAGGCATTATATCACAATTGCCCTTAGTTGATTGCTTTTGTCATTTCTTCAGTTACAGCTCTTGTTTTTGCTAATAAAACTTGTTAAAAAGGACTTTTTATGTTATGTTTTTATCTAAACAGGTTTTGGAGAATAAGAAAGTTTGCTTATTTAAATATAAACGATAGACAAAAATCTGCAATCTAAAAGCTATGAGTTTTAAGAGAAATATTTTTTTCAAATGCAAAAATTTGTTTTTTAGTTTAGCTGTTTTAGTTTTGGGGTTTTTCCTTTTTTCTCATCATGTTCTGGCTCAAACCTATACCGCAGCTGAATTTGTCACCGTTTGGAAGACAGACAATCCTGGCCTCTCTAATTCTACTTCCATCACTATTCCCACCACTGGCACTGGTTATAATTATGATATTGACTGGACTTGTGATGGCACCTTTGACAATCTAGGAGTGACTGGTAATATTGCTCATGATTATGGCACTGCCGGTACCTATTATGTTTGTATCCGAGGCTCTTTCCCCCAAATTTATTTTAATAATACTGGTGATAAAAGTAAAATTTTGGAAATCCAACAATGGGGTAGTATTGTTTGGCGTTCAATGTACAATGCCATTTTTATGGCGCTAATAATTTACAATTAACCGCCACTGATAGTCCTAATCTCTCCCAAGTAACTGGTCT
>CAZOVA010000006.1:0-34782 GCA_964583625.1 uncultured Pseudomonadales bacterium
TCAGTATAACATAAGTCTAGCTAATTTTAATAAATTGTCACTCCTGCTGTCGCCTCCATCACAATAGGTAAATTGAAACGCAAATCGATGACCTGCTTTTTGGGCGGAGCTAAATAATTTTCTTGCAGATAATCTAACTTCTGCAAATTGTCATCCAAATCAAATAAATCTAAAAAATAAGTTTGCTGCCCACTAGAAATCAGCAAAGTATTAAGATCCTGAAAAACCACCTTATCCCAAGACTCTCTTTTTCCTCTAGAAAAATATTCCAAAAATAAAAATTTTTGTTGTAAAACTAAATCCGCTCGCCACTGATTGAGATCTTCAATTGTCGGCGGATACTGAACTTGAATTTGTAGTACTTGATCCGTGGGTAAAGTTAGAGTCGGTTGACCATCGTGAGCAAAAGAAAAAACTTGACCGTCTGGCGTGATTAGTTGGTAGAGGGCTTGATTAAAATTAAAATTGAGAAAAATAGTTCCTGGTAAAACTTTTTGATAGTCAAGACTAACAAAATTGAGAGTTGGCTGACGCAAAAAAAGAAACTGTTTGTTAATATTATTAAAAAGCATTGGCTGACCGATTAATTTTTGGCTCTCTTGGGCTAAAACTATCGGGCAAGGAGTAGAACTTTTGTTTACCAAACAAAAAACACGGTCGATTTTAAAATATTTTTGTCCTCCTAAATAAAGCAAAAAGAAAACTATTAACCAAAAAAACCAAAAGGTTAATTTGGTTATCAGTTTTGGTTGAGAAAATTTTTCCCGATTGGCATTCCTAAAAACTTGGCGCGGAGGCTTGGCGGAAAACTTTTTTCTGTCTCTCATTTTTTTATTTTGCTAATACCTTCTTTACCACCGTCAGTAATTTAGCAGCCGCTTGACGGTGAGTTTGTTGCCTTGCGGATAAATTTTTTCTAAGAGAAGTTTTTTGCTTTTGCAATTGCTCGATCGCCGAACTCAATTTATCTTCATTTAAATCTGTTTGCTCCAAAAGTAGAGCCGCGCCCCTCTCCACTAAAAACTGAGCGTTCTTTCTCTGTTCCTGATAATTGGCAAAGGGTAAAGGAATATAAAGAGTGGGAATAGCAAAAGCACTCAGTTCGGCAACCGTATTGGCTCCCGCCCGAGCAATCGCTAGCTCACAACGAGGATAAAGATAGGCTAGTTCGGTGGCCGATAAAAAATCTCGCGGATAATAATTGGGCAAATCAGTTAATAAACAATCTTTTTTAATTAAATAATTTTTAATTTCTTGCAAAGGTTGGCGGTGCGAACTAGCACGACCAATTTGGTGAATGATAAAAAACTTTTGACTTAATTGCTTAACTAGGGGAATAAAATTTTGATTGATAATTTTGGACCCTTGAGAACCGCCAGAAACATAAAGCAGGGGTAAGTTTTGCGGGTTCTTAAGCCATAATGGTTTTTTAACTTGCGAGTGAAAAATTTCTGGACGTAAAGGATTGCCCGTTACTACTGTTTTGCCACGATAGAAAAAACTAGTATTAGTAAAAGAAACAGCCAGAACTTGGGCTAAAGGAGCAATCAAACGATTGGCTCGACCCAAAACTCTAGTTTGCTCGTGAGTAATAATTGGTAGATGCAAAGAGCGCGCTGCTAAAGCAAAAGGCAAGGCTAAATAACCACCAAAAGACAATAGAAGGGAAACTTTTTCTTCAATCAAAATTTTCTTAGCTTGTAAAAAGCTCTGATAAAAAGTTTTGGGTTGAAAGCTTCTGGTTTTAGTCGCCTCAAAAGTAACAAACTTGATTTTTCTGTTTTCAATTTCTTGTTTTTCCCATGATTCTTGCTGATTGTCGACTTGAGCAAAACGTCGACCGACAAAAACGAAGTCCAAGGCTGTTTGAGTGGACCTAACATGATCAATAAAGGCCAAAGCGGGAGTTAAATGTCCGCCAGTAATTAAAATCTTAGACATATTTTTTTCTTCTCTTTATTGTAACCTGATTGTGCGGGACTGACAAACTCAAGACCACACCCACGAGAAAAAGTGAAATCACTAAAGAAGAGCCACCAGCGGAAAAGAAGGGTAAAGTGATGCCCGTCAAAGGAACAGTGCCAGAAATAGCGGCTAGATTAATAAAAATTTGACTACTAAAAAGGGCAAAAATGCCATAACCGACTAATTTTTCTTCCTGACTAAGATCGGCTAGACTCACCAAGCGCCAAATTAAATAAAGAAAAAAGAAAAAGAAGAAAAATAAGAAAGAAACACCTAAAAAGCCTATCTCTTCACTGATGATCGCAAAGATAGAGTCGCTGCTAGCGAGCGGAATATAGGCAAATTTTTGGCGTGAATTGCCAATGCCTTGTCCAAATAAACCACCGCGTCCGACACCAATTTTTAATTGATGAACATGATAACCGCTATCTTGTCTGTCATCTCCTGGTTGAAAAAAAGTCAGCAAACGCTCACGACGGTAAGGAACCAAAACAATCATTAAAATTACTGCTAATAAACCCAAGCCTACTAACTGAGTGATTTTTTTTAATTCCACGCCACTGAGAAAATATAAAGCTAGAGCAATTGCTAAAACTACCAACATCGAACCTAAGTCTCTTTGCCAAAGAAGCATTAAAACTGGTGGAGTGAGATAAAAAAGAAAGACCTTTAAGTCTTGAGTTTTTTTTAAAAGGTAAGCAAAAAAAACAATTACACAAAATTTAACAATTTCCGCTACTTGAATAGAAAAGCCAAACAACCAAATCCATCTTTTAGCTCCAAAAGTTTCTACATTACCTACTAAAATTGTGCCAAAACCAGGAAAAAAACAAAGCAAGGAAACAAATAAAGCTAAAAAATAAAAGAAGTAAGGAAAGCGCAAATATAGTTTGACGGGCACAAAGCGAGCCGCGATTAAAGAGCCTAAGCCCACTAGAAAAGCAAAACTTTGATTTTTGAGAAAATAAAAAGCACTGCCATCAATTTTGAAAGACTCCAAAGCACTACTTTCGAAAACAAAAAAAAGCCCTAAAAAAGATAAAATCAAAGTTAATATCAATAACAAAGTGCGCTCAAGTCTCAAATCAACCGTCATAATTTTTTATAATTATAATAAAGTAATCCAAATGCCAAAGAGAGTAAAAAGGATTTGAATTAACCAAAAACGTTGCACAATTTTGGGCTCTTCCCAACCAATTTTTTGCAGAAAAAGATGAATGGGGGCCACAGGTAAAAGCTTTTTACCAAAAAACTTTTTCCAGATTAATTGAAAAAAAGAACTAGCAATTTCTAAAACAAAAATCAGACCAATCACCACTAAAGCAATCGGTTTGCCCAAAAGTAAACCGATAACAGCCAAAGTGGCACCGAAAGACAAAGCGCCGACATCCCCCAAAAATAATCTGGCGGGATAAACATTGAAATAAATAAAAGCAATCAAGCTACCGACAAATAGACCAATGAAAATGGATAATGGCACATCAAGAATTGTCAAAGAAACTACCCATAAACCCAAAAGCGAAAAAAGCAAAGTGCCACTAGCTAAACCATCTAGCCCATCAGTAATATTAACAGCATTGGCAAAAGCAACAATCACAAAAGCAGCAAAGGGGATATAAAGCCAGCCTAGTTGCCAAGTTCCTATAAAAGGAATATTTAAAATCGAGATGCCCAAAGAATAATAGAGAGTAAAACTAATAATCAAAGCTAAGATAATTTGAATTAATAATTTTTGCTTCATGCGCAAACCAAAAAAACCAGTTTTCTTAAAACCAAAAAATTTCTTGATGTCATCATAAAGACCTAATAAACCAAAAGATAAAAAAGCAAACAGTAAAACAAAAATTTCACTATCAGTATTTTTATAATTGAAAGTGATGGGAAACTCAAAAAAATCCAATAAAGGAAAAGCCAAAACAAAAAGTAAACTAACAATGACAATCACTAAAATGCCTCCGCCCACTGGGGTACCCGCTTTATGAGCATGAAAGCGATCAAAAATAGGAGTCGGCTTGCCAAAAGCATCAATAGTTTTTTGTTTAGCTCTTTTAAAATTGATCTGATAAAGGAAATTGATGAAGGGAATAATGGCGACAGCAGATAAACAAAAAGCTAAAAAGAGAAGTCCCAAAGGTAAAACTGCTTGCATAATTATTCCACTCTTTCTATTTTAGCGCCTAGTTGTCTCAATCGGTGATCTAGCTTTTCATAACCACGATCAATTTGTTCCAAATTGTGCAGAATAGTTTGTCCGCTCCCAGACAAAGCGGCCAAAAGCAAGGTTGCCCCAGCCCGCAAATCGTGGATCGTAAACTCGCCACCAGTGAAAGCTGTTGGTCCGATAATGCGCACCGCATGTTTAGCTCCTTGAGGATCATCGATTAAATTGAAATTATAAGTTTTTTCTGGATCTTGGACTACTGGCTGGAAAAGTTCTATTTTTGCTCCCATTTGTGATAATGGCTCTAGATACTGAAAGCGACTTTGCATCACTGTTTCATGGATAATGCTTTCTCCTTGAGCATGAGCAACGAGGGTAGCCCACAAAGGTTGCCAGTCTGTCATAAATCCTGGATGAATCGTGGTTTCCACCGTCACTGCTTTGAGTGGTTGATAATAGAAAAAACGAATTCCATAATCGCCCACTTGATAGCCGGCGCCAATTTCTTCCAACTTACTTAAAAAAGCTGTTAGATGATCAGCACGAGCATTCTCTACCACGATGTCCCCTTTAGTCGCTAAAGCAGCACAAGCATAAGAGACTACTTCATTACGATCGGGCATAATTTTGTAAATAGCTCCCTGCAAAGAAGAAACGCCGACAATGCGAAAAGTTCGTGGGGCTAATAATTCTATTTGCGCTCCCATTTTTCTTAAAAAATCAACCAAGTCTAAAACTTCTGGTTCTTGAGCCGCATTCTCCAAAATCGTCACTCCGTCAGCGAGGACAGCGGCCAATAATAAAGTTTCGGTGCCAGTATGACTATTTTTAGCAAAACGATAACTAGCTCCTTGAAACTTTTTTTTCGGTAAACTGGCGATGATCTGACCGTCTTTGACTTCGAGCTTAGCTCCTAAGGCAACCAAGCCATCAAAGTGCCGTTCAAGTGGTCTTTTGCCGATCTTGTCTCCACCGGGCAGGGGGACACTTGCTCGCCCAAACTTACTCAAAAGCACTGGTAAAAAGATAGTGCTCGCTCGAGAAACTGCTCCAAATTGATCTTTGACACTATTTTGCTGTAAATTTTGTGGATCAATGGCCAACATCCTTTCTCCGCACCTTTTAGCCACTCCGCCTAAATCATTAATGATCTGGGCGACCATTTTGACATCGGCAATACCGGGCAGATTGAGTAAACGTGAAGGCGAATTAGCCAACAAGGCAGCAATCATAATTTTATAAGAGGCATTTTTAGCTCCCCCGACTCTCACGCTACCATAAAGAGGGGTGCCACCAGTAATAATTAGTTTACTCATAAGATGACTATTATAACATGTCTGCCCTCATAAAAAACAATTTTAGTTAAAAACTTTTTTAGTGGTTAAAGCGAGCAATGATCCTTTTTGTTGCACGCGTGAAAATATAGTTTAGTCAGGAAAATTTTATTTTAAAGCTTAATGTTGCACGCGTGAAAAAATTAGGGCTGAACTGGAGTGGCTAAATGCAATTTTTCATGAACTTCTTGAATAAGGTTTTCTCGATTGATAATTCGCAAAGACCATTGTTGACCATTGCGCCAACTAGCCTCTTCTTCCTGCAAATTAGCATTTGCTTCACCTGGTTGAATGCGCAAACTTTGCGCTTGTAGATTGAGATTTTTTCCTTGCCATAAAAAGTCTCTCCCCAAGGCTAAAACTTCCACAAAGGGAATTTGTTGCCCGTAATGAGTTTGGTAAAAGCGATAAAGTTGCCCGAAAAAAGTAAAATCGAGATTTTTCAAATCATTAAGCACTCTTTGCAAAACTGTTTGAGCCAGCGACTGTAAAACTTTTTGTTGCCGAGCAGAGCGAGCATAATCATTGCCTTCTTGATTATCGCCGTGACGAGAACGAATAAATTGGATTGCTCGATCAGCATTCAAGAGCTGTTCTCCACTCTCAAAACTGATAGTTTGATAAAGTAATTTGGGATCATGGACAAGATTGATATTAATGTCGTCTCGCGGATAGCGCTCATCGGTAAAACTTCTTTCCACTTCGACTTTTACTCCGCCTAATAAACTGATGAAGTCGTGGACATCTTGCAAATTGACCACGGCGCTGTAATGCAATGGTAGTTGGAAAATTTGCCCAATTTTTTCTGTGGTTTCAGCCAAAGCGCTCTGACTGCTTTCTTTATAAGCGGAAGAATAAAGAGAATTAATTTTACTATTAAATTCTGGTAAATAAATGTCGCGTGGGAGTGAGAGCAGACTAACTGTGCCAGTTGAAAAATCCAAACTGCCCAAAATTATGGTATCAGTTAGAGGATTGTTTTCATTGCGGTAACCAAAAGCATCGGTGCCTAAAAGTAAAAAATTACTTTTACCATTAGTTTGTTTGACTGGTAAGGTGCGAGCTTGAGCTAATAGTCCACTAAATTCTTGATGACTTAAATCTGTCTGGACTAAAGCTTTTTGATAATAATGATAAAAACGATAAACGAGAGAAACTAAAAAAAAGATTAGCAATGAACTTAAGAGCAGCCAGTTTTGCCAAGCTTTAAAGGATGCCGTCTTCATGATGATAACCTAAAAGATGAAGTAAACCGTGTTCTAAGTAAAACCACAATTGCTCGTCTACCAGCTTGCCTTTTTTGCGGGCTTGAGTCACCGCTAAACTAAAATTAATAGCAATATCGCCTAAGTGCCGAGGGACGCCACGAGGTAAAATAAAGTCTGGTTCTTTTTGTGGATCATACTGAGGGAAAGAAAGAACATCAGTGGTCCCACTGTGACCAAGTTTCTCCTCATTGAGCATTTTCATTTTACGACCACCAACAACGTGGACGTCGACAATGACGCTATCCATTTGATGCGCCTCCAAAAACTTTATCGCCCTTTCACGCAAAAGTTTGCGGTCGACTTGATAACGGGAGCCAATATTAAAATTAACAAAAATCATCTTTGACAAAAATTATTATAGCAGAAAAAAGTAAAAGTCTGGTGGAAGTTTGATGGGTAAATTTTCTGCTACTAGTTTTAGTTTCTCAAACATCTTTTTGTGAAAAATATTTAAATCTAAAAAACTAAAAAGTCTCTCAGCTTTGTGCTTGCTAAAAAGCAATTATCTATCTCGCTCCTGCAAAAAATCTAGTAAGGCTAATAAAAACTTTTTCTCTTGATTTTCGGGGAGGATTTTTTGCAACTGTTCTTGTGCTTGTTGATAGGCTTGCAAATAATCAGCTTGAGCCTGAGCTAGACCGTGAACTTGTACCCAAGTACTTTTTTGTGCTTGTTGATCGCGGCCGGTTTTTTTACCTAGACTTTCACTTTGACCAATAATATCTAAAACATCATCTTGAATTTGAAAAGCCAAACCAAGAATCTGGCCTGTTTCTTTATACGGTTCTAAATTGGTCTCTCCCGCCAAAACTGCCCCCAAAGCTAAGCTAGCAGCAAACATCGCCCCCGTTTTACCAGCAATCATTTTGCTTAATTCTTCTGCTAGTAAAATTCTTTTCTCTCCTAAAAGATCGCTCTGTTCACCAATAATCAAAGCTTGTACCGCTTCACTAAAAACTTTCAGCGCCAAACTCTTTTGTTTATCAGTAAAGGAGCTGTCGGCTAGATTACTATAAGCTTGATTGAGAAGAAAATCGCCTGCCAAAATAGCGCTTGCTTCATTAAATTGTCTATGACAAGTGGGCAGACCACGACGTAATTCGTCATTGTCCAAAGCTGGTAAATCATCGTGGATTAAAGAAAAAGTGTGCAAGAGTTCTAAACTAGCACAAACTTGAATGACGGGAGCTAGTTTTTTTTTAGCACTTTGGTTGGATTGCAAAGCTTGATAGATGACCAAAGCCATAATCGGTCGCAGTCTTTTACCAGGAGCAGTCAAACTATAGCTAGCAGCTTGAACCGCTAAATTGTTTCCGCTTTGCTTTAATAAGTCTTGGGTATAGGCTTGAAGAAAATTGTCGAACTGTTGCTGATACTTTTGATATTTTTGCTTAAAGTTCATATATTTTTACTGATCTTCCAAAAGATCTTGGATTTGCTCTTGTAATTTTTTGTTCCAATCAACCGTGTAGGGTAAAACTTTATTTTCAATCCCCGTGGGCGTAGCAATGGCAATAATAATTGTCGTTTTACCTGGATTACTTTTTAATAATTGGCCAATCTTTTGCAAATTATCTTTTTTAAGATAACGAGGAATAAAAATCTTTTGTGCTTGAGCCATTTTTTCTTCAGCTAAAGCTTGATTCCCTGGCTGACTCAAACGCTCAGCCACCAATTGTAAAACCCCATCTTTATTTTCCACTTTGGCACGCAAAGCTACTACACTATCCACTTGAACCATTTTTTGATAAACCAAAAAAGTCCGCGGAAAAATAACAAATTCCACGCTGCCACTTTCATCTTCGAACTGCCCAAAGCCCATCGGCTCACCTTTTTTAGTATTAATCCCTCGAAATTGAGTAATGGTGCCACCGAAAGTATAAGTATTGCCGGTATCTAAATTGATATCTAGATCACCAATTTTTTTATCCGCTTGTTTATTAACGACAGCCAAAGAAGTGGCTAAGGGATTGCTCGTTAAATAAAAACCAAGTAGTTCTTTTTCAAAAGAAAGGATTTCTGCTTGAGGATATTCTTCTACTTCCGAAAAATTATCAGCAATCTCAACCTCTGTTACTCCAGTAAAAAGATCGTCTTGACCAGCAACTGGATTACTACCCAAAAGGCGGTCACGTAAATTTTGAAAATTTTCCAATAAAGTGGCTCGATTGGCAAACTGAGAAAAAACGCCCACTTTGATTAAAGCTTCTAATGTTTTTTTATTAACTTTCCTTTTATCAATTTCCAGTAAAAAATGAGTAAAAGATTTAAATTTTCCTACCTTCCGTCTGAGCAAAAGAATGTGTTCGATAGCTGCTTCCCCCACTCCTTTAATACCAGTAAAGCCATAACGAATGCCCAGTCCCTGCAGAGAATTGGCCACTTTTTCAATTTCATAATCACGGCCAGACAAATTTATGTCTGGTGGCAGAATTTTTATCCCCATTCTTTTACTATTGTCGATGGCAATCATAATTTTGGTATCGCGACTAATTGAGGTAGAAGCTGACTCCACGCTCATCATCGCTGCCATATATTCGACTGGATAATTGGCTTTGAGATAAGCGGTATGATAGGAGATCATCGCATAGGAGGCAGCATGAGCTTTATTAAAACCATAATTAGCAAAAGCTTCGATATAAGACCAAACTTTTTCAGTCGTTTCTCGCCGATAGCCTTTGGCGACGGCTTGCTCAATAAAACGACGACGATTTTCATCCAAAAGAGACTTTTTCTTTTTACCAATAGCCCGCCGCAAAATGTCCGCTTCACCTAGAGAATAGCCAGCCATGATATTGGCAATTTGCAAAACTTGCTCCTGATAGACTAAAACTCCATAAGTTGGTCCCAAAACTGGCTCTAGGTCTGGATGCAAATATTCTATTTTTTCCGGATTGTGCTTCACTTCAATAAATTTGGGGATCAGATCCATCGGACCAGGACGAAAAAGGGCGAGCATGGCGGTAATATCACTAAACTGACTAGGTAAAAGTGTTCTAGCTACTCGGCGCATACCGGCGCTTTCCAGCTGAAAGACACCCATAGTTTCTCCAGACTGCAAAAGCTCATAAGTTTTTTTGTCGTCAAGAGGTAAATTGTCCAAGTCAATCTTAATCCCTTTATACTCTTTGATTAAGGCTAAAGCTTTAGTCAGGGTGGTTAAATTACGCAAGCCCAAAAAGTCAAATTTTAGCAAACCGATAGCATTATCATCAACATTACAATCTAAAACATACATATCTGCTTGAGTAATAGTTTTACCAGTTTTACTATCCTTTTGAATAGCGGTGTAATAATCGAGTGGTTTATCAGCCACAATCACTGCTGAAGCGTGAACGCTATTGTGTCGCACAATTCCTTCCACTTTTTGGGCCAGAGAAAAAAGTTTCTGATATTTTTCCTGTTGGGAAAAGATGCCCAATTCTGGTACTTGCTCAATTGCGTCTTTGAGTTTGGTTTTATGACCTGGCTCATTAGGAATTAGTTTGGCAATTTTATCTGGTTCCTCATAAGGAAAACCCAAAACCCGACCAATGTCGCGGATCGCAACTCGCGCCTCCATGCGCCCAAAAGTAATCATTTGCGCTACTCGATCGGTTCCATATTTACGAGCAATATAATCAATCACTTGATCACGCTCAATATCAGCAAAATCCATATCGATATCGGGAGGAGTTGGTCTTTGAGGATTCAAAAAACGTTCAAAAGGTAAGTCATGAATTAAAGGATTGAGCGTCGTAATATTCAAACCATAGCTAACTAATGAACCAGCCGCGCTTCCTCGCCCCGGACCAACACCAATGCCACGTTTTTTAGCCCAATTGACAAAATCTTGAGTGATTAAAAAATAATTAGTGTAGCCTTTTTTGGTAATCACTTCCATTTCGTATTCAGCTCTTTGTAAAATTTCCGCTGGTAAATCAACTACCCCCAATTTTCTTTTCAAACCAGCCAAAGTTAATCGACGAAAATAACTTTCTTCTGTTTCTCCCTCAGGTACTTTAAAGTCTGGAAAATGAAGATGACCTCTTTCAATTTCTACATTGCATTGATCGGCAATTTTGACCGTATTCTTCAAAGCTTCTGGTAAACCAGAAAAAATTTCTGCCATTTCTTCAGTCGAGCGCAAATAAAAATCAGGACTAGATAGCATACTCAAACGTTTAGGATCACTGACCAAACGTCTCATAGCAACCGCCATTAAAGCGTCTTGAGCTTCGGCGTCATCGGCTGTCAAATAATGAGCATCACTAGTGGCGACCAAATCAATGTCGTAAAGTCTGGCCCATTCGATCAGTTGACGATTGCAAACTTCTTGTTCAGGAATAGCAGGATGATGTTGTAGTTCTAAATAAAAATCAGAGCCAAAAACTTCTTTATATTTTGCCACTTTTTCCTGAGCCTTAGTCAGTTCCCCTTGAAGAATTAAGCTATTAATTGTCCCTCCTAAACAAGCGGAAAGAACGATCAAACCTTCTTTATATTGAAAAAGTAATTCTTCATCAATTCTTGGTTTATAAGAAAAACCTTCAAAGTTGGCTAATGAAGTGAGTTTTAACAAATTTCGATAACCCTGATTATTTTTGGCCAGTAAAATTAGGTGGTTTTGATCACTACCAGGACGAATTTGTTTATCAAAACGAGATTTGGCGGCCACATAAACCTCACAACCAATAATAGGCTTCACTGGAGTAGCACTCTCTAAAGCAGTATTGTAAAAATGCAAATTGCCATACATATTGCCATGATCGGTGAGAGCAACCGCCTTTTGACCAAAAGAGGCTACTTTTTCCACTAAAGGCTTAAGACGACACAAGCCGTCTAATAAAGAGTATTCACTGTGAACGTGAAGGTGGACAAATTCTGGTTTTATTTTGGTCATTTTTCTGACTGCTTCAAGACCGCTTTGACAAACTCGCTAAAAAGTGGGTGCGGCGTTAGCGGTCGACTTTTATATTCTGGATGAGCCTGAGTGGCAATGAAAAAGGGATGGCTTTCTTTTGGTAGTTCAATCATTTCGACAAAGAAGTTATCAGGAGAGTTGCCAGACAAAACCAAACCGTGCTGACTTAAGGTCTCTCGGTAGTCATTATTAACTTCATAGCGATGACGATGTCTTTCGCTAATTAAACCAGGCTTTCCTGGAACAAAAGCATTATTTTGTTGATAAATTTTATAAGCTAGAGTTCCTGGCTGTAAAACTGCTTCATAAGCGCCAAGACGCATGCTTGCTCCCTCACCCTTGATTCTCTGGCGCCGCTCTTCAAGGGGAATGTCGTGGACCACTGGTTGACTGGTCTGCGGCGCCACCTCTGTCGTGTGCGCTTCTTTCAGGCCAACAACGTGACGAGCAAACTCTATAACGGCCAACTGCATGCCATAGCATAAACCCAAATAAGGAACCTTGTTTTCTCGCGCATAAGTAATGGCGGCTATTTTGCCTTCCACCCCTCTTTTTCCCCAGCCAATAGGCACAATGATACCATCGCTACCTTTCAACTTTTGCCAATCCTCTTGATTTTCTTTTTCCAGGTTTTCGGCCTTGACAAATCGCAAATCCAAATCGACTCCCGCGAAAGTGGTGGCGTGAGCCAAAGCTTCCAATAAAGAAGCATAAGAATCTTTCAACTCATAATCACCACTACTTAAATATTTAGTAATGATAGCAATTTTGGCCAACTTTTTTTTCGGTTTAAATATTTTTTCGACCATTTTTTCCCAAGCTGATAAATCAGGCTCTTTTTCTTTCAACTTCAATTTTTTCAAAACTTTATTAGCAAAAGCCTGTTTTTCCAAAATTAGAGGTAGCTCATAAATACTTTTGCAGTCGGGATTGGAAATAACATCTTCTTTGGACAAATTGCAATAGTAAGCAACTTTTTCTTTACGTTTGTCGTCAATGGTGATGGCTGCCCGACCAACAATAAAGTCTGGCTGAATGCCCATAGCGTTCAATTGCTTGACTGATAGTTGAGTGGGTTTGGATTTTAATTCATTTAAATGTTCTGGTTTGGGAAAATAAGTGACATGAACATGAATAACATTGTCTGGCTCTTGCAACTTCAAAATCCGATTAGCTTCATAATAGACAATGTTCTGATACTCACCAGCGCAACCGCCCAACTCAATAAGAACAATGTCATAACCCTCGCCAGCTTTTTTAATTCTTCTAATGGCTTCTTCGGGCACATAAGGAATAGCGTCGACCGTAGCCCCTTTGTATTTGAGATTGCAAGTGTCTTGAATCACGCTTTGGTAGATTTGACCAATAGTGGTGTAGTTTTTTAAGCCCACCTCCTGACCTAAAAAGCGCTCATAGGTCCCCAAATCTAAATCTGCCTCAGTGCCATCTTCACATAAAAAAACATCACCGTGCTCAATTGGATTAATATTGCCAGAATCAAGATTGAGATAGTTTTCACATTTGATATTGGTAACTTTATAACCACGAGCCTTGAGGATCACTCCCAAAGAGGCGGCCGTCACTCCTTTGCCTAAACCAGATAGCACTCCCCCAGATACAAAAATATATTTCATATAATTTATTCTTGCATTCTACCGCAAAATCTTCATAAAACAAGGTCTTGTTTGAGAGGGATTTTTATGTTAGAATATTCGCCCCTCAATGAGAGGGTTTTTTATTAATGTTTATAAGAATAAATACTCTATTCTAGAAATATTACATGAAAAAAACGACCAGCTTTAAACGACAACGTGGTGAGTTAAGGTTCGCCTTCTTTTTCTGTAAGTTATTACTATAATACATAAGACATGCAAGAAAAAAACATTCAAACAATCAACTGGGACACAAAGGAACAGACAGAGATAGACGTGACAGAGGCCTATTACAAAATTTGTCAAAAGTTGAAAATCAAAGAATTTAATGAGCTGTCTTATGATGAAACAAAAAAAGCTCTGCAATTAATGCTTGACGAATATCAGGTAAAAACAATTACGCTCAGAGAGCTTGGTGGACTGGCTGATTGCTTGTTAGGTGAGGCTAAATTAATGAACGGCGATGACGATGAATATCTTGAAATTGTGACTCTCATGAGTGATATTGGCTTTGATTTAGATACATTGCCTGAGGCAGTGCCTGAAACCATCCAGAGAGCCACTGATTATCTAGCAAAATAGGCTATTCTTTTCTGTTCACCCCTTTTATAAGAAGATATCTTTCTTGATTCCTTACCAACAGTTTTTTTCACCAACTGCCCAGAAAGAGTATAACTAAGATCAATATAAGCAAAGATTTTTTTTGTTTTAAGACGATCGTCCAAAGGAATAGTAATCCAATTATTTTTATTCATATGAAATCCAGGAAAAATAGTTTTATTATCAACAACAACTTGGGTTTTTTCTTTGGGATGTTTAAGATTGATAATTTCAATTTTTCCCTCACCAGGTAGACCAATTTTTTTTCTGGGAATAACCAATAAAACCGCATACCACTTATCATTTTCTTGATGGCGATAAACAGAATTAGGTGAATTTAACCATAAAAATTCTAGTTTGTCCTGATATTTATTTTCGATATATCTCATTATTTCTCTTGTTTGTTGACTTTTGTAAACATCAAGGTCAACATATTTGCTCAGATCATATCTTGTTTTTTTCATTTTTAGTGGTTTTCCAAAATCAATTTAATCTTGATAAGTTAATTATAAACTATAAAGCAGACTGTTTTCCCTTATCAAGATTATTATGTTATAATAGTTGTCCTCTTTAACTTATTTTTTGAAAATTTTGGTCCAGTGGTGTAGTGGTTAACATGTCTCCCTGTCACGGAGAAGATCGTGGGTTCGAGTCCCATCTGGATCGCAAATATTTTATTAGTAAAAAAAAGTAGTTTATAATTTAGATTAATGAAAAAATTTTTAGCTACTTTTTTTTTAATTTTATTTTTCTTCTCTCCCCATTGGGTTCAGGCACAAACGGAAAAATATTTAGAGGCAGAAGTAATTGAAATAAAAGGCGAAAAAGAGATTCTTTATCCTGGAGAAAGTCAAACCCAGCTCACTCAAGACTTAGTGCTGCAACTAAAAGCTGATGGTCAAAAAGTCGAAATCGAACAACAACAAGGACGGAGCTTGAATGACCAGCGCTATCAAGTGGGTGACCAATTAGTTTTATATCAAGCCCTAGCTAGTGAAAATTATTTAATCGCTGATTTTGTGCGTCGCCCTAGTTTGATATTGCTGGCAATTATTTTCATTCTCACTGCTGTCGTGATTGGTCGTTGGCAAGGACTAGCAGCAATTTTTGGTCTAGGATTGTCTTTTTTAATTATTTTCTTTTTTATTGTTCCGCAAATTGGTGCTGGCGGCAATCCTATTTTTATTGTCTCTCTTGGTTCTTTAATAATTGTGCCAGTTTTTTTCTTACTTTCTCACGGCTTTAATCGCAAAACTTGGGTGGCTATTTTTAGCACTCTTATTTCTTTGGTCTTTACTAGCTTGCTGATTTTTTTCTTTACCCAAAAAACTAAACTTACAGGTTTTGCCTCAGAAGAAGCGGGTTTTATTCAAGCGATGATTCCTGGAGCAATTAATCTAAAAAATCTTTTAATTGCTGGGATGATTATTGCCACTTTGGGAGTCTTGGATGATGTGACTATTTCTCAAGCAGCGGTGGTAGAAGAATTGAAAAAAGCCAATGCTCAGTTAAATTTTTTACAACTTTATCAACAAGCAATGAATATTGGTCGCGATCATATTGCCTCGATGATTAATACTTTGATTTTGGTTTATGCTGGCGCTAGTTTTCCTCTTTTGCTACTTTTCACTATGAGTGGACAAGAAATGTCGATGATTTTAAATTTTGAAATAGTGGCGGAAGAAATTGTAAGGATGCTGACTGGTAGTTTGGGACTAATGTTTGCTATTCCTCTCACGACTGCTTTGGCAGCCTTGGTCGTTACTAATCAAGAAGAAAATCATTTAAAAAATAAATCTTGACATGATTATTTTTAGAGTATAATGAAAAAGTAAACTAGAAAGGTAAAAATGTCAGAAAGAGATTTGGGTTATAGTTCTTATGCTTATTGGGGAGAAGTGCCTTATTATGACAAAGATGGTAATAAGAAAACTAAAAAAATGCAATTTGTCTCTGACAAAGAATATCACGAATATCTAGAAGAAATGAGAAAAGGCGAAGAAGAAAAAAAGGCGCAAGACGACATCGATGATTTGGAGGAAGAATAAAATTTTGGAAAAATAGTTCGCTGATAATAAAGTGCTTTACAAAGATAACCTTTGACCCTAAAATAAATAGTCTAAATTCCCAAGCTGTTTATTATTGAGCTAAAGAAAAAAAGACATCTATTAAAACCTGCTAAAAAATGAGTAATATTATTGATTACGCCCTAACAGAAAAAAGAAGCTTTGCTGACTTCCCGCTCAATCGGGTTGATAGTTTGATCTTTTCTCAGATTGCTTATGTCAATTTCGCTGCGGTTTTACCAAACTTGCAGGCTGATCAGTTTTACCTTAAATTAAATTATTTTCAACAAAAGGCTCTTCTCAAAGAAGAATTTGCTTCAATGTTTCAGCATGTGTGGCAAAAAGAGAAAAGCGGTCAGTTGCTTTTAGCTCTAGCCAAAAGTCCGCGCTTTTCTCAAATTAAATTAAATTTTTATGTGGAAGAACTTGATCAAAAAAATCTCAAACAATTTAGCGCTCTAAGTTTTTTAATTAATGAAAAACAAACCTATATTGCCTTTCGCGGAACGGATGACAGTGTGATTGGCTGGCACGAAAGTCTTAATATGACTTATCTCCACGTTACCGCCTCACACCAAGAAGCAGCGGCCTATTTGAAAAAAGTAACTAGTAAAACAAAAGGAGAACTTTTTATTGGCGGACATTCCAAGGGAGGAAGTTTGGCCACTTATGCTAGTCTCATGTTGCCTTTGTCAGCTCAAAAAAGAATTGCGAAAATTTATAATCACGATGGCCCAGGGCTAAACAAAGATTGGTGGCAACATCTACGCACTCCTTTGATTGCTAAAAAAATAGATAAAACTATTCCTCGTTCTTCACTCATTGGCAAACTGCTTGACGATGGACAAAAATATCAAATTGTAAAAAGTCGTCGCTTTGGTTTAATGCAACACGATCCTTTTTCTTGGTTGGTAAAAAATGGCGATTTTGTGCAAAGTCAAAAAGAAAGCCAAAGCGTTAATAAAGCAGCTAAATCACTAAGTGTTTGGTTGAAACAAATTCCACCCACCAAAAGAGCTGCTGTCATTGATATTTTTTTTCAAGTTTTACAAGCGACCGACATAACCAATCTTCATCAATTACAAAAAATAGATCGGAAAAAGTTTGGCGAGATTTTGCGCCATTTAAAAAATATTGATTCAGAAACTAAAGAGTTGATCAAAACTTTGTTAAAAAAATTATTAATTATTTATTTTGCTAAAAATAAATAATCTTCGCAAATTTTTTTCTTCACTAATAACTTGACTTTTGTAAAAAGAATATGCTAAAATTATTTTCAATATGAAAAAAGTAACAAAGAAGGCCAAAAAAACTGGCAAGAAAGTGAAAGCGACGGCTAAAAAAGCTCCAAGAAAAGTAGCTCCAGCAAGAAAAACTTCAAGAAAAGCAGTTTCCGTAAGAAAAGCCCCAGTGGCAAAAAAAGAAACTCCTATCTATATCGTTTTTCTTTTGGGCGTGGTCCTTTTTTTCCTCTTTTTACTTTTAATCGCTCAAGGTGTTTTTTGCTGCTAATTGCAACTTAGAACTACCAACAAACTCCTCATTTTTAATTAAAAGCGAGGAGTTTTTTTATTTTAAAAAACTAAAATTAATTTTTCAAAAAAATTTTTTAGCAATCAATTTCTAAAAAAATTTCTCTTATAGTTTTGAAAATTGTAAGGACTTTGACTAATTATTTCTTTTGACAATGGCGACGAGCATTTTCAGTTAGAATTCTCCCTTTGGGAGTTTTTTGTAGAAAACCAATTTGTAGTAAATAAGGTTCGATTACTTCTTCAATGGTGCTTTCATCTTCGCTTGTGGCAGCCGCCATCGTCGATAAACCAATCGGCCCACCACCATATTTTTCCAAAATAGTTTCCAATAAAAAACGATCTGCTGGAGTTAAACCAAGAGTGTCAATTTCAAAAAAATCCAAAGCTTCTTTGACGATGGCGGGAGTGAGCTGATTGCGATGTTTGACCTGAGCAAAGTCTCTGACTCTTTTGAGCAATTTAAGAGCCACCCGAGGAGTGCCACGAGCTCTTTGAGCAATTAAAGCTGTACTGTCACTGTCAATAATGACCTGAAGTTTGGCGGCGGCATTAGCAATGATTGCCATCAAAGATTTTGGCTGATAATATTGCAAACGATAAGTAAAACCAAAACGATCACGAAAAGGACCAGTCAAAGCTCCAAATCTCGTCGTTGCTCCGACCAAAGTAAAAGGAGGCAGATCTAGTCTTACTGTCCGAGCAGCTGGTCCTTTGCCAATGACAATATCCAAAGCAAAATCTTCCATAGCGGGATAAAGCGTTTCTTCCACTATTTTTGGCAAGCGATGAATTTCATCAATAAAAAGAATATCGTGAGGCTCCAGATTGGTCAAAATAGCTGCCAAATCACCGACCTTGCTCAAAGCCGTTCCTGATGTTAAGCGTAATTGACTAGCCATTTCTTTGGCAATCAAATGTGAAAGAGTTGTTTTCCCTAAACCGGGCGGCCCGTAAAAAAGTAGATGATCCAAGGCTTCACCGCGACTTTTGGCCGCGGCTGCCCCAATCAAAACAGCCTCCTTTACTTTTTCTTGACCATAAAATTCTGCCCAATCATTGGCCCGCAAACGAGTAAATAATTGTTCTTCTTCTTGAGAGTCTTTTTCTCCCATCAACTGATTAATGTTCTGACGAACTGACATGATATTGTCATTATAGCATGACTTTGATTTCCCTACAGGCAAAAAGTTGGACAGAATTTACTAGTTAAACAGAGACTCAGTTCTGTTATGATAAAGAGATTAAAGTTTTAAAACAATGAAAGAAAAAGATTTTCAAAATATTAATCAGTCAAGTCTAAAACTTGCTCTAGCAATTTTCTGGTTCATCAATCTTTTTTTAGCTACTTTTTTCCCTCAATTTTCCCTCATTCCTAAAAGTGAAGCTCAGTTCCCCCTCGCTACTCACAGCGCCAATCTCAATGATCAAGAACAGAAAGAGTTTCTCGTTACTAAGGTTATTGACGGCGACACTATTGTTTTAGAAGATGGTCAAAAAGTTCGTTATATTGGCATTGATGCACCAGAAAAAAATAATGATTGTTATTCTCTCACTGCTTGGAAGAGAAATGAAGAATTGGTTTGGCAAAAAAAGGTTGTATTAGAGAAAGATCGAAGTGAAACCGATCGCTATGGTCGTTTATTGCGCTATGTTTATTTGGGTGAAAAAATGATCAATGAAATTTTGGTGCAAGAAGGCTATGCTTGGGCCAAAGCTTATAAACCAGACATTAAATATCAACAAAAATTTCAGCAAGCTCAAGCAAGAGCTCAGGAAAAAGGTTTAGGGCTGTGGTCAGAAAATTGTCAAGAATAAAAAGGTGCTTGACAAGGATTAAGATTAATTGTATTCTGCTTTTAGTATAAAAAAAAAAGGTTAAAAATGGAAATTTTACTTCCACTAATTTTGGGAGGAGTTGCGGGCTGGTTGGCCTCCATTATTATGAAAAGAAACTCCAAGCAAGGATTAATTGCGGATATCGTTTTAGGTATTATTGGTAGTTTCGTTGGTGGCTGGGTTTTTAATTTTTTCGGTCAAGCTGGAGTGACTGGTTTTAACTTTTACAGTTTAGCTGTTTCCGTTGTTGGAGCCTGTATTTTGATTGCTCTTGGTCGAGCGATTTTTTAAGATATTAAATTTTTTAAAAACCCGCTAGCTTGCTAGCGGGTTTTTTTGAGGCAAAAAGGTTGTGCTTTTTAAGCTTCCACTTTTTTTGACAAAAGCTCAATAGCTTTGCTAATCAAAAACGTAAAAAGATAATACATCACTGTCGCTAATAAAGCAGCCGTATCGAAAAAGTTTGCATTTTCACTGACGGAGGGGAAAATAGATCTAAAAGGAGCGACGAAAATATTGGAAAACCGATAAATCAAATCAACAATTCCTACGCGATTGGCTCCAAAAAGTAAAAAGATAAAACGCAAAATTAAAATAATGGCTATAAAATGACAAAGGTACCAAAGGATTTGATTAATTTTGGCAATACCAAATTCATGTTCTTCATTGGCATCGCTTCTCGTCACCGTCGTTACCCTTTGTCGAACACTTCCATCCTCCGAGCTAGCTTGAGAGGTGGTCACTCTGTCAACTTTTGTCTCTGTGGGCATAGTAAAGCCTTTCGTTTTTTAAATGATAATAAATTTATTGTACTATAAAAAATAAAAGGTCTTTGATGAAAAATGAGTAATGATGCCCGACTTGGAGTCGAACCAAGATAAACAGCTTCAAAGGCTGGTGTCCTGCCATTAGACGATCGGGCAAATAAAAAAGAGCCTCCATTTTATTCCCTCTATTATAACATGGATAGCTTGAAGAGATTACATTAGTGGAGCAAATAATCTCAGAACTCCCCTTAAAATTTTAACAAAAAAATTCACTTCGGTCACGCTAGATTTTTTTACGCGCACACAAAGCTCCAATGTTTCCTCTAAATCAGCTTGGAGTTGTTTCAAAGCTTGAGTTTGATAAAGCCAAACTCCGGCCTCAAAATTGAGATAAAGGCTGCGATAGTCTAAATTAACACTCCCAATCACGCCCACCTGTTGATCAGCGATAATAGTTTTGCTATGAATAAAACCAGGAGTATATTCATAAATTTTTACGCCAGCTTCCATCAATTCCAAATAGAAAGCCTTAGATAAAATTTCACTATACCAATGGTCGGCAATGCCAGGAACAATAATCTTAACATCCAAACCATTTTTTGCTGTCAAGCACAAAGCAGTAATCGTCTCATTATCAATAATTAAATAAGGAGTAGTAATAATTAATTCTCTTTCAGCCCGATTGATAAGATTGAGATAAACATTGCGAGAGACTAGTTCACTATCCTGAGGGCTATCAGCGAAGGGTTGGACAAAACCATCTGTTGGGGGTAATTTTTTAAATTGACCACGATAATATTGATAATCGGTGTCAGTGGGACAGACAAAATTCCACAATTGTAAAAAAATTACAGTGAGTGTCCAGGTTGCTTCTCCCTCCAACATAATAGCCGTGTCTTTCCAGTGACCGTGCTTCGGCTTCCAATTTAAGTATTCGTCGGCCAAATTGATGCCGCCAGTGAAAGAAATTTTTCCATCAATGATAGTAATTTTCCGATGATCTCGATTATTCATTCTAGCCTGCAAAAAAGGTCGAAAACGATTGAAAGGAACTGCTTGAATTTGCAAGGCTTGCATTTTTTTGACAAAATCGCTGGGCAAAGTAAAAAGACAGCCCATATCATCATAAAGCAAACGAACCTCTACCCCCTCTTGCGCCTTAAGAGATAAAATTTCCAAAATATCTTGCCAAATTTTGCTCTGCTGATCAATAATAAAGTATTCCATAAAAATAAATTTTTCTGCCTTTTGTAATTGTTCCTTGAGAGTGGTAAAAAAGAATTCTCCTTCTTTGAAGTATTGAGTTTGGGTTTGTTGATAAAGAGGAAAATTGAGATTGTGTTCTAGATAATAAGATTGATCAGCCACTTCTCGATTGTCTTGCATCAAGGCCGTGAATGTTTCTTCGTTTTGCACCAGCAGTTGTTTTATTTGACGAAAAAGTTTTTCTAGAGTTTCTAGTTGATGCGGAGGTACTTTTTGCCAACCAAAAAGCCAATAGTTCAAAGCTCCAATAGGAGAAATTGTTAAAATAAAAATCGTCCAAACTAGTTTATAGCTTGGATTGTCTCTAGTACTAACCAAAAATATAACTGTCGCAAAACTAAAAACAAAGCCTAGGGTATAAAGAGGAAAAGTAATATCAAAAAAGGGACTAAAAATGAAAAAAAAGAATATAACTTGAACAAGAAGGAGTAAAGAAACAATAAAAATACGGGAAGAGAGAAAAGTGATTATTTGTAAAAAAAGTTTTTTTAACCGAAGATGGGTTGAGAACAAAGCCATGTCTTTTATTATACATTAATAATAAAAGCAAAAATCGTGTATAATAGACCAAGTATTAAGATCGCAAAAAGATTTTTTTAAATAAAAGTGTGTGGGTCGGGACGAGTTTTTACGTTCGCCTTTCTACTTTCTCAAAGAGAATCTCTTGCATAGTACCCGTTTTATTTTGAAAGCGGGTCAAGGAAGGTAAACATGGACGACAAAATGTCAGCCATTAATCCAGCCAGACTGTTCGTCGGAAATTTGACTTATAGCGTCAATGACGAGCAATTGAAGGCATTATTTAGCCAGTATGGAGAGGTGGCAGAAGCAGCTGTGCTTTTGGAAAAGCGCTTTGGTCATGACCATCGCCCCCCTCGTTCCCGCGGTATGGGCTTTGTCACTTTTAAAAATGCTGATGATGCTGCCAAAGCCATTGAAGCTTTGCATGACCAGGATTATGAGGGTCGCAAACTAATTGTAGCTGTGGCCAAACCAAAAGTGGATAGACCACCAAGAGAAAACAATAATCGTTGGTAAATAATAATCATCTTTTGAAAAAAAGATAAAGAAAAACTCCTCACCTGCATCTTTGCGAGTGAGGAGTTTTGATTGGTAGCGGTATCAAGCAATCAACTGAGTTCTAAATCCCAGACGTGCAGTAATACCCTTCTTTGGTTTTCTCCCAAACTGACCACCGCCGCAAAACGACTATGCGGAGCTAAAACCAACTCTGGTTCCTTGGCCAAGAACCTTGTCCAGTACAACATTTCTTCCAAGCTTTGACTTTTTCCTTGCGGATCAAAGCGCTGATGCAAACTGATGATCAAGGGTCGATTGAGATAGGTTACTAATTTGTCCATCAGTTTTCGGGCGATCGGATCAGTGGTGAACAATTCTATCACTGATTCGCGATCTGGTTTCGATTGTAGATCGTTCTCATAGCTGTCGTTTTCGATCCTGATCAAACCACCGATTTTTGCCCACCGAGACAAAAGAGCGCTTTCTTCATACCGGGCTAGCAGTTCTTGGACAGCAAGAAATAGCTCATTGTCAAAAGAAATACCCAAGCTCATTTTTTCTCCTCCTTTTTTTGACCTAGTTGGAATAAACCACCACCAAAAAGAACCTCTCTTAATCAAAGGAGCCAGAGTTATGGAAGAATTCCCAAACTATAGTTCCTTAGATTTTTAGAAAGCTCTATAATTATATCATAATCAAACAAACTCTGCCGAATGGGCGCTAATTTTCTTATTAAACAGTCTTGACCTTTATTTTTGCGCTATAATGTTGTTGCGGACAGTTTAAAAAAAAAGAAAGTTTTTATGCCTTTGGTTAGAAGCACCGAATTATTACAAAAAGCTCGACGTGAACATTATGCTTTAGGAGCTTTTAATATCAATAATATGGAAACTCTCCAAGGGATTGCGGCGGCGGCGGCGGCGAATAATTCTCCCGTCATTATTCAAGTGAGCCAGGGAGCAATTGCTTATGCTGGAATTGATTATTTGCTAGCTTTGGTAAAAACTGCCAGTGACCAACACCCTCATTTGCCAATGGTTTTACATCTAGATCACGGAACTGACTTTAATATTATTAATGACTGTTTGGAAAAAGGCTTCACTAGCGTGATGTTTGACGGTTCGGCCTTGCCACTGGCAGAAAATATTAAAACCACAAGAAAAGTTGTTAATTTAGCTCACCAAAAAAATGCTAGCGTAGAGGCAGAAATTGGTCGAGTGGGAGGAGTAGAAGAGCATATTAATGTGAGCCACGAAGAAGCTGTTTATACCAACCCAGAAGAGGCGGCAAGCTTTGTGGAGCAAACGAATTGTGATAGTTTGGCGGTAGCGATTGGCACAGCTCACGGACAATATCAGGGAGAAGTAAAATTAAATTTTTCAGTATTAGCTAAAATCCAAAATCTTGTCTCTATCCCCATTGTTTTGCATGGCTCCTCTGGTGTGCCAACCAATTTACTCCAAGAAGCGATTGCTTTGGGGGTAAGTAAAATTAATATTGACACTGATTTACGTCTAGCCTTTGTGCAAACAATTTATCAAACTTTACAAGAAAAACCAACAGAGATTGATCCACGAAAAATTTTAGGACCAGCTCGAGAAGCCGTTCAAAAAGTGGTCACAGAAAAAATTAATATTTTTGGTAGCGCCAACCAAATCTAATTTAAGAAAAAACTCTACTTTAAATTTAATTTTAATTAAATTTTTTATTAAAAATTTCCTTGTTTTATCAAGGTAAAAGCCTATCAAACTAAATTTTAATCTCTGTCGGTGGATCGAGGGTGTCTTTGAGTTTCTTCACGATTTTACCATTCTTTAAAAGCAGAGTTCTTTGATTGCGTGAACCTTTATAAAGTAAGTCCAAACTTCTTTCTTTGAGGATAAAAGGTCCGTCAACTAGGACGTCCACTTCTTTGAGTAAGGCTTTTTGAGCGGGACTACCCACACTCAGTTCTTCGTGAAGAAAACCGCTAAAGGCCCAAACGTCCAAGCCTTTTTGATGAGCAAACTTAGCTAATTCTAGACAAGCTTTAGCTTGCAAAAACGGCTCTCCGCCAGAAAGAGTGATTCCTTGTTGCATTTTGGCCGCCGCGATTTGTTTTTTAACAAAAGCCAAAGAATACAGTTTACCACCAAGCAAATCGTGAGTGGCTGGATTATGACAACCAGGACAACCACGCAAACAACCCTGAGTAAAGATGACGGTCCGTAAACCCGGACCGTCAACAATACTATCGAAAATTAGTGGTCCCGCCAAACGAATCTGCATGTCTTAGCCAGCTTTCGCTTGAACAGTGGGCCGATTAAGACCGTGTTTTACTCGATCGTGTTCCTCTGCTTTTTTCCCGTCATTCCAACGATCAAGAGTGCCCACCAGATAACCAGTAATACGACGCAATCTTTCAAAACCGATTCCCTCACTACCCTCTTTTCTGCCACAAGCGGGGCAAGTGTCGCCGATAATGCCAGAATAACCGCAAACTGGGTCGCGATCAACTGGGTGATTAACGCTTCCATAGCCAATGCCGCTTTCTTTCATCTTACGGACAATTGACTCGAAAGCGTCCACATTTTTGGAAGGATCACCGTCTAGCTCGATATAGGTAATATGACCAGCATTGCACGGAGCGTGGTAAGGGGCCTCAATTTCAATTTTCTCAAAAGCATTGATCGGATAATACACTGGGACATGGAAAGAATTAGTGTAGTAATCACGATCAGTTACTCCTGGAATCAGACCATAACGAGCCCGATCTAGCTTGACAAAGCGGCCAGCAATTCCTTCGGCTGGTGTCGCCAAAAGAGAAAAGTTAAGCTGATATTTTTTACTCTGCTTATCGCAATAATCCCTCATCAGCTTGACTATTTTCAAGCCTTGTTTTTGAGAGGCCGCACTTTCACCGTGGTGTTTGCCCGTCATGGCTACCAATGCTTCTGCCAAACCGAAGAAACCAATAGAAAGAGTGCCGTGTTTGATTACATTGCGCAAATTATCATTGGGCTTAAGTTTTTCGCTCCCCATCCAAACACCCTGCCCCATCAAGAAAGGGAAGTTTTTCATGGTTTTGCTGGCTTGAATTTCAAAGCGCTCTAATAATTGATTTTTAACTAAATCAAGCTTTTGTTCTAATTCTTGATAGAAACCATTCCAATCTGGTTTACTTCTTTCCCCGTCAGCAATACCGTGCTTAATGCCTAGAGCGACTAAGTTGATGGTGGTGAAAGAAATATTGCCTCGACCAGTCACGCGACCATTACTTTCGGGGAAAATGGAAGCTAAAACTCTGGTCCGGCAACCCATAGCTACTGCCTCTGAAGTGGGATCACCTTTTTTATAATATTGCAAATTAAAAGGAGCATCTAAGAAGACAAAGTTGGGGAACAGTCTTTTGGAGGAAACCTCAATGGATCTTTTGAAAAGATCATAATTGGGATCTTTGGGATTGTAATTAATACCCTCTTTCACCTTGAAAATTGAAATCGGGAAAATTGGTGTTTCGCTACGACCCAAACCGTTCCAAGTAGCTTCTAATAAAGCTTGACTAACCAGTCTTCCTTCTGGAGAGGTATCGGTGCCAAAGTTAATAGAAGTAAAAGGGACTTGAGCTCCAGCCCGAGAGTGCATGGTGTTGAGATTGTGAATCAGCGCCTCCAAAGCCTGGAAAGTCTCTTTTTTCGTATCAGCCGCCGCCTCATTTACTACATGAGATAAATCTTTGGCATTCAATTTAACTTTGAGCTTTTTTTCCAAAACAGCCAACAGTTCTTGAGTCGTTTTTTTCGTCAATTCTGGATAAGTGAGAGTTGTTTGACTATTTTTAAGCCAATCATTGATGGTTGTTTTTAATTTTTTCAATTCAATTTCTTGGTCATATTTATAAACAAGAGCTTTGTGTAAATTGTTAATTAAATTCTTTTGAAAAGTTTTCTTTACCCCTCCCGCCAAAGCATAATCAAAATGAGGAATACTCTGGCCACCGTGCTGCTCGTTTTGATTGGACTGCAAGATAATCGCTGCGAGGGCGGCGGAACTAGTAATGCTTTGCGGTTCACGTAAAAAACCGTGCCCAGTATTAAAGCCACGTTTGAAAAGATCCATAATGTCGATCTGGCAACAGGTAAGCGTTCCCATTGGTAAAAAGTCTAAATCATGAATATGAATGTCTCCTGCTTCATGGGCTTGAGCATGCTCTGAGTTCATCATAAAAGCCCGAGCGAATTCCTTGGTGCTTTCAGAACCAAATTTGAGCATCGTGCCCATGGCAGTATTGCCATCAACATTGGCATTATCTCTTTTCAGATCATTATCCTTAGCGTCATCAAAAGCAATCCCTTTGAAGGTTTGCATCAAACGAGACTTAGAGTCACGTGAGCGAGATCTTTCTTGACGATAAAGAATATAAGCTTTGGCAATTTCAAACTGGTTAAACTCAACCAAAGTCTTCTCCACTAAGTCCTGCACTTGCTCCACGGTGGGAGTTTTGCGGCTAAATTCATCGAGAATCTTTTCTAAAACACTTTGAGTTACCTTAGTGGCTAGTTGAGAATCGTGAATTTTTTCAGAAATCAAAGTTGCTTGGACTGCATGAGTAATTTTTTCAGGATAGAAGACTTCTTTACGACCGTCTCGTTTTTTAATATATTGGGGAAGCTTAGGACGATTATTGGACAGAGTCATTTTAATAACTTTCTAATTAATAGACTAATAATTTATAATTCTTGTCGCTATAACCACAATATATTGTGGTTGTAAATAATAGCGGACACTAAATATAGCATTGTCATTTTTAAGTGTCAAGCCCACAGAAATGACAAAAAGCGATTATTAGGCGAAAGTTTGCCAAATAAAAACACCTCAAATAAGAAAAATATAATCTTAGAATCAAGTAAATTTATTTTGGATAATTACTCTCTCATTTCCCTTCTCAAGAGCGCAAAAAAGTCTCAAAATCAAGATCACCGTGTAAAACTGCCTCTAAGTCTTCGTCAGGAACTACTCGTCTTTCTCTGCTAGTCGTACTTTTTTGAGCTGGCGAAGAAAACTGAGCTCTTTGGTCTCTTTTTTGCCAGCGAGAAGAGAAGGCAAACTTGGGTTCGGCTGTTTCCTCCAGTCTTTCCACTATCAAAATATTGGCAGACAAATCGTCTAAAAACCGACTGCGACAGACTGCGGTCGTAAAACCATATTGCCATCGACGTCGAGCACAAGTAAAATAAAGCTCATGTTTGGCCCGAGTGATGCCGACATAACACAAACGTCTTTCCTCACTTAATTGTTCAGCATCAAAAAGAGAACGGGCATGGGGCAATAAATTCTCTTCCATGCCTACTAAAAAGACTATCCCAAACTCCAAACCCTTGGCAGAATGCAAGCTCATGAGTGTTACTCTCTCTTTTTGAGTAGCACTTACGTCTAAAGGCTGATCGGGCAAATAATCGTCTTGAATTAAAGCAATATTTTCCAAAAATTGTTGACTGTCGGCAAATTGGCTACTATGAGATAAAAGCTCATTGATGTTTTCCAACTTCATCGCTTCTTCTGGATCGGTCGGATCATAAAGGTCCTGATATTTGGTCGCTCGCAGAATTTCTTGTAAAAGAGTTAGCGGTTTTTCATCTTTTTTGTCTTTTTGTTGATAAGTGGTCCGCCAATCAAGATAGGCATTGAAGCGCCTCTTGCCCACTTTATTAAGTCTTTGTTGACTGACGCTCTCCTTATGATTGAAGTAAAGACGCAAATAGGCCAAGAGGTCTTTGATTTCTTTACGCTCGTAAAACTTAAAGCCTCCAATTAAGTGATAAGGCAAGCGATAACGAGTCAAAGCTTCTTCAAAAGCCCGAGACTGAGCATTGGTGCGATATAAAATAGCTATTTCCGAAAGACGATAATCATTTTGGAGCTGAGAAATTTTATGAGCCACATAGTCTGCTTCTTGATTGCCTGTTTCTGCCTCGACTAAATGAATTTTATTTTTAATTTTATTGTCCGTCCATAAATTTAAAATCGGATGATTGGTATTTTTTTGGATAATTTGGGTAGCTGCAGTCAAAATAGATTGATGAGAACGATAGTTTTGATCTAAGTGGTAAGTAGTTAAATCGGGATAATCTTTTTTTAAGGACAACATATTTTTATAATCAGCCCCCCGCCAAGCGTAAATACTTTGGCTAAAATCGCCAACGACAAATAAATTGTTTTGTGGAGCAGCTAAAATTTTACTGAGTTGATATTGAGCTTGATTGGTGTCCTGATATTCGTCAATTAAAACAAATTTGATTTGCTCTTGATATCTTTGTCTCACTCCTTTGTTTTCTTGCAAAAGAGCGAGGGTAAAGTTGAGTAAATCATCAAAGTCTAAGGCTGTTTCTCGCGCCAAAGCTCTTTGGTAAACCTCATAAGCATTGGCTACGAAGACGGCTAAATCGCTATAAGCTGTTTGCCGATAACTAGCTGGAGTTTGCAAGAAATTTTTAGCTTGAGAAATCATTGCCTTCACTAACTGAGGCTTGTAATTTTTACTATCCCAGCCTTGATCTTTATAAATCTGTTTGAGCAAAGCTAGCTGGTCATCGCTATCATAAATAGTAAAATTGTGGTCCAAATTGACCAAAGGAGCGTGTTGACGCAAGATTCTGACTCCCAGACTATGAAAAGTACCAGAAAAAGGCAAATCGAGATCGGTTAATTGCCGTACCCGATTTTTCATTTCGGCAGCTGCCTTATTAGTAAAAGTTACCAATAAAATTTCTTCTGGTTTAGCTTGATTGGTAGCTAATAAATGGGCTACTCGACTAGTTAAAACTCTAGTCTTGCCTGAACCAGCACCCGCTAAAACCAAAGCGGGACCAAGCAAATGTTTGGTCGCTAAAAGTTGCTTTTCATTAAGAGAAGCTAAAAAATCACTTTTTGCCATCAGTCTATTATATACGGCAAAAAAACAAAGTCTAAGGAAAATACCAAAAGTAGATTTATAACTCTGCTATAATACAAACTTTATGCTTATTAATCAAAAACTCCTTCTCTCTGACTGTCGATTTTTTGATAATCAAGCGGCCATCAATCCTTATTATCAACCAGGAGAAAAAATCAATCGTCTCAAAGCGCAGAAAGAGCATCAGCTACTAGAAACTTTATTCAAAAAAGCTGGTTGTCAGATTTTTAAGACTTCTCCAGCCTCAAGTCAAGATGGAGTTTATACCGCCAACTGGGCTTTGGTGAGAGGCAAAAAAGCGGTTCTCTCCCGATTGCCACCCACTAGAAAAAGTGAAGAGTTAGTGGCGAAAAAAGTTTTGCAAGGCTTGGGTAAAACTGTTTACCAGCTCCCCGCCAACTGGCGTTTCAGTGGTCAAGGAGATTCTTTGATTGCTGGCGATTATCTTTTTGCTGGTAGTCACTATCGAAGCGATCCTTGGGCTCAAGAAGAAGTGGCGAAAATTTTAAATCTTAAATTAATCCTTTTACAAACCCAGCCGCAAAAAGATAAGCGAGGGAAAGTCTTGATTAATCCTGTTTCCTCTTGGCCTGATAGTTTTTTTTACGACCTTGATCTAGCTTTAAGTATTATTCGCCCACCCACAAAACAAAAAAAGGGGCTCATCGCCTATTGTCCTCAAGCTTTTTTGCCAGCAAGTCAACAAGTTTTGGCATCCTTATCAGCCTTTGAAAAAATTAGTGTTTCTCTGACTGAGGCAAAAACGGGCTTTGCTTGCAATTTAGTTTCTACTGGACAAGACGTCATTATGAGTGCCCAAGCTCCCAAACTACAACAAGCTCTCCAGGAAAGAGGTTTACTTGTTCATACCCCCAAGATCGAAGAACTGGCCAAGGGTGGCGGTTATATCCGCTGTATTAGTCTCACTTTGGATTAAAATAGTTTCCATGTTAGAATAAAACCATGCTTAATAAAGAAAATTTTTCGCTTGATCAAGAAAAAATTAATGAAATAAAAAATATTCGCCAACCTTTGGTTGAAGCAGCGGCAAAAGATATTAAAACTTGTCTCTTGGAAGATATCCAACCCCAAGAGCAAATGGAAAAATTTGATCAAATTGTCACTGATATCAGCAATAATTATCAATTATCAAAAAGCGAGATTGACGAAGTTATTAGTTTGGTTTTGAAAAATCTCAGCTCTTAAGTTTTTCTTCCCTTTGACAATAAAGGCAAAGGTCGATTGCTCGAATGATTTGGTTAATTTTTTCTTCTGCCTCTGTTAGAGTCAGATTATATTCCTCGCCAGGATAGAGATGAAAAAGACGATTGCGTTCCAACCAAGTTTCCCAAACAAAAAGCGCCACTTCTTGTCCACAGAGCTGTAGAAAATCGTCATAATACCAGTATTGATCGCGTTGCTCCAAACGAACATCAGGATTAAGAGACCGACCGATAGAAAATTTTTTACTATTATAAGTTCTTTCATTAATCAGTTTTTGCGCAAAAAGAAAATCTTTCAAAAAAGCCTCAAAAGCTTTGGCTAATGGGAAAACGATAAACTCATAATTGTCCAAAGGACTATTTGCAAAATTGGCTTTTTCTCTTGCTAGTAACTGCAAACTCAAACTAGCCAATGGTCTTAAATTGGCTTTCAAACCTCGGTACCATTTTTCACCACTGGGTTCTGGAGTGTTCATATCTCTATTCTAACACAAACTTTTGGCTGAAAAAGTTTGCTGATCTTTTATTTATAATTAAATACAAAAACATTTTTCAAAAATAGCTTTTTAGCAAAAAAGTTTTATGTCTTCTTTAAATAACTTTTGCCGAGCTAAAAAATTTTGGCTAAATCTTTTTGCACTACTCCCAACTCCCGGTAGGCAAGGAGTCTTTTACGCCACATTGCTTGGAAGATGGACATTTGCTCGTCTACATAATCATAAACAAAAGCTTGGGTTTTATTTTTACTGACTCTCTGAGCTCGACCAACATATTGGATTAATCTTCCTCGCCAAGAAAAAGGAAAAGTCAGGAATAAATAATTAATTTCTGGCCAGTCAAAACCTTCTCCCACGACTCCGCCAGTGGCGACCATGATTTGATAATTATTTTTTTTGATTTTCTCAAATAGTTTTTCTCTTTCAGCTTTTTTCATCTGACCAGTGACTAAAACCATTTTACTTTTTGGTAAAAGCTTTTTTAAAGCAGTAAAAAGAGCCTCACAATGACCCACTCTTTCTGATAAAACCAAAAGGCGATGATTTTTATCTTTGGCTACAGTCAAAACATCATTGATAATCAACTGCAATCGGTTCTGATCTTCACTCAAAATTGTCCCTAGTTGAGTAAAATCTTTTAATTCAAAATCTTGAATCCATAAGTCTGTTTCCCGTTTAAGGAGAACTGTTTTAACCGCCGCTGGTGGTAATAAACTTTGCTCATCACTGGTTTCCAACTGATCAGTGGTAATAATTGACCCAATATAAAAGTTCATCAGGCGGTCAAGCTTGTCTTTGCGAAAAGGGGTGGCTGTCAATCCCAGACAATATTTGGCAGAAAAATCACGCACCACTTTGGCAAAAGTATTAGCTGGCACATGATGACATTCATCCACTACCACCAGCCCAAAAAGGTTATTAATTTCTTTGGTTCCTCGACTTAGCAGGGTTTGATAGGAAGCAATGGTGATTTTGCGACCAATTTGCCACTTTCCCTCACCAATAATTCCGATGTCCTCAGTTTCAAGCTCCAAAAAATCAGCGATTCTTTTTTGCCATTGGGCTAAAAGCGCTCGAGTATGAACGATAATTAAAGTTTTTTGTTGTTTTTGCACAATATAGGCCAAAGCTAAAACAGTTTTGCCAAAGCCTGGCTTAGCCTGAAGAATGGCTCGATTCTTTGGTAAAATTTTATTCAAGGCAACTAATTGATTTTCTTTGAGAGTGATTTGGCTTTTTATTTTTTCTACTGGTTGGACAATTCTTTGATCGTCTAAAATTAATTTTAATTTTTCTTCTTGACACCAGCGCCAAAAGCGCGGACCAAAACCTAAGGGTAAAAAGTAACCGCTTTTGAGTTGGCGATAACATTTGATAACCTTAGGCACTTTCCAAGTGGAATAACCCAATCTTTTCAACTCAATAATTTTGGGATTGAAAAAAACCAATTCCTTTTTGATAAATTTTTCTAAAGCAGGCTTAACCTGACTCGCAGGAATAAAGATTTGTGCTGCCACCGTCGCTTTGATTGTCTTCATTTTTTCTTTAATTTGGCTCCTTCAGGAGTGTCTTCAATCATAAAACCTAAAGCTTCAATCTCCTGACGTAAACTATCTGCTTGAACAAAATCTTTTTCCGAGCGAGCTTTTTCGCGAATAAAAAGGAGTTCTTCTGCTTTTGCTTTATGAGGAGAGTCTTTAAGAGCTGAAGCTTTTTCTTGATTTTGTAAATAAAAAGCCACATTTTGACGCAATTGCAAGCCCAAAACATGATCTAATTCAATGATCAAACTATAACGCTCGCCTCCTCCTAGATTAGCCTTGAGAATATCGCCAAGCAAGGCTAAAGCTTGGGGTAAATCTAAGTTGTGATTGACTAAATCCAAAAAACGTTGTCGATAATGATTGGCTCTCTCAATATCGTCTTCCATGGCCATGCTTTGTACTCGCTCCCCTTGAAGTCTAGCTAGGGCGACGATCAATCGCTCATAAGCTTTTTGGGCTCCCGCCAAAGCCTCCCAGGTAAAATTCATTTCTTTTTGATAATGAGTCATCATTAATAAATAACGTAAAGCCATTGGAGAGAAACCCTTATCAATAATATCTTCCAAACGATAAATATTACCCAAACTTTTACTCATTTTCTGGCCATCAACCAACATAAAATTGTGATGCAACCACATTTTGACAAAAGGTTTTTTGTCCGTCCAAGCTTCTGCTTGCGCAATCTCATTGGTGTGATGCACTGGAATATGATCTACTCCGCCAGAATGAATTTCAAACTGTGGTCCTAGATGAGCAATTGACATTGCTACACATTCTAGATGCCAACCAGGAAAACTCCGTTCGCCCCAAGGCGAAGGCCAAGCCATTTGCCGATTCTCTCCTGGTCTCTCGAGTTTCCAAAGAGCAAAGTCCGACGGATTCCTTTTGCCAGCAATTTTGTCCACTCGGGCGCCCTCTTTCAACTTCACTAAATCAAGCTGCGCCAAAGCGCCATAACCTTCACTCTTGCTTGTGTCAAAATAAAGACCATCACCTGCAATTAAGTAGGCATAGCCTTTCTTTTCCAGATCAATGACGATTTGCAGCTGTTGCTGGATATAATCACTGGCGCGCGCCACTACATCGGGACGAAAATTGCCCATTCTTTCATTAACTTGGTAGAAGTAATCTTCAAATTTGCGGGCAATTTCAAAAACTGAAGCCTTTTCACGGCGCGCGCCCTTTTCCAATTTGTCTTCTCCCTCATCTTCATCCGAAACCAGATGCCCAACATCTGTCACATTCTGGACAAATTTCACTCGATAACCATCGTAGCGCAGAGCTCGAATAATTAAATCATCCATGACATAACGACGCAAGTTGCCCAAATGGGCATAATCATAAGCCGTAATACCACAAGCATAAAAACCGATCTCTCTTTCACCATGAAAAGGCACAGGTTCAATCTGACGAGACAAAGTATTGTAAAGCTGAACTGTCATCTTCTTATAATATCACACTCTCCAAGAATTGCACCAGTAAAAAAAGTAACGACTACTATTATCTATACACCCTAATATAATTCCCACCATTGATTTGATGCAAGATATTATAGGCAGGAAAAGAAAAGGTAAGATTCCAGTTAAGGGTAGTGGTTAGATTATTACTAGTATCGGTAATTTTAAGAACATGTGGACCTTGAAAGGTAAAGTTGGAGACTGAAGGATTAAAATCAATGGTGGGAATGGTAAAGTTAAAGGTTTTAGTATTATTAGCAGGTACTTGAAAGTTATTTAAAGTATAGGTTTTAATTAAAGTATTACCATCTTTCAGTTCTAAACTTAAATTATAAGTTTTAGTTTCTTTATTGGCTATTAATTGACCACTAATACTGGTTTCTTGGTCTTTGGGACTTAACTCTTTGATATTAAAGGGGAGTTGAGGATCGGGAACCTGAGAACTAAGCTCAGCTTTTGGTTTTAAAGTTTCCAAATAATCTAGACATGCCTGAGCCCTACTTCGACCAACATCCTGAATAACCCAATCATTGGGAGATGAGGTTAATTTATCACGGGCCACTTGAGCGCTACAATAATAAACGTCAGCAGCATTAAGTCGCACTCTTGGTTGAACTATTTGCTGACTCCAAGCTTGCAAAATTTTGTCATAGTTGGTGAAAGACAGACCACTATAAGAAAAGCCTATATCATTATACACATAACTGCTCGGTGATTTTACTATTTTACTAATATCCCAAGCAGAGAGATCTTGATT
>CAZOVA010000007.1:0-28185 GCA_964583625.1 uncultured Pseudomonadales bacterium
TAGAACTACCGGGATTGTCTGTCTTCCAAACGGTGACAAATTCATTAGCGGTATAGGTTTGAGCAAAAGTTTGATCTGAAAAAAAGAAGAGGCTCAAAACTAGCAAAAGTAAACTCAACACTCGCCACTGGAAACTGATAATTTTCTTGAAAAAAGACATTATTTTAATTAAATAATAAAAATACTGTTTTCAGTATAACATAAATCTCGAAGAAAAGTTATTTAGATCAAAGAGAAAACCGCGGTCATTACTAATGGTAAGGTTAAACTTTAAATTTTCGTCGGTACTTATTGGCAACTCTTATTTTGGCTATTTCTCTCTCGATGATGGCCAAAGCATGAGTGTATTCCTGACTATCTTTCAATTCTTCTTTGAGTAATTCTTGAGCTCTTTTTCTGGCTTGCTCTGCCAAATCTAGATCAATCTCTGCCGCCCGTGCCCCAGAATTGACTAGAACAGTCAAAACATTTTCACAAAACTCCGCCACGCCAAAATCGACCGCCAAACTCTCCCACTTATCCACTTTGTCCTCTTCTTCAAATTTAATTTGTACTTCTCCAGCCTTTAGTGGCGCTAAATAGGGTAGGTGATCGGCCAAAATGCCTACCTGTCCGTCTTGAGTGGGAAGAATCACCTCTCGGGCTTGGGCTTCAAAAATTAACTTTTCTGGTGTCAAAATTTTAACCAAAAGTTTTTTCATTTATTTTTTGCTATCCTTATCCGCCTGCAAAACTTCATCAATATTGCCTTTGAGATAAAAGTCTTGTTCGCTCACTTGATCTAGTTTGCCTTCCAAAATTAATTTGAAACCAGTAACTGTTTCGTCAATTTTGACATAGCGACCGTCTTGACCAGTGAATTGTTTAGCCACAAAGAAAGGCTGAGAGAGGAATTTTTGAATCTTTCTCGCTCGAGTTACTAAAACCTTATCCTCATCCGATAGTTCCTCCATTCCCAAAATAGCAATAATGTCTTGCAAGTCTTTATATCTTTGCAATACTCTTTGCACTTCCCGCGCTACTTGATAATGCTCCTCACCGACAATTTCAGGAGCCAAAATAGTGGAACTAGAATCGAGCGGATCAACAGCTGGGTAAATACCCAACTCTGACAAGGCCCGACTCAAAACCACCGTCGAATCCAAATGAGCAAAAGTGGTTGCTGGGGCGGGATCAGTCAAATCGTCGGCCGGCACATAAACTGCTTGTACCGAAGTCACAGAACCATCTTTGGTAGAAGTAATTCTTTCTTGCAATTGACCCATCTCTTCCGCCAAAGTCGGTTGATAACCCACAGCTGAGGGCATTCTTCCCAAAAGAGCTGAAACTTCCGAACCAGCTTGCGTAAAACGAAAGATATTATCAATAAAAAGCAAAACATCTTTTTTCTGCACATCACGAAAGTATTCAGCCATCGTCAAACCAGAAAGACCGACTCTTTGCCGCGCTCCTGGCGGTTCATTCATTTGCCCAAAAACCAAAGCAGTCTTATCAATGACTCCCGAATCAATCATTTCATGATAAAGATCATTTCCTTCTCTGGTTCTTTCTCCCACGCCAGCAAAAACACTATAACCGCCATGCTCTTGAGCGATATTGGTAATTAATTCTTGAATTAAAACTGTTTTACCGACACCCGCTCCACCAAATAAACCCACTTTACCGCCTTTGACAAAGGGGCAAATAAGATCAATCACTTTAATACCTGTTTCAAAGATTTCAATACTGTTTTTTTGTTGAGAAAATCTTGGCGCTTGACGATGAATCGGTAAGCGAGGAGTTTTGCTGGGAATAGCTTTTTTACCATCAATCGGCTCGCCTAAAACATTGAACATTCTACCTAAAACTGCCTCACCCACTGGCACCGTGATACTTTCTCCAGTAGCTTGAACACTCAAGCCTCTTTTATAACCATCGGTTGGACCCATCGCCACCGTCCGCACATTATTACCTCCTAAATGAGCAGCTACTTCTACTGTCAAAGTTTGCTGGCTGTTTTCGATCACTAAAGCCTCCTTAACTTTTGGCAATTGACCACTGGCAAATTCAATGTCGACTACTGGACCGATGATTTGGGTAATTGTTCCTTGGTTCTTTTTCTCTGTCATAATTTTTATTTCCTTTTCCTTAATAACTAGTCAAAATCGGCACAGCCAGCCGTGATTTCGGCGATTTCATTGGTAATTTTTCCTTGACGTAAGCGATTGTAGGTCAAAAGCAAAATTTCTCCCATCTCTCCAGCAGCATCAGTGGCGTTTTTCATCGCCAACATCCGCGCACTTTCCACTGAGGCTTTACTGGTAATTACACAATGATAAAGCGAGGTTTTCAAAAGTAAACGAAAAACTGTCTCCATCAAAGCATTGTCATTGGGCTCAACTAGAAAATCAATACCGCTCAATTTATCAGCTCCAGCAATGGTTAGTTTTTCAGTTTCTTTTTTCTCTCCCAGATTCCATTCGTCGACTACGCGATCAACTTCGGTCGGGGAGATAGGTAGCAATTGACGTAAAACTGGTTTTTGAACCAGAGGGCTAAGATAGCGGGTGTAAAACACCACCACCTTTTGATATTTGCCTGTATTAAACTCATCAATCATCATTTTGAAAATGATATCTATTTCTGTGGAGTCAACTTTTTCATTGAGCTGGTCAAAAGAAGCAATAATATGATGACCAAGTTTTTTAATCATCCGTTCACCTTTTTTACCAATCACTAGCCAATCAAATTCGACTGGCAATTTTTGGGCTTTTTCCTCTTCACTCAATTTATCGAAAGGATAAGTTAGTAAAGCTTGAGGTTGCTGCACTATTTGCTTAATCTTTTTTTCCAATTGACTATGAAAGGAACCGCACAAACCGCGATTGGAAGCAATCACTATTCCCAAAATTCTCTCCAGAGTTTTTTCTTGTAAATAAGGATGACTAATTGATTGTTTTTGAATATGGCGAGAGAAGTGATTTAATAAGGCTAATGTTTGGGAGACAAAAGGTTTGGCATCCTGAGTCATCTGCACTGCTTTTCTCATATTGACGGCAGCAATCATCTGCATCGCTTTGGTCAATTTGCGCGTATTATCAATTGACTTGATTCTTCTTTTGATTAATTTAATTGAGTCTGCCACAATTTTTCACTTTCACTTTTTTAGGTCGTTGATAAATTATTCTCTTTACTAAATAATTGATGGTGAGCGGTCAAAGCTTTTTTTAATAATTTTTCTACTTCATCAGTTAAATCTTTTTCCTGGGCAATGGCTTTGAGAGTTTTTTTATCTTGATCATGTAAAAAACTCAAAAGGCTTTGCTCATAAGGCAAAACTTGTTCGACGCTCACTTTGTCATAAAAACCAGCATTGAGCGCATAAAGACTAGCTACTTGTTCCTCCATTCTGAGTGGCTGATATTGTCCTTGTTTGAGTAATTGAACGGCTCGCTGACCCCGTTCAATTTGGGCTTTGGTTTTTTCGTCCAAATCCGCCCCAAACTGAGTAAAGGCTTCCAATTCACGGAATTGAGCCAAATCTACCCGCAAACGACCAGAAACTTTTTTCATCGCTTTGGTTTGAGCGCTGCCGCCCACCCGAGAAACTGACAAGCCAGCATTGATGGCTGGTCGAAAACCGCGATAAAAAAGATCAGTTTCTAAATAAATTTGTCCATCAGTAATAGAAATGACATTAGTGGGAATATAGGCACTGGCGTCACCAGCTTGTGTTTCGATAATAGGTAAAGCTGTCAAAGAACCACCGCCATACTCATCGCTCAATTTAGCCGCTCTTTCCAATAAGCGCGAATGCAAATAGAAAACATCTCCGGGATAAGCTTCACGACCGGGTGGCCGACGCAAAACTAAAGAGATCTGACGATAGGCAATAGCGTGTTTGGAAAGATCATCATAAATAACCAAAGCGTCTTTCCCTTGATTCATAAAGTACTCGCCGATGGCAGCGCCGGCATAAGGCGCAATATAGGCATAAGTAGCAGCTTCAGATGCGCCGGCGCTAATCACTATTGTATAAGAGAGAGCACCGCTTTGGCGTAATTGTTCTACTAACCTCGCCACCTTTGACTCTTTTTGACCAATCGCCACATAAATACAAATTACTCCTTGGTCTTTTTGATTCAAAATCGCATCTAAAGCGACGGCTGTTTTACCTGTTTGACGATCGCCGATAATTAATTCTCTCTGACCACGACCAATTGGCACCATAGAGTCAATCGCTTTAATTCCCGTTTGCAAAGGTTGTTTCACGCTTTGGCGAGTGATCACTCCTGGTGCAATATTTTCAATCGGTTGAAACTCTTTACTTTTAATGGGTCCTAAATCATCAATCGGTTGTCCGAGCGGATTAATTACTCTACCTAAAAGTTTTTCCGTCACAGGAATAGATAAAATCTTACCCAATTGTTTGACTTTTTGTCCTTCCTTAATCTGACTACTATCGCCCAAAATAATCGCTCCGACACTTTCTTCTTCCAAATTGAGAACTAAACCAATCTCTCCCTGAGCAAATTCCACCATTTCGCTACTCATCACCTCAGCTAGACCACTGATTTTCGCCACCCCGTCAGCAATAGTTTCAACGGTGCCCACTTTTTCTGCCTTAAAAGTCTTATTAAAAGCTAAGGCTTGTTTTTTTAATTGTTCTACAATTTGATTTGTTTGCATAATTTTATTCTTTTAATAATTGTCCTTTAAAATTTTTTATTTGTTTTGTTAAACTTAAATCCCATAAATCTTGTTCTGTTTCGACTTTTAAACCAATAATTTGCGGTTCGATAATCGTCTCCAATTCAACTTCCCGAGCGGCGGTTTGTTTTTTTAAAAAAAGAGTAATCTTTTTTTCTTGTTCAGGAGCTAATGGCTGGGCACTATAAACTTTGGCAAAAATTTTTCCCTCAATTTGAGAGAGTAAAAGCTGATAAGCCCTACTCACTTGTGGCCAAAGCCCCAATTGCTTATTCTTTTGCATCAAATGCAAAATTCTCTCTACCGCCAACTGGGCTTTGAGGCCTTTTTCCTGGCTTAGGTCATAAAGAGCTTGAGCATAAAAACGTGGTTTTATTTTTGCCATAAAACTTTTTCTAGCTAATTAGCCCCTTTTGTAAATAATCCTTTTCAATCTCATTTTTATCTACTTTTTTCTCTGCCACTTTACGCACTCCAAGACTAATAATCTCTGCCAGCTCATCTTTAGCCTCCAAAAGCATTTTTTCTTTGGCGACTTGAACTTGTTTTTCTCCATTTTCCACTAAGTTTTGCGCTTTTTGCTTGGCTTCTTGAATTAAATTTTCTGCTACTTTTTGACTTCGTTCTCGACCTTGACGAATAATTTGACTAGCTTCGCTTCTCGCTTTGGCAATCAGTTCATCTTCTTTGGCTTTGGCTTCAGTCCAAATAGATTTAGCTTCTTCTGCTTGTTTCAAGCCTTTGTCAATTTCCTCTTGTCTATTTTTGATCATCTCTCGAACTTTGGGTAGAGCAAACTTAGCTAACAGCCAATAAAAAATAGCAAAGTTGAGCAATTGCGCCAAAAACATTTTCCAATCAAGACCTAAAGCCTTTAAAATTTCAGTCATGATTTTCTTTCCCGAATGCCTTTTTAGGCAAACAAAATAATTAAAGCGACCACCAAAGAATAAATACCAGTTGACTCACAAATAGCCATAGTCACAAACATCAAAGAGCCAATCTTATCAGCTGCTTCCGGATTACGACCAATAGCTTCCAAGGCATGAGCGCCAACATTCCCTTCTGCGACCGCTGGTCCATAAGAACCCATACCCATAACTATCGCCGCAGCGATATATTTAAGCACTTCAAGTTGCATAGTTTCCTTTACTATTTAGTTTCTAACTAATTTTTACTAATTTATAATTAACTTTTTTCTGCTAAAGCTAAATTGCTACTAATAAAGATTGTCGAAAGAATGGCAAAAACATAAGCCTGAATGACCGCGGAGAAAAGACCAAGAATAAAAAAGGGGACAGGAACCACCAAGGGAACCAGAGCGGTCACAATAGACAAAAGCACCTCACCACCAAAAACATTACCAAATAAACGAAAAGAAAGAGATAAAACTTTGGCGGCTTCACCCACAACATTCATCAAACCGAGAAAGAAATTAATCGGATTGGAAAAATCAAAGAATTGTTTTAAATATTTTGCCCAACCTTGAGTTAGAATAAAAGCTAATTGAGCTAAAGTAATAGTAACCACAGTCAAAGCTAAGACAGCACTATAATCAGCTAAGACAGACCGAAAGAGAGAAACCTTGCTTTCGTCCAAAGCGATAATGGAAAAGGCTCCCAATCCAGGCAACATCGTAAAAAGATTGCTAGTAAAAATAAAAATAAAAATAGCGAAAATCAAAGGAAAAATCATCTCGGTTTTTTGCCGACTCATGGTGGCTTGATCTACCTGTTTGTAAATAAACTCCAAAATTGATTCAATAATTAATTGAAATTTTCCTGGTCTTTTTTTACCATAGTGAGCCAAAGCTAATAAAGTGACTAAGATTAATAAGTAAACAAAAATTTGGAGGATGAAGGTAGAAGTGACTGCGAAAGAGCCAAGATTAAAAATTACTTTGGGAGCTAAGCTTACCGCTTCCATATCCTTTTACCAAAAAAAACAATTATTATATTTGTCAAAACAAACGAAACAACCAGCCCGATTATAAGGAAAAGTGGTTTTTTGTCAAGTAGAGAATCAAGCAAATAACCTCCGCCACCAAAGATCAAAACAGGTACAAGAGTGGCTGCCAAAGCCAGAGGTAGACTTTTGCGTCGCACTTTATTAATTAAGTCGTATTTTCCAGTAAATTTTTCATCAAACTTCACAAAGGTTGATTATACGCCTATTTTGCAAAAAAGTTAAGGGGGAAAATAAGTTATAATATAGTGAATAAAATTTTGTTCTTTCAAAGTAGCGTCTGTAGCTCAGCGGATTAGAGCACCTGTCTTCGGAACAGGGTGTCGGGGGTTCGAGTCCCTCCAGACGCGCAGAGAGTTTAATTTACTCTTAAGGACGCCCAGGTGTTGAAATGGTAGACAAGCACGGCTTAGAACCGTGTGTCGCAAGACATGGAGGTTCGAGTCCTCTCCTGGGCACAAAAACCCACTTTAGTTTTGAGAATTGTCTTTTTCCAATTGTTGATTGCTGGCCCAAATTGAGCTATCAGTTTCATTCGTGCTGGTGTTTGTCTCTCCAGAATTTGCCGTTGGCGCAGGAATTTCAGTTGTCGCTGCTTGATCAGCTTGAACTTCATTGATGGGCGATGGTGGAGTTTCTCTTGCTTGGTTTTCTTCTTGGATGCCATGGTCTTGCCAGCCTTTCTCCAATTGCTGGATAATAGTTTTTTTCTCTGACTGTGGCTGATCGTCTAAGTTGGTCGCCACTTTGTCTGACTGAGGAACTTCTTGTTCGGCTGGAGATTGAGGCTCTTTAGTCTCAGTGACTGGGGAAGAATTAAGTTTTTCTTCTATCAATTCCAAAGCTCGAGCGATGCCGCCCTCACCTAAACCATCACCATTAATTAAATAATCCAATTCTTCAATCGCTGATAAAAAAGTCCCTTCCAAAGTTTGAGTTTGTTCTTTAATTTGATAATTACTCCCTTTGATGGTTTGCTCAAAACGCATTTGCCATTCACGCAGATCTGTTTGATAATCTTGTTTTTGAGTGGCTTTTTGTTCCTTTTTGAAAGAACGATAGCGATCGAAAAATTCTCCTTGATTAAATTTTAAATCATTTTTCGCTGCCAATAAAAATAAATTAATTTCTCGGAAAACTCCTTTTAGGCCCTCTCCTGCTACCTTCAATTTCTCTGAATCGGCCGCCACTTCTGCCTCTACCACTGCTTGTTTTAGTTCTTTGGCGCACAGAGTCATAAAGGCTAGTTCGGCCAAAAATCTTTCCGTCAAAGCATCCAAAAGGCGAATGTCCAAAGCTTCCAAAGCTTGATCTCTTCTTTCGGTCGACGATAGAGCGCCAGCTTCATTGGCTGTCTGAGCACTTTCATCCACTTGAGCCAAGTCTTCAGCAATTTTTTCCCCTCTCAAAGTTTGACTTTCACGAAAAAGCTGAGCAATGTATTGATCCAATTCCCCCAAAGACACGCTTCTACCCTCACTAGATAAATTCCAATTAAAATCTGCTTTATTTTTACCCAAAATAGTGTCATGTTGGTGAGGTAGAGCATAATTTTCATACCAGGATAAAACTTGACCGCCTAATTCTCCCGTATGAGGCAGAAGTTCCACTTCTTTCTTTCCATCGATTTGCTGATCGATGGTTTGCTCCCTTATATCCTGACCTTTTTCACCCAGATCTAAAGCCTCTAGGTTTTCCAAATTAATTGAATCTTGAGTTTTTGTTTCGTTTATCATCTTAATTATTAATATACAAGCAGAAGGGTTTTTTGTCAAAAAAATCCCCCGCCAAAGGCGGGGGAAGTCGGTCAGTAAATTACTTTTATTCTTCCACACCAAAAAGGGAAAGCAACTTTTTCAAGCGCTCATCAACTTTTTGGTATTTTTGTTCCAGCTTATTATACTCAGCCAGAAGATTTCCATAATCCGATTCCAGCTGGTTATTGTCGCTGGTTGTTTCTGGAGTGACAGCCAGAGCGGCTTCAAGGTCGGCAATTTTGGTTTCTAGCCTTTGCTGGCTGAAAATCAGCCCAGCTTTTTCTTCCTGAAGAGCGGCTATTTCTTTTTTGAGTTGAGAGCTCTCTTCCTGCGACCTTTCATAACCATCTTGAAGAAGAGCGATTTCCTCAGTTGATAATCCCTCCTGAACGCCGTGCGGCCAGACAAAGTTCTGAACCATTGTCGGGCACTTTTCTCCAGGAAAAACTCGCACCCAATCAAAGACGATCGCCAAACTCACAGCTGCGGAAAGCAGCAAGAGGATGACAAACCAAAACCAGCCCCAATGACCAGTTTTTTTGACCCCCTTCTTCTTGGTTTTCGGCTTTTCCACCAGAGAAAAGATTGATTTACACTCTTTTGTCTGGCGACGAATGGCCATGTTTTTATCCCTGGCCCATTGTCGCAGGTCTTCTTCTGAGACACTTATTAGTTCTTCGGGATGCTTGCCAGACTCCGTCCAGGCTTTCTTTAATATCTCATCAAATACCCGTTCCATTTTCCTAACTCCTTTATTCAGTTGAATTGTTGGGTTTTACCCTCTTCAAGTAATCTTGAAGTAGGGTCCCTCTATAGGCCAGACCGTCCTTGCTTTTACTTTGCCAGCCTTTTTCCCGGCAAGAGTAAATGATTAAGCTTGGATCACCAGTCGTGGTTTCTCCGTAGGCATCGATGCCTATCTCCAGGTTGTGTTCCTCAGCCCAAGCTAAAAGCTCTTCATTGCTTGTCTCTTTTAGCTCTTGAGGTAAGCGGCCAGTTTTTTGCCAGTTCTCCTCAAGAAAGGCGCCAAAAATGACTAAGCTTTTCTCGGGTTTTTGTTCAACAATAGACGAATCTTCCACTATCGAGTAAAAGATATCTCCATTCCGGAAGTCTCTGATGAGCTTCTGCCCTTGGCTGGCAAAAAATTTTTCCAGTGTTAGGGTATCACTCAACATTCTGACATGTCTGGTGGGACCCATGAAAAAGGTGATCAATTCCTGACTAAAAAATAACATTTTATTTTTACCTCCAAGGTTTATTAGTTGAGGATGCTCCAGTTTCCCACTTTTCTTTTGAAGTTAAGAGGAAACAGTCCATAAATGAAGATTAAAATTTGCTCTCCCTCGACTGAGTGAGAGTATCTCTGTCTGTAGACAAGCAAGTCGTTCGTTCTTGCTAAGGAAATGAGCTGACCCTCAGTCGTTCTATGATTAAGAGCTTTGGGATTTCTCCCAGATTTGGCCCAGGCTTCTCTCAGTGAAGAATCAAAATAGACCTCCACCTTGGTGAGTAGTTTTTCGTCCAACAACATAGCTTTTACCTCTTATTAAAATTTCTTGAAATTAATTCAATTCCAAGTCAAAATGCTGCCCCAAACCTGGATTCCCTCACGGGGATAAGTTTCAATGTGCAGATCCTGATAGGAATCTATTGCTTGCAACCAAGATCTAATCTCTTCGGCACTAGCTCTCACAATTTGAGCTGGATCATATCCGGCCTGAAGTAGAAGAGTAGATAAGTTATAAGCAATTACCCTTTTGAGTTCTGTTTTTTCAGTTAACATGCCACTGTCTCTCTTTCAGTTTGTTTAGCGTCAACCTTGACGCTGGGGAACTATGAAATTGACACCTCCTTGCAAAAAAATGGGAACTATTTATTTTAAAAACGTCATCACGACGTCAGAGTATTTTAAAAGTAATTTACTTGTTAAAGAACGCTTAATTAAATTTTTAACTATTTTGATCGATTTTGATCAAAAAGTATCAAATTATAAATAAAGCTTATCTATTATATCAGATTATAGGTCTTTTGTCAAGATAGAAGCTTTGGCTTAAGCCTTAATATAAATTATTAAATTTTACTGTTATAATGTCGAAATCTATGACAAAGAAAGTTATTTTGGGAGTTTCCAATCGGCATCTTCACTTATCGGCAGAAGACTGGCACATCCTTTTTGGAGAGCAGATTTTGACCAAACGTAATGACTTACTGCAACCAGAAGCTTTTGCGGCCGAGCAAACAGTTACTTTAAGAACACCCAAAAATGAACTTAAAAATGTCAGGATTATTGGTCCTCTTCGGCCTTACACTCAAGTAGAAATTTCACAAACCGATGCTTATTTTTTAGGTTTGCAGCCACCAATTCGCAATTCTGGCGAATTGCAAGACGCCGCCAAAATCACTCTCATTGGTCCCAATGGGCAAGTAGAAAGAGCGGTGGCGATTTTGGCGGCTCGTCATCTCCATTTAAGTCCAGAAGAAAAAAAGGCCCAAGGTTGGGAAAAAACAGAGCAAGTCAGTGTTCGCTTGGGCGGAGAAAAAGGCCTTACTTATCATCACGTCTATCTGAAAACTGCGCCAGCGGCGGTTTTAGAATTGCATCTCGATACTGATGAAGCTAATGCCGCTGGCGCCAAAACTGGCGATCAGGCGGAAATTCTCGATTAAAAAAAGTTAGGGACAGTCGACGCAATGAGCGGTGGCATCTGTTTCACCATCGCCAATAAAGCCATTGGATTGCAATTGCCACAATTTTCCATAGATTGAACCTTTTTTCTGCAAAAGTTCTTGATGACTGCCAATCTCTGCTATTTGGCCGCCACTCATGACCACAATCCGATCCGCTCGCATAATTGTCGACAAACGATGAGCAATAATAATAGCGGTCACTTTTTTCTTACCTTCACGAACATAATGCCAAAATGATTTGGCGATTGCTTGTTCGCTTTCAGAATCCAAACTGCTGGTTGCCTCATCAAAAACTACTAGAGCTGGTTTTTTGAGTAAAACTCTAGCAATGGCCAATCTCTGCCTTTGTCCGCCAGAAAGTTTAATGCCTCTTTCTCCAACTTGAGTTTCATATTTATCAGCCAATTTTTCAATAAATTCATCAGCTTTGGCCGCCTTAGCCGCTGCTTTGACTTCTTTATCGCTCGCTTCGGGATCAGCATAAGACAAATTGTATTTGACGGTATTATTAAACATCACCGAGTCTTGAGGAACAATGCCAATTAGATTGCGCAAATATTCTCTTTTCATTTCTTTTAAATTAACACCATCAATCGTAATGGCTCCTTTGTCGACATCAAACATTCTTTGCAAAAGTTTAACTACGGTGGTTTTACCAGCTCCAGAAAAACCAACCAAAGCCACTACTTCTCCTGGCTTTATTTTTAAATTGATGTCTTTGAGCGCTTGTTCTTCCTTGCCGTCATAACTAAAACTTACGTGATCAAAAACTATTTCTCCCTTCAAGTCTTTAATCGTCAAGGGCTGAAGGGGGTCCTTAATTTTTGGTTCCAAAGTTAAAATTTCCAAATATTTTTCCAAATCTTCACTTTTACGAGAAACATGACGCAAAATATTCACAAAACTATCCATTCTCCACTTAAAACCGAGAGCAAAAGTCATTACAAAAAGCAAATCTCCCACTCCAAAAACGCCTCTTTGCAAATCATTGAGAGCAAAGGTAAAAACAGTAATCAAAAAGATAACAAAACCAAAACCAATCACTCCGTCAAAAAAGCGGAAGGTAAAAAAGTAATGAATTAAAGTCTCTTTCCATTTTTGAGCTAATTCTTTAAATCTTTTCAATTCAAATTTTTCTCGCGCAAAGTATTTGACTGTCTCAAAACTAATTAAATTATCAACTTTGGCGGCTGTTAAATTGGTATCTGCTTTATTAAATTGGCTGCGGGCCTTAATATTAATTTTCATGATCCACAAACAAAGCCATAAAATTAAAGTAAAAGCCAAAGCGACTGTTAGGGCATATTTCCAATCTAAGCGGACAAAACTAAAAAACATAAAAATAAAACCAATAAGAATTTCACTAAATTCAAAATAAAGAGCATCACTAAAAACGAAAACTGCGTCATCACCACGATTAATCAAACTTAAAATTTTGCCAGAACTTTTATTAGTATGATAAGAAAAATCTAAATCATGAATTTTGGCCATCACTTCATATAAAATTTTTACTGAAGTCCGACTGATGCTTTTATAACCCAAATGCGTACTAAAAAGAAATAAAACGACACTAAAAAAAATTGATAATAAAAGCCAAATAACTGTTTGGCGCAAAGTATTAAAGTCCCCACTAGTGGCAGCGTCAGTCAAACGACCAACAAAATATGGTTGAGCACTATAAAGCAAAGTGCCAATAATAGTAAAAACCAAAGAGATGGTTAATAACCATGGCTGTTGCCAAAGATAAAGCCAGAGTATTTTAAATTTTTTCATGGACCGTTTATTATAACAAAAAAAGACTGATAAAAAAATGCAACTAGGTTATTTTTTTTACCTTTTTGCTGAAAAAAAGACCAACTTTGCAAAAAAGCTACTTCAAGCTCTGACTAAGTAAAGCCTTCTAATGCCTACGCTAACACTTTTTTCTTTTTGCAAAGCCAATAAACCAATTTCTCCCGTTTGAGAAACGTGAGGGCCAATGCAAATTTCCTCTGAAACTCCCTCAATCTGATAGATGCTAACCTGATCTGGATAACGATCAGCAAAGACACTCCCACCAACTCTTGCTAAAGCTTCTGCTTTCGGATAAAAATTTTTCTTCACAGGCAAATCAGCTTTAATCCAAGCATTCACTTGATCGATTACTTGTTTTTTTTGTTCTGCCGTCAGAGGGGCGTCCAAAGTAAAATCCAAACGGGCTCTTTCCGCTGTAATATTGCTGCCCTTCTGCACACAATCGGACTTGACAAACTTTTTCAAAGCGGCCAGCAATAAGTGAGTGGCTGTGTGAAATCTCACTGTCGCAACCTGTTCATCAGCCAAACCACCTTTGAATTTTGCTTCACTTTTGAGCTTGGAAAGAGCTTGATGCTCTTTTTTTGCCTGTAAAAATTCAGCTTCATCGATAGTCAAACCTTTTTCCGCCAAAATTTCTTGAGTCAATTCAAAAGGAAAACCATAGCTTTCATATAACTTGAAAGCCAATTTGCCATCAATAGTAGAAAGTTTTTGCAATTCCTTCAAACCATTATTAAGAGTTTGAGTAAATTTTTTAATTTCTTTATTCAATTCCTCTTTAATCTCTGTCGCCTTAACTTTCAATGAGGGAGAAATAGTTTGATATTGCTGGACCAAAACTTCAACTACTCGGTCTGACCAAGCGGTTGAAAGAGCCAATTTATTCGCTAAGAGGACGCTGCGTCGGATTAAACGACGGAGAATATAACCTTGTCCTTTATTGCTGGGCAAGACTCCGTCTGTCATCAACATCACACTTGAGCGCCAATGATCAGCGATAATTCTTAAAGATTTTTTTTCTAGAGAGCTGGCTGTTTGATAGTTCAGCTGAGTATCGAATAGAAGAGCTTCAATGATTGGACTAAAAATGCTAGTCATAAAAATATCAGCTTGATTTTCGACCACCATAACCAAACGTTCCAAACCTCCACCATAATCGACATTTTTTTGCTGTAAAGTTTGGAAACTGCCGTCTGCTTGTTTTTGATACTGCATAAAAACGCTATTGGCGATTTCAATAAACCGACCACAATCGCAGTTAGGATGACAAACCTCATCCTTCCATGGTGAGTTTTCATGCATTTTCAATTCCGCCCCAAAATCATAAAAAATTTCGCTATCTGGTCCTCCTGGTTCACCCGCAGGCATGGCGGCTGGGACTCCAGAGCGACTCCACCAATTTTTCTTTTCATCATAAAGAAAAATTCTCTCTCCCACTTTGGCCTCAATTCCTTTTTGCGCAAAAAGTTCTTGCCAAAGAGCAATCGCTTCTTCATCTTTGGGAATACCCAAACGCTCATCACCAGCGAAAACAGTCACATAAAGTTTCTCTGGAGAAATATGCAACTCTGTTACTAAAAAATTAAAAACCCAAGGCAGTTGTTCTTTTTTAAAATAATCCCCCAAAGACCAATTGCCCAACATCTCAAAAAAAGTGGTGTGTCGAGCATCGCCCACCTCTTCAATGTCCACGGCCCGAAAACACTTTTGACTATTAACCAAACGCTGACCTAGAGGATGTTTTTCTCCCAAAAGATAAGGGACTAAGGGTTGCATGCCACTACTGGTAAAAAGAGTGCTGGCGTCGTTTTCTAGCACCAAAGGGGCACTAGGAATCAAAGCGTGAGCTTTTTTTTGATAATAAGTTAAAAATTGTTTTCTTAGATAATCGCTTTTTGACATAAATATTTCTTTAAGTTTAGCCTGATTTAAATTCTTACTTTTGGCTATGATCAATGTTATAATGACTCTAGCGAGCCAACTGTGGGACTCGAACCCACGACCTTCTCGTTACAAGGGAGATGCTCTACCAGCTGAGCTAAGTTGGCTTTTTAAGATAAATATTATAACATGCAAGTCATTATTAGCGCTACTAAGACAAAAGATTTTCTTGATTGGCAAACAGTCGTTTATGGTCAACCACTTTGGCAGCATTATTTTGCCTCACTCAAAACTTTGCACTGTCGTCAGCTTTTGTTTATTACCAAAGCTGAAAATTTAGCTTTGCGCCAGGCTGTGCGGCGTTATGCCCTGACTCAAAAAATGCAAATTAGAGTTTTAAGTCAAGAGGTGAAACAACCGACTTTGAGTCAAGACTTACTTTTGGGCCAAAATTATTTAGCGGAAAAATTTTTTTTCTTGACTCTTAATAATTGGTCAGCAGTTTTTCAGGCCCAGCAACTGCAAAACTATCAGGCTGATTTTGTCGGAGCGACTGATAAAGATGGTCGTTTTCTGGATAGCTATCTTCTCAATCGTGAATTTGTAAAATTTTTATCCCAAAGCCAACCTGATTTGTCATGGGAGAAGGTAATTGAAAATTTTACCGATGAGTTTGTAGTCAAATTTGTCAATTTTGAAACTCAAACAGTAATGCCCAAAAACTCCGACGAGCAATTATTTTATCTTTTAAAAAAACTTTTTCCTTCAGGCAAAAGGGTAGAGTGGGCAGGAGAAAAAAACTATTTAGCTCCTACCGCCCGACTAATCGGCCCAGTTTTTTTGGCGGCTGGCGTGAAAATTGGTGAGTATAGCCTCATTGAGGGGCCTTGTTATCTGGGAAAAAATTGTCAAATTGGTAATTTTTGTCACCTAAGTCAACAAACAGTTATGGAGGCCGAAACAAAAATTGCTGACTATGTCCAGCTCAATCATTGTTATTTAGCTCCAAAAACCAAAATAAATCATAGTTTTCAATCTTGGAAAAATAAGGTTTGGACTAGCAATCACAAAACTAAAGAAAAAAGCTTCTGATCTAAATCAATTGTTAATTGCCCACTTTTACGACTAAATTCTAAAGCGATAAGTTTTTGATGGTAATCAACTAACTGTTGTTGAGTAAATTTTTCTGCTTGTCTTTCCAAAGGAATTTTTTTGAAAGGTGCTCCCCGCCAAACGCCTTCCTTCATCGCCAAAAGCTGTTGTATCTGCCAAATAAACATCGCTAATAAGTAAAAACTTTCATATTGTTCTCGGCAGTCTTGGAAAAGCTGCCTAAAAGTGGAATTATTATTCCGCGGACTAAAACTAGCTAATAAAGACCAAATTTTTTCTTTGAGAGGAAAATATTTTTTGCTTACCGATGCCAATCTTTTTTTATTGGCTTGAGTTAATTCTTTACTTTCCCACCAAAATATTTGAGCCTGACTAGTCAGGATTTCCTCAATTAAGTGCTCTCTTTTTTTACTTTTGGGTTGAGAAAAAAGATTATTAATAATTAAAATTTTGTCTTGAATAAAAAAATCTTCCTGATTGCTCAAAGATAAAAATTCTTCGCTTGTTAAAGTTTTGCCGTCCAATTTGTGGACTAATGTCTCAGAATTTTTCAACTGAGCAATTTGCAAACTCAAAGCTTGATAAGAAGAAAAGGTATCATCACCGTGAAAAACCACTACTGACATATTTTTCATTATAGTACAAGTTGTCGTTTTTTTTCTCGCTCTTTACTATGTTATAATAACAAGTCTGATTTGACTTTGTCGGGCGTATAGCTCAGTTGGTTAGAGCGCTATCCTGATAAGATAGAGGTCATTGGTTCGAGTCCACTTACGCCCACCGATTTTTTAATTGGTGATTTATTTTCAAAAATTTAGATTCTGTGTTAAAATGCTTAGTACGAAAGGTTTTATGGATAAAAAGACAATAACAAATATTTTATCAATCGTTTTTTCTACTCTTTTGCTGGCAATAGCAATTTTCTTATTTTATTGGTTTCAAATTCGTCCAAGCAAAATTCGCTCTGATTGCTCTCAATACGCCGATGCTTTTTCCAAGGAAAGAACTGACACCTGGGAAGAATATGAAAAAAGTTACTCTTTCTGTCTTAATCAGAAAGGTTTGTAATTTTCAATTGATTTAATTTTAAAAAACCCTCTCTGCAAGAGAGGGTTTTTGGTTATTTTCTTACTAAAAATTTATGAGGCTTGAGGGTGACAAACAGCTAAAGTTTGATCACTAGCATCGCCAAAAGTATATTCTCCTTGATGCTCCCACCACCAGAAAGAACCATCATAAGTGGCAAATTTTGCTCCACTACCACTTGGCACCGGGGCCATGGCGTGTTCATAAACTAATCCTGGTTGAGTAATCTCTAAAGTGAGATTTTGCATGACTCCAGCCGCATCTGGATTATAATAAAGAGCCTTAGCAGAATAATTATTATCACAGGTCAAATTAATTACCCCTGGAATAATGTCAGGAATAACTTGTGGTTGTTCCTCTGGGTTCATTTCTCCTTCAACTCCGGTGTTTTCCGCCGCCAATTGTTCTGTTTGAGATTCTTCTACTGTCTCCGAGCCTTGAGGAACTGGCTCACTCTTAGGAGAGAACCGCCACCAAGCAATCAGACCAAGTAAAATCACTAAAGCGACAACTACTACCCAAACCAAACCGCTTTTTTTATCTTCGGGCATAATTTTCCTTTCTTTATCTTTTACCTACTAATAAACAAAATTCATTATAACATACGATCTGAGCAAATGGGAAATTTTTCTTAAGCCTCAAGAAGATTTTTTTCTCTTCTTAATAAATGATGTTTTTTACCAAAACGATGAGCCTCATCTCTTAACTGTTGCAAAAGCCTTAGGGCTGGTTCTGAAGACTTTAATAAAACCATTTGCCATTGAATTTTTAATCTAGGCTTCCAAGAAACTATTTGTGGTAAAACAATTCTGTCTGGCTTTTTAGCCAAACCAATAAGCGGAACTATAGGTAGTTCTTTTTCCCGCCAAACTTCCAAAACTCTCCGTACCTGACCCTTACCTCCATCGATCACGATTAATTCTGGCCACGGCCATTCCTGATGATTCACTCTCCGACTCAAAGCCTCTTTGAGCATAGCTGGATCATTTGGTTCCGTCAAAGTTTTAATATTAAAAAGACGATAAACAGAGCGTTCACTTTTACCTTCTGTAAAAACTACCATCGAGACCACTGCTTGCTGACCGCTAGTATTGCTGACATCATAAGCTTCAATTCGCCCAAACTGATAAGTTCGAGGGAGCGACCAACTTTCGCGTAAAATAGCTCTTAATTGGGCAGTAGCATTTTCCCATTGCAGGGCGCTTAAATTTGGTAAAAAAAGTTCTGGTTGTAATCGGTAATGACTTTGCGTAATTTCCTGCAAAACTTTCAACTGATCACGCAATTTGGCCGCTGCCTCAAATTCTTCTTGCGCAACTCTTTTTTTCAAAGCTAGACGCAGTCTTCTTTCGACCATTTTTGTCTGCCCTCGTAAAAACAAAGTGAGATTATTAATCATTTGCTGATACTCTTGATACTTCACTTGACCAGTACAAAAACCGCTACAAAGTCCTAAATGACTTTCGAGACAAGGCCTTATATTTTTTACTCTTTTGGCATTGCACCAAGGGAAAACTGGTCGAGCAATTTTCAAAATTTCATTCACTTTATAAGCGCTGGTAAAAGGTCCGAAAACTCTAATTTTTTTGCCTTGTTTAGACCATTTATCAATCTCTGTTTTTCGTCCTCGCAAAACTCGGGGAAAATTTTCTGCCGTGATAATAATATAAAGAGGGCTTTTGTCATCTTTGAGCAGGACATTAAAAGCTGGCTGATAAGATCTCACCAATTCTGCTTCTACCAATAAGGCTTCCAATTCACTTTCCAAAACGCGCCATTGTAAATAAACCGCTTGAGAGACCATTTTTTGCGGTCGAGGTAATAAATTTTTCCCCTGATAGCTTTTGAGTCGGTTTTTTAAGTTTTTAGCTTTACCAACATAAAGCACTCTTTTATTTTCGTCTAGCCACCAATAAACGCCAGCTTGTGATGGCAGTCGCGAAAAAGCCTCCGATAAGGGCAAGGCTTGGGTAGGATAAAGTAAAACTTGATCTTTCTTTTTCATCTAAAATTTGTTGCTCTTGTGAGTCATTACTGCTAGCTAATAGCTTCAATTGTAAATCAGTTTGCTGATAAATGGGCCACCAATCCAAAGGGGAAACCTCGACTAAAGCGACTGTTTTTTGCCAAGGCCATAAGTTTATAGACTGGGAGCTGGGTTCAATTTTCACTTTGTCATTGCTGGTGGCAACCTGCAAAAGTAAATCTGTTTTTTTACTGCCAGTATGATTTTCTATCATGACTAAGTTTCTTCCTGGAAGAGGCAAAAACCACCAACGGTCAAGTTCCATTTCTAAGGTCGGTTTTTCATTCAAAGTAGCTAAAAATTCAGCCGGAATTTCTTCAATAAAAAAACTTTGCCAACCAGACTTAATACTTGGCGGTAAATGGTCTTCTAATTTATAGTTTTCGTCAAGATTTTTTAGTTTGGCATAACCTTGAGTTTGAAAATTTTTCTTCTCTCCCGCTGATAATAAATAATAGAGAAATAATCCTTGCTCATTGGCCAAATGACTAGTTGGTTCTGGTTTGAAAAAAGCATAATAAAACTCTTGTTCTGGACTATTAGTTGGCAAATGGATTTCTTTATAAACTGATGTCTGGCTTTCATTCACCAAAGCTTGCTCAATATTAAATTGTAAAATTTGCTCACTGCCATACTGCAAAACAATTTCCTCAGGAGTATTTAAATTAAACTCATAAATCGAGACTCCAGCTTTAGTTTCTTTTTTAATCGGGGAGGGGACAGCGGCTGTTAATTCGCCAAAAGCTGTTGGTACTGTCACTTTCACCTGATATTTTCGATAATTATCAGTCGCTAATAATGGAGGGATGCGGACAATTACATTTTTTCCTCTAATTTGTGCCAAACCAGCATCAATATATTCCACCGAAAATTCTCTTGATTTTCCTTGTCCTACCACTTGATTGATAAATTTTAAATCAATGGAAAATTGGCCACCCTCTGTTTTAATTTCTTTTTCAATTTCTTGTTTTTTAGGCTGGACAACCAAAGAACTAATCTCTGTTCGATTGAGATTCAGTTGATAATTGGTAATATAAGTAGTCGCCGAACTATTGGTTAAAGTAAAATTCAGCTCCACTTTGGCTAGAGCCTCAGCATTGATTTCATAATTAGCTTGTAATTGTGTAGTAAAATTTTCCTGAGCCTGAGCTGGCTGACTAATTAAAAGAAAAAACAAGGCGATAAAAAAAAGTCTCACGGTTAATAATTTTTTAGAAAAAAGCTCAATCATTCTCTCTTCCAAACTTTTAAAGATATTTTTCTTTGTTCAAATTATGCTCTTCCAGAGTTTTGGCATAATGGATTTGACCGCTGGCATCATGAAGATAAAAATAGTAATCGTTTTCCAAAGGATCAAGGGCTGCTTTGACAGCTTTGAGACTGACTGCGGCAATAGGAGCAGGAGGTAAACCCTGATAACGATAGGTATTATAAACAGAATCAAATTGGGTTTCCGCCAAAGTGGGTTCTTCCCACCACTTCCCTGTTTGTTTGTCTTTACCGCTGGCATACTGAGCGGTGGCGCATAATTGCAAAGGATAATTGTCTGCCAAACGGCGATAAATAATCCCCGCAATATGGCGCATTTGCTCTTCATCACGAGCCTCTCTCTGTAAAATAGAAGCTAAAATCAAGATTTCAGACCAAGAGCGGCCAGAATTTTTTAGTAATGTTTGAACTTGAGTGTTTTCAACGATATCTTTTTGGTATTGACGATGTAATAAGTTAATAATCTCATTGGTTTCGGCGGTGGGGAAAATACGATAAGTTTCCGCCATCAATTGACCCTCCAAAGTCGCTGTCTGAGCTGTAAAATCTGAGGCAGAAAAATTAATTAAGCGCAAACTACTCAAATACTCAGCGATTTCTTCTCTGCGCCAGCCAGGCAAAATAGTAATGGTGAGTTCTTTGGGTGAAGTTTTCAGATATTGTAAAATTTCTTCACCACTCATATTTTTATTTAAAACAAAAATTCCTGGTCTTAAACCAGATTCTCCTTTAAGTTTGGCCAATAAACGCCAAGCTCGAGCGTTCTTGATTAAACCTTGATCTTGAAGATTTTTGGCCACTAAAGCCATACCATCACCTCTAGCGACGACAAAGTCTTGGTCAGAAGAGGTTGACGGACTGATTGGTTGAAGCAAAAAATAGAAAACTGCTAAACTAATCACAATCAGTAAAAAGGCCAAAATTATGGCGCTGGAAATAACTTTTTTCATTATTTAATCAGCAAAATAATGTTCTTCAAAATAGTCAATAATCGGCTGATCACCAATTATGCATCGCTCATTTGCTGCCAATGAAGAATCATTGATATAAATAAAGGGGATACCAATAGTATTAGAGCTTAAATTGCATTCTTTAGCCCAACGACTCATTTCTGTCTGTCTGGCTTCATAATGAATTTGCTCGTCCAAACTTCTCTTTTGCAAACCTAGTTTTTGATAAATATCTGTTCGATCACTCAAGTAACGGTCAACGTTTTGGCAGTGCGGGCAATTAACGCTCGTATAGAAAAGGATCTTCGCTTGATCATTATCTACCGACAAATCGGCGCTCGGAGAAACCTCATTATCTTCCTGAGGAATTCCGCCAGTAGCATTAATTTTTATAAAAACTAAAGCGGCAAAGAACAAGGCAATAAAAATACCAATTAAAAGTAAGGGTGTATAATTTTTTTTCTGCATAAATAATGACTATTATTATAACATACAAAGATGAATAAAAGCCCTTTTTTGAGCTTGCAACTCAAGACTTCACCTCTCTTTAATCAACCGTAAATATCAAAAAAAATCAAACCAATTAAAACTAAATAAATCAAGACAGTTAAACTTAAACCAATAATCGCCAAAATCAAGCCAGCTTTGGCTAATTTAGAGCCAGACTTTTTTACTCCTTGAGCACCAAAAACAATGCCTAAAATACCCAAAGGCAAACTTAAATAAAAAACACCAGCCGTTAAAACCGCTAAAAGCCCACAAATAAAACTGACCGTATTAGCTGGAGTTTTTTGAGGATCTTGTAATTTTTTTTCTTCTATTGTCATACTTTTTTTCTTTCTTTTATTTATAGTCTATCATTTTCCTCTGGAATTAATGATTTTTCAAAAGTGAAGACTCCTTCCTCTAAACCATCAGCCTTTAGTTCTTCAGGCACTTCGCTTTCATTTAATCTTAAAATAGCTAATAATTTCAAATCAGTCAACTGATGAACTTGTAGCTGATTTTGTGAAACTGTGAAAAGATTATCACCAATATAGAGACCTCGCAAAAGCTGATTGCGATAAAGACTGTCATCTTCTTGGCTCTGAGGATGAATGATTTGCCCTTTTTCCTCAAAACCATCAGTTAAAGTAATTTTGTAAACCAAATAACCTTCATTTTCAAGATAATTGAAATTTGGCATTCTAGTAAGAGCAGACTCGTTCTCTAAAGGATTTTCTTCCAAACCAGGATGGTTCTTGATAGGAATAGCCAAAAGATTCTTTTCTTTGGAAAAAAGTAGGGCTTTGTGATTGCTTAAAACTGCCGAAGTGGTTTGTCTATTACCAATGGTTATTTTAGCTAGCTCTCGAGGGTTTTTTACTTGGCTGACATCAAAAAGCGCCATTTTCATTCCTTCTCTAGTCGAACCAGCAGAAATTACTCTTCCCTGATCATCACGAATAATATTTTCTTGAGTATCAAGACCAATCCCAATCAAGTGATTATCATCATAAGGATGCAAATAGGTGCTATAACCAGGAATTTTCAATTCGCCCAAAACCTTTGGTTGATGAGGGTCTTGCAAATCAATAACAAACAGCGGATCAATTGTTTCAAAAGTGACTAAATAGACTCTTTTGCCAACAAAACGAGCTGCCCGCATATCTTCTCCTGGAGCTAAATTTTCCAAACTACCAATTAATTGCAATTTTCGATCATAAATTTCCACTTTGGTGCTCTTTGTTTCTTCAGTTAAGCGCCAATCATTGCCATTTTGCCTCACTTGCAGAGCGAGGCGCAAATTACCTGCTTGATCCTCATCAAAAGAAAACTGATTTAAACTCTGACCTTGAGTACTTAGTTTGGCAACAAATTGTAGTTTTTCGTCAGTGAGCTTAAACTTATAAATCTGCGTCCATAAATTATAATCTCCCGCCCAGCCGTCATCCTCTTCAAGCCATAAACCAAAAATGCCCCTCCAACTGAATAGAGACTTCAATCTTTGCCAAAATAGTTCTCGTTCGTAACTGTCCGGTCCGAAATCTTCCTGATATGCTTCACTAATTAAATATAAATTTTCTTGAGAGACATAGGCTTGTTCCAAACTAGTCAAATACATTTGCACTAGTAGGGGATAATCTTTTTGACTCAAATCCAAAGTGGCAATGGCCGTCAAGTCATCACTTGGTTTTTGGGGTAAGAAATAAAGCTTGTCCAAAGAGACTGCTTTTTCTTGCTTATCCTCTGAATAAGACAAATCATATTTTTCCTCAATATCTTTTTCCAAATAACCATCAGCCAATAAATAAAGTTTGTCATTGACCAAACGAGAGGTAAAATATTTTTGTTTCAAAGAAAATTCTTTCACTAAAAGAGGCTGGCTATAATTCTCCAAAGAAAAAATATTAACCACTGTTTGCTGGCCACGAAGATTACTACCAATAATAATCAAATTATTTTTATACAAAAGTAAGTCTTCAGGAATAGCTGATCCAGTCAATTTTATTTTGGCTAAAACTCTTGGCGCCTGTGGTTGATCGACAGCACTAATAATCACCTGATCAGTGGAGAGAGAATAAATATGGCGACCGTCAGTTTTTAAAATATCTGCTTCATCAACATTTTCTACTTGAATATTGGTTGTAGAAAAATCAGTCCTTTCAACGGACATATCGACAGCAGAGGATTGAGGGGCAGAAAGAGGCGAGCTAGAAATCGCTCCAGCTCCAATGGTGTGGGTAAAAGTTTCTGCTCTCCGATCTAAGCTCTGATTGAATAATAGCGGTTGTGGTTCATAATAAACAGGGCGACTAAAGAGAAAAGTTAATAAAGAAGCTGGCAAAATAAGGGGAGCGAGTACAATCATTAGCCAGGGATTAGTGGAAAAGTCTGCACCACTATTGGTTGCCTGACGATAAATATCATCCAAACGCTGACTACTCTCCACTGCTTGAAAAGCATCTTTCTGCGATTGTGAATTAAAAAGAAAAAATTTGAGTAAGAAAAAAATCAATAAAATAAAAACAGCAATAAAAATTAAATAAAGACCAATTTTTTTCTTTTTAAACATAAAAGCCTTTTTTATCAACTACTCGATTTCTGCAAACAATATTAGCTCAGTATAACATAAATCATTAGCCCCTACAAGATTAAAGCCTGGCACTGATTAGGCTTGTCGTTTTGTTAAAAATTTGTTATAATACTCGACTTTATGTCCGATAATCAATCTCTAAAAATCAAAGGGGCACGAGAACACAATCTCAAAAATCTTGATGTTCTAATCCCTAAAAATCAGTTAATTGTTTTTACTGGCCTTTCTGGTTCGGGCAAAAGTTCCTTGGCTTTTGATACCATTTATAGTGAAGGGCAAAGGCGCTATGTCGAAAGCCTCTCTTCTTATGCCCGACAGTTTCTTGGCATCATGAAAAAACCAGAGATAGATAGTATTGAGGGTCTATCGCCAGCGATTGCCATTGACCAAAAAACTACCTCTCACAATCCTCGTTCAACGGTGGGGACAATTACCGAAATTTATGATTATTTAAGACTGCTTTATGCCAAGATCGGTCACTTGCATTGTCCGCAATGCGGGAGAGAAATTAGTACTCAGAGTCTTGACCAAATCATCGGTCATATCAACCGTGAAATCCAAGAAAAACTGACTGCTGCTCCTTTAAGATTAATGGTCTTGTCACCCATAGTCCGTGATAAAAAAGGAGAATTTGCTGGTCTATTCAATACTTTGAGAAAAAAAGGTTATCAGCGAGCAAGAATTGACAAAGAAATTTATGACTTAAGCCAAAACTTGAGTCTATTAAAAAACAATCGCCACACCATTGAAATTGTGGTTGATAGACTAACAGTCACCAAAACTCAATTGACAAAAGACAATAAAGACGCCAAAACATTTAAGTCGAGACTGACTGCTTCAGTCGAAGAAGCCTTAAAACAGGCGGAAGGTTTTGTTATTATTAGTTTTATTAATGATCAAGCTCTGGATTTTCCTGAAAAGCCCAAAGACTTTTCAGATTTGCTTTTTAGTGAAAAATTAGCTTGTAGTGCCTGTGGTATTAGTCTGGAAGAACCCTCACCTCTCTTCTTTTCTTTCAATTCTCCGCTCGGAGCTTGTCCTAATTGTAATGGTTTGGGCTCACTTTTAAAAATTGACGAAAATAAAATCATCGCCCCCAATCTCACTCTGTCAGAGGGGGCAATTATTCCTTTTGAAAGAGCTGTCAGCAGTAATAGTTGGTGGTCACGCTTAGTTCAAACAGTCGTGGAAGACCTGGGCTTTGATTTTCGTAAAACTCCCTGGCGTGATTATAGCCAAGAAGCACAAAATATTTTACTTTATGGGAATCAGGGTAAAATTTATACAGTAGCGGGCGAAAACCGTTTTGGAGAAGCGACAAAAATCAAGGAAACTTTTATTGGTTTTGTCCACGAATTAGAAAAACGCTATAAAGAAACCGAAAGTGATTGGGTAAGGCGAGAAATTGGCAATTTTATGAGTACAGAAATTTGCCCAGAATGCTTAGGTAAAAGATTAACGCCAGCCGCTTTGTCCGTCACCATCGCTGACAAAAACATCGCCCAATTTGCCGACTTAACAATTGACAAAGCTTGGCAATTTGCCGACAGTCTCACCAGCGCTACTGAAAATCTTTCTACCAATGAGAAAGTGATTGCTCAGCCAATTATTCAAGAAATTAAAAGTCGTCTTGGCTTCTTATTGAGTGTTGGTTTGGATTATCTCACTTTGAGTCGGACAGCCAATACTTTGGCTGGTGGAGAAGCGCAAAGAATTCGTTTGGCCTCACAGATCGGGACTGGTCTCACTGGTATTCTTTATATTCTTGATGAACCGACTATTGGTTTGCACCAAAGAGACAATCACCGTTTAATTGACACTTTGAAAAATTTGCGAGACAAAGGGAATACCGTCTTAGTGGTTGAGCATGATCGCGATGTTATGTTGGCGGCTGATAAAATTTTTGATTTTGGTCCTGGAGCTGGGCAACATGGGGGAGAAATTGTGGCTACAGGTAATATTGAAGATTTAATGAAAAATAAAAAATCTTTGACTGGCCAGTATCTAAAACGGAAGCTCAATGTTCAGAGACCAGAGATCAAATTGGATAAATTAAATAAAGCTTTATCTCAAGCAAAAAGAAATTTACAAGGAGAAAAAATTAGTCTTTTTGGCGCTCAGGGTAATAATTTGAAAAATCTCAATCTTGATTTTCCTTTGGGAAAACTGATTGTTATTACGGGAGTTTCGGGGAGTGGAAAATCCACTTTGCTATATGACACGCTGTATGCCAATCTAGCAACTTATTTGGGTTATAAGATTGATTTTGTGCCTGCTCCGATTAAAGGTTTGCAAGTTCCTCCAGCTTTGAAAAGATTGACTTTGATTGATCAAAGCCCGATTGGTAAAACTCCTCGGAGCAATCCGGCTACCTATACCAAAGTTTTTGACTATATTCGCAAACTGATGGCTTCTACTGCTGAAGCGAAAATGAGAGGTTATGATACCACGCGTTTTTCTTTTAATATGAGAGGTGGTCGTTGTGAAGCTTGTCAGGGTGACGGCCAAATCAAAGTAGAAATGCAGTTTCTCTCAGATATTTTTGTCCCTTGTGATGTTTGTCATGGCTTGCGTTATAACCAGGAAACTTTGGAAGTAACTTATCACGATAAAAATATTGCTCAAATTCTTGATATGACCGTTGACGAAGCTTATGATTTTTTTATGCACCACCGCTCTCTCCAGGAAAAATTAAAAACGCTTAAAGAAGTGGGTTTGGGCTATTTGACCTTGGGTCAAAGTGCGCCTAAACTTTCCGGTGGAGAAGCGCAGAGAGTTAAGTTGGCCAAAGAATTAAGTTCCTCTCGTAGTGATCATGTTATCTACTTGCTTGACGAACCGACCACTGGTCTGCATTTTGCTGATGTAGAAAAATTACTCCATGTACTAAGTAGTTTGGTCGCTCAAAATAATACGGTGATTGTCATTGAACACAATCTTGACATCATTAAAAATGCCGATTATCTAATTGACCTCGGTCCTGAAGGAGGAGATAAGGGCGGAGAAATTGTCGCTTTAGGTACACCGACTGAGGTAGCTAAAAATAAAAAGTCTTGGACTGGACAATATCTGGATCAAGAACTAAAACTTAGTCGTTCGTGAACTCTGTTAGGTCAACATTAAGGCTTGATTTTTGACCAGCTTTCTTATCATCATAACGCATCTCTTCCAACCATTGATTGAGAGAGTTAGCCCACTCACCAGTGGAAGGAGGACAATATTTTTTCATAATTGCCTCTGGATCAGTCAGTCCTTTGTCTAAATAATTACGTTTCAAACTAGAAGCGACGATTCGCAGACCTGATTCATAACTATCAAATTTACCCGCCTCTGTAATGCCCGAAGCTGGTACACCATAACCAAAACAATTATAGTATTTTTTAGCAATATTGCTTTTACAAAAAGTGCTTTCTTTGCGCGCAATCGCTGGTAAAAGGCGAAAGTCTAGTCCAAACTCATCAGCTACTTCCACAAAAAGTTGTCCCCAATGAGCATAAGGTTGCAGAGGTGAGTTTTTTCCGTGATCATTTCTTTCAATAAAATTGGCTACCAACTGGGCTCGAGCATCAGCTGTTTCAGCTAAAGCTGAAAGAGAGGCCTCTTTTTCTTCTCCCAGACTGGTAGATGCCACTATTGGTTCTTCTGCTTTTACTCCTTTCTGCCACTGTTGCAAGAAAGCTCTGACTGAAAAAGTGGCCGGCCAAAAAGGACGGCTAGTAATAAAAACGCCAATAGTAATCATTAAACAAGTAGTAAAAAACCAAATTAAGGTTTTGGTTAAACGCAACATAGTCGTGACTTCCCATTATAAACGAAAAAAATCAATCTCTACTCTTTACTTATACACCCTAATATAATTCCCACCATTGATTTGATGCAAGATAT
>CAZOVA010000008.1:0-23467 GCA_964583625.1 uncultured Pseudomonadales bacterium
CCTTTATGGATGAAAAAAGTTTGGAGAATGAGATTGGAAGTTAGTTAGGGGGAAGAACTTGACAGAATTGTCTTTCTGTTATAATAAAGGGTAAGATGAAAAAAGTAATACAAAACCCCCAAAAATGTATTGGCTGTATGGCTTGTGTCGGTTTGGCTCCCCATCTTTTCCGAGTGGACGAGCAAACTGGTCTAGCTAAACTGATTGATGGTGAGCCAGAAATTATTGACGGCGAAGAAACTGGTTCCTTTGTCCGAATTTGCAAAGACGAAGAAGTTCCAGAAATCTTGCAAAGCGCCTGTTGTGGTGATGCTATCAGAGTAGAAAAGATCACTGAAGATTAGGTTTCTTTTTACCGCTCCACTCAAAAATGTTACCTTATACCTTAAAAAGATCTTGGCGCGCTCGCAGCCTGAGCTTGCGTCTCAATCGTCGGGGAGAGGTAATTGCGAGCGCGCCACCTTTTGTCCCAAAATTTGTTATTGACCAATTTATTCTCAATCATCAAGCCTGGATCCTTGATAAGAAAGAGAAATTGGCGCAAAAAACTTCTCCCTCGACTGGTAAAATTAAAATTTTTGGTCGTTCTTATCAATTAATTTTTACTTATCGTCGAGAACTAAAGAGTGGTTTTCAAATTGAAGGAGAGAAATTATTTTACAATAGTAGTCACTATTTACTCCAACCTAAAAAAACTTTGTCCCTCTCTCCACTGGAAGAGAAAAAGCTAGAACAATTTTTCCGTCGCACTCTCAGCCAATACCTCGCCCAAAGTGTCGCTTCTTGGCATAAAAAAATGAAGATTGCCAAACCTTTGGGTCAAATTAGAGTGAAAAATCAAAGCTCACGCTGGGGTAGTTGCTCTTCGGCGGGCAATTTAAACTTCAATCTCCAACTTATTCACTATCCGCCCACCGTCATTGACTATGTCATTATTCATGAACTAGCTCATTTGGTTCATCTTGATCACTCTGCCCGGTTTTGGGCCCTAGTCGCCAAGCACGATGGTGCTTACAGGCAGCATAAAAAAGCTCTTAATTAATTGGGGCTGGAAAAGCTTTCCACTTTGCCTAAATTCTGCTATAATGATTTCTACATCATATGATAAAAAAATCAGCTTTTACTTTGGTAGAAATGCTAGTTGTTGTTGGCATTCTTCTTTTAACTTTTACCTTTGGTTTGATTAATTTTTTCAATTATCGTCAAAGATTGGAATTGGAAAATGCTGTCGCTCAAGTCCAAAGCGCTCTTCAACAAGCTCAAAGTTATGCTCGTCTAGGGAACCGAGGAGCTCCAAAAACAACTTGCAATCCTACTGACGCAGTTGCTGACGCAGTTGAGGTTAAACTAAATTATTGGCAAGTTTCACTTGATAATAATAGTGAAGGTCGGGGAGAAATCATCCTAAATCCAGTTTGCGTTTTAGATATAACCGCTAGACCAGAAGTAGAGGTCCCTGGTGAAACCACCACTTTTTTATTACCCAAAGGCTTTTCTTTCACCGGCAGCTATAGTCTCAAATTTATCAGCGTTTTTGGCAATGTTAAAATTGAAACACCCGCTCCCACCAATAGTCAGGTAAAAATTATTGTTAAAGACACCGAAAACGGTTATAGATTTTTTCTAAATGAGGGTGGTGGCCTAAGTTCGGGCTGTTATTGTACTAATAATAGTTGTTCAGAGGAAGATTATTGCTGATGAAAAAAAATCAATCTTTAGCGGCTTTGAGTTTAATTGAAATTTTAATTGCTGTTGCCCTTATTTCTATTATTATTAGTGGTTTGGCTTTGATGATGCTTCACAGCAATCGTAATATTCAAGAGACAAGATTGAGATCAGCTATTAATGATCAGGCTCAGTCTTGCTTAGATAACTTCCGCAATTTGCGAGATAGTAACCCTTGGACCTTCTTTTGTCAAAGACTCAATGCTAAAAGAACAGGTAGCTTTACTCTTGGGAGTGCTTATAATGCGACCACTGGTTTTGTTCCCGAAATAACCTTCCAGGATGCGACTAATACCCTTATCCTTTGCCCAAAGCTTGACGAATATGGTGTTCAGTATCATCTAAAGTTTTCAGGGGGAAGTAATTTTAATATTGGCACTCCTTGCAATGACCAAAGGGCCAAAGTGACGCTCACCGTTCGCTACCAAGACCATCGAGGAACAGAAAAGGATTTGGCAGTGGAGCAAATTTTTCAAAAAACTGAGAGTGAGGCGGCCTACAACTAAAGCCTCCAATTAAAATTAGTAAATCAATTACTAAAGACTAGGATAAATATCTTGCCAGTCAAAACGATTGCGTACGGCTGTTTTTCGAGAGAAAGTCTCTTCGATTGTATCACTTGCTCTCTCTGCCTTAAGACTTTTCCGTTTCAATCTCACCGTAAATTTGCTTTCGACAATTAAGCCTTTGGTAAAACTGTCCTCCCGACAAAGAAAGCTTAAATCATAGATCTCCAAACTAAGATTTTTACTTTGACCAGAAGTCAACTGCAAATCTGGTTCCGCCGTTTTATCGCTATAACCTCGTTTCAAAATGATCTGCTTGGCAGCGGTATCCAACAAAATTTTATTCTTCTGATAAATGCCCTTATTATTGACCGTGTTTTCCAAATTAACAGACAGAGAACCCTGGGGAGTGTTAAGCTTGGAATTACTGAGCTTGGAATCAAAGCAAGCATCAGGAATAGTATTGCCATTGCGCACTAAAAAGTCGATCCGATCCATTAAATAATTTCCCTCACTCTGGATTTTTTGTCTTGCTTCAGCATTATATTTCAAATTTAAAAAACTGACAAAAGCTTGCAATAAAGCTGCCATCACCAAACTAAAGATCGATAAAACAATTAGAAGTTCCACTAAAGTGAAGGCGGTCTTTTTTTCTCGTAGTTGATAGCTAAGCTTTTTCTTGATCATTTTCTTAAACCCCTTCAAGTTAGGGTGAAGTTAGACAAAAATAGCCGGCACCAGTTGGTGGATCGTAAGGAACAAGACTAGTGTTAGACTTGGAGTTAGCTGTTTGTTTAGCTTGTTCCATTTGACCGGTGCACATAACAAAAGAGGTGCATTTAGCAGCTCCACTGCAAAGAATAGGTGAAGCACCAGATAAAGGAGTGTATTTATATTGGAAAATAAGCTCAGTTCTTTTATTTTTAATTTGTTCCGCCCGCAAATAATTACCAGAAACTAAATCATTTAATTGTTGAGGGTAAGTGCCATTATCGCTACGATATATTACTAAAGCTTGGACAATATTACTAATATCTGCTTGCTGTTTGGTATCTCTGGATTTTCTGACTGCCGCCATATAACTTGGCACTCCCAAAGCCACTAAAATAGCAATAATCCCCACGGTGACCATCAATTCTATTAAGGTAAAAGCTTGCTTTTTCATCTTAAATATCTTTCTTTTTCAGCTAACTCAATGCTTGATCAGTATAACACAAAGGATTGGAAAAAAGCAAATTTTTCTTAATATTGATAATTTTAAGAAAAATAAAATCTTATTTCCTCCTTAAAAAGTGATCTTTTAGCAATCGGCGGTTTTTAGTGCTTGACAAATTAGCAGACTGGTGCTAAAATTGCTAATAGTTAAATTTTACTTCTGAAAATTAAACAGAGAAAGGAAAAACAATTTATGAGTAAAGTTATTGGTATTGACCTAGGAACAACTAATAGCGCGGTCGCTGTGATGGAGGGAGGTAGTCCCAAAATTATTGCCACCGCTGAAGGAAGAAATACTTTTCCTTCCCTCGTTGCTTTCAAGGGCAAAGAAATTATGGTGGGCGACACCGCTAAAAGACAAATGGTGCTTAACCCTAATAATACCGTGAATTCAATTAAACGGTTTATGGGGCAAAAATTTTCCGCTCCAGCCGTACAGAATGCTCTCAAGCATGTCTCCTACACGGTGGAAAAAGGCAAAGACGGCATGGCTGTCGTAGTCGCTGAAGGTAGAAAACTCACCCCTCAAGAGATCTCGGCTAAAATTTTGCAAAAAGCCAAAGCTGACGCCGAAAGCTATCTTGGTGGACCAGTGACCAAAGCTGTGATCACCGTGCCCGCTTATTTTGATGATAGTCAAAGACAAGCTACAAAGCAAGCGGGAGAAATTGCTGGTTTAACTGTGGAAAGAATTGTGAATGAGCCAACAGCTGCCGCTCTAGCTTATGGTCTAGACAAAAAAGGTAATCGCACCATTGCCGTTTATGATTTGGGGGGCGGAACCTTTGATATCAGTATTTTAGAAATTGGTGATGGTGTTTTTGAAGTGAAATCCACCAATGGTGATACCTTCTTGGGTGGAGACGACTTTGATGCCAAAATTATTGACTATTTAGTTGGTGAATTTAAAAAGGAAAATGGTCAAGACCTAAGTAAAGATCCACAAGCCTTGCAAAGAGTCAAAGACGCTGCCGAAAAAGCCAAAATTGAGCTCAGTAGTGTCATGCAAACTGAAATCAATTTACCTTTTATCACTCAAGGAAGCTCTGGTCAACCTTTGCATCTAACTATGAACTTGAGTCGAGCAAAACTAGAAGAGCTAACTGATGACTTGATTGCAAAAACTTTCAAGCCAGTGGAAAAAGCTCTCAAAGATGCCAAACTCAAAGCAAATGATATTGCCGATGTAGTGATGGTGGGAGGTATGACAAGAATGCCCAAAGTGATTGCCGAAGTAGAAAAATTCTTTGGTAAAAAACCGCATCAGGGAGTCAATCCTGACGAAGTGGTCGCTATCGGGGCCGCCATTCAAGCGGGAGTAATTGCTGGCGATGTCCAAGATGTCGTTTTGCTTGATGTCACTCCTTTGACTTTGGGTGTGGAAACCTTAGGTGGTATTAGAACTCCTATTGTCAATCGTAATACGACTATTCCAACCAATGGCAATCAAATCTTTTCAACAGCAGCCGATAATCAGACGAGTGTTGAAATCAATGTTTTGCAAGGAGAAAGAGAGATGGCGGCTGATAATAAGTCTTTAGGTCGTTTTGTCTTGTCTGGTATTCCACCAGCGCCAAGAGGTATTCCCCAAGTAGAGGTGAAGTTTGATATTGATAGCAATGGAATTCTCAAAGTCAGCGCCACCGACAAAACTTCGGGTAAAGAAGCCAATATTACCATTCAAAATAGCACCAATCTTTCTGATGAAGAGATTGAAAAAATGAAGCAAGATGCTGAATTGAATGCTGAGGCTGATAAACAAAAGAAGGAAGTAGTTGAAGCTCGCAATCAAGCAAGTAGTGTCGCTTTTGAATTGGAAAAACAAGTCAAAGAGTATGGTGATAAGTTGGAAAATGAAGCGGATAAAAAAACAATTGAAGAGAATATTGAACAATTGAAGAAACTGACCGAAAAAGAAGACGCGACCAAAGAGGAACTAGACAAAGCGACTCAAGAAGCTTTGACTAGTGCTCAAAAGCTAGGCGAAGCCATGCAAAAAGCTCAAGCCGCTCAAACGGAAGAAAAGACTGCAACAAATGAAACTGCTAAGGCAGAAGAAAAGAGCAAAGAGCAAAAAGAAGAAAAGGCTCAAGAAGGAGAAGTAGTAGAGGGAGAAGTAGTCGACTAAAATCTTTTCTCTTTAAGCTTAAAAACTAGCACTGCTTGCAGTGCTAGTTTTTTTTAGTTATAATAAATTGATAAAAATGACTACCACTGATGCCCGTCAACTCCTAACACAAGAGATCAATCAACTCAAGAGCAAAGTTGATAGTGTTTCTTTGCCAGAAACTGTCAGGCAAAAAGCCATGCGCGATATTTTGAGCTTGGAGCGCTCCATTGAATTTGGTAATTATGATGAAAAGTATGAAATAGTCACGCGTTACGTTGATTGGCTGATCCGCATTCCTTGGAACAGAGAAACTCGCGATCGCCTAGATATTGAAGAAGCAAGAAAAATTTTTGATACTCATCATTATGGAATGAAGGAGGTGAAAGATCGGTTTTTAGAATATATTTCTATTCTCAATTTACAAAAAAAACAAGATCCTCATAAAACTTTCCGAGCGCCAATTCTTCTTCTGGTTGGTTTAGTTGGAACTGGTAAAACCACCTTTGCTTATTCCTTAGCAGAGGCTTTAGGTCGTTATTTAGTTAGAATTCCTTTTGGCGGCATGAATAGCTCCAAAGAGTTGCGAGGCTGGTCGAGACTACATTTGGAAGCAGAGCCAGGCAAGGTAATTAAGGGCTTAGCTGAATCAGGAGTAAGAAACCCAATTATTTTATTGGATGAAATCGACCGCTGCACGGAAGATGCGAGAATGGATATTATGGGTGTTTTAGTTGAATTGCTTGACCCAGCCCAAAACCAAGCCTTTATTGACAATTATATCGATTATCCAGTTGATCTTTCGCGGGCAATTTTTCTAGCTACCGCCAATAATACCAATAATATTGCTACTGCAGTTTTGGACCGGATGGAAAAAATTTCTATGCCTTCTTATTCCGATGAAGAAAAGAAGATGATTGCTAAAAATTATACTTTGCCAAAACTTTTTGCCAATGCGGGACTAAAACCCAATCAAATTCATATTGATGAACAATTGTGGCCACAAATCATTCGTCCTCTTGGCTATGATATGGGAATCAGAACTTTGGAGCGCACTTTGGATAATGTGGTGCGCAAAGCTGTCAGAATTATGATTGAGCGAGGCTTTGATGAGATTTATGTCACCAAAGATAATGCTAAAATCTTCCTCCCACAATATTAATTGTCACTAAATTACTTTTTTTATTTTAGAAAAATTAGTAAATTATTTTTAGTCCCAAGTAAAAAGCGGAAATTTTTTAGTCAAAGCCTTCACTTCAGTAAAAATTTTGGCCAAACGCTTATCACTTTGGTATTGAGCTTTCATTTTTTTAATAAAAGCTTGACGCTGAGCTCTATCACTTGGGAGTTTTTGTTGACCAACAATCTCACTCACTTGGGCGATCCAATCAGCAATCTGCAACATCTCTTTTTCTTTCATTCCGCGAGTGGTTACCAAGGGTGTGCCCAAACGAACGCCTGAAGGATAAAAAGGAGAACCTGGCTCATTGGGAACAGTATTTTTATTGGCATAAAGACCAGCGCAATCAAGAGCATAGGAAACCAAACCTCCTAAACCGGGCATCTTTTGACTATAATCAATCACTATCAGGTGGGTTTGGGTTCCGCCACCCATTAACTGCAAACCTTTTTTCAATAAAGCCGTAGCTAAAACTTGCGCATTTTTCTGGATTTGTTTACCATAACGACGATAGGCAGGAGTGCTCGCCTCAGCCGCCGCCAAAGCAATCGCTGCCGTGGTAGCATTATGCGGTCCGCCCTGCATGCCAGGAAAAACCGCTTTATCAATTTTTTTAGCCAATTCTGGATCTTTTTTCAAACCTCTCTCCGTCACCAAAATCATCGCTCCTCGTGGTCCGCGAAAAGTTTTATGAGTGGTACTCATGACGATATCCGCTTCGGGAATGGGGGAGGGATGAACGCCAGCTAAAACCAAACCTGTGATATGAGAAATATCAGCTAAAAGGTAAGCGCCCACTTCATCCGCAATTTGACGAAATTTGGCAAAATCTAAAATAAAAGGATAGGCTGTATTACCAGCAATAATTAGTTTGGGATGATGTTTTTGCGCCAAAGCTCTAACTTCTTGAAAGTCAATTTTCCCATCAGCTCCAACACCATATTGCACTGTCTGAAAAAAACGACCAGAAAAAGTTACCTGAGGATGGCCATGAGTTAAATGACCTCCAGCTGATAGTTTCAAACCCAAAATTGTCTCCCCTGGTTGCAAAAGAGCAAATTCAATAGCGCTATTGGCGGGCGAACCAGAATAAGGCTGGACATTGACATGAGGAACTGCAAAAAGTTTTTTCAATCGATTAATAGCTTCTAATTCAATCTTATCAATCAACTGATTACCTTCATAATAGCGCGCCAAAGGATAGCCTTCAGCATACTTATTACTCAAACAACTACTTAAAACTTCGGCCACAGCTGGAGAGATAATATTCTCTGAAGGAATTAAGCCAATTTTTTCCTTTTGTCTTTTTTCTTCTTCTTTAATTAAAGTAAAAATTTTATCTTTCATAAATTGCCCTTATCTTTTCAAAAAAATACCAAAACTTTATTCAGCTTTTGTTTTACACTATAAAAAATCTTTGTCAACTATTGAGTTGATGCAAAAAACGACGAACTACCAAAGCTAGCTTTGTTAATTTTGAGGACACGATCAGTTGGTTTTGGGGAAAACGACTTTCTGTTTGTAGCTGATCGATTTGAGGAATTAATGTCTGTAAGAAATCGTTGACCGTTTGTTGTTTTTTACTTAAAGGATTATTTTTTTTCGGTGATTGATGAGTTAATAATTCTGCTTGTTGCTTTTCAGCATAAAGATTGTAATAACTGATTTTCTCTCTTTCCAAAGCTAATTCCTCTCGATCTGCCAAAAACCGTCGATAATATTTTTGCGCAAAAAAGGCAATGGGCAAAAAAACTAAGATTGAAATCACAGCTCCATAATGAGCTTGACCAAAATTGGGCATTAAATAGTAAAAAACACCTAAAATTGCCCCAGCAGAAAACAGAGATGTCAGCCAATGGTTGGCCAAAAGCAAAAAGAAAAAGTAAATAAAAATCAAAGGGAAAAGCGGACTAGAAAAACTTCCTGTGCTACCAATTAATAAAATCAGGCCAAAGGCAATAAAAAACAATTGTAAGCTCAAATTAAGCTGTTTTTGCTCAACTATCATCTTGTAATCAATGGTTTTTTTCTTAGTCAAGCGGTGAAAAAAAGCAAAACCAAGGATGGTTAGGGCAAAAAATTGCAAATAATAATTACTTAAGGAAGGAGTAATAAGGATGATACCAGCGGCAATAACAGACAATAGGCTTAAGAAGATTTGCAAGACCAAAATCATGCTTTCATTATAGCATAAAGCTTAAGAGAATAAAAAACTGACATTTTCATAATGTTTTAGCTGCTGATTATTGATAGTAATAATATCAAAACGATAATCTTGAGTGAGTTTTTTGCTTTTGATATAAGACTCAGCCAAACGACTTAAGGCTTGTAACTTCCGTTCATCAACCGCCAAACTAGGATCTCCCAAAATATCATTCGCTCTAGTTTTTACTTCCACAAAAACAATTTCTTGACGCTGACTGTCCAAAGCGATAATATCTACTTCATCGCTGCCACAACGCCAGTTCGATTCTAAAATTTGATATTTTTTTTGCCCAAGAAAAATTAAGGCTTGCTTCTCTCCCAATTTTCCTAAAAATAAATTATGCTGTCGCTTGGGTTTGGGCGTTTTCCTTAACTTTGGTTGCCCCTTTTCCGATTCTGTCACGCAAATAATAAAGCTTGCTTCGTCTCACACTGCCGCTTCTTTTAACCACAATTTTCTTGATCGAGGGTAATTGGACGGGGAAAATTTTCTCCACCGCAACATTATTGGCGCTAATTTTGCGCACCATAAAAGATTTACCTGCTTCTCGGCCATTAACAGCAATTAAGATTCCCTCAAAAATTTGAGTTCTTTTTTTACTTCCTTCAATAATTTCTTGATGAACGGCAATCGTATCACCGACGCTAATTTTTTGTTCTTGATAGTTCAAATATTGTGCCATAATGTCCTTTTTTACTCGAAGGTAAGAATTATATCATATAATTCTTTTTTTTGAAGAGATTGTTCGACTAAAACTAATCTCTAAACCCCATTTTTACTTTCTTCGACACTCCAAACTTTCAAAAGCACTTTACCAAACTATTGACTTTTTTTCTAAAACCATCCATAATTAACTTTGGTAAAAAAAACGGAAAGCAAACATGAAATTCTGGCAAAAAAAAGATCCGACAACCACGGTTTTGAAGACTTTGTCTTTTATAACTGCAGTCTTTATTTTAAGTCAATTATTTATTCCTGAACTACTATTTGTTACTTTGGTAAGCAATTTTGCTTTTGCTGTCAGTTTAATTTTAGCCTTCTATACTCTGAGAGCTAAATTATCTTTTTTTGCCACTTTGTGTTTATTGGCCGCGGTTTTTTATAATCCTATTTATCCTCTGATTTATGATTACTCTTCTTCCTTCCTCTTGCTCTCCTTTATTTTTGCGGCTTTCTTCCTCTATTTGAGTTTTCAGGGACGACATTTTTTTGGTCTTCCAGCTAAAAAGAGACTTTTCAAAATCAAAAAAAAGCTCTTCCGCCCAAAGAAGAAAAGTTTATTCAAAAAATAAATTTCCGCTTTTTTTACTTTATAATATAAACTATTCATTATGAGGTTTTTTAGTGAAGGAGTTTATGTTTTATACCAATTATGATTTTTTAATTATCATCGGCTTAATCTTAACTTTTGGAGCGCAAATATTTGTTAAATATAGTTTTAACAAATACGCCAAAGTAAAAAATAAAAAAGGAGTCAGCGGTTTTCAAGCTGCGACCGCTATCTTACAAAAGCATCACCTCAATCAAATAAAAATTATTACTGCTGGCGGTTGGCTCGGAGATTATTACAATCCTGGTGCAAAAACAGTCGCTCTCTCTCCCGAAGTTTATAATCAGGCTTCTATTTCTGCCGTCGCTGTCGCCGCTCATGAATGCGGTCATGTTATCCAAGATCATGAGGGTTTCTCGCTTTTGAGTTTGCGTAATCGATTAATTCCCATCGTCAATTTTTGTTCTTATCTCGGTTATATAGCGATTATGATCGGTTTGTTTTTTGACAATTATCTCTTTTGGCTGGGCATCTTATTTGAGCTGGTGATTTTGGGTTTCCAAATTTTAACTTTGCCAATTGAATTTGATGCTTCTAAAAAAGCCCTCAATATTATTGAAAAACAAAATATCCTAGACAGGCAAGAGTTGTCTCAAGCGCAAAAGGTTCTTCAAGCTGCGGCTTTTACTTATGTGGCGGGAACAGCTACCACTTTATTGCAAATTTTACGTTTGGTGGGCAATTTTAGTCGTCGACAAGATTAATTTTTTAAGAAAAATTTTATTAAATTCTCGCTTCGTTTTTCTCTTTATTTTTTTATTAGCAAAACTTAAAAACTGCCCCCTTTTTTCCACTTAACTGCCTGAAAAAAAGGCGCAAATAAATCATTGTTTAGATCGAGTCTTAAAGTGGATAGTTCTGCTTGACTGGGATTTCTTTCTTGCCAATCAATAAAGGGTAAATCACTTAGTAAAGCGAGAGGTGTTTGCTCCCGACCTTCTCCCATGGCTACTACTGAGGCAGCTGCTAAGCCACCAGCAATATTGGCTACCGAAGTATGAAAATCTCTGCCAAAAAGATCCTCTTTACCAATATAGTTTTTGATCGCCAAAAAACCGCTATGCGCTAGATAAATCCCGCTCGTCCCTCGACGCAAAGGACTACAGGTGCTATCAGTGATAATTACCCCTAAATGACGATAAGCAAATTTTTTTACTAAGAATTGCCGGACTTGATTGGCGGTCTTTTGCGGATCTTTGGGCCATAAAACATAATTACCATCAGCATTGGACTCATCAATGCCAGCTGTCGGAATCAAGGTGTGATTTTTAACCGTAAAAGTCAAACAATGGGGTAGGGTAGGAGTAGATGGTAAGTACCATTGAGCTTCCTTGATAACAAGATTTTCCTTTATCCATTGCTCTTTCTCTCTGACGCTGCCTTCACATAAAGAAACTATTTTGGAAGTGATAGCCAAAATAGTTTTGTCTTGTTCGATTTGAACAAACTGATCAATGAGGTCAAGTAGTGTGCTAGTTTTGGCTTTGATTAATTTGGTTTTGATGGGTTGAATTAACATAATTTTTAGTTTGAAAAAAATAATATAAAACTTGTTCTTGAGATAAGATATTCTATCACAAAAAAATATAAGGCCTAGAAGTCTAACAGGCAAACTTCTTACTTTTTATTTTCCATAAAAAAACAGAGTTTGAAAATACTTCTCAAACTCTGTTTGAAAATTTGGCTAAAAACTATAATCTAATTTATTGTTGGCCAAAATTAATTCTTTGTTTGTTTCCAAAAAAAAGGCCAAAAGAACAATCCCAAAAGCATTGCTGTCACGCTGCCAGCTAAATTTTGCAAAGCATTGAGCTGGTTTCTTCTTTCTGAAAGAGCTTTCTCTTCCTCATAAAGGGCTCTTAGCTCTGGAGTATCAGCTGGCAGTGATTCTGTTTCGGACATCTCTGGGCCAGCTTTTTCAGTTTGCCATAACTGACTACGACGAAAGTCGCTATAACTTTGAAAATAGACATCTCCAATAAAGTAACGAGATAAATTACTGACGGTGATCACTGTTCCAAAAAGAAAAAACATCAAAGCGATGATGCTAGCTACATAAGCATACAAGTCTTTTAGACTAAAAGATCTTTTATCTTTCATTCTCAACCTTTCTTAATACTAATAATTAAACCATTATAGCACTTTTATTCTTTCTCTCTTGTGCTACAATCGAGACAATTTTAATAATAATTAATTAGAAAGTTTTGCTTATGGCGAAAAAAAAGAAGACTTTGCTTGCTGAGTTCAGAGAGTTTGCTGTCAAAGGGAATGCTCTAGAACTAGCCATTGGCGTGATTATCGGGGCTGCTTTTAGTAATATCGTCAATTCTTTAGTTAAGGATATTGTTTCACCCATTCTCGGTCTATTCGGTAATACTGATCTGAGTGCTTTGGTTTTGGCAGTGGGAGAAGTAGAAATTCGTTATGGCGCTTTCCTCACTGCTTTGATCAATTTTTTCATCATGGCGGTGGTAATTTTCTTTTTAGTCAAAGGACTAAAAGCTTTAGTTGGTAGTAGAAATAAAAAATAATTTTCTTAATAAAAAACACCTTAATACTTATTAAGGCGTTTTTTTATTGAAAAGTGACTAGTTAAAAGGCTTTATTTTCCCTGCCAAAGTCCGTGGAGATTACAGTATTCATAGACAACTAGAGGTTGATCATTATCTAAATCAAAGATTACTTCTGGTTGATCTCCTGGCTTGAAATGATGGATTTGACCACCTTTTTCTGTGGCTAAATAAACCCATTCAATATAATGCTCCTCGGTCATGGGATGAGGATTGCTCCCAATGACGACTTTCACACCAGTGTCAATTTTTTCCACCACTGGGACATGTTTTTCCACTGCCGCATCAGTCGTATTTGCTACCAGGGCCTTCATTTCCTCACCACAACAAAACATCGCGATTCCTGAATCAGTCAGTTTGGTGGCAATATTGCCACAGTGTCGACAACGGTAAAATTTGACTTCCATATTTATTTCCTTTCTTTATCTTTTATTAAATTTTTTAAATCTAAAACTACTTTTTGAGCATGTTCCGTGGGAATAACTCGGCCATAAACTTTAACTACTTTCCCTTGAGGATTAATGATAAAAGTTTGACGCAAAATCCCTTCCCGACCAAACATTTTTTTACCCCAAGCGCCATAGGCTTTGATGGTTTGCAATGACTCATCACTCAAAAGTGTAAAGTTGAGATTGTATTTGCTTTTAAATTTTTGATGACTCTCAGGACTGTCTTTGCTGATCCCAATTACTCGAGCGCCTAAGTCAGTTAGCTCGTCAATTCCATCACGAAAGGAACAAGCTTCAATGGTGCAGCCAGGAGTGTCATCTTTGGGGTAAAAATACAAAACCAACCAGTTTCCTTGATAGTTTTTTAGTTTCTGAAGTTTGCCTTCAGAATCTAATAATTGAAAATCAGGAGCGAGATAGGGAACTATATTTTTTTTACTCATGAAATGATTATAACTGATTTTAAAATACTTTTTCAATCAAAGGAGACTGTCTATTTAATGTGACAATTTTAATTGTCTATTTTTAGTGCCCAGGAGAGGACTTGAACCTCCACACCTTGCGGCATATGCACCTCAAGCATACGTGTATACCAGTTTCACCACCTGGGCAAGACAAGTTTATTATAACCTAAAAAATCAGTTATAATAAGAGGGAAAGTTGGGTCAGTAGCTCAGTCGGTTAGAGCATCTGCCTCTTAAGCAGAGTGTCCCGGGTTCGAATCCCGGCTGACTCACCATCTTTTTTTATAATTTTAATAATTTAATAATTTTCCCACTAAAAACTCTTTTTTTGCTATAGAATAGTCTTTGGAGGACTTTGCTCTTTTCATCTCGGCAACTAAAAAGGAGGCGAGAGTCACTTGAGCGAAAAAAAACCGACGGCCTACAGAAAAGAAGTTCTGGCAGTGATCCTGGATCACGGTTTTCAAGTCTACCATGAAGACGTGCTGCATCGAGTGGTGAGAAAAGATGAGGTCTTGATTGCTTCACTTGTTTATCGGGATAAAAACAAGCAGTATCGGATCCTCGTTATTCAAGCTGATCCCAGGGTGTTGTCTCTCCTAAAGAAACTCGATAAAGGAGACGCGCGGTTCTCTTATGATCTTTGGGCTGTGCCCAAAAAAATGTTGCTGGCTTATAAGAAGTGAAAAGAGCTAGCCCATCAGCTAAAACTGATGGGCTTTTTTTATTAAAAAGATATATTATGATATAATTAATCAGACTAGTGTTCTTGAAAAATTGAAGAGTTATAAGATTAAAGGAGGAGAAAAATGTCCACCCGAATGTATAGTGAAAAGGCTGGAGTGACATTGATTGAATGTGGTCGACCAATTTACCTTAAGAAGGAAGTTTTAGACAGCCTCAAGCCTGAAGACACACTTATTGCTCAAATTTATGCCCAAGATCAACGCCATCCACGGCAACAGTTTCATCTTATTCTAGAAGTTAATGACTGGGCGATGCAAAAACTGCTAGCTAAGGCTTTTAGTTTTGCAATTCTCAAATTGGACTTAGTGGTGATCAAAAAAAATTTTATCTATGCTTATTACTCTGGCGATTATCAAGAAACTAGTTAATCCTTTCATTTTTTAATGAAAGGATTTTTTATAATAATTTAGTAAAAATATAACCCATATCTTTTATAAATAGGTTTATTATGTTATAATTTATCATAGTTGCTCTAAAAAACGAATGGAGGAGGAATGGCAAATGGCAGAAGCGAAAGTCTACTCGGCAAAACTGGTTGCTTCCTTAATCAAGAGCGGTAGGGGAGAAAAAATCGCTATTGAGGACGTCAATAAAAAACGTCGTGAGGGCAAACTGATTCTGGCACACATTACTTATAAAAATGTGGCCGACAGCAGTCTAGACGAGTTTTTGATTGAACTGACGAAAGAAGAAGAACAAAAACTTCTCAGCCGTGATCCCAGAAACAATGTCGAAGATTACACCATCTGGGCAGTAACCAAGAAAAAAAAGAAACCATAAGAGCAACGCCTATCTCCCTCTCTCAGTTTTGAGGAGGGAGATTTCTTTTAAAGTCCTTATAATAAGATATTGTGATATAATAAGACTGATTGTGTTCTAAAAAAAGTGAAGGGGGGAGAATGGTTGTGTTGCCTAAGCTTTCTGAATATTCCAATCTTTTGGCTAGAGAGCTTCCTGTCTGGGGAAAAAGAGTAGATTTTGATCCTTTGACTCAAGAAATCGATCAACAAAACAACAGTGAACTTTTGTTAGTCGAGATTCATCTCTCTTGTTTTCCTCACTGGCAAATTGCTAAGTTTGACGAAAAAGCTCGCAACTATATCAAAAAATACCAACCTTATATCACTGGATGCAAATATTGGCTCTATAGTCGTATTTTATTCGATAATATGAGAAGAACATGGTAAGACAAAGAGACACAATCAAAAACCCATTGTCCAAAACAATGGGTTTTATCATTGATATAGCAAATTTTATCTCTTTGGTGGTATAATATTCGTTTCATCGTTCTCAAACAAAAAGGAGGATAACTCAAAGGTATGAAGGCTCGGGAATATAAGGAGGAAACATTTTACCAGCTCTGCAGTCAAGGTAAGTTTTTACAAGGCGAGAACAAGATCGGTGACCAGTCTCTACAAGAAAAAAGACAAGAGGTAACTGCCAAACTAAAAGATGGAGAAATAGCTTTGGCAGAATTAAAATTGGCCAAACAAAATCTTTTCGGTAGAGATTGCTACACCCAGCGCAGAATAATCGAATTAACACCAGAGGTGTGGGAAAGGCTAATCTTAAGCAATCACTGGGGTCGACATTGGTCTTTCTTTTATCGATTAATAGTTTTTCGCCTCGAAATCTGGATTATAAAAGAAAGTCACCTGAGAGGATACGAGCTACGATGAAAAAACTAACCCACCAATTTAAACTGGTGGGTTTTTTCTAAAAAAATAGACGGCAATAATATAATGAAAGAGGGTTTGCCTAATTTATTCAAATTGAATCTTCAAAAATAAACAAAGGGGTTATTTTTTCCAGGCTAAAAAACATTTTTATGCTATAATAATGATCGTCAAGATTTTAAACAAAGACTATCTAAGCTACAGAACCAAAGTGGAAGTGTCGCCTAGTGGCTATGGCAACGGTTTCGAAAACCGTCGGATGAAAATCCATCACAGGTTCGAGTCCTGTCACTTCCGCCAAACCTAAAGAATGAGTAAAAAGCCCTGAAATACATATTGAGCTTCTTCAAAGAGGGGTTTTTATCTCTTCTTCGTCTTTTTTAGCTTGAGGCTTGGTTGTTAAATCTTTTTTTTCATCCATAACCTCGCTTTTTATTTGTTCTTGAATTTTTGTCAAGTTTTAAAGTTAAAAAGTTAGAATTGATGCGTGTGTTCTAGTGGATAGATAAAAACCACAGATGGTGTTTTTAGAAACTAGATTAACTACCGTGATCATAAGCGTTCATCTTGAGGTCTAGATAAATTAAATGATATGTTTTTCCAGAAATTAAACCCATCATCGGTTTCTTGTCGTGGAACCTAAAAACGTCAAGGCTTTGAGCGTCATCAGTAATAACTTCTGGGGGGAATTGGATTCCCTTTATTCCTCTTCTCTTAATCTTTTCAAAACCAAACTGATGTTTGCCTGAAGCATAAATCTCCTTCCAAGTGAGCTGAGACAGCTTAAATAGGGTTTTTAGTAAAGCTACTTTATCATTTTTTTGACAATCATTAAGGTTTTGAAGATAATGCAGACAAAAAAGGGGGTGCTCATTTGAAATGCTATCTTTTTTCTGCGCGACAAAAGATGAAGATAATTTTACCCCTCCAGAGAAACGATCATAATTAGGCTTTTTTATTTTTTTAGCCATATGTAAAGGCTATTTTACTAAAGTTAAAAAGAATTTTTTTAAAAGAGAGTCTTCGATCACCCCATTTATAGGTGTATCCTTCCATGGGTCTTCATTGTGGGTCATTTCTCTCAGCTTCCAAGCCGAAAACTGACCATAAACATTATAAACATTGTCAACTAATTCTTTCTCAGCTGGTGAGAGAGCGTCAGTGTCAGAAGCTTGTGATTTGTTTAAAATAGGTTTAGACCCATTATTTTTGTATTCATAGTAAACTTCTTGAACTACAGGGCCATGTTGCCAAGCATATATTTTCTCAGAAAAAAGCTTTTTCTCATTAATTGCCAAAGAAAACCCTTGACAGTAATATAATAGCTTTTGAAGTTTCAAATTGGTTATCACTTCTCCTATTTCTGGGTTTTCTTTAGTTAATATATACCTTGCAACGTTAATTGCTTGTTTCATAACTTAATTTTATAGTAATCTTTCATAAAAATCAAATTAAATTAATAAAAGTTATCTATATATAATTATATTATACTATATCAATAATTTCTTTTTTCTTTCTTTTTCCTCAAAAATCGCTTGCGGGTTACCTCTCTCGCCATTGTCTGGCTAGTTTCTAAAGTAAAGTCTCTCTTTTCTTTATGTCTGAAAATTTGCCATAAGCAATATGTCCTTGAGGTATTTTTGGCTTTGGTTCTTGGTAATAATTTATAGTTTCTCTAACTTTAGCCGGTCTAGCTTCATTATCGTCTTTTACCTCTACTCTTTGGTTTCTTTCGATGAGCTTTATGATAGGGCGGAAAATATTATCAAGTTTATAAAAAAACAGCTAAAGAAGTATCGATTTAAGTGGAATTAGTTTTCTCCAAATCTCCACCATCTCCCAAGTATCGAGTTTGCAGTAGATCATCAAAATTCTTCTAAATTAAAAACTTCTCTCTCAATCTCTGCTGATCATTTATAATAAAAAGTATTAATGAAACTAGGCACTACTTTTAGTCATCGACAGCTGCAAGCCCTCAATTGTCCGCTTGATCAAGCTTTAGAGTTAGCTTTTTCTTTAAAATTTGACTATCTACGTCTCTGTCTTTACTGGGATGAAATTTCCTCAAAAAGGGGAGAGGAGGATTGGTCTTTTTTGGAGCCAATCATCACTGCTTGTGAAAAAAAAGGGCAAAAAATTATTCTCACTTTGGGAGCCAAAGCTCCTCGCTACCCTGAATACTTTTTTCCTCACTGGTTGGCGGCTGACGCTTCACTCAAAGAAACCAAAGTGCAAAAAATGCTTTTAACTTTCATTGAAAAAACAATCAAAAAATTTGCGGACTTTGACTGTTTAAAGATTTGGCAAATCGAGAACGAGCCTCTTGATCCTTCTGGACCAAAAAATCAAACTATTCCTTTTGCTTACTTGAAAAAAGAAACTGCTTTGGTCAAAAGCCTCACTAATAAAAAAGTTTTACTCAGTTTGTGGGGCAACCATCTTAGCCAGAGAAACTTTTTACCTCAGATAGAATCTTTGGCTGATCTAATCGGGCTTGATCTTTATTATCAGCAATTTATAAGAAAAAACAAAAAGAGAAATTTTTATCAGGGACCGAAAGATTCGGAAAAGAAATTAACTCAGCTTATTGGCAAAAGTCCTAAAGAATTTTGGCTTACTGAATTACAAGCTGAACCCTGGGAAGAAGACTGGCCAGCTTATTTAAATCCAGAAGCTAAAAATTTTCCCGCCGAAAAAATTACTGCCTTTTATCAGCGAGCCCGCAGTCTGCCCATAAGTACAATTTTATTTTGGGGTTTCGAATATTGGTTTTATCAAGCTTATCACTACAAAAACCAAACTTATTTGTCGGCGATTCGTTCAATTGTAGCGCAAAATAAAAGTGAAAGTGAAAACTAGTTTCAGTTATTAGGTGAATAACTAAAGTCTCCTAATAACTCAAATTAACAATTTTAATTATGGTTGGAGTTTATTTTTGATATTCTTGTATAAAGCCGCTGTCATTTCTTTCAAACCAAATTGGTGCTGCCAACCCCAATCCTGACGAGCCGCTGTATCATCAATGCTCTGAGGCCAAGACTCAGCAATTTTTTGCCGAAAATCTGGTTCATAACTCATCTTAAATCCTGGTGACAATTTTGTTACCTCTTTTGCCAATTCGGCTGGCGTGAAACTAATAGCGCCAAAATTATAGCTTGTGCGAACGGTAATTTTTTCTGCTGGCGCGGTCATCAATTCGATCGTTCCTCGAATGGCATCATCTAAATACATCATCGGCAGATTGGTGTCTTTTTGCAAAAAACAATTATAGGCATTATCTTTGATTGCTCCGTAAAAAATATGAATAGCATATTCGGTCGTTCCGTCTCCTGGAGCAGCCTTCCAGCCATTCAATCCTGGATAACGCAAACTACGCACATCAACCCCATAGCGTTGATAATAATATTGACATAATAATTCGCCAGTTACCTTGGTAATACCATACATTGTGCTTGGCTCCAAAATTGTATGTTGCGGCACATTTTTTTTAGGTGTTGTTTCGCCAAAAGCAGCGATGGAACTAGGCCAAAAAACTTTGAGTTTGTGTTCTCGAGCCAGATCTAAAACATAACGCAAGCCATTTAAATTGATTTGCCAAGCAGCCTGAGGATCTTTCTCACCGCCAGCAGACAGTAACCCTGCCAAATGATAGACCTCATTGATTTGATGTTTTTTAATCAAATTTTCTAAATCAGTTTTATTGGTTACATCACCTTTTTCCAAAATTCCTTGAAAACTAGCATCGCTTGTTTTTCGAGCTAAAGCAATAACATTTTTTATGCCGTATTTTTTTTGCAAAGCTGGTACCAATTCACTACCCACTAAACCAAAAGCACCAGTGACTAAGATCTTTGTCATATTTTCTTATCTTTCAGATTAATTTTTTCGATCATAACATCGGCTATCGTAAAAAGCAATCTTTTATAATTTTTCCTGATTCCGCTTATAATCATTGTAAGCAGAAATAATTTTATCTATCTCCTTTGGCTCTAAATTTTGCCAGTTTTCTTGATTGATAAGCTTAAGATTTTTATTGCCCCACAATGAAACTTTATCCGCCGTCAAGCTAAGAGAATAGATCCAAGCGTCATAAGGTAAATTTTCAATTTCATACTTTTCACCCCTAAAACCTAGTTTTTGATAGAGAAGAGTAGCCGAATAGTTATCGACCGCATCGGTGTAGAGCCTAAGAGTATTAAACTTTTGTTTTCGGGCTTGCCTGATAGTCCAAGTTAAAATTTCTTGACCATAGCCTTGCCCTCGAAATTCTTGCTTCACTCCAAACCAGCCCAGCCAGGCCTCTTTTTCTTCCTTAGTCCGAACATATAGTCCTGTCAAACCGACTATTTCTTTTTCGTCGTTTTGCGCCAACCAATAACTCAATTTTTCATCAGGATATTTTTGACCAGTAAATTTTTCAAAGAGATCAAAATCCAAACTAGCTAAAATATTTAGACTGCCGTTCTCTCGCGGAAAAATTTCTCTTTGCAATTTGATAGCGATTTGATAATTAGACCAATCAATTTTAATAAATTTCATAAATAATTATTTTTTTATTATCTCACGCTTTTGGTAATCGATGATAATTATACCTTAACTAAAATTAATCTTTGTTTCTTTACCTTTTATCTTTAGAAATAAATATTGTATAATGCGCTTTCTATGAAAAAAACCATTAAACAAGACTCTCCAAAGAAAAAAGTAGCTGAGCAAAATAAAAAAGTGCCCACTTTTGATGAGCTATTGCAGGAAAATTTTTCACTAGACCCTCACTTTGACCTAACAATTAGCTGGGAAAAAGTAGAGCCAGTCTATCAAAAAGTTTTGCAAGCGGTTGCTAAAAATCTAAAACATGACGGTTTTCGCCCGGGAAAAGTGCCAGCTCATGTGGCTGAAGAAATGGTTGACCGCCAGTATTTAGCTCAAGAAGTTTTGCGCGAAGTAGCGCCCCCAGCTTATAAAGAGGCTTTAGCGAAAGAAAAATTGGAAAGTTTTATCGAACCAGAATTGGTAATTAAAAGTATTAAACCAAAAGAGGCTTGGGTTTTGACTGCCTATCTACCACAAAAACCAGTTATCAAATTACCAGATTATAAAAAAGTTTTAAAACAAGAAAAAAAATCGGCTTTGGAGAAAATCACTCTTGACCAAACTGAAGCGAAAAAACTGGCTGACCAGGAAAAAAAACCTTTCCAAGCTTTGACCGCCGAACAAATGCAGGCTCAAGCAACAGATAAGGCTCTTTTTGCTTTACTCGGACAAGTTAAACCGAAAATTTCCCCAATTATGGTCAAAAGAAGTGCTCAAAAAGAATTTGAGCAAATGGCGGAACAATTCAAAAAAAGTAATCTTAAAATGGAAGATTATTTGCGTCAAACTGGCCAAAGTTTTGAGTCTTTAAGTCAACAACTGTCTTATAATGCTTTGCAAAACTTGCAAATTGAGTTTATTTTGGACGCTTTGCTAGAAGCAGAAAAGATCACTGTTGATCAAGCCGAATTACTGGCTAAAGTTAAAGAACTGATGCCCAATGTCACCGATGAGGCCGAACAGAAACGCCAACTAGAAGAACCTAGTGTAAAAAATTATCTTGAATTACTTGCCAAAAGAAAGAAACTAGCCGATTGGTTGCTTAAGCTTTAATAAATTATAGGTCTTTTTTTCCTCAAGTGAGCCTTGACAAAATTGATCTTTTATGATATAATCAGTATATGTCTGATAGTAATTTACCTAAAGAATTTTTAACTGATCAACTTGATCAGGGTGGTCTAGTATCAGAAAATTCTTCTCCCGAACTACAACAAGATTTAACCCCAGCCGCAGAGCGAGTGGACCTGGCGCAAAAAACTCGTCTAGAAACCGAAATTCATCAAGCTCAAAAAGAAAAAGAAGAACAAGAAAAAGCTTATTGGCGAGCTAAAATTGCCCATTTTCAGGAACTAGCTCATAAACCTGGTGCCACAGAAGCGCTCAAGGCAACTTTTTCTGGCCAAACTCAAATTGATATTGCTCAGTTACAGGGAGAAGCTAATGCCCACAAAGGTTCTTTTTACGGCGAAACTTTGCGCAAAAAACTCAAGGCTGCTCTTCACCAACAACAAAAAATTGCTCGAAATAATGGCGCCACAGGATTGAGTGAGGCGGGAAAAGTCTTGCGTTACGGCGCTAGTACTGGTGAAGATGATAGTAGCCAAAAAGCGGCCTAAATCTTTAATCTCAAGCGTTTTTTCAGAAAAAACTACTTATACACCCTAATATAATTCCCACCATTGATTTGATGCAAGATATTATAGGCAGGAAAAGAAAAGGTAAGATTCCAGTTAAGGGTAGTGGTTAGATTATTACTAGTATCGGTAATTTTAAGAACATGTGGACCTTGAAAGGTAAAGTTGGAGACTGAAGGATTAAAATCAATGGTGGGAATGGTAAAGTTAAAGGTTTTAGTATTATTAGCAGGTACTTGAAAGTTATTTAAAGTATAGGTTTTAATTAAAGTATTACCATCTTTCAGTTCTAAACTTAAATTATAAGTTTTAGTTTCTTTATTGGCTATTAATTGACCACTAATACTGGTTTCTTGGTCTTTGGGACTTAACTCTTTGATATTAAAGGGGAGTTGAGGATCGGGAACCTGAGAACTAAGCTCGGCTTTTGGTTTTAAACTCTCCAAATAATCTAGACACTCTTGAGTATTACTTTGACCAGCATCGGTAATAACCCAATTATTGGGAGCAGAAGTTAATCTGTCACGAGCGGGTTTGGCTACACAGTAATATCTGTCACTGGCATCAAGTCTTACTCCCGGTTGAACTGCTTGTTGGCTCCAAGAGTTTAAGATTTTGTCATAATTGGTCGGAGAGAAAGAGCCGTAACTAAACATCGACGACATATTGGTGACTTTACTAATATCCCAAGTAGAAAGATCTTGATTGAAAGCGCTGGCGCCATTAAACATCCCTGACATATTGGTGACTTGACTGGTGTTCCAGTTGTTCAGGGGTTGGTTGAAGGTTCTGGCGACATAAAACATTCGTTCCATAGTAGTAACTTTGCTAGTGTCCCAATTATTGATGTTTTGATTGAAAGTGCTGGCATTAGAAAAAATCCCAGACATATTGGTGACTTTACTGGTGTTCCAGTTGTCCAGGGGTTGATTGAAGGCGCTGGCGCCATTAAACATCCATGACATATTGGTGACTTGACTGGTGTTCCAGTTATTAATGTTTTGATTGAAAGTGCTGGCATAATAAAAAATCCCAGACATATTGGTGACTTTACTGGTGTTCCAGTTG
>CAZOVA010000009.1:0-22400 GCA_964583625.1 uncultured Pseudomonadales bacterium
CATAAATCTTTTAATTCAATTTAATCTTTATTTACTTTGCCAGTATATCATAAAAAATATCTGGTGACAAATTCCCCTTTTCTGCAAACGAATCCTGCTATAATAAGCAAATCTTTATGTTTAAAAAAATTACCCAAAATCTTGATCATTTTTGTCAGACAGCGATTGCTTGGCTTTTCTCTTTATTAATAATGTTCTTACCTTTTGTCTTTTGCTGGCTCAATGATGAACTTTTCGAATTTAACAAAATGCTTTTTACTTATGCTTTCACCATTTTAATAGTCGGACTTTGGGTAATGAGAATGATTAAACAAAAGCAAATCCTTTGGCGCAAAACTTTTCTTGATTGGCCATTGGGACTTTTTCTCCTCTCTCAACTCATTAGCACTATTTTTTCTCTTCATCCACGGACATCATGGCTTGGTTACTACACTCGTCTCAATGGCGGTCTCTTCTCTACCCTTGCCTATATTTTGCTCTACTATGCTTTTATTAATAATTTGAACCGCTCTCAAAAACATAATTTTATTTTTGCCACTTTTTTCTCTGGTATTTTTATTAGTCTTTATGCCATCTTTGAGCATTTTGGCCATTCTTTTAGTTGTCTGATTATCAAAGGTCGCTTTGATGTTTCTTGTTGGGTTCAAGACGTCCAAACTAGAGTGTTTGCCACTTTTGGTCAACCAAATTGGCTGGCAACTTATAATGTGGCTTTGATTGGTTTGGGCACACCTCTGCTGATGCAAACTTTTACCCACAACAGAAAAAAAAGTCTCTCTCTGCTCTCTTCTCCCTTGATGACTACTGTCGTAACTGCTAGCGTTTACTTAAATTTCTTAGCTTTAATTTTTACCAAGTCTCGCTCAGGGACTCTGGCTTTTTTTGCTAGCCTCAGCCTGACTCTCATTCTGTTTTTTTTCTCTTGGTGGCGAACAAAAACATTTAGTAAAAAACAGTGGCAAGCCTTGGCCTTAGTCCTTTTAGGATTTTTTATCCCAGCTCTAATTTGGGGAACACAATATACTCCTTCTTTCAAAGATTTCATGGCAAAAGCCAGCGCTCAAAGTTTACAACCACTCTCCGAACAAATTCCCGCTCACCTCCAACACTTAGATCTAAAAATTACCGATTCTGCTGATATTCGCAAAATTGTCTGGCAGGGAGCCTTGGCTATTTGGCGAGCTTATCCCTTATTTGGTACTGGCGTGGAGACTTTTGCTTATAGCTATTATAATTTTCGCCCCACTGATCACAATTGGACTAGCGAGTGGGATTTTCTCTATAATAAAGCTCATAATGAATTGCTCAATTTTGCCGCTAACTCTGGAACTTTTGGTCTTTTTACCTATTTGAGCTTATTTATTGTTTTTGCTTACAAAGTTTGGTTTTATTTTTGGACAAAAAAAGATTCAGCCTTACTTATTGGTTTGAGCAGTGGTTTACTGGCCATTAGCGTCACTAATTTTTTTGGTTTTTCCACCGTTACTAGTCAGGTTTTGCTTTTTTTATTTTTTGCCTTAGCCAATGAAGTTTTATCTCAAAAAACTTCAGCTATTGAAGCTCAAAAGATAGAAGAAAATAAAAATTTTACTTGGCAACAAAAAACTGGTTTTGGTCTAACAATTTTATTAATATTGTTTCTTCTCACCAAAGTTTGGACTTATTGGTCGGCTGATTACTATTATTCTCTTTGTAAAACTTTGGCCACTAAAAGCGATGTTAATTTGGCTCTCCAGAATTGCCAGCAGGCCATTAATCTTTCTCAAGTCAAAGAGCCACTTTATTTGGCTGACACGGCAGACTTCTATGCTCAATATGCTTTGGCTTTGGCGGAGCAAGACCCGCAAAGTCCTTATATCAATTTGCTCGCCAATGAAAGTTTGCGTTTAAGTAATCTAGCTCTGCAAGCAAATAGCGTGCAATTAAATTTATACAAAACTAGATTTCGCACCTTGATGATTTTGGCTCAACTTGACCCTCAAGCCTTATCACTAGTGCAAACTTCTCTCGACACAGCTCTCTCGCTCGCCCCCACCGATCCAAAACTGGCCTATTATTATGCTATTTTTCAAAAAAGACTGGGCCATCAAGCTGACTACCGCTGGTGGTTGCAAAAAGCTCTCGAACTGAGACCGCAATATACCGAAGCGAGACTAGAGCTAGCCAAAGCAGAAAAAGAGGCTGGCAACTACCAACTTGCCACTCAACACTATCAGTGGTTGGTAGATAATTGGGAAAAAGAAAACTTGACCGCCAGCCAAGAACTGACCAATCTAGCCACTTTTTCTGGTATAATTGCTCCCCGATGAAAATTCTTAGTATTCCGAATGAAATTTTAAGAAAAAAAAGTCAAACAGTGACTGGTCAAGAGCGCCACTTGTCAAGACATATTGATCAAGTAGTGCAAACTTTGGCTAAATCAGATATTGGGGTGGGTTTAGCTGCCAATCAGATCGGCATCGATTATCAAATTTTAGCCACCAAATTCCCCTCAGCTGATGGTCAAAGTTGGCAAAATGATTACTACCTCAATCCTCAAATTGTCCGAGCGAGCCAAGAAAAAACGACTAAAGCTTTCAGGGAGAAAAAAGATGACTTAGAAGGCTGCTTGTCCGTTCCCAAAGTCTATGCTCCAATTCTCCGTCACACTTGGATTGAATTAGTTTATCAACAATTACTTGACGGTCAATTGGTGCAGAAAAAAGCTCTGCTCAAAGATTTTCCTGCGCGCGTCTTGCAACATGAGATTGACCATCTCAATGGTATTCTTTTTATTGATCATGCCTTTGACCAAAAACAACCTCTTTTTAGAGAAAATAATGGTCAATTAGAAGATTTGAGTTGGTCCGATTTTGAAAAAATTTTTGGTAAAATCTTTTAGATGACAAAAAGTTTTTTACTAGCTTCTACAACTAATTATGGTTTGCGCTTAGCTCAAAGTCTGATTCAAGCAGACTTCATCTGTTTGGGCGTTTTGACCCCACCCGCTAGAATAGTCGGCCGAAAAAAGGAGCTGGTCAAAACGCCAGTAGAAATCTGGGCTCGAAAACAAAATCTGCCAATTTTTTGGGTCGAAAAGAAAATTACCAGTCAACTAATTGCCAATTTACCTCAATGCGATTTTTTACTAGTGGTAGATTTTGGTTATTATATTCCAGAAAAATTGGCTGCTCATCCTCGATTATTGGCCCTCAATGTTCATCCCTCAGCTCTACCTCGATGGCGGGGCTCGTCACCTGGACAAGCCATTATTCTTCACGGAGAAAAAGAATCAGCTGTGTCTTTCATTACTCTAGCCCAAAAAATGGATGCTGGCGATCTGCTCGCTCAAATTCCTTTTGCTGTCGGCGAAAATTGGACCAAAGATGAATATTATGATTTCGCCTTTAAACTAGCTGAGGAAAACTTACCAGCAATTCTTACTGATTTTGCCCACGGGAAAATTAAGCCCCAACCGCAAAAAGGGTCACCCACTTTTGCTCTCAAACTGGCACGAGCGGATGGCTTTATTGCCAACTTGGACCAAGACCCTTTAAAAACTTATCGCCAGTGGCGAGCCTATCATCCTTGGCCTGGGATTTGGACTCTTGATAGTCAAAAAAAACGAGTTAAAATTTTAGCCTGTCACTTAGATAATAATGGTCAATTAGTCCTAGACTTAATACAAAAAGAGGGAGAAAAACCTCGTCGACCATAATTTTTGAGCTAAAAAGTTAATTTCAATTAAAATTGAAGCAATTTGTCCGTCTTTGTCTGGACAATGTCTAGATAATGTCTAGACAAATTTGCAATACTAATGAGAGGATCTTTTGAGGCGAAAGTTACTTTTTTTTGGCGTGGCTTTTGACTAAACCGTGCTTCTTCATCGTCCGAATCATTTTGGCAGGAACTTTCATTTTCACTTTCTTGCCTGACTTGTCTACTACGGTCGCGGTTTGCAAATTGTATTTAAAGGCTCGCTTGCGGCGATTTTTGGCATGAGAAACTTTATTGCCTTTACTAGCTACACTAGGATATTTTACTGAAAAACTTGTCATAAATTCTAACTTTCTTTTTCTTCAAGAGGAAAGTATTATATCATATATCTATGCTATAATTTTTACCATGTTCAAGCGGCAGCCTCTGTTGACTTTTATCATTATCATCGTTTTAGCTCAAATCTTACTGGGCGGTCAGAGACTGCAACTTTTTCTCCAAGAGCCACTTTACTTTATCGTCTTGATTGCTTCTGTTTTGCTTGCTTTGGTGATTCACGAATTTTTTCACGCCCTCACGGCTGATTTTTTAGGAGATCCCAATCCTCGTCTTTCTGGAAGAGTTAGCCTTAATCCTAAAAATCACCTGGATCCTTTGGGGACTTTGTTGATCATCTTCACTGGTTTTGGCTGGGGCAAACCAGTCGCCTTTGACCCTTATAATCTCAAAGATCCCGTCAAGGATGGCGCTTTAATTGCGGCCGCTGGACCACTAAGCAATTTTTTATTAACGGTCATTTTTGGTCTCTTTCTCCGTTTGTTTCCCGCTACCCTTTCCCCTGCCGTCCTAGAATTATTATTCATTTTTTTCAATATCAATTTGAGTTTGGCGGTCTTCAATTTATTACCCTTCTTTCCTTTGGACGGACATCATATTTTGAGAGTTTTTCTTACAAAAAAAGTGCGCCTCGCTTATGATCGTTTTAATCAAAACTTTGGTATTTTTTTGGCTTTCTTTTTAATTTTACCCATTTTCGGTCAAGCTCCAGTCACGGTGATCATGACTCCCGTCCTCAACTTTTTTTATAAAATCTTTCTCGGCTTCTAGCATGTTATAATGGATAAATAAAGTGATGATCTAGAATTTAAGTCAATTTTATGTTTGAACAATGGTGGAGAGTTATTTCGTCAGTCCAAATTAATTTTTTTTATATTTTTTTAGTCTTGGCTTTTTTAATTGCTGGTTTCATTTTCTGGTGGCGTCTCCATCAAAGCGCCAATTACAATGAATTTGAAATTTTTGATTTATTTTTGGCTGCTATTCTTGGAGGTTTTATTTTTGCCCGTCTCTTTTTTGTGCTGCTTCACTGGCCGCAATTTGGAAACAATTTTGCTTCCTGGTTCAATTTTATAAATGTACCAGGCTTTAATCCCCTAGCTTTCGTCATTGGTAGTAGTTTGAGTTTAAAGTTTTTTTTAACTAGAAGAAAGATTGCTAATTTAGAAATTCTTGACTTCTTCGTTCAAGCAGTCTGCTTCGGTTTAATTTTTTATCACCTTGGCTTGTTTGTCGTCGGAGAGAACAATGGTTTTATAACTCAAAGCCCTCTTGGTGGTTGGCAAATGAAAAATTTGCAAATTAAAACTCACCCCGTTTCCCTCTACACGGCTATTTTTTATTTAGGACTTTATTTTTATCTCAATTATTTAGAAAAAAATTATCGCACTTATAATTGGTATCGTGGCAATCGCAATAGCGCTCAGCCTGGATTCTTATTTTTTAGCTTCACTATTATTGCTAGCCTTTTTTCTTTGCTCAAACTATCACTACAACCGGCTCAAATCTTTTATCAAAATTTTTCTCTTGATTGGCTTGTTTATCTCTTAACTTTTTTGACTGGTCTAATCATGCTCTATCGCCGCTCATCTTTTTATGGACGAAAAAAGAAATCTTAAATCACTAATTTTTTATGAAGATGAGCAATTATTGCTCATCAATAAACCCGCTGGATTAATTGTCAATGAAGCCACCAGCCATCAACAAGAAAGTCTCCAAACTCTTTTAGGTGAATATTTAGCAAAATTAAAATTACCCGAAAAGGAAAATGTTCCCCTCCCTGAAAATTTTCAACCACAATACGGCTCAATAGAAGAAATTTGGCAACAAAGAAAAGGTATGGTGCACCGTCTGGATAAAAATACTTCTGGCGTTTTACTCTGGGCAAAAACTCCGCGAACGCTCATTTTTTTACTAGCTGCTTTTGCTCAAAGACAAGTAGAGAAAACTTATCTTTGTTTGACTCATGGTTTGTTCGGACAAGAAAAAAACGGTCGGGTCAGTCTTCCTTTGGCGCGTAAACTCAAAAATCGTCAATTAATGGCTGTTAGTGCTGGCGGGAGAGAAGCTATTACTTTGTATCAAGTGGAGCAAGCTTGGTCGACATTTTCCTATCAAGCCTTGCTAGAGCAAAAAAAGGATGGCGTTTTGCCATCTAAAAAACAAATTGAAAAAATTTATCAAGGTTTTTCTTTAGTAAAAGTCCGGCCCCAAACTGGGCGTACACATCAGATCCGCGCCCACTTCACTCATCTGCATCATCCATTGGTCGGCGATCAAGCTTATCTCTCAAATAAAAAATGGCAACTGGATCAAATCTGGTGTCCCAGACAATTCCTTCACGCTTCTGAGTTGACCTTCCCCAACCCCACCCACCCCGAACAAAATTTAACTTTTTCCGTTCCCCTACCAGCAGACTTAGAGACAGCTTTAACTTTTTTATTATAAAAAACCGCTTCTTGAGAGAAACGGTCTTTTATGTCTTTATTTAAAAATCTTAATTTTAAAAATTTTAATTGGTAGAAGCAATGTTTTCTGGATTAAGGACACTTCTGATTGCCTGATTAATTTCCTGCAATCTGCTTCCTTTTCCAGCTTCTGGCTGACTCATTACGGACTCTGAGGCAGCAACTTGATCTTGAACTTGAGGCTTATTTTCCAAACCAAGTTCTTTAGGATCAAGGGGCATTCTTTCACTCATAATTTTCTTTCTAGATACTACTTGTTAATTTTTAAGTAATCTTTAACCATTAAAGGCTAAAAGCTTTTCCAGGCTTACTTGAACCTGATTAGGATGAGAACTGCTCATTTCTAGTAAAATGGCTAGGCGACTAACTGGAAAAATAGTTTTAATTTTCCAGGGTCGGTTCTCGATAGCATGTTTGCCTTCTCCATCACAGACTAATTGAGGATAAAGCACTTGCTCTCCTACTTTAAAGCGAAAATCGTTTGACATCCGCTTTACTCCTTTCTTTCATCTTTTTTTTAAGATGAGTAAATTAATAATAGTTCGTTCTCTGGCGCTGTCCGTAATTGCTTACCGCCAGAGAACTAATTCTTTAATATTATCGGTCTTTTTAATTTAACCATTATTTCTATAGTAGTCGATACTTGATCAAACTAAAGGCTAAGACAATAATCGTTAAGTAGTTAAATTGACCTTTAATCAATATTAGTAATTTTTTTCCGACTAATCCTGGTTTACTCTCGAGTCGTTGTGACCTGACATTTTATCAAATCAATGACACGAGCTCTTGAGTAAACGAGAATTAGTTGGTTTCTTAATTTACTTTTTGTATTTGTTTGTTTTAAAGAACTGTATTAAATATAACACTTATCGGATACTTTGTCAATACCTTTTATACAATTATAGGTCATTAATTTAGGTTCAATAATTATTGAATGAAAAATCAAGCTTTTTTATAATCATTGCACAATTTTTAACTTATAGGACTCCAGTCTAAAAAGAATTTTGAGAAAAAAACTGCCAGCGTGTTATAATAACTTATGCTATCGATTTCTCATGCTCTCACTGGAGCTTTTATTGCTCATAATCTGCCTGAGCCTTATCTTTTTGTTCCTCTGGCGCTTCTTTCTCATTATTTTTTAGATCATATCTACCACTTTGATGCTGGCGTCGGCATTAAAAATGGCAAAAGAAAACTCACAACAACTTTTTTTCTTGCCTCAGCGGATTTACTGCTCGCCTTAATTTTAGTGGCTGTCCTCTGGAAACAATCGCCAACAAATTTTAGCTGGCAAATCTGGTTAGGAGCTTTTTTTGGTGTTCTGCCAGACTTATTAGAAATCCCGCAAACTATTTTTCGCCAAACTTGGCACTTAAAACTTTTGCAGCCTTTTTATAGCTGGCATGATAAATTTCATCGCTCTACCACCAATGTCTTTTGGGGGCTATTGCCACAATTTATTCTAGTTTCTTTTATCGTAGTGATAACTTTATTTAATCGTAGTTAGTTGATAACCAAAATTGTAAAAAGTTTGTAATAAATGACCAAATTGACCCATCTTTTTGCGTAAACGATAGATTTGAGCGTTGATGGCTGACTGATTAAGTTCTTCTCTATTTCCTTGCCACAAGCAACGTTCAATCTCTTCTCTCGTTATTAAAAAATTTCGGTGAATACAAAAGTATTCCAATAACTCGCTGTCAGCCTTGGTTAAATTAATAGTTTTGTTTTTATGAGAAAGTTTTCTCTCACTCGGTAAAAAAATCATTTCCTCTTGCTGATTTTTCAAAGAAAATTGTTGGCAAAAGTGATTGGTTTTACGAACAGATAATAATTTTCGAGTTCTTTCTAGCAATTCACCTCTGGTAAAAGGTTTAGCTAAATAATCGCTCGCGCCAGAACGCAAACCCAATTCTCTTTGTTGAGCATCACTAATGCAACTTAAAATCAAGACCCTCATTGCAAAATTGGCTTTGATCCAGGCTGGCAAAAAATCTAAACTGTCACCATCGGGCAAAGCCCGATCAAGAATCAATAAATCATAATCTTTGTCAGCTAACAGACAATCAGCGACTTGAAGATTCCACGCAATAGTGCAATTGCAGGGAAAGTGGGTTTCAAAAGTTTGTTGCAGATTTTTTGCCAAAGACCGATCGTCTTCGACCAATAAAATTTCGTGCTTCATGGCTTTCTCTCCTTTATTCGTGCCAGCCTCAAAACACGAAATAAGCAAATCTTTGCTATAATAGGAGAGATTGTACCATATTTTACTAAAAAACCGAAATAAAAGCGAAATTGCCCGATGGTGTAATGGCAGCACTACAGATTCTGACTCTGTCAATCTAGGTTCGACTCCTAGTCGGGCATCATCTTTTTAATATCATTACAATTAGTTGAAAATATGCTTTATACCACTTCTTACTCCTCTCCTCTCGGTAAATTAAACTTAGTGGCGGATGATCAAGCGCTAGTAGCTTTGTGGTTGGCTGGACAAGACCCGTCAACTAATTTGACAGAGAAAAGCAAAGTGCAAAATAATCTACCAATTTTTTCGACTATTAGAACTTGGCTTGATCAATATTTTGCTGGCCAAAAACCTTCATTGGATAATTTAGCTCTAGCTCCAGCTGGCGGAGAATTTCGTCAAAAAGTCTGGAAAATCCTCAGAGAAATCCCTTATGGCGAAACCATCACTTATGGAGAAATTGCCAAAAAAATAATTGCCGGTACTCAGCAAAAAAAAATGGCTGCACAAGCAGTGGGTGGAGCTGTTGGCCACAATCCAATCTCAATTATTATTCCTTGTCATCGAGTGATGGGTAGAAATGGCCAGTTGGTTGGTTACTATGGAGGAATTGAAAAAAAACGGTGGCTTTTACAACATGAGGGCATAGAGATAAAAAATTAATTTTTTTATAAAAAAACCGCCACCTTTTAAAATAAAGAATGACGGTTAATTGATAATTGTTAAATTTGGTCTCAGGCAGACATTTTGGAGATGATCACTTGGACTTCTCCGTTTTCCTCTTGGAAAGCGCTCACGCCATAACCATGTACCCCTACAAAACCGATATTAATTTCCAGCTCTGTCGGGATTTGGGTATTATTGGTGGCATCAATGCTGTAGGGACGAAGCAGTACTTCTGTCTGGAAACGTTCTGCCAATTGCTTGACAGATTGACTTTCTTCCAGCGCCACCAAAGCCACGACGATCTTGTGATCGATGACATTGATGACGGTGGCGCAGTGGCGCAAGTTGAGCGCTCTGAGGGTGAAACCTTTGGGCACTACAAACAAGCTATGGAGACAACCAGAGCGTAAAACTCTCCCCTCACCAAGGTAAGCATTATGATGATTGGGAGTTTTGTCGCTCACTTCCCACAAAGCTTGTAGCGTGCCGCAATCCTGCCAAACAAAACGACCAGGAACTACACGTAAGTTGACCAAGGCTTTCATCAGTTCGTCGGTCCCAACCTCTCTTTCCTCAAAAGGCAGTTTTTTGGCTGTCTGAGAAATCGAAGCCAAGCTCCAAACATTAATGCCAGTATTACCAGCACTATTGTCTTTTTGTAACATAGCAATCGCCGTTTGGGGGTCAGGTTTTTCTACAAAACTGACGATCTCATAGGCTGTTTGTTTGTCATCCTCGAGATAAACAGCGTGACCCAAACCAGAAGCAATTATTGGATCAGTGACTTTTACCCCAATGATTGCGGGTTTGTGCTGTTGAGCTGAAAGAACGGCTCCCTCGATTGCCTGAGCAAAAGCTTCTCCTTCCTTCACGAAATGGTCGGCTGGTGTATTGATAATGATGGCCTTAGGATCTAGTTGGCGAATGTGCTCCGCTCCTTTGAACATTGCCCCGACATAGCCGTATTTGTTGTCGATTTGGACAATATTATTGGTCAGAACTCCCAAAGGGGATAGTTGCTCGACTGCCAATCTCGTTTGAGTGGCAGTGGTGGTAGCAACTACTACTTTCACTGGTTTGAGACCGAGATGAAGGAAGCGTTTGACGGTCGCTTGGATAAAGGTTTGTTCATTGTCGAGAGGGCAAAATTGCTTGGGACATTCTTCCGTACTCAAAGGAAAAAGCCTGGTCCCCTTTCCTCCTGCGGGGATAAACAAATAGACATTACTGAGAGATCCTAACACGATGACTCACTCCTCTAGATTAATACTCACCTTTTTGGTGGCTAATTATCCTCAAACTCCTGTAACCTGGTTTGAGTTGACAATTAGCCACCAAAAAATTTAACAATTTTAAAGAACTTAGCTCGCTAAAAAAACGCTAATGTCTTAGTGCGAACTCTCCTTTGAGGGAGAAACTCCTATTATACCATTATTTTATATATAAGTAAACCTTATATTAATAAATATTGGATAATTTAATCTGGTACTAAACTTGACAAATAAGCAAAAAAGTATATAATATATAACTATTGTCGATAAATAATTGACTCAGGCGTTGATTAATTTATCGCTCTTTAAAAATTTGCTGTTTAAATCAGCTAGGTAGAAATTTGGGTAAAATTATCTATCCCAAATTTCTGCCTAGCTGTATAGGGTGGGCAGAAAATATTTTCATAATGGAGGAAAGAAAAATGCGCGTTTCTCTCAAGTACGGACCCTTCTCGACCGACAATAAGGCGGCAAGATTTTACGACCGTCTGACTGACATGGCCGAAGCTGGCCAACTCCCCTGGGCGCGGAGCATCCGAATGTCGCCCGACATTCGGAGTATCGTCATCAAGACCAAAAGCACCAGCTTGGAACAAGTCCCCATGGCGGAAGAAGCTGGCGTCCAAATCAGCGCCCGACTGCATATTGCCGAGTATTTCAAAAAGCTCAGCAATGGCGATAGGTTGAGTGTAATTATATTCAACCACAATCGCGAAATCGCCAAACCCTATGTCATGAGGTTTGGTGATGAAGAAGATACTGATACAGCCGCTTTTGTCTTCAAAAGCGGTTGCTACGAGACAGTGCTGGTGGTTGACTCTCAGGGGCAATCTACCAGTTGCCGGATTTTCCGGCACTCTCTGAAGGGAACCAGTAAGGGGGGATACTTGATTGAAAGCCACGAGGTATTCAATCAAGACTTCAATTCCCCCTCGGGAATTGAGTGTCTCGAGGACAGCCATTATTGTCAAATGGCGAGGCTGGCTTTTGAAAAAGCCTTCGTCAGCAATGGCGTCCCGACCGCCCACGTCCACCGGCAGAAAGAAAATTAAACAGCAAACCCTAAGCCCCAAAGAGCAATCCTTGGGGCTTTTTTATAATTAAGAAAAACTCCATCTCCAGATCAAAAAATATAACTAAGCTTATGGGTAAAATAATTAGTAATTTTAAATGAAGAAACTCTAGCTTTTTTCAAAAAAATAGCTAATTATCAAGTAAATTAATCAATACTCTCCTCTTAGCACTCACTCTTTTGATATGATAAGATATATTTAGATATAGTCTGATAATATTTAACTATTTAGTAACAAGATTAGCAATCTTGCCTGGTACATAGATTTTTTTCAAGATTTGTTTACCTGTTAGAAATGAAGAGATTGGCTGAAGTTGAAAAATCTTTTCCCAGATCAAAGCCTCATTTTGCTCTTCTGCTCTATCAAGAGATAAAACTGCTCGGAGCTTACCATTCACTTGGACCGCTAAGTTTAAAATCTCACCCTTGGATAATTCTTCATCAGCTATTGGCCAACCAGATAAAAATATGCTTTTTTCTTGTCCTATATTCTTCCATAACTCTTCACTGAGGTGTGGAGCTAAAGGAGCTAAAAGTTGCAAAAGAACCAGATAGTCCTCTTCTCGAACCTCTGGTGCCTCCGCTAGAGCATTCGTCAAAATCATTAGGCTAGAAACTACAGTATTAAATTTTAACTCTTCAAGGTCACTAGTAACTTTTTTAATTGTTTGGTGTAAAAGGTGAATATATTGGGGTTTTGTTGCCTCTGGTAATTTCTTAACCACTTTTCCTTGTAGTTTCCAAACTTTTTCCAAGAAGCGTCTTACTCCTGCTACCCCTTGAGTATTCCAAGCAGCAGCTTGGGCAAAGGGCCCCATAAACATCTCATAAACTCTCAGGCTATCAGCTCCAAATTCAGCTACAATTTCATCTGGATTAACTATATTCCCCCAACGCTTACTCATTTTTCTTCCATCGCTGGCGAGAATCAAACCAACATGCTGTAGCCTGGTAAAAGGCTCTTTGGTAGAAACTATGCCCAAATCGTAAAGGAATTTGTGCCAAAAACGAGCATAAATTAAATGTCTGGTGGCATGTTCCGCTCCACCAACATAAAGATCGACCGGCATCATAAATTGTTCTTTTTTAGGATCGACAAGCGTTTTTTTATTACTCGGGTCGATATAGCGTAAATAATACCAACAAGACCCAGCCCATTGCGGCATAGTATTAGTTTCTCTCTCTGCTGGACCGCCGCAATGTGGACAAGTGGTTTCCACCCAAGAACGAATATTTATCAGCGGTGATTCTCCAGTCTGGCTCCGATGATAATTTTCTACTTCTGGCAAATTAAGCGGTAATTCTTCCTCTGGCAAAGGGACTTTCCCGCATTTTTTGCAATGAACAATCGGGATTGGTTCTCCCCAAAAACGTTGCCGAGAAAAAACCCAATCTCGCAATTTGTAATGGGTTTTTTTCTCCGCAAGATTCATGCTTTCCAGATCTGAAAGAATATTTTTTCTCGCTTCAAGGCTCGTTTGGCCACTATAAGTCGAGGAGTTGATCAAGAGACCATCAGTCGTTAAAATTTCTTCCTCCTCATCCATTGATTCTTGAACAGAAGAACTGATTACTGATTTGATAGGTAATTGATATTTTTTAGCCAATTGTTGATCTCTCCTGTCATGAGCTGGCACACCCATAACTGCTCCAGTACCATAATCGGCTAGGACATAGTCGGCGACTAATAGGGGCACTTCTTCCTGAGAAATAGGATTGATAGCTACCAATCCCTCCAAGATGACAGCGGTCTTTTCTCTATCAAGAGCACTCCGCTCCAGTTCGGTTTTCACTTTGGAAGCTTTCAAATAATTTTCTACCTCTTCCCTATTAAGAATATTCTTTTGTAAAAAAGCTGAGTCTTCAAATAATTCTGGAGCTAAAGCTAAATAGCTAACGCCAAATAAAGTGTCAATTCTGGTGGTAAAAACTGAGAAAGAAAAATCTTTTTCATTTTCCTGATTGGTTGGTGTAACTTTTTTGACCGCAAACTTTACCAAAGCCCCTTCACTCCGTCCAATCCAGTTCAGTTGCATCGTTTTAATTGCTTCTTCCCAATTAAGGTTTTTTAGATCTTGTAAAAGGCGGTCGGCGTATTTAGTAATTCGCAAAACCCACTGCCGTAAGGGTTTTTTTTCGACTGAACTACCGCAGCGCTCGCATTTGCCATCCTCTAGATCTTCATTGGCCAATCCCGTTTCACAGTGAGGACACCAATTAATTGGCGCAAAAGTTTCAAAAGCTAAACGCTCGGCATCGATTTGCGCTCTTTGCTGCTCATTGAGTTGATAGTAATCATTAGTACCGAATTTTTTTTCCAAAAGACGAGTAATTGGCTGAGCCATTTGTAAACGTTCATCATAATAGCTATGATAAAACTGCAAAAAAATCCATTGAGTCCAATGATAAAAATCTGGATCAGTAGTATTAATTTCCCTTTCCCAATCATAAGTAAAACCCAGCAAGTGCAATTGTTTCTTGAAAGTAAGGATATTTTCTTGAGTAGAAATTTTAGGGTGAGTTTTATTTTTCAGAGCAAAATTTTCTGCTGGCAAGCCAAAAGCGTCCCAACCCATCGGATGCAAGACATTATAACCTTGCATCATTTTTTGCCTAGCTAAAATATCAGTGGCAATATAGCCTTTTGGATGTCCCACATGGAGACCAGCTCCAGACGGATAAGGAAACATGTCCAAAACATAATACTTAGGTTTTTCATTTTTTTCTTGAGTCTGGTAAAGCTTGGTTTCAACCCATATTTTCTGCCATTTTTTTTCGATCTCCTGATGTTTATAGGTTTGCATGATAATTTATTATACCTTAATTAAAGTCTCTTATCTTGACCAAAAACCCCCTGTTAAAAATAACAGGGGGCGTTTTTTGCTGTAGTTAGTTCTTAAAAACTTAAGATTTTTTGGCTACTACTTTAGTCTTACTACCATAATTCTTTTTCAACTCTTGATAATAGTTGATAAAAACGGTATTCATATAAGGAGCCAGCCATAAAAAGCCGATACCGCAAGTAAGAAGAGCCAAGAGCGACCAGCCTAAAAAGCTCAGTTGCAAGACAAAAAGTTCAAACTTATGCCCTTCCATCATCGCTTTTGATTTCTTCAAAATTTCATCGGTGCTCAGATTTGGCTCGTCATGGAAAATATAAAAAGCCATACTATAGGCATAAGCCATGACAATTCCAGGAATAATCAAAAGTAATGTCCAAAGGAAAATTTTTAAACTCATAAGAAGATAAAGTTTGACTGTTTTAAGAAACAAATCTCCTTTGAATCCGACAATAAAAGTTTCCCAAGTAAATTTGGAATTGCCCTTGTTTACTAAATTGAAAAAATATTTCACTAAGCCATAAGTTAAAGGTCCGGTGATCACCAATAAAGCTAGAAAGTAAACAAGACCAAGGCTGCCATTTTCTTGATTAAAATTTCCTAGACTGGCGGGCAAGTTTGTGAGGAGTGAAAAAATTAAGGTCGCGGCAATAATGTCGCCCCAACGGTTCTTAAGCTGTTGTTTGGCTTTTTCTTTCAGTTCTGCTCGAGTAAGCATGCTTTCTTTCTTTTTGCTTAATAAAAAACTCTCTAGTTGAGAAAGATTATAAACCAAAAGTCAAGAAAATCAAATAAAGGACTTACCAGTCATTTCTTTGGGCTTTGATAAACCCATGATTTTGAGAATGGTAGGAGCAATGTCTGCCAAAGAACCCTCATCATGAGTTAATTTCTCCAATTTGGGAGTATTTTTCGCTGGCAGGAGAATAAAAGGCACCGGATTAAGAGTGTGAGCTGTCAAATGCTCTCCTGTCTCTGGATCAATCATCATTTCGGCATTGCCGTGATCAGCGGTGATTATTACCGTATAGCCTTCTTTTTGAGCTAAAGGAACTACTTGAGCCAGCGCGGCGTCAATTGTTTCAATTCCTTTGATGGTGGCAGCAATATTGCTAGTGTGTCCCACCATGTCGGCATTGCAAAGATTGGTGCTAATAAAATCATAAGTACCAAACTTAAGTTCTTGCTCAAGACGTAAAGCAATGTCGGGAGTGCGCATTTGTGGTTTTTCATCATGAGTTTTGATATCAGAGTAGGAGTCAATCATAAAGCGGTCCTCTCCCTCAAAAGCATCTTCCTTTTTAGCATTGAAGAAAAAAGTCAGATGAGCAAATTTTTCTGTTTCTGTCACTCGTAATTGTTTTTTGTGATGCTTGGAAAGAACTTCACCCAAAGTATTAGTTAGCTCTTCTTGTTGGAAGGCCACTAATACTCGATACTCTGGCTTGTAATTGGTCATGGTGACAAAAGATAAATCTTGCTTTTCCTGAACGGTGAGAATTCTTTCCGTCAATTGTCTGGTTCTGTCATTGCGGAAATTGGCAAAAATGACCGCATCATGAGTGGAAATAGCCCCGACTTCACCTTGATCATTAATCTCAATTAAACTGGGCTCGATGAACTCGTCAGTGACTCCTTGTTGATAGGCTGCCTCGACTGCTTCAAGGGCTGTTTTATAAACTTTATGACCCTCTTTCTTTCCTTCTAGCACTTCAAAAGTTTTATCTGTTCTTTCCCAATTGTGGTCTCTATCCATCGCATAATAACGTCCAGAAATAGAGGCAATTTTCCCAACTCCCACTTGGTCAATATAGTTTTGCAAATCTTTAATATAATTGACCGCACTCTTGGGTAAAGTGTCACGTCCGTCAGTGAAGACGTGAATGAAAACTCTTTCTATACCGTATAATTTGGCTGCTTTGAGCAAAGAAAACACATGGTCTTCATGAGAGTGAACTCCACCTGGAGAAATCAGTCCTTGTATATGCAAAGTAGAATTATTAGTTTTAACATGCTCAAAAGCCTGAATAAAAGCGGGATTATTAAAAAATGATTGATCCTTGATCGAACGATTAATTTTAACTAAGTCTTGAAACAAGACTCGTCCCGCTCCCATAGTTAAGTGGTTTACTTCTGATGTCCCCATTTGTCCCTCTGGTAAACCAACAGCTTCGCCTGCTGCTTGTAAAATTGCTTTGGTTCGAGTGGTGGTCCAAAGCTTTTGCCAAAAAGGAGTTTTAGCTAATTCAATAGCATTTCCTTCACTGGGAGGCGCCAACCCCCAACCGTCCAAAATAATTAATAAAACTTTATTATTTTGTGTGGTTTTGGTTGGCGCCTTTGGCATAGATTCTTTCTCAAAGCTCGAATTTAAAAACTTTCGACAAAGTTTTTAAAACAAACTTTATTTTAAATTTTCTTAAAATTTTTTTACTTTTTAAAAGGGAATTTGGCATAACTAGCCTTGCTTCCCAATTCTCTTTCGATAATCATCAAGCGATTGTATTTGGCAATCCGCTCACTCCGACTCAAAGAACCAGTTTTGATTTGACCAGAACCAGCTCCAACGACAAAATCGGCAATAAAGGTGTCTTCTGTCTCGCCTGAGCGATGAGAGACTACCGCGGTATAACCATTTTTCTTAGCCAATTGCATCGCTTCGATAGTTTCACTGACCGTCCCAATCTGATTTAATTTAATCAAAATTGAATTAGCTGCTTTTAACTCAATTCCTTTTTGTAAACGCACGGGATTGGTGACAAATAAGTCATCACCGACAATTTGTAGGTGGGAACCAAGTTTGGCAGTTTTTTCAACAAAGCCATCCCAATCGTCTTCGGCCAAACCGTCTTCAATTGAAACAATGGGGTATTTTTCCAGCCAAGCACTATATTTGGCAATCATTTCACTATTGCTCAATTTTTTATCTTCAGTTTTTAAGAAGTAAACCTTTTCATCAGCTAAATAAAATTCAGTTGAAGCTGGATCTAAAGCAATCCCCACTTCTTCTCCTGGCTTATAACCAGCTGCCTTGATTGCTTCCACCATTAATTCCAAAGGAGCTTCATTATTTCCCAAAGAAGGGGCATAGCCTCCCTCATCACCGACGGTCGTCGCCATGTCTCTCTTTTTTAATAATTTACCTAAAACTTGAAAAATCTCCGACCCACAACGAACTGCTTCAGCCATCGAAGGCATGCCCAAAGGCATGATCATAAATTCTTGCATGTCAGAAGACTTACTAGCGTGTTTGCCACCATTGAGAACATTCATCATCGGAATAGGCAAAGTGTAATGATCGGTAGGATTACCAAAAAGTTCAGCTACATACTGGTAAAGAGGTATTTTTTTGCTCAAAGCAGCAGCTTTGGTGATTGCCATCGAAACAGCGAGAATGGCATTGGCGCCCAATTTGCTTTTATTCTCTGTTCCGTCAAGCTCCAGCATAATTTGATCCAATTCCTTCTGAGCTGTTACTTCTTTGTCGACCAAAGCAGGAGCGATAATTTTATTAACATTGTCAACTGCCTTAAGTACTCCTTTACCGCCATAGCGGTTTTGATCTTCGTCTCTCAATTCGACTGCTTCATAAGAACCAGTCGAAGCTCCTGAGGGAACTCCAGACCAAACTTGAGAACCATCTGCCAAAGTGAGAGTGACATAAACGGTGGGATTACCACGAGAATCGAGAATTTCTTGAGCCTGAATTTGCTTAATTTTCATATTTTTTAGCAAACCTTTCTAAAAATTTATAAAACCGATCAATTACCTAACTTTGAGCCTATTATAATCCTCCAAAGCGCCAATCAAAGCCCCACTTTAAAAGTTTTTACTCAACACTAGCAGTTTTAGAATTATTGCTTGGCCTGAGATTAGGGCAAATGCTCACAAGCTAGACCATCTTTGTCGCCGTCTAGACGATTGGTATCACCCGACACACCACCAGCCGCAGTAAAAAATTTCTGAGCTCCCTCCTGGTTAGAAAAGTCTTCGCAATTGTATTCATTGGTTTTTTTACCACCACTTGTGACAATATTGCCTTCCAAATCTCTCAAAATATCACCAGCCGCATCTCGCTCCACTTTTGCGTCTGACCAAGATTCTCCAGAAAGGATTTTACCTAGATCCCAATCATTACTACTAGCTTCCAAACCAAAAGCTCCCAAAAGAACTACCAAAACACCAATTAATACGCCCTTAACAGTCTTTTTGGTTTTGTCATCAGCTCCAGCCAAAGAAGAAAGCTTTTTGGGCTTCAATTTTTGCAAATCCATATTTTCCTTTCAGTTTTTACCAAACACTCCAAAGCAGATAAACCACCACCACAATCAAAAGGGCAATTACAATCAGGCGAACTGCTTTCCTATCACGAATTTTCTTTTCCATATTACCTTTTATTATAGCAACTTTTTAAAATAAATAAAGATTTTGTCACAGCTCAAAAAATTACCAATCTAAAAACTAAAGTTTCGTCGGATCAATTTTAATTATCCTATCATCTGAAGCTTCTGGATTGCCTCTGCCATCTTGATTGCTAGTACCAATATAAAGATAGTTGTCTGGGCCTAAAACTATTTCCCTTATTCTGCCAAATTGTTGCTTGAAGTGTTCTTTTAAGATCATCTCCCCTTCATTCATCACTAGCTCATAAAGGGCCTGCCCTCGCAAACCAGTAAAAAAGAGAGAGTTATTGAAAAAAGTGGCGGCAGCTGGCGCCCAAGTATTGCTTGGTCCAGAGTTGAAAGCTGGTCTCTCCATCCCTGCTTGGGTTTCTTCTCCTTGAATGATCGGCCAACCATAATTTTTACCACTTTCTACCAAATTAATTTCATCTAAGCCAGATAGGGCGCCAGAGCGACCGTGTTCTGTTGCCCATAATCTTCCCTGTTTGTCCCAAGCTAGACCCTGAGAGTTGCGATGTCCATAAGAATAAACCAAATTATTAAAAGGATTGCCCATTGCTGGCTGACCTTCATCTGTAATGCGCAAAATTTTTCCTCCCAAAGAATTAACCTCTTGAGATTGAGTGGTTTCCTGAGCGTCTCCAGTGGTGATATAAAGATAATTGTCTGGGCCAAATTTAATGCGACCACCATTATGATTGGCGGCGCCAGGTATATTGTCCACAATTACCTCTTCAGCTTGCAGTTTCATATTTTCCAGAGTCATTCTCACCACTCGATTGAGAGTTTCTCCTGCCTCGCCTTGGAAGGTATAGTAAAGATAAACAAAGTGATTATTAGCAAAATCTGGATGTAAGGCTATGCCCAAAAGGCCACCTTCGCCAATCTCTTTCACTTTTTCTAAGACAGCCACTGGCTCTTCTTGTAACTGGCCATTACTAGTGACCAATCTCACCCTCCCTGGTCTTTCTGTGATAAGAAAGCTTCCGTCTGGCAAAAAAGCCAGCGCCCAAGGCGTGTCTAGGCCTTCAGCCACGACTGTTATCGCCTCTCTTTCTTCTTCTGTTGGGACTGTCTCAGATGTAAGAGGAGGGACTGTTGGTTCTAAGTTGTTCTCTGGAGCTTTTGATGTTGAATTGAGGGAACGAAAGATAAAAAAAGCAATGAATAGAATAATGATGATTGGGAAAATAATAATTTTTTTTCTCATATTGCTATTTTACTAGAAAATTTGCTGATATGAGTTTCTCTTTATAAAAAGTTTTTATCTTGTAACTAAAGAAAGAATTTAATTTTTTACTGATTTTTTTCGACAAGGATAAAACGCTTTTTCTTTTGCCCAGCCACTAAAACTTCCTCCTCAAACATCTTTCTTGGTCTGGCCCAAATTTTTCCTGGACCAGACTTTTTAATTTCTTGATAAATAACTAATTCTTCATTAGTTTCACTATGAAAAGCCAAACTCAGTACTTGATAAAAATTCCCTTTATAGTGCTGGTATTTGCCTTTGATGATCATCGTGTTAATTGTAGCATAATAGAAAAACTCTCAGGTTTTGTACAAAATTAAGTGTTTTTTTCTTGCATAAATTGGGGCTTCAAAACAGTTTCCCAATATTCGCGTTGAAGATCTAAATAAGGATAAGGAATGTCTTCTTCTTTGACATCAAACAGGCCTAACATTTTAAAGCCCGCACCAGTGGTAATTGCTAGTTGATTGTATTGATCATAACCTAATGCTTCTAATTGCTGACTAAGTAAAAAGCCCTCTAAATATCCTTTGTCTTTGGGCATCGCGTAAGCAGAACTATTTTCTGGGTCGGTGCTCCCTCTAAAAACTCGATAGGTAGTAAGCCAGGAACTATTTAAGATTGAATCTGTCAGCTTGTCAGTTTTGGCTGCCGCTTGTCTTAATTCTACGATTTTTTCAAAAACTTCTCGGAAATTCTTTCCTGCCTGAGCTAATTCAATAGCTTTAATATAATAGGGACCAGGAGTTGGTGACTGTTCGCCAAAATAATTGGTAGCAAAACGAGCATCAGCTTGCTTGGACAAACCTTCATACAAAGCCTCACCATCAATTTTCAAACTTCCACCACCAAAAGCAAAGAGCTTCGCTCCGTTCATTGATTGTCGGACATGCGACTCAATCTCATGACCAATGAGGGCTAAAAGGTTTTTCCCCGTTCTTTTTCTTTCATTAATGCTTTGAGGGACTAAAATCATTGGCTGTTTAAACTGGTTTTTGTCACGCACATCAATGCTAGTGGTTTTGTCGTCAACTTGCACAATAAAACCAAAATCACCAGGCTTTTCTGCTAAGAAACCATATTTTTGCAAAGCCCAACGGAAAGCCGCCGCCATTTGCTCCGCATCAAATCTTGGTTCGGACAACCATTGTTGCTCCTGAGGAGTTAGAATAGTTGGAAAACTTTGGCTCTCCCCCGCTTCCTCACCAATTAAGCTCTGCTGATAAATACTGTCTGCTTGAGCAATTAAAACATCGTCGAGAGGGCCATATTTTTGAATCAGGGCTTTTTTTGTTTGAGCATCATTCTTTTGTTTGATTCCGTCCAACATATTAATAGTTGCTAGATCATCATTTATTTTCAAAATTGCGAGTAAACATCCCAAGTATTTCAATTTGGTTTCTTGATCTTGTCCAGCCTGATTTACTGTTTTGGCCAAATCCATAGCTGATCTTCTCAATTTTAGAAGCCGTTCTTTAGCCTCGCTAAAATCTAGGCTGTCGGCTGTTTCATAAATAAATCTCGGGTTGTCAGCTGTCCCTGTCGTTTTATAGGTTTGTAAAAATTTTTCTCTTTCTTGATTGTGATTGCTAGCAGTATAAATTTCTACTGGATTCCAAGACCTGGTCAACTCCACAATGTTCTCCAAAATAGGACTTAATTCGGGGAAAACTAAGCCCTCTACTTGACTTAATTGCATTTCTGCTTTTTGTCTTTGTGCTAAAAAATCATCAATCGCTGGGAGGTTTTTTTCTGGAGACATATTTAGTACACCAGTATTATAACTTATAACTAAGCACCTAAAAACCCTTTTGCTCCCACTAATTGGCGCATTCAGAAATAAAAAATCATTCTAAAAATCGGGCTTCACGAGAAGCTGGAGCGATTTTAACAATTTTAGCCTAAAACTGTCGCCCGAGTGGGCGGTTAGTTGAGATTTATGGCACGAATTCATGTTATAATTTAACGCATTGTGCTTAAATACATCACTAATAAAATCGACGGCAACCGATTGTTGGACTTTGTTTTCAAGAAAAATGAAAACTTGATTTTGTATTTTGACGACAATGTTACGCTCGTTGGTAATTGCTTTTGGTCTATTTTTGAGAAAAACACTAGCGTCGTGGTTAGTTATGATAATGAAAACAATAAAAA
>CAZOVA010000010.1:0-21945 GCA_964583625.1 uncultured Pseudomonadales bacterium
GTATCGAATTAAACCACATGCTCCACCGGTTGTGCGCTCCCCCGTCAATTCCTTTTAGTTTTAGCCTTGCGGCCGTACTCCCCAGGCGCCTTGCTTAACGCGTTAGCTTACGCCACCCCGTTACTTAAATCTTCCAAACTTTTGAAAAACTTAAGTAGCGAGGCAGCTAGCAAGGATCGTTTACGGCTTGGACTACCAGGGTCTCTAATCCTGTTTGCTACCCAAGCTGTCGTCTCTCAGTGTCAATCATGTTCCAGAGTTCTGCCTTCGCATACGGTGTTCCTCTTGATATCTATGGATTTCACCCCTCCACCAAGAATTCCAAACTCCTCAAACACATTCTATTCCTGTAGTTTCCCCTGCCTTTCCACAGTTGAGCTGTGGGCTTGGACAAAAGACTAACAAAAAAACCTACAGACGCTTTACGCCCAATAAATCCGGATAACGCTTGCACCCTACGTATTACCGAAGCTTCTGGCACGTAGTTTGCTGGTGCTTTCTAGCGAGGTACCGTCCTTTTCGTCCCTCGCCACAGAGGTTTACAGTCCTAAGACCTTCATCCCTCACGCGGTGTCGCTGCGTCAGACTTTCGTCCATTGCGCAAGATTCCCAGTTGCTGCCACCCGTAGGTGTAGGTTCCGTGTCTCAGTAACCTTGTGGCCGATCATGCTCTCACATCGGCTAGCCGTCATAGTCTTGGTAAGCTTTTACCTCACCAACAAACTGATAGCGTATAGGCTCCTCTCAAAGCGCATTACTGCTTTTATGTTGCCATGACATGCGGTATTAGTCCGACTTTCGCCGGATTATTCCCCACTTCGAGGTAGATTCCTATATATTACTCACCCGTCTGCCGCTCGCCGGCATCCCGAAGGACCCGCTGCCGCTCGACTTGCATGCTTAAGGCGCACCGCCAGCGTTCATCCTGAGCTAGGATCAAACTCTCAAAAAAAATTTTATTTTTACTTTTTTACAAAAAGTAAAACTTGATTTCATTGATCGTTGAGCTTGACTTTTTACTCAACTTTTAAAAAATTAACGGATTCACTGCTGTCTTAAAATAAATTAAAATAGCAAGAATCCGCTTCGCGGTCTTCCTACTACTATATTCATTTCAGATAAAATCTTCACTTGTTAAAGAAAAAACATTTTTCATTTGAGCGACAAAAAAACGCTCCAAGCTCGCACTTGGTGCGCTTACTCTTGTCGATTTTTTATTTAATGTTTAAGAATTGCAATTATACACAATAAAAAACAAGTGTCAAGGGGTAAAATGGTTGTAACTAGTCTTCAGTCTTCCCTACTTTTGAGACAACGGATCGCTATCCCATTGCCTTTGCGCATCGCCACATCAATCAAATAAGTGTGACCTTTAGGATTAACATCCAAAATATAAGCATAATCTTTATCGGCTGGGGTAGAAGTCCAAGCGTAAATAAATTCTCCTTGACCAGCTAGATAACCCTCATCACTCAAAGCTAGACCCGCCATCACTCCACCATAATTGCCCAAAGGGTTTGCTTCATTCTTTGATTGAAAAAAATTATTCATTAATTCATAATGGCGACATTCAATTTTTTGATAAACAGCCATGTCTAGATCACAAAACTGCTCGCTGCTAGGCATAATCCACCCTTCGGGACAAAGGCCAGTAACTTCACCTGTTGGCTGCCAGTCGTGATTGCTATAAGCTCTTGGATCTTGTAGGGCTGCCGCCCAATTATAATAGTAGCCACACTTGTCCTGACCCTCATCTTGACAATAAGCGGTTCTGCCATAATCCAAACATTCTCCCAAAAAAGTGTTGCGTGAACCGTCGGGCGGATTGAGACCATTGGTTTCGATTGGCAAAATACTAGCCTCATCTGTAGCTAGCCTCCAATCTTCAAGCTCGTCACGACCAAAACAATAATCACTTTTTCCATCCAAACCTCCGCCATAAGTTAAATTTTCTGCCATCCAGCAATTGCCGTCAGCAAACTTACGTACTTCGTAAAATTTACTATCTCTTTCATCAATCAAGAGGAAGGGTTCCAAGTAAGGGTTATTTTCAGAATTGCCATAAGCATTACTATAATGCCGCCCATTTGCTTTAGACCAAGACTGACATTCCTCCCAACTAAATTCTTGCATCGTTTTCCAAGGAGAGAGAGAAAGAAACCAACCTTTATTGGCTAAATGCAATTTGACTATTGCCCCCGCTTTCGCCTCTACTATTTGGCTGACTCTTGAATCATTAAGAGGAAGGCTCTCTGCCAATACTGGCTTAGTAAAAAAGAAAAAAAATAAACACCAGCCCATTAGTAACATTAATTTGACTTCTAAAGAAGATATTCCAAAACTAGTCGACCGTAATTAGCTCTTTTAGCCATTAAGTCTTCCATATTATCTTGCAAAATTTGAGCTGTATTAACAAAAATTTGATATAGATAGTCATGAAACTCAAGTGTTTCGTCAATTAAAGTAAAAAAGTTTTCCTGTTGCTCTGAATCAAGCTTCTCTTCGTAGCGCTTGGCGATTTCCAATTCTAAAAACTCCGCTACCCTTTGGTCGAACTGCCCCAGGGTTTTTTGTACTCTGTCTTGCAATTTATCAAGGGCAAAAGAGGCTTGTTCATTTTTGAGTTGATAAAGAGCCCCCCGAGTAACTTTATTCTGACCGAGAATAGAGGTCAATACCTCTTGATGTTCTTCTAATAGAAGCAAGCCTTCGCTGATTAAGTCATTAATTTCATTCATTTGAGAATTAATTAAAATTTGCAATCCGTCGGCTTTTTGCAAAAGAATTTGATATTCCTGATTTTGCTGAGAGACCGCTGTCACATCAGCTGTTTTACCTCCCAATTTTTCATCAATTTCCGTTTGCAAATAACGTAAAAGGCGTTGCTGCTGACGAGATAATTTTTGCCACTCTTTTTGTTCTTGACCGACTAAACTTTGAAGGTCACGACATTCTTTCAATAATTCTGGTAAACGAGCGCGCAAACTGGCCACGACCAAATCAAAAAATCTCACTCCCGAATCAGGCAATTCTTTTTTAGCTTGCATTTCGAACTGTTCAAAATACTTGCTCAAATAATCAAAAATCTCCAAAGCTTGCCGTTGATAATGAGTTTGCTCTTGCTTTAAGTCTGTTAAATCAGCTGCTTGTAAAAGCTCTGGGTTTTGGCGTAGCTTTCTTTCAAGAATCACCAACCGACTACCTTCTTTAGCTTGACGTAAAAAAGACTCCATTTCTTGAGCTAGTAAATAATCCTTATCTTGACTTTGAAAAGTAGCTAGCTTGTCTTTTTCTATTGTTAAGGTTTTTTGATCAACTCTCCCCTCACCCGCCAAAGCATCGAGTGGTAAATCGGCCCCCAAGGCTTGTAATTGTTGCAAGGTTTGGGCACGCGCTTTATTTAAGTCCTTTATTTTTGCTTCCAAATTTTGTTTTTTTGCTAGCTGGTCGTAATCGGTAAATTGCATTTTTAGGCTACCATTCTCGATAGTTTTTGCTCTGTTTTAATCAGACTCTCATCAATTTCTTTTAATTGTTGCAAAATTTCCATTCTCTCTCGACGACGACGAATTTCTGACAAATCAGTTAATTCTTCACTGGCGGGCGGTTCTGGTGATTCTCGTTCCACCTCAGAACTTTCCTCCTTAAGAGAGACATTGGAAACCTCATTTCCCTCAAGATCGGTTTCTCTTTCTTTCCAGCTGTCTGTTACTTCTGACTTTTCAGCCTTTTTCACTGTTTCCTCTCTTCCGCCTTCTGTTTCCTCTTCTCCTTCTTGATCACTGAACTTCTCATCGTTTTGACTATCAACTGTGTCGACAACAAGCTCTGGATTTTCGACAGTGGTCGTTTCAGTAGCAGCACCTGGAGCGATAGTCTCTGTTTCCTCTGACTTGCCTGTTACTTCTGTCACTGGTTCTTCTACTATCTCTGCCTTACCCTTCATCACTTCGATATTATTGTTCCTCGCCGTCGGCGAAGCTGAAGTGATTTTTCCATCAAAATTACCATTAATCACGTCCTCTTGCAAACGAGCAATCGCTTCAGCTTTTTCTGCCTCAGTTTCTGCTGGCGGAGCCAAATTTGTTTTTCCCTCTGGACTAGGAACGTATTCGATCTCACTTGTCATTGGCGAACTAGCTTCTTTTTCTGTAGTAGCGACTTCACTAGTCAGCTCTGAAGGAGAATTTATCACTTCAGGAATTTCAACATCAGGTTGCCGCTGGTCTCCTTCAAAAAAACTGCGTACTGCTCGATCAGTTTTTGTTTCACCGTTCACCTCTTTTGGAGTTTCTTTTCTTGATTCAATAACAAAATCAGGGCTAGTAGCCTTTTTTTCATCAGAAGAATATTGATGCAGTTGTTCTAGACTAATTGGCATCAACTAAATATTAGCACATTTGCTGAAAATATTCAATGAGTGAAAGGCTTATTTTTGTCCTAAAAAAACAATGATCTTGTCCAATTTTTTAGAAGAGCTCTCTTCTGCTTGAAAATCAATCTGCGCATAGCGCAAAAAGGCATCGATCGCTTCATCTTTTAAGCCCGAATATTTGTGATCAACGACCAATTTTAAAATCATTTGTGCAATCCCTTGAGGGTCTGCTTTTTCTTTGATGGCCTTACTAATAGAATCGGTAAAAACTTGTGTGATATTGTCCTCACCTAAAATTTTACGCAAAGCTTGAAGTTTTTTTTGATTGTCTGTCCAAGCTCGGAATTTCTCAAAACCTAGTTCTTGCAAAATGATGGCCGCAGTTCGATAAGAACGGATGTCATAATTTTCACCCAATAATTGTTTGGCAGCATCAGTGGTTTTCATTTTTTCAATTGGTTTTTTAGTGATAACATCAATCCCCCACTTCATGCCTTCTGTTTGCATTTTGGTGTTAAGACCATAGCCTCGCCCGTCTTGCGGAGCTAAATGGACGATCACTCCACCATTCGTTCGCATCACTTTCAAGGCACTCAAAAGTTGTTGATGACAATCGCAACCACCGTCATGGTAGTTCATGCCAATTTCACAACCAGAGTCAATGCGCAAATTTATTTGCTCAGTCTTCTCTATTTCAGCCAAAGATTGACAGCTATAAAGCTTATAGCTTTTCCAAGCGGTGGTGTTTTTTTCTTGACAAATCACCTCTGTTACAAAAACCGGACCATCTTCCGTGGCTAAAATTTTCTCTTGACTAAACTTGAAATCTTCTGTTTCTCTTTCTTGATGAAATTTTTGCTTATCCAAAAATTCTTTTCCTCGAGCAAGATAGTCTGAGTCTGGCCTCTTTAATTGAAAATGGTCGGTAATCAATTCCATGGCTCCACTAATTAACTCGGGAGTCATGGCTGGAGTATTTAAATCCAAACTAGTACTCACTTTGGGGAAAGCCAAGCTGCCATTAATGCTAGGGCGAAGAATCACTTGTGGCCTGCCTCTTTGTTTGCAGGCAATTAAAAAGTCTCCTCTTTCATCACTGGCACTCTGAAGTTTTAGTTCATCTTCCGTAGCTAAATTAATAATAGTAGGCACGCCTGCTAGTTCTTCGCCTCTTTGACAACCGATAGCTAAGAGGTGGAAGTTTAATTCTATAAGCTCATTGTTTTCATTTAAAAAAGCATATTCAAGGGGAATTAACCAAGCATCATCAATTTGCTCTTGATCCCATTTCAAAGGACCACCATGAAAAACAGTCAGTCGCTCCCTATCTTTAATAATTTCTGCTTTAATAAGTTTTTCTTGAACTGATAAATAATTTTGTGGCAAGCGTTCTCGATAACGTTGATCAGTCTTAGCTAAAGCTTGACTCAAACTTTCAATAAAGCTAGGCATTCTAGCCAATTGCTCTTTTTGCTCGCTATCGTTCGTGTTAGAATAGTTTTCAGTGGTAACTGCCTGTTTCTCAATCTCTGGCGGTAACCCAAACTCAGGTCGAAACATAACCTAAAGATTGTAACATCGAAAGCAAAAATTTTATGACCAAATTTATAGACAAATTAATCAACCGTTTAGAAACAACAGACTCTCACCTTTGTGTGGGTTTGGATAGTAATTATCAGAATATTCCTGATTTTTTCAAAAAGTCATTCGCTGGTGATATTGAAAAGACAATTTTAAATTTCAATCAAAATATTATCGAAAGCACTGCTGATTTAGCTATCATTTATAAAATGAATCTTAGTTTTTATGCTGGGTTTGGGGAGGCGGGTCTGCGCGCTCTAGCTGCGACCAATGATTATCTAAAAAAACGCCACCCAGAAATTATGATTTTGGCCGACTGCAAACGCTCAGAGATGGGTCAATCGGTAGTCATGGTGGCGCAGGAAATTTTTGACTGGCTCAAATTTGATTGTGTAATGGTTACTCCTTGGTTCGGTTTTGATACTTTAAAAGACTATTTTCAAGACGAAAGCAAAGGGGCTCTAGTTTATATCCATGATTCCAATCCCTCAGCTGCTGAAATCCAAGACCTAACTTTGGCCGACGGGCGTGCGGTTTATGAAGTGGTGGCCCAAAAAGTCGCCCACGAGTGGAATCTTAATGGCAATCTTTGGGCAGAGGCCGGTATCACTTACCTGACCCAATTGCGTCGGACTCGGGAGATTTTAGGTCCAGAAATGCCTCTTTTGGTGGCGGGTATTGGTGCTCAAGGAGGCAAAGCTTCCGATCTAAAAGGCTTGTTTGGCAAAAATAATCGTCGCTTGATTGCTAATTCCTCTCGCGGAATTATTTTTTCTTCTCCCGCGACCACGCAAGAAATCTATTTTCAAGATGTGCGGGAAGCGGCAAAAAAATTGAGAGACGAACTTTGGACCACCTCTCTTCTTTAGCTTTTAGACCAAAGGAAACTTTAACTCCTGTTTTTTTAATAGAAAAAATCGCAAAAAGCTAAACTATCTCCCCGCCTCCTAGGCAATAATAGTTTCCTTGATTTTCTTCATCTTCAAGATAAAAAACAGCAAACTGTCCTGCAGCCAAAGCAAAAGCTGGTTTGGTTAATTTCACCAACACTTCCTTGCTCCGCTCATTTAATTGACCAATTTTACTTGGTAATAATTCGCCTAAATGTCTCACTCGAACGAAAACTTTTTCTTGCTCTTTATTATTTAAGTCTCTTAATCTCTTTTTTAGCTTTTCTGTTACCAGAACTGAAAATTTTTGTCGGTAACAATCTTTCTTTTCTCCCACATGAAGAATATTATTCTTCATTTCTTTTTTGATCACAAAAAGTGCTGGCATATTATTAGTTATAGCTTCAATGTTTAAGCCATGTCTTTGGCCAATAGTATAAAAAGCAGCTCCCTGATGCCAGCCAATTTTTTTGTCTTGATACTTAATAATTCCTGGTCTTTTTGGGACCTTTAGTCCCAAAAAGTCCTTAATATCTTTCTCTCCGATAAAGCAAATCCCCGTCGAGTCTTTTTTATTGGCGGTGGGTAAATTTTTTTGCCTAGCCAGCTCTCTTACTGCTGTCTTAGTTAGTTCTCCCACTGGGAATATAACTTTTTCCCATTTCTCTTTTCCTACTAAAGCTAAAAAATAAGTTTGGTCCTTGTCTTTGTCAACGGCGGTGTAAAGATATTTTTTTTCTTTATTCCCTTTGATTTTTGTTTTCAAACGAGCATAGTGACCAGTAGCCAAGAAATCAAATCCCTGTTGCAAAGCCCAGTCATAAAACAAGCCAAATTTAATTTCCGCATTGCATAAAACATCAGGATTCGGAGTTAATCCCCGTTGATACTGTTGATAAAAATAATCGAGCACTTTCTGTCTATATTGAGCACGAAAATCAAGAGAGACAAATTTAATATTCAAAGATAAAGCCACAGCTAAAGCTTCATCTCTCTCCTTTTCTGTTGCGCAACCAGCTTCACGATAACACTCCAAATAAACCCCTATTACTTCATAACCAGCCGCTTGTAAAAGTAAAGCTGAGACACTACTGTCTACTCCACCAGATAAACCCAAAGCTACTTTTTTCATAATTTCTTGATCAGTCGATATTATAACCTATTTTCTTTCACCTGAAATCTATCCTCTAACTATAAAAACGACGAAGGTAATTATGTTACAATATTAATTCTAAGTTCTTATGCCTTATTTTTTATTAGCAGTGACTGTTTTTTTGTTCACTTTGTTTTCTCCTCGAAACCTCAAAGCCGGTCAGGTCTTGGGAGTTCACATCCTACATCCAGCAGAAATGGAGAGAGCTGTTAGCTTAATAAAAAACCCTTATAATCAGGACCAGTATAGCTATGTCACCATGACTCTATCGCTTAATGATTTAGACAAAAAAGAGGAATGGCAAAAAGCCTTTAATTACGCCCAAGAGTTCAAAGTTAAACCAATTGTTCGTCTGGTCACCCGTTTTGATCCAGAAAAAAATGCTTGGGCCGTGCCCAATCGAGCAGAAGTTATTAGTTATTTTACCTTTCTCAATCAGTTAAGCTGGCCCAGCCAACACAAATTAATTATTGTTTTTAATGAAGTGAACCATGCTAAAGAATGGGGTAATGAAATTAATCCAGGAGAATATGCTGGTATTCTCAGTTTTGTGGCAGATTGGGCGCATAGCGAAAACCGAGACTATCTAATTTTACCAGCAGCTATGGACTTGGCCGCCAATAACAGTCAGCAAACAAGGGACGCTTTCAATTATCTCAATCAAATGATGGAAGGAGAACCAGAGGTTTTTAATAAAATTGATTTCTGGAATTCTCATTCTTATCCTAATCCTGGATTTAGTAGTGCTCCTCAAAGAAAAGGGCAAAATTCTATCTCTGGTTTTGTTTATGAACTAGAATGGTTAAAAAATAAAACTGGTCGTGACTTGAAAGTTTTTATCACTGAGACTGGTTGGGAAGAAAACAATAGCACTAGAAACCGCTTAATTAGTTATTATGATTATGCCGCTAAAAAAGTTTGGAATGACCCTAGGGTGGTAGCAGTTACCCCTTTTGTTCTCAAGGGAGATCCTGGTCCCTTCTCCCGTTTTAGTTTGCTTAATCAAGAAGATAAACCCACCAGACAGTACGAGGCTGTTCAAAAGGCGATTGAAATTATGAGTCTCAACAATCGTATTACAACAACTGATTTTTAATTAAAAAAACTAACCCACTATTTGACCGGCTGGAATATCCGCCTCAATCTCCCATCTTTGTACTTGGTCACCTTTATCGACTGCTACGATCATGCCTTGAGACTCAGCGGGCCCCATTTTTCTAGCTGGGATATTAGTCACATAGACAAATTTTTTACCGATAAAATCTTCTACTCCAAAGCAATGGCGCAAAGCAGAAAAAATAGTTTTAACTCCTAGTGGTCCAAAATCTACTTTTTGTTCAATCAGTTTATCACTCCAAGCTGGGAGACTCGCTTCCAAAACTTTTCCTACCCGCATTTCTACCCGCATAAAAGTTTCAAAGTCTATTGGTGGGCGAAGGTAAGCGTTTTCAAAGAAAAGCGGATTTTTTACAAAATCTACTTGCAGGCCCAAAACTTTTTTGATTTTATGCAGGTTTTCTTTGGCCAATAAAGAAGCCTGAGCCCGACCCTTTTCCAAAATTTTCTCTACCTCCTCTGGGTTTTGTTCATAATATTCTCTTTTTTGGCGAATTTTTGCAAAATATTGTTGATGAGCTAGTAAAAGTTTCTCCTTAACTTCGACATCACCCACTTCTCCCCGCTCATATCTACTTTTTAAGTCCGCCACTTCTTCCTTATTTTCATTCCATAAATCATGGTAAATAAAAATTGGATTATCTTCTACTTTTCCTGGATCATTAATATGTAAACGTTGTTTGTCGGTAAAAGTTTTTTTGATCTGTTTTTCAATAAGAGCATAGTCATCAAAAATACCAATTATATTGTTAAGACTTTTACTCATTTTTCTCTCGCCATCAGTTCCGACAATTCGACCAATCTTTTCATCAATAATTGGTTGGGGTAATTTAAAAATTTCTCGACCAGCAAGCCGATTAAAATTATCAGCGATATCGCGAGTGATTTCTAAGTGTTGTTTTTGATCTTGTCCCACCGGCACAGCATCACTTTGGTAAAGTAAAATATCTGCCGCCATCAAAATCGGATAGTTGAAAAGCCCCATGTTGATGTTTTCTTGATCTACCGCCTTCTGTAGTTTGTCTTTATAGGCGTGCATCCTCTTCATTTGCCCAATGCTAATAAAGTTGGCCAAGATGGTAGCTAGCTCACTGTGTTCTGGGACCTGAGACTGACGCCAAAAGATAAAGTTTTCTTCTCCTACTCCACAAGCTAAATAACTGAGAATGACTTGTCGAATATTATCTTCCAAAACCTTTTTATCTTTAACAGTAGTTAAAGCGTGTAGATCGCTGATAAAACAATACACTTGATTGCCAGCAGTGTTCCCTAAATCAACCAAAGGTTTTAAAGCACCAAAGTAATTGCCAATATGCAAGCTATTACCGCTCGGAGTAACTCCCGTGAGAATAATTTTTGTCATAAGTGAAGGTCATTATATCATTGCTAAAGAGTTTTTGCTTTTTTAGATAAAAGGTATTTCTAGAAAAAACTTTAAGTCCGAGTAGTAATTGGAAAACTAAGGAGTTTTGAGACAACGAATAGCAAAACCATAACCCTTCTCACTTTCAACATAAGGAGAAACAAGTCCACTTGACAATAAACCCAATCGGGCAGAGGCTGAGGCGCTCAAAGAGCTAGATGACCAGTAATGAGCTGTTGTTTCACTATGGATTGCTCCAGTAGCATAGTTGGCGATGGGAAAATAAAGTCCCTTAAAGTTACCATTGGGATTATCTACAGATTTGAGTTGATAAAAATTATTATTCAAAGTGTAATCATTACAATCGGCTTTGTTATAAACCATTTTATCCAAAGTACAAAATTGGTTACTGGTGGGCAAATGCCATCCCGAAGGGCAAAGTCCGGCAGTTGGTTCCGATGGTTGGAAAACTAGTCCTTCTCTTCCTCTTTTATCTTGAATAGCCGCCGCCCAATTATAAAGATAACCGCATTTACCGCCAGCGGTGTTTTGGCAATAATTAGTATGACTATAATTGATACAATTCCCTAGCAAAGTATTGCGCGAACCATCCTGAGGGTTTAATCCATTATTCGCCACAGCCGTTGTATTAATTTCGCTATTGGCCCAACGCCAACTGGTATTGGTAATTTGAGCGGCACAATAATCGCTATAGCCATCAGTTCCGCCTCCATAGGCCAAGTTGTCTACCATCCAGCAATTGCCATCAGCGAATTTTCTAATTTCATAGATTTTGCCGTCTCTTTCGTCACGAAGGGTAAAAGGAATAAGTCCAGGGTTTTCTGAAAATTTACCATAAACATTGGAGTAATCTAAACCAGTCACTTCGGGCCAAGCGGCACAATGGGCTGAAGTAAACTCTTGCATTCTAGTAGCAAAGACTTGATTACTATCGTGAGCAATAGGAAGGGGCTGAAGAGCGTTGTAAACCCGAATATAATTATTGTAATTGGAAATGTGCTCAATATTAAAGGCAGGAAAAGAGAAAGACAGTCGCCAACTAATAGTCGTCGTCAACTTAGAGTCTTTATCCATCACTTCTATTTTTTGTGGTCCCAAAAAAGCCCAGTTTTCTTTACTAGCATTAAAATCAGCGATTGGAATTATTATAGTGAAAGATGTTTCCTTCCCTGCTATACCTACTAAATTATCTAGAACATAAGTTTTGACCTTCTGTTCTCCATCCATGAGATCAAAAGTAACTTTGTAGGTAGTATTCCGATTGCTCGCAATAATTTGTCCTCCCAATTCAAGGCTGACCTGTTCCGCTCCCACCTCCATAATATTCCACAAAGCTTGATCAGCACTTACTTGTCGATCCAGCTCCAATTTAGGTGAGGCAGGACAACTCTCAGTAGTCAAAATATAGGGATCGGCTACCGTTCCGCTACCAGATTTGGTGCAGGCATCCAGTTTAAGATTAATAATTGGCAAAGCAAAAATAGCATTATTATTTGTTGTTTGTTCCTCCGTTAATCCATCATTCTTGATAACATAAGCTTGAGTATTGGTTGTTCCTGGTGTTCTAGTCCAAAACTTATTCACCGTCACAGGCGTATAGCTCGTGCCATTATTAACAGTTGTTTTATAAATTTCTTTGTATAAATTCCACTCATTTGTCCCTAAGACTGAGGTTTTTCCCACACAACTTAAATTATTTTGAACCCAAATACTGTCTGGCAATAAGGTTTTGTCCGCCAAGGTAGCTAAAAAGCCACTGTTAGGACGGTTTAAGTCTTGATTTAAGGCACTGCTACACCAAACATTGCTGCTAGAATGATAGACAATCGCCTGTATTTTTTGAGCAAAGCTCCCAAAAAAAATCCCCAATGCTAAACTTACACTCAATAGAAAAAAAGCCCTTTTTCTGGACATAAAACGTATAAGTTAAGCTTACACGATTTGAACCCGGCTGTCAATTGTTAATAAGCTCAAACTCAAAAATAATTTTTAATGTAAATAACTGGTGTCCCTTTATCGCCAGAACCAGAGGTTAGATCTGCTAAACTAGCGAGAAGATCACAAAATCTTCTTGGAGTAGTGCCAAAACGCCATTCTTGATTATGAGATAAATTTTTCTTCATCTCTAATAGCCCAGATTTAAGTTTTGCTTGATCTTTTTCTCCTTTAAGCTGATCATTTAAAACAGCTTTGAGCTTGATTTCTTGCGGACTTCCAGCCAACTTAGCGCTAAAACCAGGAGAACAAACGGGGTCAGCTAATTCCCAAATTCCACTAATGGGGTCTTTGAAGGCTCCATCACCATAAATCAAGGCTTCCACTTTTTTACCTGTTTCCTGAAGAATTTTATTTTGTAGCTTTTGTACAAAGTTTTCCGCCTGATGAGGGAAAAGTTTTAACTCTTCTTGATTGAGGCCATTAGATCCGAGCAAGCCCCACTCATTCTCTTTCCCTACTTTTAGGTCTTGTAAAGTTAGAACTTTTTTCAAGCCTGACTTTTTCAAGAGAGATTTAGCCTTTTCTCGGCCATGAACATTGGCTATCAAGAACATTGCTTGGGGATATTTTTTGAGTAAAAAATCTATTTGATTACTACAAAAAATCTCTGCTGTTACTCCTCTGTCTTCTAAAATATGACGATACAATTGCAAATAATCTTTCCCTGTGATCATGTGGGTGGGAGAACCGAAGTGCGAGCGAACGGTTTCTTCATCCCAACCTCTCACCTCTTTTGGTAAGGAGACTTCTCTATTAAATAAGTTGTTCCCTTGCTCGTCGACAAAGGCATTAAGTTGTAAAATTATCTTTTTGCCTTTCATCGCCAAGGCTAGACAGTCTAAAATTGGGGCAAAGCGATTACGAGAAAAAATTGGCCAAAGAACTATTAAGGTTTCACTGCCTAATAACTGTTTTTTAATTGATTCGGCAACATCTTTCTTTGAAACAATATCTTCTTGAGCCAAAGCTAGAACAGCTTCTGTTACTGCAATAATATCCCCATTATCAATATTTTCCTTACCAATTGTTTTTACTAAACTCTGCCAAATAATTGTTAACAAGTCATCACCCCGCAAAATAAAAGGGGTTTTTATTCCACAAACGACGGTCCCACATTGAGATAAATTGAAGCTCATTTTTTACAAACCTTTCTGTTTGGTTTTTTTGACAAACCGATTATAGCATGACTTAAACCTGGTTTATGATATAATTACCCCGTTGATCAAAATCGATCGTTCTTGAAAAATAAAGGAGGGAAAATGAAGATAATACTGCCAGTTCCAGTCCATGTCAGAAAGGACAACCCCGAACTAGAGGGGAAAAACTTGGCTACCTATTATGCCAAAAACCTTGAGGAAGTTTTAGGAGATGCTTTTCATATCAAAACCATTTGGGTCGAAGAAGAGTGGCAAGTTATGCTGAGTGACCTCAATGACTGACTAAGATTGCGCTTGATCAACTTTACCCCAAAATTTTAAGAAATTAAAATTTTGGGGTTTTTAATAAAAAATCAATAAAATTAATTGCCTAATAACTGAAATTTCACCTCTTTTAAAGAAACCAGGTTTAAAATTCAGCTAAAGCTCTCTCAATTACCTCATCTCTATCAATGGTTTGAGGATCGTCTTTCACAGTCACGTCTACCGCTAGACCGCTTTTTTCCAGCCAATCACCTTTTGGCATCACCCATTTAGCAATCGTTATATTTAGTCCGGCTCCATTTTTTAAATCAATCTTTTCCTGAATCATCCCTTTTCCAAAAGTTTCTTCACCAATAAGCTTAACTCCCAACTGATCTCTTAGTGCTCCGGCGACAATTTCTGAAGAAGAAGCACTCCCTTGATTGACTAAAACGACCAAAGGAACGCCAACTAAACGACCATTACCTAGAGAATTATAATTTTGCGAGTCATAACGACCTTTTTGAGTAACAATCGTTTTTCCTTTAGGTAAAAATTCACTCGCAATATAAATCGCTTCAGCAAAATAACCGCCAGGATTATTACGTAGATCTAAAATCACTCCAGCCGTTTGGCCATGAGCTAAAATCTGATCAATAATTGTTCGCCACTCTTCAGGAGTTCTTTCTCCAAAACGACTAAGAGTAATTAAGGCATAAGAATGGTTATTTTTTGATAAAAACTTTATTTCAGCCGACTTAATCACAATTTCATCGCGCACAATTTCTACTTCAAAGGGTAAATTATTATTGTGCCCTTCTCGCAAAAGAGTCAGGGTCACTTTGTCTCCCTTTTTTCCTCTCAGAACTGTTTGAGCTTTATCAAGTGGCCAATCAAAACTGTCCTCATCTATGCCTTTCTTTTCATCCTTGACATGAATGATTAGGTCTCCAGCAAGAATGCCAGCTTTTTGCGCTGGACTGTCAGTTAAGGGGGCAATGATAGCCAAATTTCCTTTGCGATAGCCTAACTCAATTCCTAAACCAGCAAAGCTTCCAGATAAATCTTCCTCACTAATTTTTTTATCATCAGCTGGCAAATAAATAGTATATGGGTCACCCAAAGAATCAACCATACCACTAATGGCCCCTTCTACCATTTTGTCTGTCTTCATATCCTCAGGTTTGAGATAGCGCTGTTGCAGAACTTGCCATATTTGCCAAAAAAGATCTAAATTAACAGTTTTAAATGAGTCACTATAACTAGCATTTTGCGAATTAAGAAAAGGTAAAGGGAGGTTGGTAAAAGGAATTTTTCCTGTCGTTGATAGGCGAAAGCCCAAAACTAAACCAATAGCAAAAACTAAAATATAACCTAAAACCCGATCAACGCTCACCCATTTTCGTTCTTGCATTTTATTATTTTTTTTACTTAAAATTTAAACTCCTTGAACAAAAGGCAATAAAGCTAAATGGCGAGCTCTCTTGATTTCCAAAGCCAATTGCCTCTGTTGTTTTTGCGTTAAACCAGTTTTACTTCGACTCAAAATCATTCCTTGACTGGAAATAAAATTTTTGAGCATCTCTATTTCTTTGTAAGAAAAACGATGGTTTTTTGGCAAAGAGACTTTTGGTTTTGTGATTCTTGGTGAACGATCTTTTCTAGTTTTTTTTATCATTTTTACTTTCTAAAAATCTTAAAAAGGAATATCATCAGTGTCAGCAATTTCAGCAATCTCTTCCTCTACTTCAGCCTCAACTTTTTCTTCGACTGGTTGGTCTTTTTCTTCCACTGCCGAAGAAGAGCTCATATTCTCTCCGACCCCACTTTCACCTTTGCTTGTCAGCAAGAGCATATTTTCGACAATTATCTCTGTCGTTCGACGCTGTTGACCATCTTTAGCTTGCCAATCACGGGTTTGCAAACGCCCCTCAACATAAACTTTACTCCCTTTATGCAATAGGTTTTTACAAATTTCCGCCAACTTTGACCAAACTACTAAATTGTGAAATTCTACACTACTTTGTCTTTCTCCATTATCACTTGTCCAGTCACGATTGGTGGCCAAACCAAAAGAACAAACCATCGTTTGATTGGGTGTATAACGGCACTCTGGGTCACGAGTTAAATTGCCAATTAACATTACTTTGTTGAGAGATCTTGCCATATCTTATTCCTTTTCTTTTTCAACTATTTCTTTTAATTTAATTAATTTTTTACTACTAACAATGACCGTAAAATTTCTTTTTTAAGATCAATTTCCCGATTCAAAGCAGCTACTTTGCCAGCTGGCATCTTGATTTCCAAATGAGTATACGTTCCCTCTACGTGAGTTTTGCCGTCTTTTTTAATGGGATAAGCAAGGGATTTCTTCCCCCAGTCAATAGTTTGATTGATGCTGCCATCATTTTTGCCAATTAAAGCCACAATACTATCATGAAGGGAATTTAATTCTGCCGTAGTGTAACCACTACCAACAACATAAGTCAGTTCATACTCCCGTTGTGGGGATTTTTTCTTTACCAGTAAAGCCATAGAGCCTTTCTCTTCTTAATACGCTGTTCAATCATTTCTCGGGTGATTTGTCAATATTATTTTTGACAAAACTGATTGAACTTCACCATTATTATAACACGGGATTATAAAAAGATTCTCACAAAAAAATCAATCACGTAAAAAATAGGTCAGCTGTTTAAAAATTGGCGGTTACAGTATAAGTAATGCTGTTATCATAAACTCCAGCATTATTTTGAGCATCAATTGACAAACGATAGCAAGCGTCATAAAGGTCGCCGTCAGTAGCTTTACCACTACTAATAATCGTGACTGGAGCTTCATTTGATCCTTGGGTCGCAAAGCGGGTATAGTTACCGCCAGCAAAAATGGAACTGGCAACTGGGGCTGTTCCCGTTCCTGTGCTAGCATCAGTTTTTAAACTCACGGTGTAACCTAAACCAGTATTAGTTGGGTCAGTCCAAGCCGCTCCAGCAAGTGGAGACAGAGAGTTCCGCCAACCAAAATTGGGAATGCAGTCGCGATTAATAGTCGTGGCATCGATCAAACCATCATTACTACAGTAAGTTGCTCCTTGTCTAGACATATTGCCATCTTGTTTGACAGTCACAACATAGCCATTGCTAGCAGAAGAATTAACATAAATTCTTTGAGCAGCATCAGTAAAAGTTTGAATCGAAGGAGATTGGTAATCAACCGAAACTGGAGTACTAGCAACAGTGGTTGTTTTATTACTACAAACAGTCTCGCCAACCTCTACTGCTCTAATTTCAAAAGTGATTTGAGCCTTAATTTCCGCTGTTACTAAAACATCATGAACGAAAGCACTGATCATTACATCACGGTCAGAGACGAGATAGTCTCCTACTTGTCCGCTAGTATTAGTCGCACTATAACCATTTTTTAACAACTGGATTTTACCAGGAATGACTAAAGCTTCATTAATAGTTTGACCATCAGCTAAAACCGGATTAATCAATCCATTAATTTTTATTTGATTGGTTCCAATCGCAAATTGATCACTAATCATACCAGTGCCAGTATAGGGGCAGATAAAACCAAAGTAACGAGTAAAGTCTCCATTTTTAGCCAAAGCTTCAGCTTGAGTTAACTCCTTATTGGCTTTTAAGTCATAATAAATCGTCCCAATTTGTTGAGCTGGAGTGCCAAAAGTAAAATTACCATCACTACTTGGACAAGTAACAGTTACCAAACTGGGGTTTGTAGGAAAGACAAAGGCAGTGGCACTAGCTACTCCATTATTCCAAGCTCCACTGGACTGTCCTAAGTTCGAGGCATCAGTTACTGTAGGAATAAGCACTCTAAAAGAACCATTTTCGATAGCAGCCTCAGTTACAAAACCCACGTCAAGGTTTGAAGTGATAGAGGTTTGGGCTTTGACCAAGGAAAAACTAATAAATAAGAAAATACCTGCAAGTAAAAAAGGGTTTTTTTTCATATTATTTTTTTATTTCAAATAAAATTACGATCCCTACGATCCCATTTTAATTCTTTTTTCATTCTATCACAATAAAGACCATCTTGTCAATCATTCTTTAGTTCTTTATAAACTTTCAGTTAGAAGGAATTAAACTCTTTGACGAACAAGATTGATTAAATCTTTGATTTGTTGATTATTGAGTCTGCCGTCGGCGCGCAAGGTAATTTCCCGCAAAAGTTCCCCTGCTTCTAGATAGGGGTTTTCAATTAATTTTTGGATTTTCCCCTCTTCTCGTTTTTGCACCTTATCAATTAATCTTTGCCTTTGGACGGTGGTGAGACGTCTGTCTGCTCTTTCAGCGATCATATTGAGTAATTGACTGGCATCCAAATATTGACTATCAATATATCCTCTCATTAGTTCTTCTTCCCTTTGTTGAACTAAGTTGATTAGATCTTTGCGTTGGTTTTCCTGCAATTCTCCAAGGGCAATTTGTTCCAAAAGATAGAGAGATCCCATGGCGGGGTTATCAATTTTAGCTCGCAGAGCCACCTCTTCTCTTTCTCGCAATAAATTGATCAATTCTTTGCTTTGACCCTCACTCAACTCTGCTTGAACAATTTTTTCCAATATTAAATTAGCCCTGAGGTTTGCATTGCCAATCATCTTTTTTAAGCTATCATATTCCCGTCTTTGTACTTCTCGAACCAAAATAGTAATCTGATCATTGGTTAATCGACCATCAAAACGTTCAGCAATTTTTCTCAACAAAGTTCTTGCTTCTAGATGAGAATTAGCAATCATTTTGCGTAGCTTTTCTTCCTCAACTTTTTGCTCTTCTCTCGTTTTAAAGACAGCTGCTCCACCACCAGTTTGCCATTGATTATCCTTTTTCCAATTTTTTTCTGGCGGGCGATAGACAAAGTCATCACTTTTTTTAGGCTGATTGGATTGATTATTTTTGTTGAAATTTTGATTTTGAACAAACTCTCTTTTTTGGTCGCTCGGTTTTGCTGTTTCTGGGGGCTTTGGCGGAGTGACAAACTCTGTTTTATGTTCATTATTTTCTGGTAAATTGGGAGGAGCGATTGGTGGCACTAAGTCGTCATTTCCTTGATGTGTTTGATTTGGATCTGGTTGATTATTGGGTTTGAAGTCATCATTCATAAGCAATTTCCTTTTCTTTTTAATCTCTTCAAAAGATTATTTTAGAACATTTTTAAATAAAATTCAACTACCAAGAAATATCACACTTAGATCTAATTACTGATCATAAACTCCACAATATCATCTTTTTGCATTAGATAGTCTTTGCCCTCAATTCTGATTTTCCCCGCTTCACTTGCCCCTTTCCAACCTTTAAACTGGACAAAATCCTGATAAGAGACCACCTTCGCTTTAATAAATTTTTGACTAAAATCGCTATGAATCACCCCAGCCGCTTCTTTAGCAGTGGTTTTTTGAGCAATTGTCCAAGCTTTCACCTCCAAACTACCAGCAGTGAGAAAGCTTTGTAAGTTGAGTGTTTGATAAGCTACTTGAGCCAAGCGATCCAAGCCAGAAGCTTGAACTCCCAACTCAGATAAAAATTGTTTTTGTTCACTGGAGTCCAAACTAGCCAATTCAGCTTCAATTTTTGCTGAGACGATCACTATCTGTTTTTGCTCAACTGATAAAATTTGGGCATATTTCTTTTTTAATTCTTCCGGCTGTCGCAAATCTCCTTCATCAACATTGATAATAAAAATTTCTTTTTTAGCAGTTAAAAGATTTAGTTCTTGAGCGATGGTTTGAGCCAAAAGTCTTTCCTCCTCCACAGCAAGACCTGCAAAATAATCATTTATTCCTCGACCTTCTTGTAAAAAATTGCTCATCGCCAATATTTGTTGCCAACTTTGTTTAACTTTGGTTTCTGCTATTCCTTTCGGCTCTTTTTGTTTTTGTAGAGTAGCAAGATCCGCCAGCTGCAACTCAGTTCTAATAGTAATCAAATCACTTTGTGGCTCAGAACTTCCTTCACGGATAATCTCTTCGTCACTGAACGCTCTTAAAACGTGAGCGATCGCACTTGTTTCTCTAATGTGAGACAAAAACTGATTGCCTAAGCCTTCTCCTTGATGAGCACCAGCGACCAAACCAGCAATATCAATAAATTCAATGGTCGCTGGCTTCATTATCGTTGTCTGGACAATTTCCGCCAAAACAGCTAAGCGTTCGTCAGGCACAGTCGCAATCCCGACATTTGGTTCAATGGTAGCGAAAGGATAATTGGCGCTCAAAGCTAAATTTTGTTTTAGTAAAGCATTAAATAAAGTCGATTTGCCGACATTGGGTAATCCGACAATTCCAATTGAAAGAGACATAGGAGGATTATTATATCATCAGACTTTTGGAAAACTAAGGATGCAAAAAATAACTAGATTAATTGATGACTAGACTTCTCTTCTGCCTTCTAGAGCTCGAATGAGAGTCAGCCCATCGGCATATTCGATATCGGCTCCAATAGGCAGACCGTGGCCGATCCGAGTGATCTTTATTTTTTGGCCTTTTTTTAGATTGCCTTCCTGCCATTTTTTAATTATTTCAGTCAAATACATTGCCGTCGCTTCTCCTTCCATTGTGGGATTAGTAGCCAAAATTACTTCTTTCACTCCCACCAGTCTACTAGTTAAATCGTACAAATAAAGTTCACTTGGACCAATGTGATTTAAGGGATCAATACTGCCATGCAAAACATGGTATAGTCCCTGATATTTTTCCGCTTTTTCCAAAGCAATAAGGTCAAGTGGTTGTTCTACCACACACAAAACACTCTGATCACGGTTTTTATCTTCACAAATAGAACAAGGATCGGTTTCAGTGATTTGATGACATTTTGTACACAAAAAAGTTTCCTTTTTCAAAGCTAAAAGTCGTTGAGAGAAATCGATTAGTTCGCTTTCTGGATTATGCAACAGATAGAAAACAATTCTTTGGGCGCTTCGCGGGCCAATACCAGGAAGACGCTCAAATTTTTCTGCTAATCGAGTAATGACTTTAGGTAGTTTTTGCATTTTTCATGAACCTCTTCAATATTTTTGGTAGCATCAATCTTAATCATTCTTTGCCCGCCGTCTTCTTTGTAAAGTTCTAAATATCCTTGACGTACTTGTTGATGAAAATGTAAACCAGCATTTTCCAATCGATCCAAATCTTCAACTTTTTTAATTCTAGCCAGACCAACTTTGGCTGGAGCATCAAGTAGGAAAGTAATGTCTGGTCTAGTTCCGCCAGTAGAAATTTTATTAAATCTTTTAATTAAATCAATTCCTAAACCTCGAGCTATTCCCTGATAAACAACACTGCTATCAGCACTGCGATCCATAAGAATAATCTCGCCGTTCTTAACTCCTGGATTAATGACTTGAGAATAAACTTGAGCCCGAGCGGCTTGCAAAAGCAAAGCCTCAGTCAGATCCTTCATTTCTTTATTCTTTACATTTAGCAAAATTCTACGGATTTGTTGACCGATTCTTGTGCCAGAAATAGCGTGTACAACTTTAGCCTTTTTCCCCTGACTTAGTAGATACTTGAGCATCAGCTGCACTTGAGTGGTTTTTCCCACTCCATCTCCTCCCTCAAAAACAATTAATAGTCCTTTTTTCATTAATGAAGCTTTCTTTTTATATAAAAATATATATCACAATTTTAAATTTTTGCTAGTGGTAGAAATTTAAAAAATAATTCCCACATTGATTGGGATGAAGGCTTGGGCTTTAATAAAAATTCGATTGTTTTTTAGGTTTGTTAATAGAAAAAATTATAATAAAAAGCATCTTATTAGTTAAGATAAATTTATACTTAATTATTTATTAGTTAATTATTTGTAATTTAAATTAAGTTATGCTATTATTATTATCGACCTATTGAAGATAAAAAAATTGGGTTATTATTTATGATGTCTAAAATAAAAAAATTTAGTCTTTTCATTTTCCTTTTAATTGGTCTCTTCTCCTTACTACACTCTGGTTATATTTCTCAAAATTTTTCAAATTTAATTGGCTTCAACCTTAATAATAAAAAGCAGGAGAATTTAGTAGAGAAAGTCCAAGCT
>CAZOVA010000011.1:0-20349 GCA_964583625.1 uncultured Pseudomonadales bacterium
TGGGAAAGGAAGTTTTATTTCTCAGACACCTAGGAGGTCGGCTCAGAAGCAGCCACCCTTTAAAGAAAGCGTAACAGCTCACTAGCCGTAGAAATAATGCGCCGAAGATCCAACGAGGCTGAAACAATAAACCGAATTCTGAAATTCTATCCTTTAGGATAGAGTGGTAGGGGAGCGTTGTGTGTGCTTTGAAGTTCCGCCGTAAGGACGGGATGGAGCGATCACAAGTGCGAATGCCGGCATGAGTAGCGAATACCGGAGTGAGAATCTCCGGCTCCGAAAGCCCAAGGTTTCCGCACCCACGTTCGTCGTGTGCGGGTTAGGCGATCCTAAGGTCAGCCCCGTTTAAGCGGGGGTAGCCGATGGATTACTGGTTAATATTCCAGTCCTTGGTGTTATTCATTTGACTTGGGGGGTGACGATATGGGATAAGTGATGTGAGGATATGAATTTCTCATCTAAGTATCAAAGCAGGATTCTATTGGCAAATCCGAGAGTCCGTTTATCTGAGATATTATGGGATTGCTGGTTACGACCGGCGATTATCACCGATTTCCGCATCCTGGAAAAACCTCGCAAGGAGAATAACATCAAATCGTACCGATAACCGACACAGGTGGGCAGGTCGAGTAGACCAAGGAGAGCGAGAGAAGGTAGTTTAAGGAATTAGGCAAATCAACTGGGCGTAATTTCGAAAGATGCCCCCCTCTTCACTAAATCAAGAAGATTTATTTTTTAAGTCTTTTAGATTTAGTGAAGAGGCGCAGTGAATGATATGAGATCGACTGTTTACCAAAAACACAGGTCTGTGCTAACTCGTAAGAGGATGTATACGGGCTGAGGCCTGCCCAGTGCTGGAAGGTTAACTGAGCGAGTGTGCTGCTTTTGTAGTATGCTTGCGATGGAAGCCCCAGTGAACGGCAGCAGTAACTATAACTGTTCTATGGTAGCGAAGTACCTTGTCGCTTAATTGGCGACGCGCACGAAAGGTTTAACGAGTCTCATGCTGTCTTGAACTGCTACTCGGCGAAGTTGAAATGGCTGTGAAGATGCGGCCTATTGGTGGAAGGACAAAGAGACCCCATGAAGCTTTACTACAACTTGACACTGATTTTGTATAATAGGTTGTCTAGCATAGGCGGGAGATTCTTGATTTATCACGAATCAACAATGTAATACCGCTCGCTTGTCATATGAAATCTTACCGATAGTCAACTGCAAACGTTGACAGGGACCCTGTTTGGTGGGTAGTTTAACTGGGGAGGTTGCTTGCTAAAGGATAACGCAAGCGTGCAAAGGTACCCTTAGCCTGGATGGAAATCAGGCTGGACGTGCAATAGCATATGGGTGCTTAACTGTGAGGCTTACAAGCCGAGCAGATGCGAAAGCAGGTTATAGTGATCCTCGAACACTTTGTGGAAGGTGTCGGGCTTATCGGATAAAAGCTACTCTGGGGATAACAGAGTCATTGTGCCTAAGCGTTCCTAGCGTCGGCACAGTTTGCTACCTCGATGTCGGCTCATCGCATCCTGGGGCTGTAGCAGGTCCCAAGGGTTAGTCTGTTCGCCTATTAAAGCGGTACGCGAGCTGGGTTCAGACCGTCGTGAGACAGGTCGGTTTCTATCCTCCATCAACGTTAGAAATTTGCGGAGTTTTGTCCCTAGTACGAGAGGATCGGGATGAGGAAATCCCTGGTGTTCCTGTTGTCGCTGTCAAGTGCAGTGCAGGGTAGCTATATTTCTTGTGGATAACCGCTGAAAGCATCTAAGCGGGAAGCCCTTTCTAAGATTAAATTTCTCTATCAGAATCCTGAGAGACTATCAGGTTGATAGGTGAGCGGTGTAAGTCTGGTGACAGATTAAGCCTACTCATCCTAAGTTTTCGATCGAACATTTTAATAAGTAAAACAAAATTAATTTTGATTGCTTAAGATGTTTTAGTCTGACTGATAAAATTACAATTTCTTGATTGAATTACTTCACTTTTTGAGGAACTAAAAAAAGTTGCTCTTTATTAAAGTCGTTAGTGTTTGTATCTCTGGAGCGCGGTGGACCCAATTCTTCCCATCCCGAACAGAATCTTGAAACGCCGTAGCGCTGACAATAGTTGAGACTTTTGTTTCCGCGAAGATAGGTCGAGATACAAACACTGACGATTTTTTTATTGAAAATTCTTAATTTTAATTTTAGGAAATGGTGCGCGAGGCGGGACTTGAACCCACAACCTACGGCTCCGCAAGCCGGCGCTCTATCCAATTGAGCTACACGCGCATCTTAAAAAGTATTCACTTTTCGTATATATTATACCTCAAAAGAGGGCTTCTTGAAGGTCGGTTTCAAACTCATCCTCTGGTAAAAGTTTGAGGAGAGAGTTAAAATTATATTTTTGCAAAAATTTGGCCATTTCTTCTTTATTATAGTCAGTTACTTTGCAAGCTGAAAGTTGGAAGTTTAAATCAATCTTTTGATCAATAGTCGCCAACTTTTTACTAATATAGGCAGATTCTCGACCATTCTCCAACTTAGAAACTGTACTCGCTTTTAATTTATCAGTCTTGGTTTCTAAATCTAAAGCTTGATAAATAGCGTCTAAATCGACAAACTGCTGGAGCAAACTTAGAGCGGTTTTTTGCCCAATACCAGGTACGCCTGGAATATTATCAGAACTATCACCAGCCAAGGCTTTAAAATCGATGATTTTTTCTGGTGGTAAACCAATTTTTTGTTCGACTAGAGCGGGATTATATTCCAAGGTAGAATCAGCATTTTTTTCTCTCTTTCTACCGAGATTAGGCACCAAGACATGAATTTTATCATTGACCAATTGAAAACTATCGCGATCGCCCGTCAAGATTTTTACCATGACTGCTTCTTTTTCACTCGCAATTCGGCTAATAGTGCCAATAATATCATCCGCCTCAATCCCTGCCAACTTAAACTCTGGCACTCCCAGGTGAGTTACCGCTTCCTCAATCAAAGGAATCTGTTCTTTGAGCTCATCAGGCATTTCTTTGCGATTGGCTTTATAAAAGTCATACTCCTGTTTTCTTTTAGTGGGAGCAGGATGATCAAAAGCCGCCAACCAGTAGGCTGGCTTTACTTGTTTAAGGACTGATAGCAGAATGCGCAAGAAACCATATAAGGCTCCGACTATTTGCCCCTTTTGATCAGTCAAGGGTGGAAAAGCATGGAAAGCTCGATAAATCAGAGCATGGCCATCGATAATCAGAAAAGTCGGTTGAGGGTCTTGGTCAAACATCAGCTTTTTTTTCTCCTACCAACTTAGCAAACTCATCTCCCTCGAGGGTCTCTTTTTCTAATAATACTTGAGAAATAAGATCGAGCTTATGGCGGTATTTTTGTAAAACGTCCTTCGTTACTTGATGGGCATTTTTAATTAATTTTTGTACCTCTTTGTCAACCAAAGCTGCTAGTTCTGGAGAAATTTTTCTTCCCTCATCTAAATAATAAGCCCGAACATAATCGCTATCTTCGTATTGAGGAGCAAGGAAAATTGGGCCCAAAGGACTCATACCCCATTCTTCGACCATATTGCGAGCAATTCTCGTAGCGCGAGCGATGTCTGAACTCGCTCCAGCTGTCAGTTCTGAAAAAACCATCTCTTCCGCTACCCTGCCACCAAGTAAAACGCTCATCTCTGCTAAAAGCTGACTTTGAGTAATTTGCATTTTGTCCCTATTTGGCGGAGTAATAGTATAACCCAAAGCACTTCCACGACTGATAATCGAGATTCGAGAAACAGGATCGGCATGAGGCAGTAAATGAGAGACCAAAGCATGGCCAATTTCATGATAGGCGGTCATTTTTCTTTCATATTCATCAGTCAACCTTTTTTTACTTGGTCCAAGCTTTACCTTGATTGCTGATTCTCCCAAATCAGTCATATTAATTTCTTTTCGCTTATCACGGACAATAGCAATGGCTGCTTCATTGAGCATATTTTCTAGGTCGGCTCCGCTGAAGCCAGTCGTCATTTTGGCAATTTTTTCCCAATCTACTTCTTTGGCAAAAGGTTTGTCTTTTTTATGAATATTAATGATGAAACGTCTTTCCTCAATGTCTGGTAATTGGACTTGCACTCTCCGATCAAATCTGCCCGGACGAATTAAGGCTGGATCAAGCATATCTCCACGATTGGTGGCAGCGATGACGATCACATTATCGTTTTGAGTGAAGCCATCCATTTCTACCAAAATTTGATTGAGAGTTTGTTCTCTTTCGTCATGACCACCTGGTCCACCGCCAGTTCTGATCCGACCGATGGCATCAATTTCGTCAATAAAAATGATTGCTGGAGCCAGTTTTTTGGCGGTCTCAAAAAGGTCGCGGACACGAGAAGCTCCTACTCCCACCAACATCTCCATAAATTCACTTCCAGCAATAGAAAGAAATTGCACTCCCGCTTCACCAGCGACAGCGCGCGCCAACAGGGTTTTCCCTGTGCCTGCTGGTCCTACCAGCAGCACGCCCTTGGGCGTGCGCGCGCCTACTTCTTTGTATTTTCTCGGTTGCTTTAAGAAATCAACAATTTCTTCCAACTCTGTTTTAGCTTCAGTCATACCTCCCACGTCAGCAAATTTAGTACTTTGTTTACCTTTAATAAACAGTTTGGCTTTGCTTTTACCAATGCCAAACATATCACCTCCACCTTTAGTTTGATTGAGTAGATAAAAGAAGAAGATAAAAATTAAAATCATCGGCAAAAAGCTAAAAATAGCTTCCCAAAACAATTGACCAAAAGAAATATCTTGAATTTTTAAATCCAAATTACCCAAATCTACTTGGGCAACTTGAATTAAATCAAGAGCGGTTTGGTTACTTTCTTTGCGGACGATTTTTAATTCGTTTTTTTGCTCAAAATACTGTAAACGCAGCTGGTCTCCAGCCACATTAATGGTTTCTATCTTATTTTCTCTTAAGTCACGAACAAACTCTGATAAACCAATTTCTTTAACACTATTGCCAAAAAGCGAGACTAAAAAAGGGATAAAAAGAATTCCAAGAGTTAATAAGAGGAGAGAATTTTTAGCCAATTTGGTAAAATCAATTTTTATTTCTACCCCTCTGTTGGGGATGACTTTTTTTTCAAAAACTTTGCTTTTTTGTTCAACGTCTTGTCTTAATTGTCGTAATATTTTTTGAGCTTGCAGATCTTTTTCTGCCTGTCTTTTCTCTTCATCAGAGTCACTTATTGGTTTTGTTTTTTTCAATTCAGTCATCTGGTTACGATTTTTCTTTTCCATCAGCGTTTCTTCTTTTTGCTTTGTCATTATCGAGCTCCTCTTTACTAAGTTTCTTATTATATCATTGAATTTTCTTACTCTTTTGGAATTTATTGTTTTATTTTTTCTCTTAATTTACAAATCTCTATGCTATAATTTGTTAAAAGATGCAAATTGTTTTAGCTGCTGACCACGGAGGCTTCAAAAATAAAGAGATTATTAATGACTGGCTGATTGATCAGGGTTTTGAAACAGTTGATGCTGGCGCTTTCATGCTTGATCCCAAAGACGACTTTCCCGATTTTGTTTCCACTGCCATCACCTTGGCTCAAGCCAATGAAGAAGAGACATGGAAAATTATTATGTGGTGTCGTTCTGGAGTCGGGGTAATGATGGCCGCCAATCGTTTTCCTGGTATTTATTGCGGTTTTGGTTATTGTGTTGAGCAGGTTGTCGCGGCGACAAGAGATGATCGTCTCAATGCTTTGGCTCTAGCGAGCGATTATGTGCCACTGGAAAAACAGAAATTAATGATTGAAGCTTTTTTGCAAACCAAACCAAGTCAAGCAGAAAGGTTCAGTCGCCGATTGCGCAAATTGGAAGACTATTCTGCTAGAGCAATAGAGAAATAATCTTAAAATATATATTATGCAAATTGTCCCTGCTATTTTGGAAACATCTCTCTCTTCGGTAAAACAAAAAATTGCCATTATTCAAACTGACGGTCATTTTCAGACAGCACAACTAGATATTATTGACGGAGAGCTTTTACCGACAATGACAGTTACTCCTCTTGATCTAGAAAATCTTGATTTTGGCCATTTACAGTTAGATTTTCATTTAATGACACAAGAGCCTTTAGATTTAGTTTGGGAATTAGCTGGACTAGGTTCTCCTTTGCCCGTGGCTACGGTTTGTGGACAAGTGGAAAGAATGAGTCAGCAGCAAGCCTTTTTGCAGACAGTCAAAGACAAAGGTTGGAAAAGCGGTCTAGCTTTGGATTTATTTACTCCCCTTGAAAGTATCGATGATGAAGCTTGGAGTCTCCTTGATGAAATTTTATTCTTAGCCGTACCGATGGGAGCACAGGGTCAAAAATTTAGCTCTTCGGTTTTTGATAAAATTAAGGAAGCGCAACAAATAATAGTTAAGCGCCAGTTGAAAATCAAAATTGCTATCGATGGCGGAATTAAACCAGAACAACTTAAAAACTTATATGCTTTGAGAGTTGACAAAGTAGTAATTGGCAGTTTTTTATGGTCTGGTAATTTTGCCGATCAGAAACAAGCTTTGATCTAGTTCCTCTTGTTTTTTGTGATTGCTTTAACTGAGGAAAAAAGTTATAATGACCCTCTCAATGTTAAAAGGACAAACTCGAGCTTCATCGAGGCTGACTAAGCCTATTTTAGTCGTCGATCAGGACGAATCTTTGCCTCCCAAAAAGGCGGCGATTTTAGGCAGGTCTCGTTTAAATGACCATTCCGAAACTCTCGAATCCGAAAAAAAGTTTGTCAATAAAAGAAATTTTTTAAATAAAAAATATTTTATTCAAACATGGATTTTTTTGGCCATCACCATTATTTTAGGGCTTATTTTTTTAACTCTAATTTTTCCTCAATTAGTTCATCAAACAGGAATTATTAATAGCAAAAAATATGTCGCACCAGAAAACCAAATTAAGCCGCAGATGCCCATTTTTAATGCCCCCCCCAATCACACTAGCGAAGCGCAATTATTAATCACTGGTTTTTCGCGTGCAGATACCAAAATCCAGTTTATTATCGATGAACAAATTTTGCCAGAAAACATTGTTTTAGCGGGCTTAAATGGTGAGTTCAGTTTCAATTGGTCATTGCAGGAGGGAGAGAATACTTTGAGCGCCTATGCGATTGATAAGGAGGGCTTAGAATCTGATAGAACTAAAAACTATATTGTCAATTTTGATCAAACCTCACCAGAAATTAATTTAATTGAGCCAAGAGACGGACAAGAAATTGTCGGCAAAGACAAGAACAATATTACTTTCAAGGGGGAAACTGAAAGTTTGGCCAAGGTTATTATCAATAATCGTCAAACACAAGCGGACTCAGAAGGCAAATTTGAACTAAATTATCTCTTAAATGAGGGAGAAAATATTTTTAAAATTATCGCTCTTGATAAAGCTGAAAATAAAAATGAGCTAGAAGTTAAGATTCACTTCAAACCTTAAAAAATTTCTGTATAAGGTATAATATAAACTTATGACAATTACTAAAGACGGCATTGTAAATACAATTCTCGATTTCATTGAGACAGTGATTGTTTCTTTGGCAATTTTTTTTGTGATCTATATTTTTATTGCTCAGCCCCACCAAGTTAATGGTCATTCTATGGATCCTAATATGCAAACAGGCGAATACTTGCTGACTGAAAAAGTCTCCTATCGCTTTACTCAGATCAAAAGGGGAGACATTATTGTTTTCAAAGCACCGGCTACTGCCTGTATTGGTTCTGGTTGCGACTATATTAAGAGAGTGATTGCTTTACCAGGTGAAACGGTAAAAATTAAAAATGGTCAGTTTTATATCAATGATCAACCTTTGGATGAAAGCAAATATTTAACTGCTGGTCTAGCCACTAATCCTGGAGCTTATACAGCTGATGAGAGAGAAATTCCCCTCGCCGAAAATCAATATTTTGTCAGCGGTGACAATCGAGCGAATTCCTCAGATTCTCGTTATTGGGGACCGATTAGCAAAGAAGCAGTTATTGGTAAAGCTTTTTTTTCTTATTGGCCTTTGAACACTATTGGTCTGATTAATCACTCTGATTAATTTTTAGAGGGCTTTGCTGATTTTATCCAAATCTTTTTTTCTTTGCTCTGGCTCTCCTTTGAGGATAATGGTGATTCTTGTCCCAGCATTGCTGTCTACCAAATCAATTTTTGCTTTTGATTTTAGTTTATTCGACCAAGATTCTTTCCAAGACTTTAAATAATCATCAATATTCACAATCGCTGGAGCAAACTTAACACTTTTTGACTCTTTTATTTGATCGCTCCGTCGGTAAAAACGGGCTAAGGCTTCAGTTCTCCTAACACTCGCTCCCTCAGCTAAAACCAAACGATAACAAGTAAGAATATTTTTTTCACTGCCTGCCCCAGAAAGAGCTCGGGCGTGACCCTCAGAAATTAAACCTTTGTTTAAGCCATCTTTGACTGGATCAGGAAGACTGAGTAAAGCAATCGCATTTTGTACATAAACTCTTGATTTGCCAATTTTCTCACCAATTTGATTTTGTGAATAACCGAATTCATTAGTCAGTCTTTGAAAAGCTTGTCCTTTTTCCAAAGCGCTCAAATTAACTCTTTGGACATTTTCAATAATAGCCATTTCCAGCATTCCTTTAGGAGTGGTCTTAATAATTTGCACAGGCACTTTTTCTAAATTATTTTTTTTAGCTGCGCGCCAGCGTCTTTCACCAGCAATAATATGAGTTCCAGCTGGAGTTTCTACCACTACCAATGGTTCTAGTACTCCGTGCTCTTTAATTGAGGCTACTAACTCCAAAAAATTTTCATCTTCGGTTACTTTTTCTCTCGGTTGAAAAGGATTGGGTTGCAGTTGATCAATTGCTAGAAAAGTTACTTTGCGGTCGCCATGTTTTACTACTTCTGCAGTCATTTTCTTAAATTCCCTTCAAAAATTTAGCTTTCAAAGTTTCATTATACAATATTATTGTATAATAGAAATCATGACTTTACCAGATTTGAAACTTCCGACAACTAGCCTTTTTATTATCTGGCAATTAAGAGAAAAAGGCTTTGAATCTTTTTTAGTGGGTGGGAGCGTTCGTGACTTACTAGCTTATGGTTTGGGTTTGACTACCCAAAAAGACTCTTGGCAAGATTTTGATTTTGACTTTGCCACTAATGCTAAACCAGAAGAAATCCTGGCTGTTTTTCCTGAGAGTTTTTATGAAAATGATTATGGGACTGTAAGTCTAGCTCCAGAAAAACTTCTTTCTTTGATGGCCGATACTGGTTTTCAAGTAAAAGATTGGCAGGGTAAAGAAAAGACGGTCTCTGCATCCAAAGATAATTATCAACATATTAATGTTGAGCAAATAGGAAAACTTCATCAGTCATTAACTTTGCCCAAAGAAGCGGTAGAAAAGAAAGCAATTCTTCCCAATTTTGAGATCACTACTTATCGCATCGGCGAACGATATGAAGCCGATTCTCGCTCCCCTAAAAGTTTATCTTGGGGAAAGACTATTGGTGATGATTTATCAAGGAGAGACTTTACTATTAATGCTTTAGCCCTAACTTTTTCTCAGCAAAAACTAACAGAAATTTTTTCCCAAGCCAATCTTAAAAAGTTCTACACTTTTGCAGAATCAGATTATCAATTAATTGATCAATATCATGGATTACAAGATTTGAAAGCGGACTTAATCAGAGCGATCGGTGATCCAGAAAAACGTTTTCAAGAAGATCCTTTAAGACTTTTACGAGCGGTTCGTTTCAGCGTTATGCTCAATTTTGCCATTGAAGAAAAAACTTATGAAGCCATTAAAAATCAAGCGAGATTATTGCAAACCATTAGTTATGAAAGAATTCGTGATGAGTTTTTGAAGATGCTGCAAAGCGACTACCCTAAAGAGGCAATTATGCTTTTGGCAGAAACTGGACTATTGGCCCAATTTTTGCCAGAATTATTACAGATGCAGGACATAGCTCAGTCGGGACATCATTTAACTGATGTTTGGGTTCACTCTTTAGATGCTTTGGCGGCCTGCAGTAATAAAGACCCAATTGTTCGTTTGGCTGTTTTATTGCACGATATAGGCAAACCAGTAACCCAGAAAATGGTCAAAGGTCAGTATACTTTTTATAATCATCAAGTTGTCGGAGCTCATTTAGCTAAAAAGATCGGCCAAAGATTGCATCTAAGTAGACAAGAGATCAACCGTTTGTTTATTCTCGTGCGTCAGCACATGTTTTTTTATCAACCTGAAAACAGCGATGCCTCAATTCGTCGATTTATGAGAGAAGTAGGTTTGGAAAACCTCAATGATATTTTAGATTTACGTGAAGCAGATCGTTTAGGAAGTAATGCTCGCAAAACTAGTTGGCGTTTGGAAGAAATGAAACAGAGAATGGTGGAGCAACTCAATCAGCCATTGGAAGTGCGCGATCTAGCAATTAATGGTCATGATTTGATGGGAAAGCTGGCTTTATCTCCTGGTCCAGTTTTGGGAGAAGTGCTTAATTATTTATTAGAGTTGGTTTTAGAGCAAAGTTCTCTCAATGAAAAAGAGATTCTTTTGCAAAAAGCGACTGAATTTTTAAAACAAAAACAAAGTAAAAAATAATTTTATTAAAAAATTTACTTAATTTGCCAAATTTGCAAACTAGGAGCACCCGCTATCGGTCGGGGAAATTCCTTTAGTAATTGAGTTTTCGGTAGATCCATAAAGAAACGATGAGAGTTAACTACTAGCAGAATATGAGGATATTGGTCTAACCATTCTTTTTTGGCTTTGCTTAAATCATTAACTGGTTGACCAATACCTTCAATGCGCAAGTGGCTAACATCTTCTTTGAACAAATAGGTCAGAAGAGCGTCTGGCAAAGTACCAAAATAACCCTCAGTTAAAACCAAAGTTTGTTCCGTTTTCGGCAACTTTTGCAAATAATCGATAGTTTCGGTAATGCCATAACCAGAAGACCAATCACTTAAATATTGTTGTTGATCGATAGCAGGAAGAAGCATTTTTTCCGGTAAGAAAATATTGGTCAAAGTAAAAGATCCTCCAAAAATAAAAAATAAAATTAAAAGCAGAGATTTAATAATTTTTTCTTTTGATGATTGAAAATAACTCAAACTCAAAGTAAAACTTAAAACAAAAAAAGGTAAAGCTGGTAAAAAATAACGAGGATAAATAATTTTCCCCAAACCAATAATCGGTAAAGCAAACAATAGAGCGGTGCTAATCAAAATAGCTGGACGTTTGTCTTTGCCCCAAAAGTAAAGAGCTAAAAAGAGACTACTAAAAAATAAAATACTTGTGAGATAAGTAGAAAAAACTTCGAGCAGTAACTGGAAGTTTTTTTGCATGATGATCAGTGGTTGTTGTCCAAATTCTTTCAATGAGTAAAGGAAATCTCCACCCCGACTAAAAAGTTGAGGGAAGGCTGGGCTAATTTTTAGCAATAAAAGAGCGGAAAGACCACCGATTACAATGAAAGCGAGAGGTAAAGAAATTAAAATAATTTTTTTTACCCAAAAAACCACTTTTTTGCTAGTTTTCTCATTTTCTACTTTAGGCCAAAAATAAAAAATTAAACTAGCTAAACTACCAATAAATAAAAGAGCAGAAAATTTGGTTAATAGAGCCAAAGAAAAACTTAAAATAGCTAAATAGAAATTTTTATTTTTTAAAATTGAGAAAAAATAAATTTTATAATTAGTAATTTTTTTATTCAAAATTTGTTGTAAACTTAAATAGGCGAAGTAAAAAGTAGCTGAAAGAAAAAAAGTTAATTGCGTATCGATAATAGCCAAACGATTGGTTAAAATCAATCCAGGAAGAAAAATAGTTAATAATACCGCTAAAAATTTAACTTTTCTCTTCTGAGTAAAAAGACCCATTAGTGGCCACATGAGTAAAACTTGTCCCAAGCCAAAAAGGACAGACAGAAATCTACCCGCCCAAAGAGGGTCAATTAATAATTTTAGAAAAGGGATCATCAGCCACATTTGCAAGGGAGTCTTACCGTCATTAAGAGGGAAAAATAAATATCTTTGCCAATCAGAAATAATCAATTGTGACCAGCGCAAATAAATAGCTTCATCAGCAAAGATTGGCAAACTAGTTAATTTTATCAAACGCAAACATAAAAAAAGACAACCAAGAAAAGCCAAACTAAGAGGAAGAAGATATTTGTGGGAAGATTTAATTTTTTTTAATTTGAACATAAAGAAAACGACCAAGATAAAACGATAAATATAATAGAAGCGGGACAAAGGTAATGATTTGTTGATAGAGCAGAGTATAAGTTTCGAAACCATTAGCTAAAAGTACTGGTATATAACGTAGAAGGGATGAGAAACTCAAAACCAGAAGGGAAAATCTCACCACTTTGGTTTTTATAAAAGGCATAAAAGCCAAGCTCCAAAGCAAATACCACGGATGGAAAAATTGTGACCTAACTGTCAATAAGGGAAGGAACATTAGGATAGCTGCTAAATCAAAAATGAAAGGTTTAATTTTTATCCACCAACTACTTTTCTCTTTTTTAAAAAAGTCAAAAAATAAAAATAGAAAAACTGGCATTAATGCTACAGTAGCAAACTTAATACTAAAAGATAGACAGAGCAAAAGGATAGAAGCCAGTATTCTACTTATTTTTGGCCATGCGTTTTTTATTTTATCTTTTGGTGTTTGATAAAGGCAATAAATCGCTCCCAAAGCTGGTAACATCATCCATAAATCATTATGCATATTGCTAATTAGTTCAATCAAAACTAAAGGATTGAAAAAAAACAAAGCTATCTTTTGCCAATTATTTTTTTCAGTGACTTTTTTTTGCAGAGCGATGACTAGTAAAAGAAAAGCTACCATTACTAGTAAATTAAAAATTCTTGACAACATCCAGGCTGGGGTAAATTTTTCCATTCCCAAATAATAAGGTAGAAGAGAAATAGCCGTCCAACCATAACCATAGGGGGCAGCGGTGTGAGTATTGTGCATGAAACGCGTCCAAGGATCAAAGGAAAAATCCAAAGCAACTTTTTGATGAGGATTTGCTTGATAAACGGCAACCATTTTGGCATTGAAAAGATAATTAAAAACATCAAAAGAGAGAGCATTGAAAGAAAATAATAAAGGCGTGATAACAATTACCCACGCAAGGGCAAAATTCTTAAGCGACAGGAAGCGCTCTTTTTTTACTATTAGTAAAAAAAGAGCAAATAAAGCAACGACTAAAAGCAAAAAGAGTCCAGTAATTAAGTTTCTTTGACTATAAAAAGTAGACCACATCCAAGTTTGCCATTGCCAATATGGTTGCCAATGGGAAAGAATTAAATTAGGGGCAGTTAAAATCCATGTCCACCAAGCATAAACTGCCAAAATGAGCCCGTAAATGATAATTAACCAGCGATTATTTTTTTGCATACTTTCCGCGCCAGTCATTGAGGCGAATTCTAATAATATCTCTGAGCATGCGCAAAGAATCTTTGACTGGCGCGACACGGTCACTTTGAGCATGTTTCCAATTAACTGGTATTTCTGCCACACTAATCTTGTTTTTGCGCGCTAGAAACAATAACTCTACGTCAAAAGCCCCAGTGAAAGCGTCCAAGGCTTTATTTTTTTTACTATAAACAAAAAGTTGCGAGAAAACAACCTCAGTTGCTTGAGCAGAAAAAAGCTTAAAGCCACACTGGCTATCTAAAATTCCTGGTAAAACAATCATTCTAGTTAGTAAATTGAAACTAAAACCCATCAAGTGACGATAAAATGGTTCCTTTTCTCTTTTAGCGCCTTGCACCGCTCGGGAACCAATGATAATTTCATGATCGCAGATAGAAGGCCAAAATTTGGCAACTTCTTTCAAGGGGGTTGATTGGTCAAAATCGGTAAACAAGCGCCAATCTCCTTTTGCCGCTAACATTCCCGCTGTCACCGTTGGACCTTTGCCAGCGTGTTTATTTTTTAAAAGTCGCCAATTCTTTTTATTTTTAACAAAGTCAGCTAAAAAATCTGTTGTGCCGTCGGTTGAACCGTCATCAGACAAAATGACTTCATAAGTGTAATTCTGTTTTTGCAAATATTCCTCAACTTTTCCCAAAACTCCTCTTTGAATATTTTTTTGTTCATTATAAGAGGGGATGATAATTGATAAAAAAATATTTGTGGACATGAATTTATTTTTCTGTTTTTATTTTACTAAATTTATAAATTTTTGGTTGAAAATCTTTTGTGGGCAAAGCGCTTAAAGTGGCTTCAGGTTTTTGGCGAAAAACCACGATAGCAAAAGTAGCGTCGTCATTTAAATTGGCTTTTTTTGTCTCATCAACTACAAAAAGCGCATCAGCACTGGCAGATTGATCAATAGGAAGAAGACGATTGGTTTTCGTAGAAAGATAATAACGGTAATGTTCTCCAAAGGAGTCACGATTATTATCAATTAGAGCAAAGGCAAAATTTTCTTTTTCTTCTAAGTTTTCTAAAATAAAGTCAGTATTTTGTTGCAATTCTTTTAGTTTATTTTGACTAGTTTGAAAATAATGGCTTTGATAATTGGCAAAAAGAAATATTATTATCAATAGGATGCCAATTATTTTGGTCAATTTATCTTTTGGTAAATAAGAAAACAGAAGACCATAGGCAAAAAACACCAAGGGTAAGACAAAAAGCAAATAGTGGTCATAAACTGAGTGACGATAAGCAGTGATAATGACGATACTTAGAACTAAGCCAATAGTAACTATCTGATAGGCGACTATTTTTTCAGTATTTTTATTTTTCTTAAGATAAAATAATAAACTGAGGATAAAGGTTAAGGCAAAAAGAGATGACCAAAAGGATACTTGTAAATTTGGAAAAACTAAATCAGTTACAATCTGCCGATTGCGACTTTCCAATCGATAAAAATAACTTTTGAAAACCTGGCTTGGAGATAATTTTTCTTTAGCAATAAAACCTTCTTCTTGTTTGAAAATTGCCCGACCAGCTTCTAGGTTGCGCCAGTTATGCTTCCAGTCAAAAAGTAAAAGTGGAATTGTAGTAAAAGTGAAAAGAAGAATTGCTAAAAAACTATAGAGCCAGAAATTTTTTTTTCTAAACCACTTTTTATCTTTCCTTTTTTGCCATATTTGCCAAAGCCAAAATAAACCAATTAAAGCCAAAATAATCAAATTAACATAGTGCAATTGAATTAATAATCCGCCCAAAAGACCCACCCAAAGCCAATTTTTAGTTTCTTTGGTCAAAGCTTGGTGGAGAAAAAATAAAGTTAATAAAGTAAAGATAAAACTCAAATTAGGATTCCAACTAAAACGAGAATAAGTGATTAGAGTTCGAGAAAAAGTTGTTAAAAAAGCAGCGTAGAGAGCGGTTCGCGAACCAAACATCCTTCGTCCTAAAAAATAAACTAAGAGAATTGCTAGAGTGTTGACCAAAGCGACTCCAACTGCTGGGCCGATAGGACTAGGATAAGAAAGCCATAAAAATGGCAGCATAAAGTAATAATAAAAAGGACCCAAATACATATTGCCAATACTAGTGACTGGCCCAACAAAAACGAGATCTTTTTCTCGAAAAATATTGGCTACTACTAAAGCATCTCTTCCCTGATCTCCTTGGAACATCATTGTTTCTGGCAAGCGGTAGAGGCGTAAAAAAGCGCCACAGATCACTAAAAAAAATAAAATGAGATAAGTTTTTGGTTCAGCCTGATAAGCTTTTTTTAATCGCTGGAAAATCTGTGCCCACTTTTCTTTTATCACGATTGTTTTTTCCAAATCCAATGATTATATATATAATAATTGATGAAAAGAGCAATAAAAATCCCAAGAATTTGATAAAGAGTTTCTTTATAGACAGTGAAAAGTTGACCAATTTCAAAAAATACACCTTTGCCAAAAAAGAAAACGAAAAGCCACATTAATAATAATTGGATAATTACTGAGCCGCCAGACGCAAAATTAAATTGGAAAAACTTTGGTAAAATTTGTTTTTTATCCAACTTTCGATCAGCAAAAGTCCAACAACTATTAAAAATAAAATTGGAGATAATTGCTAACTCAATAGAAAGAAAATTGGCCATTTGAATTTGTCCGAGAGAAGAAGAAATGAAAATAAATTTTCTCATTAGAGCAAAACTTAAAAGTTGCACCAAAGTCCCAATCCCACCAGTGATGGCAAATTTAAAAACACGGCTATGAATAATTTCTGTCAAACGGGCTTTAAAAATATAAATCAAAGTATTTTTAATATATTCTGAGCCCAATTTTGATTGACCAATTTTTCGATCGACAAAATGAATGGGAATTTCTGTAATTTTAAATTTTTTGCGAACGGCTTTGTGTAAGAAACCAATTTGCCAAGTATAGCCACTAAACCTTTTGCCCGACATTTCTTTAACCACGGCTTGATAGACTTTTTTGCTAATAGCTCGATAGCCACTGGTCCAATCTCCAATTCGAAAATCAGTTAGGACCAACATAATCACAAAATTGCCAAAAACACTATAAAATTTTCTCAACCATGGCCAGTTGGGGTCAATACTACCTCCTTTTCGATAACGTCCACCAATGACAAAATCATAACCTTCGTCAAGTTTGGCGAAAAAAGCTGGCAATCTCTGCGGGTCATGCGAGCCATCAGCATCAAATTCAAAAATATAATCAGCCCTCATTGACCCGAAAGCTTCTTTCATACCTTTTAAATAAGCTCCCCCCAAACCAGATTTTTTTGGATTTACTAGAAGATGTAAGTGAGGAAACTGCTTTTGCATTTTTTCTACCACAGCATAAGTTTTGTCGGGAGAAGTATCATCAACGACCAAGATTTCTATCTGATAATTGGCTATTTTAGCGACAGTAGAAAAAATTTCAGGCACGATCTTAGCGATATTTTCTCGTTCATTGTAAGTGGGGATAATAATAACCGCTTTTTTTTTAGACATAAAAAATTTTAAAAATCGTAAATTTTTGCTTTACCTTCTAAAATCTCTATCTCAGCTTTTACCATCATCTCTACCAATTGAGAGAAACTAGTTTTTGGTTGCCAGCCAAGAACTTTCTTCGCTTTACTAGCATCGCCAATTAAAAGGTCAACTTCTGCTGGTCGATCAAAGGCTGGATTATGAGCAAAATATGCTTGCCAATCTTGAATACCAATAGAAGCTAGAGCCAGTTGTAAAAATTCGCCCACACTATGGGTTTCGCCAGTAGCGATCACATAGTCGTCGGGTTTTTCTTGTTGGAGCATTAACCACATCGCTTCGACATAATCTTTGGCAAAGCCCCAATCTCTTTTGGCTTCCAGATTTCCCAATTCAACTTTTTTTCTTCTATTCAATTTAATTTCTGCCACTTGATGAGCGATTTTGCGAGTGACAAATTCTATCCCTCGACGTGGTGATTCATGATTGAAAAGAATCCCTGAACAAGCAAAGAGATTGTAAGACTCACGATAGTTGACAGTGATAAAATGGCCATAAACCTTAGCTACGCCATAAGGAGAGCGTGGATAAAAAGGAGTTTTTTCAGTTTGTGGTGTTTGCAAAACTTTACCAAACATTTCTGAAGAAGAAGCCTGATAAAATTTTGCCTCTGGCCTAAAAAGACGAATCGCTTCCAAGAGTCTAGTCACGCCCAAAGCGGTATAGTCTCCAGTCAAAACTGCCTGGTCCCAGCTAGTTTTAACAAAAGACTGAGCCGCTAGATTGTAGACCTCGTCTGGTTCGGTTTCTTTGACAATTTGCATCAATGAACTAGCGTCAGCTAGGTCGCCAGAAACTAGTTTGAAGTCTGGACGATCAAGCAAATTTTCAATTCTTTCTGTGATAGGAGTGCTGGTCCGACGAATTAAACCGTAAACTTGATAGCCTTTTTCCAGCAATAGATCTGCCAAATAAGAGCCATCTTGACCAGTAATCCCCGTGATTAAAGCTTTTTTTGCCATAAAAACCTTCTAAATTATCTTGAATTGCTAATTTTAATTATACCATCTCTTCTCGCCAATAAGCTAAGACTTGAGATAAAGTCTCCTCGATAGGAATTTGCGGTTGCCAGCCAAGAGCGGAAACCTTACTATTATCAGCACAAATAAAGGGTTTATCCAGAGGACGTATTTTTTCTGGGTCTGTCACGACCGTAATTTTTTTTGTACTGAGAGCTAAAAGTTTTTCTAAAACAGTGGCAATTTTTATTGTTTCCCCTCGACCGAGATTATAAGCTTCACCCAGAGCGCCTTTTTCCATTAGCAAAATATAAGCTTGAACAATGTCTCGAACATCAGTAAAATCTCTAGCGGCTGTGAGATTGCCCACTTTGATTTCATTTATTTGCTCGTCTTTTTCTACTCTAGCAATTTCTGAGGCAAAATCAGCAATAACAAAACCTCTGCCTTGACCAGGTCCAATATGGTTGAAAGGTCTGGCGATGACTAGCGGTAAAGAAAAACTTTGATAATAAGTTTGCGCCATCAAATCTTGAGCTGTTTTACTAACAGCATAAGGGCTTTGTGGATTGAGATCTTGCTTTTCAGAGATTTTTTCCTCTTTTGTCGCAACTTGATAGATATCGGCGCTACTCACTAGTAATAAGCGACTAGTGGGGGAGAACTGGCGCAGCGCTTCCAAAAGGTTCAAAGTTAAGCGAATATTATTGTCTAATACCTGATAAGGTTGGCGAAAACTTTCAGCCACATTGGCAATAGAGGCTAGATGATAAATTTCCTCTGGTTGCAAATCTTTAATCAGTTTTTCCACTTCTACTTTATTGGTCAGATCGAGAGCGTGAACAGTCGCTCCCTCAATTTCTTGCGCTCTTAAGCTAGTAAGGTGAAGTTGCGCTGCCTTTTCTTTTTTTTGTAAAGCTGTTAATAAATGGCGACCAACAAAACCAGTGCCACCAGTAATCAAAATTTTTTTCATAGAATATTTCACCCTTAAAACTTATTTCCAGTCCTTAAATAAATATAACCAGCATCTTGCATTTTTTTCATCTCAAATTGTCCTCGGGCATCAAAGAAAAACTGTTCTTTGGCTGCCTTAACGGGAGCGAAGTCAAAGCCAATAATTTGTGGCCACTCAATCAAAGAAATAATTAGATCTGCTTCTTTAACGGCCGCATTAATTGACTCCGCTTGCTGATAGTTTTGATTTTTGGCTACTTCCTCGTGGGCAATTTTTTTTACCATTGGATCAAAACTCATAACTTTAGCTCCCTTTTCCAAGAGAGTAGGGATGATTAATAAAGCTGGAGACTCTCTTTGATCATCAGTATTGGGCTTAAAAGACAAACCTAAAACAGCAATTGTTTTTTGAGCAAAACCAGCCATTATTTGTTCCAATTTTTCTAAAATTTGTAATGGTCGATTATTATTAAACTGATCCATCATAGTAAAGATATTTGCCTGAATTTTTTTCTCCTGACAAAAATGAGCTAAAGCCTTGACGTCTTTGGGAAAACAAGAACCACCATAACCCATTCCAGGATACCAATAATGATTGCCGATTCTCTTTTCATAACCCATGACTTCAATAACTTCGTCAATATTAGCCTCGACAGTTTCACAAATTTCCGCTAAAACATTGGCATAAACTATGCGCAAAGCTAGGTAGTTATTACTCGCATATTTAGCCAATTGGGCTGATTCTGGGCGAACAGAGAGAATGGGAGCTCCGAAAGGTCGATGCAAATCTTCCAAAATATCAAAGGCAACTTTATTTTCCGTTCCAATTACGATTCTGTCAGGGTGGAGGGTATCATCTACCGCCGTTCCTTCTTTTAGAAACTCTGGCAAACTAGCATAGTGAATTTTTTTATCAGTTAAATTGTCAACAATTGTTCTTACTTGAGTTAAGGTGCCAGGTAAAACAGTTGATTTAATGGCTAGGACCGCTCCTTCTTTGAGAAAAGGAGCGCATTGAGCAACACTATTGGCGATATAACTTAGATCAACCGCTCCATCTTCGGCAGAAGGTGTGCCGACAGCGATAATAATAACATCAGCCTCGCTGATCGCTTCTTGATAAGAAGAGGTAAAATGTAACTGTCGACTTTTCAGGCTTGTTTCCAACATTTCTGCCAACTTTGGCTCGTAAAAAGGAACCTTACCTTTATTTAGTTGAGCCACCTTGTCTTCATTGATATCTAATCCTACCACTTGATGACCAAAAGAAGCATAAACAACTGAACTAGTGACGCCTACAAAACCAGTTCCTACTATCGCCACTTTCATAAAAACTTTCTAAATTACTTTTCAAAAAAAGAGTTTATTTACTCAGAGTTTATTATACGGCAAATGAAGAGAAAAATGAGGCGAAAATTACTATTTTTTTAAATAAAAAACTCTCCAAAAAGAGGAGAGTTTTTAGGCAGTGA
>CAZOVA010000012.1:0-18476 GCA_964583625.1 uncultured Pseudomonadales bacterium
CTTTAAATGGGCTGAGCCCACTTTGGCGTCTAGTTGACGGGTAGCGGTGCAAGTAACGGTTGTGCCACTACCTCCTACACTTGTGCCGTCAAATCCCTGACATTTCCAAGTGGCAGTGCCACAGGGAGAAGGAAGAGAATCGGGAATTTTAGATACTATACCAACCCTACAAAAAGAGCCACTAAAACTAGTCTCCGACTCTTTATATGTTCTAGCAGCATCGCCGCAGACACCGTTGATGGGCTTAGGTTTTGGGATAGAACAATCATTACTTACTGAAAGTCCGCCCCTATACAAAATACCTCTGTCTTTAACAACACCAACTTTACCACTAAGACTATCTATCCAGGCAAAAGAGTAACCATAACAACTATAATAGCAAACTCTTTCTTTTCCTCCACAGCTGGCATTATTTGAACTAACATAGTTTGGTTTACAGTCAATAACTCCCTCACTACAACTAGTTGTACTACTGCAAATCCATCTTTTACTTTCATATATCATCATCGACGCCCAAGACTCACACTTACTTTCAGCGGTACTGTCAGGAAAATATTCATCAGCCGAATCTCTACAAGTCCCATCAACCTTGTCTTTTGACACATCTGAAGTCCTTTTATAGCAATCAATGCTTTTTTTATTAACACAACGCTTTTCACTCTCTATTGGATAACTGCACTCAACTCCATTAATTATAGAGTACTCTGCTTCATCACTGTCGCTCGTCCAGCCTGATTTACAACTACTATAGCTAGGGCTACAACCAGTAGGAGCAGGAGTGGGGGTAGGAGTAGGAGTAGTAGTTCCTCCTCCTCCATTCCCGTTAACAGCAATAGCTTGAGGTTGAGCTTTTAGTAAAGAAGGGCTTTGACTAAAGAAGAAAGAAATAAGCAAGAAGACAAAGAGAAGTTTTTTAAACATAAACTACTTTTTTTTTATAAAATATCTTTATATATTATTCAAATTACTATAGCTAAAAGATTAACATAAAATAACAAAAATTGCAATCAAGATATTATCAGTAAATCCACTATATATGTCTTATAATATTTATATATTGACAAACCAGGCTAAATATGATATACTTATCAATATTAACAATCAAAAGTAAAAGTAAAGAGAATAATTTGCTTTCTTTTAAACTTTTAACTTTTGGTTTTAAAGATATGATAGATCTTTAACAACTTTACTCACTCAACTACTCTCACTTTCAAACTTTCATGGTGACTGACATAAAACAATAATTTAAGGAGGATAAAACCCATGAAAAAGCTGTTTGCACTGTTGTTGATCCTGGTACTGCTTTTGACTACCTTACCGACTGTAGTGGCAGAACAAATTGCTGAGGCTAAGATTGGTATTGATGTCTCAGCGATGTCCAAAGAGGCCCAAAAAGCCTGGAATGACTTGTTCGTCTTTGAATATAGTGGCGAGGTAAGAGGTTTCTTACATAAAAGACTAACTGAACTCCCAAACAATAAGGGACAAGTCCTAGGGTATTATTCAAAGGGCTGGGTTTTAAAAATTAGCGGGCCTGGAGCTTTTCGCTTAATTGATGTGGATGACAATGTTGATCAACACAGCTTTGGCGAAGACGATCCCGTGATGATCACCGCGTTAATTGAAAAAGATGATGAGTTTATTCAAATCTACTACTATATTGTTCCCCACGATGGGGCATATATAAATAAAATGTCGACCCAAGAACCGCCATTTCAAGAGGTTGTAGCAGAGCAGGGAATCTATTATTACAGAGAATACCTGCGTTTAGCTGAGAGCCTTTGGACAATGAACCTGGAAACAGGAGAAATGTACAAAGGAATCAAGGTGACCTTTACTGACGTGGAAGGCAAAATCTACAAAGGCATAATCACTAGTGAAAACTTTTCCCTGATTATGAGACCAGACCCTGAGTAAAGTAAAAAAAGATCTGCCCCTGTTTTTGAAAAAAACAGGGGCTTTTTATTAAAAAAAGATCAATAATAATTTTTTCATTATCCGCTTGGTGCAAATTTTAAAAACAATGATAGAATAAATTATCAGCTAATTTTTTATTTTAGAAAGCAAGGTATGCCCAAAATCAATCTCAAGGAAGAGTTGGAAAAATACAATTTTCACAATATCACTATTTCTGGTTTGCCTGGCTGTGGTTCGACGACTTTACTTAGCGGTCTCAAGGAGAGTTTGGAGTTTCGTGGTTGGCGGGGTTTTTCTGGCGGTGAGTTTATGCGGGCTTATGCGACCGAAAGGGGCCTGTGGGACAAAGGCAATGATGAGCATCACGATGCCATGGTTTACAGTGATGATTTTGACCGAGAGGTGGACTTAGGCATGAGAAAAAAACTAGGAGAAGAAAAATTTTGGATTATTGAGTCTTGGCTTTCGGGTTTTATGGCCCAAAAATTACCTCAAGTTTTAAAAATTTTAATGATTTGCAGCAGTGATGATGTACGAATCGATAGAGTGGTCAATCGGGATGATATCACGGTAGAAATAGCCAAGAAAAATACTTTGGAACGCTATCAGAAAAACTTGCAAAAATGGAGCCGAATGTATAAAAAAGAATGGGATGAATGGGTGGTGGGGTCTGGTAAAGCGGATCCCAAAGAACCAATCAATTTTTGGAAACCAGAACTTTATGATTTAGTGATCGACACTTATGGTCTCAATCAGGAGGAAGGTCTGAGGATGGCCTTGAGAGTTTTGGAGAGATAGATTTTATTTAAAAAGGAAAAAATGAAATATATTATTGGCAATTGGAAAGCAAATTTAAATATCCGCGAGGTTGATCATTATTGTCAAGTCTGGCAGGAAAAAGAGGTTAATAAACCATTAAATAAAAAAGAGAAAAAAGTAATTGTTGCTGTTCCGAGCATTTTTTATGCTTATTTACAAACAAAAAAAGTAGCTTTTTCCACTGCCTTGCAAGACATCTCTCTTTTTCCCTCAGCTGGAGCCCATACTGGTGAAATCACGATTGACAATTTGACTCATCTTTTACCAGAGTTTGTTTTAGTGGGGCATAGTGAAAGACGTAGTCAATTTGGGGAAACTAATGAAGTGGTAGCCATGAAAGCTAAAAATTTACTCAAAGTTGGAATTACACCGATTATTTGTGTAGATCTTGACCAAATTGGTGAATTAGCTCAATTACTCAAAGATGTCCCAGGAAAATATTTATTGGCCTATGAACCAATCTCAGCGATCGGTTCGGGGAATAATTTAAGTGGTCAGTTGTTAAAGGAAAGTTTCGCCCTTTTACGTCAAGTTTTTGGTCAACAAACTTCTCTTCTTTATGGAGGCAGTGTCAAACTAGAAAACTTAAAAGAATACCAAAATGTTTGTGATGGCGTTTTAGTGGGCGGAGCCTCATTAAAAGCGGATGAGTTTTGGCAATTGGCTCAAGAATTTTAGTCTTGATTGAGTTGGACCAGTTTAACCTTTTCTTTTTCTAAAATTTCAACCACAGCTAGGTTGACCTTTTCTTTACATTGGAGGTGGTCAAGATAATTCCCTCCCTTAAAGAAATAAATAATTTTTAAAATTAAACCCTCATTGGTGATTTGGTCAAAAACCAAACTTCGGACATCTACCTCATCAACAAAAGTAGCCGAGGTAGTAAGAGTTGATCTCACTTGCTGGAGAACACTTTTTATTTGTTTGGCGGTAGTATCAGTTCTCACCCCAAAAGAAAGAGAGACTCTTCTTCTAATTAAGCGATTGTAGTTTTCAATTATGCCAGTGACTAATAATTCATTGGGCACAATAACATCATTTCCTTTGAGAGCCGTAATCTTGGTAGTGCGCAAACGGATTTCTTTAATTGTGCCCTCAACCTTGCCGAAAACGATATAGTCCCCCACAGAGAAAGATCGATCGACATAAATAGAAAAAAAGGCCAGAATCCCTTTGAGAGCATTTTGCAAACTAAAAGCCACGACAATACTAGCAATTCCCAAACCTCCCAGTAAAGCATTAGCGTCAACCGTAGAAAATTGCAGAACAATCAAAATTGTAATTGTCCACAAAATAATAGTACTGGCCACATTGGAAAAATTAATGACTGTCTTAATAGCCTCTTTAGAAACATTTTCTTTATTGGTGAGAAAAAGATAAATACTATTGCTGATAAAATCTTTCAAACTATTGATAAGAATCATCACCAATAGAAAAAGGTAAAGACGATCAAGAACAAACATCAGTTTTTCTGGTAAGTAAAGACAAAAGCTAGCAGCGAAAAGAGCAGTCAGGAAAATGAAAGGATAATAGAGGTTTTTGGTTAACTTAAGCCAAATTTTGAAACGACCATTGACAAATTTTTTTTCCAACTGATAAATAATCAACTCAGCCAAAGATCGACCCCCAGCTAAAAAAGAAAAAACTAAAACAAAAATAATTAAAGCCAACAAAAAATCTTGACCATGATCAAAGCCGTGCTGATTCAAAAAAAAGTAAAGGTTTTGTCGCCATTGCCACATAAAAAGTAAATATCAGTATAGCATAAAAGCGAAAGACAGACAAGAAAAAATATTCATAAGATTTATTTTTTTTGATCAAGAACATATCATTTTTTTGTAATTTTCCAGTTTTATACTGCTGACAATTGGAAGAGAAAAAAATGTTAGTCAAAACTTATAGTGCTACCCTACAAGGATTAGAGGCTAGTCGGATTGAGATAGAGGTGCAATCGACTCAAGGTAAGCCGGTTTTATTGGTCATTGGTTTGGCGGAAAAAGCGATTGAAGAAGCCAAAGAAAGATTGGTTAGTGCCTTAAGTGAATGCAATATTCGTCTCAAGTGCCGCAAAACTTTGATTAATTTAGCGCCAGCAGACTTGAAGAAAACTGGTAGTAATTTAGAATTGGCCATGGCCATAGCCTTATGGCAATTGACTGTACAGAAAATTTGGAGTCAGGAAACTGATATTTTTTTTGGAGAACTGGCTTTGGACGGACAGTTGCGAGCTATTCGTGGAGCCCTCCCTTTGGTAAATTGGGCAAAAAAGAATGGATTTAAACGAGTTTTTTTGCCGATAGTCAATTTGCCAGAAGTGGAAGTTGTCACGGGGATAGAAATTTATCCCGTCTCACATTTGAACGAATTGTTAAACTTTCTAGCTGGTAAAAGTCAACTCTCAGTCCTTATAAGCAAGCCCTATAAGGCTGATTTTTCCAAAACTAAAATCGATTTAGCTGATATTATTGGTCAGAAAGTCGCTAAAAGATGTTTGGAGATTGCGGCGGCTGGTGGTCATAATCTACTGCTTTGCGGTGTGCCCGGTGCGGGTAAAAGTTTATTAGCAGAAGCCATGCCTTCTATCCTCCCGCCACTAACAGAGGAAGAAGCTTTGGAGTTGAATTCGATTTATTCTGTGGCGGGATTGAGCAATGGCCGAAGTTTGCTCACAACTCGTCCTTGTCGCTGTCCGCATCATACTATTTCAGCAATTGGCTTAGCTGGCGGTGGGCAAAATCTTTTACCGGGAGAGATTTCTTTAGCGCATCACGGAGTGCTTTTTTTAGATGAATTGCCAGAATTTCGTCGTGATGCTTTGGAGATTTTGCGTCAACCATTGGAATCTAGAGTAATCACCATTGCTCGAGCCAGTGGTAGAGTCACTTATCCAGCCGATATTAGTTTATTAGCTGCTAGTAATCCTTGTCCCTGTGGTTATTTGGGTAGCAAAATCAGAACTTGTCGTTGTAATCAAAAAACCATTGCTCATTATCAGCAGAAACTTTCTGGGCCAATTTTGGATCGTTTGGACATGAAAATTTTTGTTGCTGAGGTAGATTGGGAGCAATTAACTAAAAAAAGTCCCCCACCAGAAGATAACTCAGCCTTAATTCGCTTACGGGTTTTGAAAGCTAGAGAAAGACAGATTCAACGTTATCGAAAATGGCAATTACCAATTACCACCAATCATCAACTTTCATCCGCCCAAATTCGCCAGTTGGTAAAATTGGATCTCTCAGCCCAGAGCTTGCTCAGACAGGCAGTGGAAAAATGGCAGCTTTCTGCTCGGAGCTATTTTAAATTGATTAAAGTAGCTTTGACCATCGCCGATTTACAGGAAAAGGAAGAATTAGTTTTGAGTGCTGAGCAAATTGCTGAGAGTTTGCAATATCGCCAGTGGTGAGGAAAATCTTGAAAAATAGCTTTATAATAGTGGGAAAATATGACTATAAGAATTGGTCTTGACGGTCGTTTCTCAGGTGTAAAAAACGCTGGTTTAGGTCGTTATACCCAAAACCTTTTAGCCCACTTGCCCTTTTTAGTGCCGCCATCGATTGAGCTGGTTTATTTTTTGACTGATAAAGCTCAGTGGAGCGAAATTATTAATCAAATGGGACAATTAGAGTTGGCCAAAGATAAAAAATTGACCGATATTTTAGCTAAAATAAAAGTTGTCTTTGCCCCAATTCCCCATTATAGTTTGGCAGAACAAACCAAATGGCCGAAAATTTTAGCAGCGGAAAAATTGACTCTTTTACATATCCCTCACTTCAATGCTCCTTATTTTTACCGAGGAAAAATAGTTGTCACTATTCATGATTTACTGTGGCATGAGAAAAAAGGCCTGCAAGTCACGACTCTGTCTCCTGGGAAATATTTTTTAAAATATTTAGCTTATCGCTTGCTAGTTCGCAAAGTGGTGAGGAAAGCAGAAAAAATTATTGCTGTTAGTCAGCAAACTAAAAAGATTTTGCAAAAATATTACCCTTGGACCGCTAAGAAAACCGTCATTATCTATAATGGTTTGAGTAAAAAAACTCTCGATAATAAAAAACAATTATTTACCTTGTCTAGCCAAAATAAAAACTTACTCTATGTGGGCTCTTTATATCCTCATAAAAACGTGAGCTTGATCTTGCGATCTTTGGTGTGGCGGCCGGAATGGCATTTGCATTTGGTGAGCGCGCGTGATGCTTTTTGGCAAAAATTGAAAATAGAAATTGAGCAATTGAAAATCGGCAATCAAGTGACTTTTTGGGGCAAAGTTTCAGAGCAAACTTTGCAAGAACTATATCGACAAGCAGATGTTTTGGTGCAACCGAGTTTATCGGAAGGTTTTGGCTTTACGGGGATTGAAGCTCTGAGTTTTGGTACGCCAGTAGCTGCTTCCAACATTCCTGTTTTTCAAGAAATTTATGGACAGACCTTTTGCTCCTTTTCTCCTTTGGCAGTTGAAAGTTTGATTGAAGCAGTCGAGAAAAGTTTTCCGCTTAAAACTTCTAAAAATTGGCAAAAATTGGCAGGCAAACAAGTTAGTCTTTATGATTTTGTGAAAATGTCTCGAGAAACTTTGGCAGTTTATGAGGCGGTTTTAGCGAAAAAAAATAAGTAAAATGCAATTTTCTTCCACCAAAAAAAATTCTTCTTCTTTAAAAGTGGCTTTGGTTTACGATTGGGCTGATACCAAATATGGTGGGGCGGAAAAAATTCTTTTATTAATTCATGATTTTTTCCCCCAAGCCCATTTGCTAACAGCCTATCAACAAAAGGAAAAGGCTCCTTGGCTGGAAAAGTTTAAGGTAATTAAAACTAGTTTTTTGCAAAATTGGCCTCAATGGTTGAAAAGGCACAAGGCTTTTCTCGCTCCCCTTCTCCCTTTTGCCTTTGAGAGTTTTGATTTAAGCGCTTATAATCTTATTATTTCTGTTTCTAGTTTTGCGGCCAAAGGTGTTCTCACTCAACCAGGACAAAAGCATCTTTGCTATTTACTCACACCGACCCGTTTTCTTTATTCACACCAACATCAATATCAGAACAAATTAAGCGCTTTTTTTTCCGCTCCCTTGAGAAAATATTTACAAACTTGGGATAAAATAGCGGCTTTTCGTCCAGATAAAATTTTTACCTTATCTCACTTAGTTGATCAAAGAATGAAAAAATATTATCAGCTATCAGCTGATCAAGTGATATGGCCAGTTCTCACCCCGAAAAAAGATAAACAAAAAAGGTTGACTAAATTAGCAAAAAAAGCTCCCTATTTTTTATTTGTTGGTCGATTAGTGGCCTATAAACGGGCCGATTTAGCCATCAGAGCCTGTCAAGAATTAGGCATTAATCTAAAAATTATTGGTACTGGACCAGAGGAAAAAAAATTAAAAAAGCTGGTCCAAAAAAATAAGTCTCAATGTTCAATTGAGTTTTTGGGCAATATTGAGCAAAAAGAGCTAGAGAGCTGTTATAATAAAGCCCTAGCTCTTTTAGCTCCAGGGGAAGAAGACTTTGGTCTCAATCTTTTAGAAGCTCATCACTTAGGTTGTTGGGTGATTGCCAATGGTAAAAGTGGAGCGATGGAACTCTTGGATAAAGACAATGCTTTTTTTATTCAGGATGAGACTTTGTTAGCAGTAAAAAGTAGTTTGAGAAAGTTTTTACTTTCGCAAAAGGGTCGATCAAGCCCTCTTCCAAGTTCGAAAGTTGATCAAGCTGATTTCAGAAAAACATTGAAAGAGGCCTTAACAAGATAAAATTATGCTCATCAATAAGAAACAAAATAAACATAATTATGTAGTGATTTTGGCTGGAGGCGGAGGGACAAGACTGTGGCCTCGTTCTCGTCACGCCTGCCCAAAACAGTTTCTCAAAATTATCGGCGAAGAAACCATGCTGCAGCTGACAGCCAAAAGAGCTTTACTTTTAGCTCCTTGGGAGAGGATCATTATTGTCACCAATCAAGCTCATTTGGATTTAGTAAAAAAGCAACTACCCAAAGTGCGTCAAAGTAATATTTTATTAGAACCAGAAAAAAAAGACACTGCTTTAGCAATGTTAACTGGGGCCCTTTTTGCTTATCGCTTAGATCCTCAAGCAGTAGTTATCAACAGCGCCTCTGATCATTATGTTCAAGATTTACCAGAGTTTGTGAGAGTGATGCAAATAGCTGGTCAGTTGGCCGCTAAGAAACCAGCTTTAATTTCGGTGGGGATTGCACCCAATCGACCAGAAACTGGCTTTGGTTATATCCGTATTGGTGAAGAGATTGAGCGTGAAGACAGTTTACCAGTTTTCAAAGTAGAAAATTTTACCGAAAAACCCAGTGCGACGATCGCGGCTGCCTTTATCGCTACAGGCAAGTATTTTTGGAATGCTAATATGTATGTTTGGTCGGCTCAGAATTTAATCAATGCTTTTGCCAAATATCAGCCAGAAATTTGGAAAAAAGCCAAACTTTTGCAAACCCTCAAACCTAAAGACTTCAATAGTCGGTTAAAAAAAGTTTATCGTGGCAATAAAGCTATTTCTATCGATTATGCTATTTCTGAAAAAGCAGACAATCTTTTACTTTTGCCAGGAAATTTTGGCTGGAATGATGTAGGAGATTGGGCAGTAGCCTATGAATTGGGCAAGAAAGACAATAATGCTAATGTGCATAATGATGAAACCAGTGATAAATCTCTATTGGTCGCCCAAGATAGCCGCAAAAATTTAGTCACCAATACTCAGAAAAAATTGGTTACTCTTTTAGGAGTTGATGATTTAGTGATTATTGAGACCGACGAAATTCTCTTGGTGGCGAACAAAAATCGCGCGCAAGAAGTAAAAAAGATTGTAGAATCTCTCAAAGAGCAAAAACAAGATAAATATTTATAGTTTTTATGTCTTACTTTTCTTACGAAAAACAAAAACGTTTACTTGACTTAATCGTCGCTTTATCTTTGTTTATCATTTTTATTCCTGCTTGGATTATAGTGCCAATTTTAATTTTGTTAGATTCAGGAACACCAATTTTTTTTCGCCACAAAAGAGTCGGTTTATGGGGAGAGGAATTCTATTTATGGAAATTCCGTTCCATGGTGCAAAATGCTGATCAAATTTTACATCGAGATAATAATGTTTTATTGGATAAATTCAAAAAAGGTGACTGGAAAATTAAGGCCAATGAAGACCCCCGCATTACTAAATTGGGAAAAGTTTTGCGAGCTTTTACCATTGATGAATTTCCCCAGCTGTGGAATGTCTTGCGAGGAGAGATGAGCATGGTTGGCCCTAGAGCTTATTTACGGGCTGAGCTGGAGGAGCAAACTACCAAATACCCTGCAACCAAAAAATACATCAAGGAAATTATTTCTGTTAAACCAGGAATTACGGGACCATGGCAGACAAGTGGTCGCAATGAAATCCCTTTTGCTCAAAGAGCTAAGTTGGATGCTGATTATGCTCAAAAGAAGTCGCTTTGGCACGATATTAAAATTTTAGCTAAGACACCTCAAGCAATGTTGAGCAAGTGGTAATAAAAATTAAGTTTTGGAAAATTTTCAAACTAGGACTTTTTAATTGGCGCGTCTGGCGGGACTCGAACCCACGACCCTTTGCTTAGAAGGCAAATGCTCTATCCAACTGAGCTACAGACGCACTTTGGATTATTGTCTTTATTATAACAGAAAAGATCAAGACTGCTTTTGTTAATTCTTCTGCTATAATCCCTGTGTGGAGGCTTACTAGAAAGGAAAAGAGATGAAATATCGTCTGGCAAAGAAGATTAATCGGAAAATTTTCCGTGGTTATGACATTCGGGGAGTGATGAATGAGGATCTGAATGAAGATGTCTATTACACTCTAGGCAGGGCTTATGCCACTTGGTTGACTCAAAGAAGAATTAATGACTGTGTTGTTGGTCGCGACAATCGCCTTACTAGTCCGGCTTATACCAAAGCTTTTATTGCTGGCCTCAACGAGGGCGGAATTAGCACTTATGATTTAGGCTTATCCCTGAGCCAAATTGTTTATTTTGCTGTCTATGAGTTTAAAACCAAAGGTGGAGCGATGATTACCGCCTCTCATAATCCCAAAGAATATAATGGCTTAAAACTAGTGACGGGTTATAGTGAGACGATGCTGGCCGAAGACGTGATCGCTTTCCGTCGTTTGGTTGAATCTGGTAAGTTTGTCAGTCCAAAAACTAAAGGCAAGAATAAAAAAGTCCAAGTTTTTGATGCTTATTTACGCACTATCTTGAAACATTTTAATTTAAAAAAGAAATGGAAGGTGGTTGTTGATGGGTCTAATACAACTTCTGGAAAATTTTATCCAGAAATTTTAGACGCTGCTGGTTGTGAAGTGATTGAACAGAATTGCGAATTAGACGGAAACTTTCCTTTAGGGGTGCCAGACCCCACTGAAAAAGCAGTTTTGGAAAGACTGCGGGAGGGTGTTTTGAAACATAAAGCCCATCTTGGTTTTGCTTATGACACTGATGGCGATCGCATGGCGGTGGTAGATAATCAAGGAACAGTTTTATGGATGGACACCATTGTAGCTCTGTTTGCTGACGATGTCTTAGACACTATGCCAGGGGCACCGATTGTTTTTAATAATCTTTGCTCCAAAGCTGTTACTCAAGTGATTGAGCGTCGAGGCGGAAAGCCAGAGATGTGGATCACTGGTCACTCTTTCATTAAGGCTAGAATTAAGGAAGTCAGCGCTCCTTTTGGCGGTGAACTTTCTGGTCATATTTATTTTACTGATAATTTCTTTGGTCATGATGATGGAGCCTATGCTAGCTTACGCTTACTTCAGTATTTAGAAAGAAAGAAAGTTTCTTTATCAGAAGCAGTGGCTAGTTTGCCGAAATTTATTTCTAGTCCAGAAATTAAATTAGGTTTGGCTGACGAGATTAAGTTTAAGTTCATCCAAGAAGTGATCATGAAAGACTTGAAAAAAGCTTTCAAGAATGCGGAATATAATACTATTGACGGAGTGAGAATGGATACTAAAACAGCCATGGTCACTATTCGTGCTTCGCAAAACGGTCCTTATATTACTATTAAATATGAGGGGAAAACGAAGAAAGAATACGAAGAGATTAAAAATATTATCAAAAAGATTTTGCAGTCGCACAAAGAAATTGATTGGTCAGAAGGAGTAAACACCGACGCTTTTGATTAAAAGTTAATCATTTTGCCATTTTTCAATTGATTGCCCAGCCATGAATTGCTGGGCAATTTTAATGGCCCCGTAAACTGGTGCTTCATCGGCGCTGACCAATTTAATTTTGGGTAAAAAATGAGTGAGCTTTTCTTTTAATTGCGGCAGAAGGTGAAGAGCAAAAGCTCCAGCGACCACCAAATCAAACTCTTTGTCTTGAAGGTCGAGCTTTTTTGCGACGGCTAAAACATGAATGGTTAATTCATTCAAACAATAATCAATAATTTTTCTAGCGACGGCATCACCCTTTTCAGCGCTAGTGGTAACAATAGGAGCCAAAGCAGCCATTTCCCTTTTATTAATTAAAGGACGATAGACTAAGTTTTTCAATTCATTGACAGAATTTACTTTTAGAGCTGTGAAAACTTCTTTTTCGAGAATACTTTTCAGACCTCGACCGTCAGCGCTTTTGACGGCCGCTCTCAAAGCTAGTCTGCCAGCATCAAAGCCGCTGCCGTCATCGGAAAGAGCCCAGTTGAGTCCTCCACTTTTAGCTTTCTGACCCTTATCATTATGTCCGAGACAATTGCTGCCAGTACCACCAATCAAAACAATAGCATTAGCGGCTGTTGTGCCATTGGCCAAAGCCATGACAGAATCATTAAAAACCAAAAGGTTTTTTATTTGCCAATCTTGAAGAACTTCTCTAAGTACTTTTTGCGCATTGATTACTTCCTCTTTGGTATCCAAACCCGCCAAGCCTAAAACTAAAACATCGATCGGGGCTTTTTCCAGCTCCTCAAAACTCAAACGTAAATCTTCGCGAATGGAAAAAGCAGTCAAACCTAAGTCCTCTGAAGTAGCGCTAGTTTTAATGCGATTGGTTCTTTTTAAAACATTTCCTTGCAGGTCTGTGACCAAAACTTCAGTTTTTGTGCCGCCGCTATCAATCCCCACTAAATAACTCATAAAAATAAAAACTAATTTAACTATTTAAGTTTTTATCTTACCTTTTTTTTCCAATTGATGCAAGTGAACCCTCTGTTTTAAATCCGCCAAAACTAAACAAAAGCGCTGATAAGCCTCGAAGGGAGAACTATAAGCACTAAAATAACTATGAACATCTCCATCAGCCCAGTATTTAGTACACATATAATAGAAATGATCACTAGTTAATAATTTTCTCCAGTCTTCAATAATTTTTTCATCTTTGGTTTTCAAGACATCTTTTTCCAAAGAAAAAATTTGTTGCAAAGTATCTTCTTGGAGAATATTACTGCGCCAAGCAGAAATATCTCGATCAGTGTCGGCCCAGGAAATAGGAGCCTCTACTTTGTAAAGAGGCAATTTGCTTTCATCTTTGATCGCGGCAAATTCTAGTGAAGGGGTGGTAAAAGTGAGACTTTCCTTTTTGACTGCTTGCGCCACCAAGGAATTAAAAAAATCAAAGATACCAGTGCTTTCCCACTGATGTTCGCCGAAAGTTTCGAAGTCCATAAAAAGACCAATAATTTCATGGGGATAATAATTGCTCAGCCAATGAAGATACTTTTCTGCCGTTAAGGGCCACTGAGACCAGTTTTTGTCAGAAAAACGAAAAGCGATATCATCAGATAATTGAGCGTGTTTAAGCATCAATTTAATACTAGGATCGCTTTGGCTGCGCCAAATCTGAGTGCGACTTTGGCCATCAAGCAAACGATCTACTGCCTCAGTTAAGGCCCCAGTAAAACCTAAACGACCAATTTGCCAAGCAAGATAATTATTGTAAATCATCTCTGTATTGCGAAAAACTTTGGCCCGACGTTGAAAAAGCTTTTGGATTAAGTCCTGATGCATTTTTATTTGAGCAGCAAATTCGCTTTCGCTATAAAGACCAGTTAGACCATGATAATAAGTTTCAGCGAGAATTTCTACCTGGGAGTGATAATTTGCCAATTTTTGTAAAAGCTCAATTACATCGGGGCAAAATTCCATGGCTTGTTCCAAAAAAGTGCCCGAAGTAGAAAAAGAAAATTTAAACTGGGGATAATGCTCTACCAAATGCAAAAGTAAATTTAGCATTGGTCGGTAAGACTTCTCTGCGACCTTCAACATTACTTCTCTGTTTTGATCATAGTCGCTAGTAGCGAAGTAGGGTTGATTATTGTCCAAATCCAAAATAGAAAGATTGGCTAAACGATAAGGTTGGTGGAGAAAAAAATAAAAAGCGACCTTAGGCATTTTTCGTGCGCTTCTTTTTCTTTTTTGCTACCCGCTGATAAATTTTGCCTACTTGTCCCGCGGCCTTTTTCCAACTCAGACCTTTGATGTTTTTCAATTGAGACTTGATAATCTTTTGGCGATAAGATTTGTCCTGCAAAATTTTTTCTACCTCAGTGCTCATGGCTTCGACATCCCAAAAATCCAATTGAGGACTATCTTTGAGAATTTCTTTTGCTCCAGAATTTTTAGAAATAATGACGGGGGTTTGATGTTTGGCTGCTTCCAAAGCGACCAAACCAAAAGGCTCACTCACAGAAGGCATGACAAAAACATCAGCTCGGTCTAAGAGTTTGTTCTGTGCCTCTCCCCTAACGAAGCCAGAAAAAAGAACATTGGCTGAGAGACTCAAACCAGCATTGGAAAAAAGTAATTGTTGATACATATCGCCATTGCCAGCGACAATAAAAAGGGCGTCAGCTTGCTTCTCTAAAATTTTGCTAGCCAATTTAATAAAATAGTCAGGGCCTTTTTGAAAGGTTAGCCGACCCATAAAAGCAATGACTGGCCTTTTATAGGCAAAAGTTCGAGGGATATCATTGAGGTCTTGTAAAAGAGGCACGATACCATTGTGAACAACTTCAATTTTATTACCGTCTATTTGGTATTTTTCAATTAGAACTCTTTTGGTGTAATAGCTGACAGCAATCACTTGATCCGCCAAACTCATGCCTTCTTTTTCACTCAAACCAATATAAGTGCTTAAGTCTTGGGTCAAAGACCGATCATATTCAGTGGAGTGAATATGGGCAATATAAGGTTTGCCCAATTCTTTTTTAATAGCCATAGCGGCTGGTAAAGACATCCAGTCATGAGCATGAACTAAGTCGAACTGATCGGCATGCGCGCGCGCAAAAGCTAAAACGGTTTGAGCATATTCAGAAACTTTTTTCTCCAAATCGGAATAAGGATGAGGCAGGCGCGCGCGATATCTCTTTCGCGCTTGAGTTTTTTGAGGTGAAAGATAGGCATTGAAGGGCGGTTGGAAAATTGGTCTAGACCAATGAGGATGAGAACAATCGATCATTTGCATATAATCGATATCACCCTCGAAATCAAAAGGTAAAGTAAAAGCTAGTTGATAGCCATCCATTGCCAAAGCCTGGCTCAATCCTTGACAAGCGACCCCTAGACCACCACTATTATGTGGCGGAAACTCCCAACCGATCATCAACACCCGTGCGCTAGAGGTACTCATACTTGAATCTCATAATATCATGATTTTTTAGCAAATGCAAGAGGGTAAAAGACTGGAATTTGAACGATAAAAAGAGTTCTTACTTTGAATTTTTAAAAACCTTGATCGGTGTTATAATGGATCAAATTAAGCGAATATTTTTTAAAATATAAAGAAAGTCACTATTTATGTTTAGTAAATTCTTGCGTAATTATCTGATTATTTCCTTGGTTTTATTTTTAACTGACTGGTTTTTACCCAATGTTTCTTTGGGCTACAATGTCGGACAATCTTGGTCAATGGAAAATTTCCTTGCTCACTTACCAGTTTTATTAATTACTACTTTAGTCCTTACTTTACTCTCGCTCCTGGCGCGACCAATTTTGCAAATTCTGGGTGCGCCAATTATTTTTCTCACCTTAGGACTTTTTAATATTATTATTAATGTCTTTTTCTTTTGGCTAGCAACTTATTTAGTGGACGGTTTTACCATCAGTTCGCTAACTATTGGCAACTTTACCCTCAATACTTTTTTCTCCTATGTGGCGGTAGCGGTAGTTTTCGGTTTTATTCAAGGAGCTTTGGCCTTATTAATATAAAAAAACTTTAAAGGTTCGATAGAAAGGCTGGTAAAATGGCAGGAAAAATTTTAATTACTGGTGGAGCGGGTTTTATTGGTTCTCATGCGGTCAAGCTTTTTTTGGAGAAAGGTTATGAAGTGGTAGTTTTTGATAATTTTTTTCGTGGTTGGCATGAAGTTTTGCAGGAACTTTCTGCTTTGGGTCAGTTGACAGTTTTTGAGGGAGATTTGCGCCAGGCAGACGATATTAACCGAGTCTTTACAGAGAATAATATTGCTGGAGTTTTACATTTTGCCGCTCTCTGTTTGGTTAATGAGTCAATGGAAAAACCAGAACTCTATTTTCAAAATAATGTTTTAGGAACTTTGAACTTATTGGAAGCAATGAGAGAACACGGAGTGAAGAAAATTATTTTTTCTTCCACTTGTGCGGTTTATGGTGAAAGTCAATATTTACCCATGGATGAAAATCATCCCACTCAGCCATTAAGTCCTTATGGTGAGTCAAAACTTATAAGCGAAAAAATGATTCATTGGTATGGACAAATTCATGATTTTCGTTTTGCTATCATGCGCTATTTCAATGTTTGCGGTGCGGCGAGCGATGGCTTAATTGGTGATAGTAAAAAGCCCTCCGAACTATTGATGCAAAACGCGGTGCGTGGCGCGATGAAAATCGCCCCTTTTTCTTACACTTGTCCAGAAGTAAATACACCAGACGGGACTCCTATTCGAGACTATATTGATGTCGAGGATTTAGTAGCGGCTCATTTACTAGCTTATGAAAAACTGACCGAAGAAAGTGTTGCGGGTCAAATTTTCAATTTAAGCAATGGCAAAGGTTTTAGTGTCAAGGAAATAGTGGCGGCAGTAGAAAAAAACTTTGACATTACGATTGAAAAAGTTCCCTGTGAACCAAGAAAAGGTGAATATGCTCAAGTTTTTGCTCTGCCCGAAAAAGCCCGTCAGCTTTTAGGTTGGCAAGCAAAAAAAAGCCTAACTGATAGTATTGAGAGTATGAAGAAATGGTATAGTCGTAAACCGAATGGTTGGGAAAAATGACTCGATTGAAGGTTTTAGATTTTTTAAGAGGCGTAGCCATTTTATGTGTGGTTTTGGATCACGCTTTAGTATGGTTGGGAGCCGACAAAACCCACTCTCTTTTACATAATTTTACTATTTTTTCGGTTGTGCCTTTGTTTTTTTTAGCTGGCTTTACTTTTGCTTTATCTTTTTTGAAAAAACCGCCAAAATTTTTTGCTGGTAAAATCAATATTTTTCAGTTATTAGGCCAGTACATCCTCTTTTTTTGGCAAAAAGCAAAGAAATTAGTCTTAGCTTACTTTATTGGTTTAACCCTAATTTTTATTTGGCAAAATCAAGGTTTTATTTTCGCCGATTGGTGGCAAACATTGCTTGCCTTTCCTCAGCAGTTTTATTTTATTATCATTTATTTAGAACTACTTTTGGTCGCTCCCCTAGTAGTTAAATTATGGCAATGGAGTAGTCAGAAACATAAAAGTTTGCCTTTTTTCTTTTTGCTAGTGATTTTCTTTTTGGCTGCCCTATTTACTAAAACTTTGATTTTGCCAGCCAGCTATTGGTTACCCGCCCGCCAGCTTTTGGGCGGTTGGGAGTTTTTCGTTTTTAGTGCGGGCACTTTTTTAGCCTATCTTTACCAACAAGGAACTTTGCCTAAAAATAAATTATCCTGGCCTCTTTTATTTTTCTTTGGACTGCTGGGAATAATTTTGCTGGTAATTTTTAACAAAACCGAGCTGATGGCTTCTCAACCACCAAAAATTTGGACGCTAATTTACTCTGCTTTGATGCTGGCTTGTTTAACTGGTCTTTTTTATTTAAGTTCTTGGTCTTTTCGCCCCCTTACTTTTTTCGGGGAAAAATCTCTAGATATTTATATTTTTCATGCTCTTTTTATTGCTGAGATAGTGAAGAAAACTACTTTTTGGCAAACTTGGCCCCTTTGGGGGCAATTAACTTTTTTTAGTCTGATTTCTATTTTAGGTTCCATTTTTCTCTTTTATCTGATTAATTTTTTCCTTTATCAGGCTAATTTAGGACTAAAAAAGGCAAAAAAAATTCGGACCCTGTCCAGTTGATCCGAATTTTTTGGCTTGGAACGTCCACGCCCGGTGAGGAGCATAACCTTCCAAGATATTAGTATTATAACATAAATTATTATGTTGTCAAGAGTATGCATAATAGTATCAAAGAATAGCTATAGGAAATTTTTAGTAGATGAAAGTTCTTTTTATACTGGTTTTATGATATACTGGCAAAGTAAATAAAGATTAAATTGAATTAAAAGATTTATGTTATTTTCTAAAAATTTATTCCTTTCCAGACAAAAAAACTTAGTTTTAGGCTTGTTTTTATTAGTTTCTAGTTTCTTCTTTTTAGTCAGTCCCACTTTCGCCCAAACCTATACCGCAGCTGAGTTTGTCACCGTTTGGAAGACAGACAATCCCGGTAGCTCCAACTCTACCTCTATTAGAATTCCCACTACTGGCACTGGTTATAATTATGATATTGACTGGACTTGTGATGGCACCTTTGACA
>CAZOVA010000013.1:0-17234 GCA_964583625.1 uncultured Pseudomonadales bacterium
CTTTAAATGGGCTGAGCCCACTTTGGCGTCTAGTTGACGGGTAGCGGTGCAAGTAGCACTACTGCCCCCAAAAGCTCCACCACAAGTCCAAGTAGTACGGCCACAAGGAGAAGGAAAGGGAGGTGTGTTAACTAAGGTGCCAGTATTACAAAAAGAACCACTAAAACTAGTCTCTGATTCTTTATATGTTCTAGCAGCGTCTCCACAATTAGCATCTACAGGATTGGGATTTGGAAAAGGAGCACCGCAGCTACTTTTAGTGCCTGGCTTTGGTCCTGTATAACAATCTCCAGAACCAGATTTTTGCATTGGTCTGCCAGATTTTTCTATCCAAGCCAAAGTGTAAGCATAGCAAGTATAAATACATCTCTCTATTGTCCCTCCGCACGCATAACCTATTCCATCAACTCTTCCATAATTAAAATTAACATTAACTGAGCAAGATTGTTTATTGCTTTTACACTCATCCAAAAAGTCACCGAAAAATTTATTCCAAACATAACCTTCACAAATGTCTTCGGCACCTGCAAAGTCATTATGCTCTCCATTTTCGCTTTCGCAATAACCATCAACTTTGTCTTTTGACACATCTGAAGTTCTTTTATAGCAATCAATGCTTTTTTTATTAACACAACGCTTTTCACTCTCTATTGGATAACTGCACTCAACTTCATTAATTATAGAGTACTCTGCCTCATCTCTGTTGCTTGTCCAGCCTGAGCGGCAACTACTGTAACTAGGACTACAACCAGTGGGAGTGGGAGTAGGAGCGGGGGTTCCCCCTCCTCCATTCCCGTTAACAGTAATAGCTTGAGGTCTAACCTGAGCTTTTAATAAAGAAGAGTTTTGACCAAAGAAGAAAGAAATAAGCAAGAAGACAAAGAGAAGTTTTTTAAACATAAACTACTTTTTTTTTATAAAATATCTTTATATATTATTCAAATTACTATAGCTAAAAGATTAACATAAAATAACAAAAATTGCAATCAAGATATTATCAGTAAATCCACTATATATGTCTTATAATATTTATATATTGACAAACCAGGCTAAATATGATATACTTATCAATATTAACAATCAAAAGTAAAAGTAAAGAGAATAATTTGCTTTCTTTTAAACTTTTAACTTTTGGTTTTAAAGATATGATAGATCTTTAACAACTTTACTCACTCAACTACTCTCACTTTCAAACTTTCATGGTGACTGACATAAAACAATAATTTAAGGAGGATAAAACCCATGAAAAAGCTGTTTACATTGTTATTGGTTCTGGTTCTTGTTCTGTCTACCTTACCGACTTTGGCTACCACCGCTCCCGATACCAGTCCTTTCGTCCTTGATGTCTCAGCCATGAGTGCTGAAGCACAAGCTGTTTGGAATGGCTTGTTTGAGATGAAGGACTCTGGATATTGGAGTGGAGACGCCAACACTAAACAAGAAAAGGCTGAGGCAATAGGGTTACCTCTCATGAAGGGAGAAACATTTAGAATTACTGGTGAAGAACCATTAAAATTAATGTTAGACGACGAAATAATTTTCTCCACCGATATGAAGAGGAAGGACAATCAGATTTTTCTCGCATATTTTGTTTGTCCAGAATCGGCAAGATACTTGCTTTATAACTCTAAGAAAGCGATTGAAAACAACAACTATCCAGTGATGGATAGTAGACCTCTGCGCTACTTCTATGATGAATTCCGCCTCTGGACGGCTGGTCTGTTAGCTCCAGTCAAGGAAAACAATGAGCTGCCCTATGAGGGCATTGATGTTTACTTCCAAGGTGAAGATCGAGTTCTTCATCATGGAGTAATCACTGTTCAGTTTTCTGAAAGCGGCTACAAATTAGTGATGCAACCCAAGTGAGTAAAGTAAAAAAAGATCTGCCTCTGTTTTTGAAAAAAAACAGGGGCTTTTTATTTATCTAAAAAACTTTAGGTCTTTTAAATTTTTATAAACTCTTAACCTTCCCCCTAATTACAAAGTGATTAAGAATTTGCAAAAATCTCAAAAATTTGTTTATTTTTTAATAAAAAAATAGAGTATAATTTTTGGCTATGTTAAAAAATAATTTTCCTCCTCAAGAGGACAAGTTTACTCGCTTTTATATTTTCCGCCATGGTAAGAGTGAAGGCAACTTACTCAATTTGGTCCAAGGGCAAAAAGATTACCCTCTCACTCCAGAAGGCGTAAAGGCGGCCAAAGAGGTCTGCAAACTTTTGGCGGATGAAGAATTCGTCGAAGTTTTTAGTAGTGATCTATCTCGAGCTAGACAGACAGCAGAAATTATCGCCAATAGCAAACATTTAGCTGTTAAAGCAACCTATCTACTGCGTGATCAGACTTTTGGCAAATATGACGGTATGAGCAAAGAAAAATTCAAAGAAGAGATGCGCCGGCAACTAGCAGAACATGAAGCTTTGGCAATCGAAGAAAGAGTCAACCACCGTCTAGCTCCAGGAGTAGAAACAGATGCGGAAGTAATTTCTCGGCTCTTAAATTTTATTCGTTTTACTGCTTTGGCAAATACTGGTAAAAAAGTTTTAGTTGTTTCTCACAGCAATGTTGTGCGTGATCTTTTAGTCCGTTTCGGCTACTGTACTAAAAAACAATTACCCTCTGGTTCAATTAAAAACTTAGCTTATTTTGTTTTGGATAGTGACGGTACTGAATTTCATGTCCGAGGAACTCATAATATTGAAGTGGCGCAAGAAAAAAACCGCTCTTAGTTTCTATTCTTTTGACTAATTGGTCCAAACTATTAGTGCGATAAAGATGTGTTATACTTTATCTCAATTAATAAAGAGCAATTTATTTCTTCCTTGATAAGGAACTTATGTTTTTAATTAAATTTTTTAAAAAAAATAAAAATGAACAAACTAGCTGGTGGTTAAAATGGCGACGTTTAAAAAAACGTTATAAGTTTTTATTGATTATTATCTTGATAATTATTGCTGGTTTTAGTTGGTCAAAAATAAATAAAAAAAAGCAATGGGCGGCAAACAGAGAAATTGTCAATCCCGTCTATGAAGATTTGCGTAAAGAAATTATCAGAACAGGGCAAATAGAATTGCAAGGAGTAGTAGAAGTAAGGCCAACTATCAACGGAGTGATTACCGACTTAAAAATTCAAAATGGTCAAGAAGTAAAAAAGGGCGAGGTTCTTTTCAAAATCAAAAGCACTGCTAATGCTTCAGAAAAAGCCTCAGCTTGGTCTAGCTTTTTAAGTGCTAAAAATACTTATGAAGAACAAAAAATTAGCAGTGGTACTCAGGAGTGGAACACTTTCGAAAGCGCAAAAAAAGCGATGATGGAAATCGAAGATCAAATTAAAACTTTTGAAGAAAATTTTCCCGAAAAAAAGAATCATCTCAATCGAGAATATCAGCAGTTAAAAATGAGTGAAAGCATCGCTCGTAGAAATTTGGATGCCGCTACCCTGGGACCAAATCAAATTAACGATCGCTCCCGCGCTAATCAAGCAGCTTATCAGGCTGCTCTCTCCGCTTACAATGCTAGCATTGACGGCACCTATCAGTCACCGATTGCTGGGACAATTGAAAATTTAAGTATTAATGAGGGAGAAAATGTTACGGCTCGGGTGGGCACTGAAAAAACTGGTTCGCCTCTGTTTCTCATTGTGCCAGAAGGTAAAAAAACTATTAGCATGCAAATCGGACCCAATGATGCTCTCGTGATGAGACCAGGGCTGCAAACTACCGTCAGCAGCACTTATGTTAAAAATGCTACTTTTTCTGCGCAAATCGTGAGAGTGGACAAGGTGGGACAATCCTCCACCGACAAAGGTCTTATTTACAGAGCGTGGCTGGAAGTTAATGACGCAGAAAATCTCCTACTTTTGGGGACACCAGTGGAAATTTCTATCATTACTCAAGAAAAAACTCAAGTTTTAACTTTACTCGCCGAAGCTGTGAGAGACAATTTAGTGACAGTGGTGGATGAAAAAGGGAATTTTTTGGAAGAGAGAATGATTGAAACTGACCTCAAAGCCCAAGGAAAAATTGAAATTACCAATGGTCTTAATGAGAGTGACTTTGTTCTAATTGATCGTAATATTGATGCTAAAAATAAATAATAAAAAAACTATTCTCCTAGAAACAAGAGAGCTCAAAAAAATCTACGGTGAGGGCGATATCCAGAGTACTGTTTTGCAAAAAATTAATTTGAAAATTTATCAAGGGGAAATGGTGGCGATCATGGGGACGAGCGGTAGTGGTAAATCCACTTTGATGAATATTTTGGGGACTTTGGATAAACAAACTGCTGGTGACTATTTATTTGCCGGTAAAAAAATTAATACTTATAGTGGCAAACAATTGGCTGAATTGCGCAATAAAAAAATCGGTTTTGTTTTTCAATCTTTCAATCTTTTACCACGATTGACTGTCAGTAAAAATATAGAAAGACCGATGTTATACGGCCAAGTACCTATCGCTGAAAGAAAGAAAAGAGTTTTGCAAGTCTTAGAAAAAGTGGGTTTAGTTGACAAAGCCGAAGCCTTTCCTCTTAAACTTTCTGGTGGACAACAACAAAGGGTGGCAATTGCTCGCGCCCTCGTCATGAGGCCAGAATTAATTCTAGCTGATGAGCCTACGGGCGCCCTAGACTCAAAAACGGCTGATCTTGTTATGCGAGAGTTGCAAAAAATCAATTTAGAATCAAAGACAACCATCATTATTATCACGCATGATGAAAAAATTGCTAGTTTTGCCTCCAGAATAATTCGTTTGAAAGACGGGAGGCTCGTCAAATGATTCTAGAATTGATCGCCGAGGCTCTGATTAGCTTGCGCACTAATTTATTGCGGACCATTTTGACCATGATCGGTATTATTTTGGGAGTGGCAGCGGTGGTGGCAATTATGACTTTGGGTCGCTCTGCTTATGTGACTGCGGAGGAAGATTTACTCAATTCTAGTTATGGCAAAATAAAAATTATTAGTGGTAATGCGGTGATCCCTTTAAGCAAAAGTACTATTAACTTACTTTTGGCGGCCAATATTAATCAGGTTTTAGGCTATGAACCAGGTTTTTATGACAATGTCACTCAAGCCTATAACCAAGAAGATGACAGCTACTCAGTAAATTATAATTATAGTTATCCGCAGGATTTAACTAGTCTAAAAATTTTAAGAGGAGCGTTTTTTACTGAGGAAGACCTAGATAGTTATTCCCAAGTAATAGTTATTGATGAACAAACTGCCGTCAATCTTTTCCTCTCAATAGAAGAAGCTTTGGGCGAGTCTTTAAGAATCAATGATAATTTCTACCGCATTATCGGAGTTTTTAAAGGAGAAAGAAGTTTTTCCAGTGAAATCGGAATTGCCCATTTACCAATAACTTTGGGAGAGCTTAAACCTCTCTTCCAAACTTATGGTTATGATTATATCAATGTGAATGTGGAGCTGGGAGCAGATTATGAAAAAGTGACTCAGGACATCCGGCTTGCTCTCAATGAAGCTTATGGTTTTGAAGAAGAAGAGGAAAAAGCTTTCCAAGTTAATAATGTGAAGGAAATGATCGCCGAATTTAGCAAATTTATGAATGCCTTCTCTTTGGGTTTGTCTTTGATTGCCGCTATTTCTCTCCTAGTGGGCGGAGTGGGAATTATGAATATTATGTTAGTTAGTGTTACTGAAAGAACGCGAGAAATCGGTTTGATGAAAGCTTTGGGAGCTCAAGAAAAAGATATCACTTTTCAATTTTTGGTGGAATCAGTGGTCCTAACAGTTTTCGGGGGAATTCTAGGAATAATTTTGGGCTTGGGTGGTAGTTGGCTGGTGATCTATTTGGCCAATACTTTTGGTGAGATGGCAAACTTGCCCCAATTTAGATTTGTGATTAATTACTGGGCAATTATCGTTTCTTTCCTAGTGGCTGTTTTTATTGGTTTGATTTTCGGTGCCTATCCAGCCCGTCGAGCGACCAAACTAGATCCAGTAGAGGCTTTACGTCACGACTGATAAATTTTTATAAAAAATCCCCGCCCGCCAAAAATTGACGAACGGGGCTGGCCCTTTTCATACCAGAATAGAAACACCCAAAATTTCATCTGGCTGCAAAACGCCATCCTTTTCTCTTTGGATAGCAATCTCGCAGCTTATCTCTGTAAAGAAATGATTGTATTCTTTCTTTAAGAGAAAAGCTCGGTCTCCACTTTCATAGAGACCACTGCCTACATGCCACATGGTCCCCACTGGGGCTTTTTCCACTTCTTCCTTGGAAATAAATCTTTCTTTACCACCGTTGGCTAAACGTAGAACCATTTGCTCTTCCTCCTTAATCTCTTAACGTTTTTCTAAACTGTAGGTTCCCCTGCCCAACTCCAGACGACGGCAGTCCGATTGCCGAAAGACAAAAACCTGGTCAGAATCTTTGACTTCTAGCAGACCGCCGGCAGTCAAGGAAACCTTACCCTCAATAGCTGAATCTTCTTCTAGCTGATGAAAGGGTAGGGTTTGTTTTTCGACTTGGATGACATCTTCAATGAGACAGAAAATCTTCTCCCCTGTGTCAGAGTTTTGTGGACCAGAAATTTTCCAGGTCATGGTGTTTTCCTCCTTTTTTATTCAATTGACAAGAGCCGCTTGTTTTCTTAAAACCAGGCGAAGGATCAACTCCCACACCAAAATTTTACCAAAACAACAGCCTCTATTATATCATAAATAGCGATTTTTGTCAATATAAAAAAATATATAAGTCTAAAATTTAGACTCAATTAAGCAGTTTTATTAAGTTGGACCTTCACGCTTGGACTCATCGTGGCAGCAACTGTTACCTTGAGGACTTTTTCTCCTAAAACCTTTAAGACCGCTTCTAAGTTTTCAGCCAATTTTTTACTTTCCAAATCAGCTTTACCCAAAGTAAGGTGCAAGAGCGGGGCTTTTCTTTCAGTTTTGAGAATCGTTTTGCCCCCTAAAAGTTCGGCTTTTTTCTTTTCTGGATCAGCGACAATTGTTTCATTTTTAGGATTGGGCATCAAACCTTTGGGGCCCAAAATTCTCGCCAATTTAGCTAGTTTGGGCATAAAGGCTGGCGTAGTCAAAAGAATATCAAAGTCAAGTTTATTAGCTTCTATCTCCTTGAGGAGATTGTCATCAACAATCGCCACCCGCAAAGTTTTGCCAGTGGCATGAGGCAAAGTAACAACAATACGATTGTCTACTTCCTGCAAAACTAAGTCGGCACTGATGGTGCCCACAAAACTGCTATAGGAAAGTTTTTTGACTAAATCAATTGCCTCTAAAACAGGCAAAAATTTACTTTTGTCTACCTGAGATCGAGCTTGGATATATTTTTTACTTCGAGGAGAAGTTTTTTTCTCCAGTTTTTTGGCTTTTTTCTTGGTTGATTTATCATCAACTACGGTCGTTTCAGCTGTTTCTTCTGTTTTGACAACTTTTACCTCATCGAGGCTTGCATCAACGGTCACATTTTTCTTAGCTCCCATTTTATCCTTTCGTTATTATCTAAAAATCTTTTAGAAAGATTTTTAATTAACTTCCGCCCAATAAGCAATTCTTATTGAGCAGTTTTTAATAAACTTATTTAACTTCTATGCCCATCGAACGAGCCGTGCCAATCACGGTTTTTAGAGCTGACTCTGGAGTCGCAGCATTAAGATCTGGCATCTTATCTTGAGCAATCTGTTTAGCTTGCTCCAGACTCAAAGTGGCCAATTTCTCTCTACCTGCTGTGCCGCTACCCTTGTCTAGTTTCAAAACTTGCTTGATTAAAGCTGAAACCGGAGCGATTTTTAACTCAAAAGTGAAGGAGCGATCTTGATAAATAGTAATTTCTGCTGGAATAATTTGACCTTTTTTGTCTTGAGTGGCCGCATTATATTGCTTCAGAAAGTCCATCATATTAATACCAGCTTGACCCAAAATTGGACCAATTGGAGGAGCTGGTGTGGCTGTTCCAGCTGGTAAATTAAGTTTAATTTTATTGATAATTTTTTTTGCCATAAATTTCCCAACTTATTTTATTTAACTTTCTCTATTTGTAAAAAGTCTAGTTCGACTGGTGTTTCGCGACCAAAAATATTGATCAAAACCTCTACCTTACCCTTACCGTCATCGATCTTATTGACTGTGCCTAAAAATTCATTGAAAGGTCCGTCAATAATCTTCACTGCTTCTCCTTCAAGATAATCAGCTTTGAATTTAGTTTCGGTTTGGCTAATATATTTTTGAATTGCCTCCACTTCACCTTTAGACAGAGGCAGGGGCTTATTGCCGCCAGTGCCCACAAAACCGGTCACTCCTTGAGTGGTGCGCACTGCCAGCCAGCTTTGATCGGTCATCTCCATATTGATTAGCATATAACCAGGAAAAATTTTCTCATTGATCGTCTTACGCTGACCTTTTTTAATTTGAATTTTCTCTTGAGTAGGAATGAGGGTTTGAAGAATTTGTTTTTCTAGATTGAGAGTTTGGGCTCTTTGACGCAAAGCTTCAGAAACTTTATTCTCATGACCAGAGTAAACATGGACAATATACCACTTAGCTTTATCATTTTGCTGATCAGAGATAATCACTACATTGGGTGACATCACCTTTACTTCTTGTGTTTCTGGAACCACAATTTCTTCTGCCATATTTTCCTTTATTTACTGATTAGCCATTTGGTAAAACTACTGAAAGTAAAATCAGACAAACTGACGAATAAAGCCAAGAGAGCGGAAACCACAATTACCAAAGTAGTCATGGCTTGTGTCTCTTTTTTACTCGGAAAGTCTACTTTGCGTATCTCCTCTGCGACGCCAGCTAAATATCTCTTAATTTTTTTTACCATAAACAGATTGCTTATTATATCATATAATATGTGTAAATAATGCAAAAATATCTGTCAAAATATTTTTTATGGACAGGTATAAGTTTGTTTCTGGTTTCTGGTTTAGCTTGGCTGATAGTCAAACTGTTATCGTGAAACAAAATAACTTAAGCCCAGGTGTTGGAACTGGTAGACAAGCTGGTCTCAGAAGCCAGTGCTCCTTATCAGAGCGTGGAGGTTCGAACCCTCTCCTGGGCACAGAATATTAACTTGATTTTTCGCTACTTTTTTGTCATAATTTATTTCCAAGATGTCTCTCAACCCAAAGCAGTGGGGTGAAAAAGAACTTTCTCATCAATTAGCTACTCCTCTCACCAACTGCCTATTTTCTTTGGAAGAATACCTGGATCAACAAAAAAGTCCCCGCCAAGTTAGTACTGACTATCAGTTAATTTTAAAAGCAAAAAAAGAATTAGAAAAAGTTTTTCATCTTTTAAGACATCGAGAAAAACAAAATTTAAAAAAGATCAATTTTCTTTTAAACCAAACTCTCGCCAACCTTGTTCAAAGCTATCATCGGCCCTATGAATTGATTTGCAACTTGCAAATTAGTCCCGAAAAAATTTTCTTTTATGGTTGCGAGAAAACTTTGGTAGAAATTATTACTCATCTGCTTAATAATGCCATTGAGGCCTATGCGCCAGCTTGCACCAAAAGAAAAATCTCTATTGCGGTGATTGAAGCAAGAAAAGGGATCAATATTATTATTGGTGATAATGGTGAAGGAATTTCCTGGTGGCAAAAATTTTTACTTAAATTTAAATATGTGTCTTTCAAAAAATTCAAAAGTGGTTTAGGACTCAGTCGAGCCTGCAACCTTTTAGAAAAAGAGTTTAATGGTCAACTAATTATCTCTAGTCAAAAAGAAAAGGGCACAATTGTGATTGTCTATCTTCCTTGGTAATGGGCTTATGTTATAATTTTGCTACCTGGTTTGATAAAAGCCAACTTAGCTCAGCTGGTAGAGCGGCGGTATCGTAAACCGCAGGTCAAGGGTTCGACCCCCTTAGTTGGCTCATCAAAGTTTAAATACAAACTTAAATCTTATTAAAAATTGAATTGCTGGTCTCTTTGTAATATAATTACAGCTTAAGTTAATTAAAAAAATGGAAAAAATATGAAAATTAAAGAACAATTAATGAATGATATGAAAGCAGCTCTCAAAGCTCATGAAAGTTTGCGTCTGGGAGTGGTGCGATTTTTATTAGCAGAGATTAAAAATCAAGAAATAGAAAAAGGGGAGCTGACGGAAGAGAATATTCAACAAATTATTGCTAGTCAAGCTAAAAAAACCAAAGAAGCCCTTGTTGATTTTCAAAAAGCTCAAAGACAAGATTTGGTTGACCAAGAAAAAGAAAAAATTAACCTGATGGAAAGTTATCTTCCAGCGCAAATAAGTGACGAGGAGCTGGAAGCTATTGTGCGAGCAGAAATTGCTCAATTGGGTGAAAATAAAAACCCTGGGCAACTTATTGGAGCAACAATGAAAAAAGTCGCTGGTCGAGCAGATGGCTCTAGAGTGAGCGCGCTAGTACAAAAGTTATTGATGTAAAGAAATAAGTTAAGGAAGGAAAATTTTTATGAGTCCTGAACAAGTTCTCCCAATCGTGTTGATTATCCTGATGATTGTGGTCACCGCTGTTTTAATTGCTGTCGGTATCCAACTTTTTTTATTACTCAGAGAAACTCGCAACACTGTTCGTAATGTGGATGATTTGGTCGTCAATTTTAATGAAAAACTAAATATGATTGTTAATCCCATTCGCACTCTGGGTAGTTTGGCGGCAGGCGTCGCTGGCGGTTTCAAGGCTTTTGAGTCTTTTTCGGTGTGGCTAAAAAGCAAAAAGAAGTTAAAGACAGAAAAAACTGACGGCGGAATTTTAGATTAATGGCTGATTCCCTTTCTCAACTGCAAGCTGAAAAAGATGCTTTTGATCGCGGTTTGGCTTTGAGTGAATTCTTAGCTCTCTTTGCTTATTTTCTCAAAGAAACTAAAGAAGGAGCGGCTGTAAAAAAAGATTTAGAAATCCGCTGGCAAGAAACTTTCTTAGAACTAAAAACTAATAAAGACTTACAAGGAAGTGAATTTTCCTTAATCAGCTGGTTAAAAAAAGTTCAAAGCCAGCTAGCTACTGATCCAGTAAAAAAATCGGCGACCTCGCGTTTACGTCAATCTAAAATGGATAGAAAGAAAAATCTTTATACTGAAAAGAAAAAATATAGAGCTAGGCCCCTTAAATTTAAAAATGTCTAAATTTCGACAACAATATTTTCACTTTTTGCCCCTTTTGACAGCAGCCATCTTTTTTTATGCTCTAGTTTTTTTATTAATAAAATTTGTTTACCCAGAAAGCATTGCTAATTTTCTTCTTCCAGACCTCTATTTACCTTTGCAAATTTCCTTAGCTATCGGTAATTTTTTCTTTTTCACTTTTTTAACCCAAGATAAGTTTTGGGGCTTATGGATAACTTTGTTAATTTTTCTCTATCTCTTTTTTAGATTGCAACACTTTGTTTTTACTCTGCCTCTGATAGTTGCCTACCTTTTCACTGGTTTAAGTTTATTCTACTATTTACTGGTTTTAATAAAAAAACAAAAAAAATAATTATGATCAAATTCGTGTTATAATAAATCGACTGAAAGGATGGCAATGAACAAAAATAAAAACAAGAAAATCATCTTACTTTCTCTTTTGGCAGTGGTGCTTGGTTTGACTAGCAGTTATTTTTTCAAAAAAAACAATTCGGTCCCTGCTGAAATTAATCCAGAATTAGCTAATCAAGAAATTACCGCTGTGGTCGCTCAAGAGGGACAAATAAAAAATGGTGATATTTTTGGTAGTCAAGAAGCTGCCTCTTTCAAAGATAGCGCTCAAGGATATCTGGCTGCTGGCGGTTTAGAGGGAGAAGGTTCGCACAGTCTCTTAAGAGCTGGTGGCAAAAGTCAAACCGTTTATTTAACTTCCTCGGTAACTGATCTAGATAAATTTGTGGGCATGGAAATTAAAGTTTGGGGAGAAACTTTTAGCGGTCAGAAAGCTGGTTGGTTAATGGATGTGGGCCGAGTGGAAATCATTAATATTAAAGGTACTAGTCCAGAAGAATAAAGAGTTGGCGCATGTTTATCTTTGGTCCCAAAAAACCAAATTTCATCAATTATAAATTGGAGAATCGAGATCTTAAATTCAAAGTTGCTTTTTATAAAGGCGAGATTTGGCTGACACAAAAACAGTTGGCACAAATTTTCAATTTGACCGTCGCTACTATTAATGAACATCTAAAAAAGATTTTTAAAAATGAAGACCTCTCTCAAAAAGAATTAGTTCGACAATTTACCATTGTTGCCAAAGACGATAAAAAATATCTTGTCAATCACTATCATTATCGTATCTTAGAAATTTTGAAGGAGAGAGTTCGCTCCTTATAAGGGAGCCGTTGTTTTTGCCAAATAAAGATCGATGATTTTTTGAGGTGGACCGCTAGCTTGAATTGTCCCATGATCAAGCCAAAGACAATGATCGCAAAGTTCCACTACGCTTTTTAAATTGTGACTAACTAGTAAAACAGTTCTACCTTCTTTTTTAACCAAAGACTTGATTTTAGCTAAGCATTTTTTTTGAAAGTCTGCATCCCCCACCGCCAAAACCTCGTCGATAATCATGATTTCACTAGTTAAATGAGCAGCGATAGAAAAAGCCAAACGCATATACATGCCAGAGGAGTAGTACTTGACAGGCTGATCAATAAAATCCTGCATTTGCGCAAAATCAATAATCGTCGACAAACGTTCTTTAATAGCCGTTTGTTTCATGCCTAAAATTGCTCCATTCAAAAAAATATTTTCCCGACCAGAAAGCTCTGGATGAAAGCCAGTGCCCACTTCCAAAAGAGAAGAAACCTGGCCATAGAGAAACACTTCCCCCGTCGTCGGTTTAGTGATTTGACTAAGAATTTTGAAGAGGGTGCTTTTGCCAGCTCCATTACTGCCAATCACTCCTAAGACTTGCCCTTTTTCCAAAGTGAAATTAATCTTTTTCAAAGCCCAAAACTCCTCATATTTTGGTCTTTGCCAATTGACAATCCTCTCCCGTAAAGTCGGAAATTCCAACTCCTTGGTTTTTACTTTTTTAAACTTTTTACCAATGTTTTTTACTTGAACCATGATCATAAATTATGTCCAATCAACAATTTCTGTTTCCATTTTTTTGAAAATGAAAAAGCCAAAAATCCAAACTCCTAAACTTAGGAAAAACCAAAATAAATAATTTGACCAAGAAAAATTTTGGGTAAAAACTGCTTGACGAACCAATTGTAAAAAATTGGCCAAAGGATTAATTTTTAATAACCAAGAAAACTTTCCTTGTAAAAAAGAAGCGGGATAAAAAACTGGAGTAATATAAAGCCAAACTTGCAAAATAAAAGGGATAAGGTGGCGAAAATCACGATATAAAGCATGTAAGCTAGCAAAGATAAAACTCAAACCACTAGTAAAAATAGTCAAAGTGAAAAGAACGAGAAAAAAGACGGCAAGACTAAGAAAAGTGAGTGGAATTTGCTGACTGACAACAATAATTAATAAGAAAAAAGTAGCGAGTAAAAAATCAAAAAGGCTACGAAAAATGATAGTTAATGGTAAATAGAGTCTAGGAAAATAAATTTTCTTTACTAAAGCAATTTGCTCATGCACTGAACCAGCGGCTGAAGCCAAAGAGCCAGAAAAGAATTGCCAAAAAATAAAGCCAATCAAAGTCGAGACTAGATAATTTTCACCTAAATTTCCTAGTTTCAAACCACTAGAAAAAACTAAAACAAAAATCAGCGTATTAAGTAGTGGCGGTAAAATGATCCAAAATATCCCTAAGAAAGTATTTTTGTAACGCACTCGCAAATCACGTCTCACTAAAACCCAAAGCAGTTCTCTTTTTTTCCATAATTCTTGCCAATCGGCAACATTAATACCTGTGTCAGCTTTAATCACTTGCTTATAATTAGCCTTTGCCATATGACTTGATTATAACATTTTTAACTTTTTTTCCTATCTTGACAAGTAGGTCTTTTTTTCGTAATATAAGGTCATGATTACTTTTGAGAAAGTAAGTAAAATTTTTGGTAGTGGCAATATTGCCCTAGATGAAGTAAGTTTCAAAATTGAACCAGGAGAGTTTGTTTTTATCACTGGCCACTCTGGCTCTGGAAAAACTACATTACTGCGCCTTCTATTACGTGAATATTTTCCGACTAATGGAAGAGTTTTTTTCAATGAACAAGACCTTAGTCAGTTGTCTAGAGGAAAAGTTGCTCGCCATCGCCAGAAAGTAGGCGTCGTTTTCCAAGACTACAAACTACTAGATGATTTAACTGTCTGGGAAAACATCGCTCTTCCTCTAATGATCGCTCACCAGCAAAAAGAAGAAGTTTCCTCAAGAATTAATGAACTTTTGAAAATGCTCGACCTTCAGGGGCGGGAAGATGACTTTCCTTCCCAACTTTCTGGCGGAGAAGCGCAAAGAGTCGGCTTAGCTCGGGCTCTCTCAATCGCGCCCAAAGTGATTTTTGCCGACGAACCGACTGGTAATTTGGATGAAAATAATGGCCAAGTGATTGTCAAACTTCTCAAAGCTATTAATAAATATGGCACCACCATTATTTTTGCTACCCACAATCTCAAGCTCCTCGCTGCTAATCCTAATGCCCGTCACTTAACACTTGATCGCGGACAACTAACTTATGATTCCAACCCCAAAGACTTTGAGCAAGAAGAAGAATTTGAATTCCATAATGCTTTCAAAGCAGAAGAGAAAACTTCTTCGACTCAAACCGAAGAAAAGGAAACAGAGAAAGAAGAGCCAAGAGCGACTCCCAAAAAAGAAGAGCAAATATCCAGTGAAAAGGCGATAGAAAAAAAACAAGAAATTAAAAAAACTAAAAAATCAGTAAAGAATAAATCAGAAAAAAACTCTCCTGCTAAAAAAGAAAAAGCAAACAAAAATAAAAGCCAGTCTTCTTCTCATGAGGAAACTCAAAAAGAACAATTGGTAAAAGCAGAAGAGGAGGAAGTCTCAGTTTCGGAAAACTAAAAAAAGGATTTTTATGTCAAATGTCTTTTCTAGCTGGAAAAATCTGCGTCGGGCTCCTTATCAGAGCTTGACTGCTCTTTTAGTGGTGATTACTACTTTTTTTGTAGTTTTCATTTTAAGCACTTTTCTTTATTTAGGAAATCAAGTTTTAAAATATTTTGAAACTAGACCACAAATTCTAGTTTTCTTTGAAACTACTGTCACTGATGCTGAAGCCACTGCTCAGGCGCAATTATTGAGGACTTTGAGTCAAGTCAATGATGTGAGAATCATTGGTAAAAGCGAGGCTCACCAAAATTATCTCGCTCAACATCAGGATGATCAGCTCCTACGTGAGTTACTGCACGAAAACGAAAATATGTTCCCTGTGAGTTTGAGCATTACCGCCAAAACTCCAGCTGGTTTAGATCAAATTCGCCAAGAAATTGAGAAGCTTGATGGGGTGGAAACAATTGATTATCGTCAAGACGTGATCAAAGCTTTTCTTAGCTGGACAGATCTATTAAGAAAGATTGGTTTTGCTATTTGTGGACTTTTTACTGTGCAATTTGTCTTAGTAATTATGGTGATTACCGCGATGAAAGTTTCTGGTCGCCGACGCAGTATTAATATCATGAGTATTCTGGGAGCTAGCGGTTTCACTATTAAAGGAACCTTCATTCGTGAAGGAATGTGGCTAGGCTTTATCGGCAGTCTGATTGCTTTCTTGCTTAATTACGGTCTTCTACTCTATCTCACTCCAACAATTAATAGTTTTCTGGGAGAAATAAAAGTTTTACCTCTCAGTTTCAACTTCCTTATTTTGCAAGTCAGCTTGGGTTCGATCTTGGCTATTATGCTGGCTGGTTTTTCTGCTTGGTTAGCCACTACACGTTTGATTAAAAAATAATATGTTAAAAAGAAAGCTAATTTTTTTACGCTCTCTTTTGTTAGCTGTTTTCATCAGTTTATTTTTTAATGTTTTTCTCGCCTCTGTGCAAGCAGAGGAATGTACTGATTATCAGTGTTCAGCTATTGAAAACGATGATGAAAGAGCTGTTTGTGTTGATAAAAAAATAGCTTGTTATCAGCAAAAAATTGATGAAAGTAAAAATCAACAAGATACTTTAAGTAATGCTATTGGTGGGATAAATAATCGGATTGCCTTGACAGAGCAACAAATTGAAAAATTGAGGCTGGAAATTATTAGAGCGAAAAAAGAAGTGGAAATTTTATCTAGTCGGATTGACAATCTAGTTATTTCTGAAAAAAAACTCTCTCTTTTGACTACTCAATTAATTGTCAATGCTTATAAAGCTGGTCATCTTTCTGATTTGGAAATGTATTTATCTAGTCTTAATTTTACCACCGCTTTACAAAAAAAATCGCAAGATGAAACAGTGGGCTTGCAAAGCAGAAAATTACTTTTTGAGGCTAGCCAAAGGAAAAATGAGCTTTTAGAAAAAAAGGCTGAAAGAGAAAAAAAACAAGTTGATTTGGAGGAAAAAACAAAACAATTAAAAACGCAACAGGAGAAACTCAATGCGCAGAAACTAGAAAAGACTTTACTTCTGTCTCAAACTAAAAACGATGAAAAAAAATATCAACAGCTACAAGCTGATGCACGCAAAGAGGCAGATGCTTTCCGTCGTTTTGCTGCTAGTGCTGGTGGCGGTTCTTGTTTGGGTAGCGGACCAGGAAGTGGGAGTAATGGCTACTTCTTTTCTCAAAGAGATCCAAGCTGGTGTAAACAATATGTGGGCGGTTCGAGTTTGACAGTTGGTGAGGTTGGTTGTTATTTAACCTCCGTCGCCATGATTCATAAAAAAACTGGTGTTTCTACTAGCCCATCCATTTTAGCCGCCAATCGCAATTATTTTTTCTCCAATACTGCTCTCATGCTGACCCCACCAGCCCCAGCTGGTTATACCTATAGGCGTTATGACTATTTCAAAGCGAGTTTAATTGATGATGAAATTAAAGCTGAAAGGCCGGTTATCGTCCATGTCAGGACTAATAATGGCTATGGTGGACACTTTATTGTTTTGTTCCAAGGAGAGGATGGCAATTACACTATGCATGATCCTTGGCACGGCCCCGATTTAAAATTTAGTCGCTACTATAGCACTAGTCAGATAGACAGCATTCGTACTTTTAGTAAATAGAATTCATGTTATAATAGCTTTCGCCTGAAAAAGGCCCCATCGTCTAGTGGTTTAGGATATTTGGTTTTCATCCAAAAGATCGCGGGTTCGAATCCCGCTGGGGTCACTGCCTAAAAACTCTCCTCTTTTTGGAGAGTTTTTTATTTAAAAAAATAGTA
>CAZOVA010000014.1:0-16237 GCA_964583625.1 uncultured Pseudomonadales bacterium
GGCTCCTCGACTAGGACTCGAACCTAGAACCTGCCGGTTAACAGCCGGACGCTCTGCCATTGAGCTATCGAGGAACTATTGGCAACGGCAGTTATTATAACACAAATTGACACTTCTCTCTCCGCTTCCCTCTCCCCTCAATCCTTTAAACTGATTGTTTTTCGCTTAACTAAATCCTTCACTTTTTTGGGAGCTGGCTGATTCAAATTTAAGCTCGACCTATCTTGTTTAGATAATGTCTATACATTGTATATACATTATCCATACATAGTTTGACAAACTGAGGAAAAATCTCTATACTAGACGAAGTAAGTAATAAAAGTCAGGACGTCAATGGTAAAAAATGACATTATTCAAGTAAGAATAGAGGCCGAACTCAAAAAAGAGGCAGAAAGCCTGTTTGCGGATTTAGGTCTAGATATGGCCTCAGCCATTCGTATTTTTCTCAAGCAAGCAGTGGCGCGAGACGGTATCCCCTTCTTGGTCAAAAGAGGTAAGTCCTTGGGGACTGATTGGGCTCATTTAGGCTTGAAGCCTTTTTAGAATCTGCAAACTCTTGATCGGTTTTTCTTTGACTCCCCTTTTTATAGAGGTTGTGAATTAATTAAGGTAAAAAAGGGTTTTTCTAAAGAAACTGAGTCTCTTTCTCTTTCCAATATTGAAGTCTCTTTTTACCTTGGCTAATAAGGAGGTCTTAAAACGGCCGCAGAGGAGAAAAGAGGAAAAAGTAGCGAGGGAGAGATTTGAACTCTCGACCTGCGGTTTATGAATCCGCCGCTCTAACCAACTGAGCTACCTCGCCTTTGCCTCAAAACAGGTCTTATTATACAATAAAGCCGAGTTAAAAGCTAGGCTTGAGACCTTGTTTTTACATGCAGAGTGTGCTATAATTCCTCTTCTTGTCTTTGACAAGTGATGCGGGGTAGTGTACGGTGCACGCGAGGCTCATAATCTTGCAGGCTAGGTTCGACTCCTAGCCCCGCAACATCGTTTGCGAATTTTATTTTTCCTATCCTTTTGAATAAACAACTTGATGTCTAACTTTCTAATGAGAGGGCTTGTTTGTTTTTATAAAAGATATCTGCTATACTGTTCCCTGATAAGTGGAACTAGTTATTAACTGACCGAAAGGACTTCATGGAAGAAGAATTATTTACCAATTATGAGTATGATCCCTCTCTCTACTCAATGGATTTGCAAGATGCAGAGATGATGGCTACTACTAGTATGCTAACTGGAGCTTTTAGTGTCGTTTTTTTCCTAATATCTCTCTTCATTGGCGTTATTACCATTATCTCTTGGTGGAAAATTTTCACCAAAGCTGGACGTGAAGGCTGGAAGTCATTAATTCCGATCTACAATTTAATTGTTTTATTGGAAATTGCCCATATGCCTCTCTGGTGGGTCGTGCTTTTCTTCATTCCTGTGGCCAACTTCATTGCCCTGATCATGCTTAATAATAACTTAGCTAAGACTTTTGGTAAAAGTTCCGCTTTTGGTTTGGGCCTAACCTTTTTAGGTTTTATTTTCTATCCAATTTTGGCTTTTGGTCCAGCTCAATATTCTGGAAATCAAAATTCTTCGAATGAGGTGCCTAATACCAGTTCTCCTCCCTACTCACCGCCTCCCGTGTCAACACCAATTGAGCCTTCAGTGCCACTGGCTTCCGCTCCACCAGCTCCTTCAGTTCCGCCATCTATGCCAGAGCCTCCTATAAATCAAGTAAACAGTGTTGCGACGCCATCAATCCCTCAAGAACCGCCAACTGCCCCACCGGTGGAGCCTGTCGACATCCCTACTCCTCCTTCTTCAACGCCAGACTTTCCTCCCAATCAGGAAAATCCCCCCACTCTAGGGTAAAAATTGAGAAATTACTCTTAGCAAAACTCGCTCTTCATGAGCGAGTTTTTGCAGGATATAAACTTTTTAAGTCTGCTTCATGAGGTGTAGAATTTCTGGCGGCACTAAATGACTGATATCTGCCCCGCCCACAAATAGTTCTACAACCACGCTAGCGCTGACATGGGCTGTTTCGCCAGCTCGAAAATAAATCGTTTCCAAATTGGAAATATTTCTATTGACCAAAGCCATATTCTCCTCATAACCATAATCAACTCCATTGCGCAAGCCACGGATGAGAAAGTCGACTTGGTATTCTCGAGCTTTGGTCACTGTCAGACCCTGATAAATTTCTACTTTTACTTTGTCAGTTAAATTTTCTCTTTTTAAAACTTCTTCTATAGCTAGTTTCATAGCCGAGGAAGAAAAATTTCTCTCCCTCTTTTGTTCATTCTCACCAATACCAATAATTACTTCCTGAAAAATCTCAGCTGCCTGTTTAACAACATAGAGATGACCATTGGTAAAAGGATCAAAACTTCCAGCATAAAAGGCTTTTTTCATATTTAGTCTGATTATAACAAAAAACTCCGAAACTTTTTCAAAGCTTCGGAGTTTAATTTTTCAAAAATTTTCAGTCTAACAACTTTACATCATACCACCCATATTGGGCATAGCGGGTAAATCTTTCTTTTCCTCTGGTAAATCTGTAACCAAAGCTTCAGTCGTCAAGATCATAGCCGCTACACTAGCAGCGTTCTGGAGAGCATAAATAGCTACTTTGGCTGGTTCGATCACTCCTTGTTTGCGCAAGTCGCCAAACTCACCAGTTAGAGCATTGAAGCCATAGTTACTATCTTTATTGTCCTTGATTTTTTGGACTACCCAACCAGCATCAACACCAGCGTTCTCCGCCAACATCCGCAAAGGCGCAGACAAAACTTCGGCCACTAAATCAATTCCTGCCTGCTCATCTTTATTGTCGGCACTAAGTTTTTCTAGAGATGTTCGAGCATTCAAAAAGGTCACTCCGCCACCAACAATAGTTCCTGTCTCGATAGCCGCTTTGGTTGCTCCTTTGGCGTCTTTAACTCTCTCTTGCAGGTTCTTCATTTCCATTTCGGTAGTAGCGCCCACTTGAATAACCGCGACACCGCCAGCCAATTTAGCTTTTCGTTCTAATAATTTTTCTTTATCAAATTCGCTGGTAGATTTCTCAATCTCTTTCTCAATAGTCGCGACTCTTTCTTTAATTGCCGCTTTACTGCCACCGCCACCAACAATCCGAGTATTATCTTTGTCGGAACGGACGCTCTCAGCTCGACCCAAATCTTCCAACTGGACATCTTTCAAAGACATGCCTGTTTCGCTGCTGATAAATTTCGCTCCAGTTAGAACAGCAATGTCTTGCAACATCTCTTTTTTACGATCACCAAAACCAGGAGCTTTAACAGCCAAACCATTGAAGGTACCACGCAATTTATTAACTACCAAAGTAGTGAGAGCCTCACCCTCAACATCATCAGCAATGATGACAAAGTTTTTAGTTTGAGTCATGATCTTTTCTACCGCTGGCAAAAGGTCGGTTTGTACATTGGAGATTTTTTGATCGGTGACTAAAATCAAAGGGTTTTCAATCACTGATTCCATCGTGTCTGCGTCAGTCATAAAATAAGGAGAGGCATAACCTTTATCAAATTCCATCCCCTCTTTATGATCGATAGTAATTTCCATGGTTTTACCTTCTACCACTTCTACCACTCCATCTTTCCCCACCAATTTGAGAGCTTGGGCAATTTTTTCACCAATCTTTTCATCTTGAGCACTGATAGCCGCTACTTTTTGCCAATCACTTTCTTTGACTGGCTGAGCTAGTTTTTCGATTTCCGCCACTACTTTGCTGACAGCTTTTTCAATGCCTTTTTTCATCAACATCGGATTAACTCCAGCTGTCACCAAGGTCATCCCGCGATTAGCCATTTTGGCAGCTAAAAGGGTGGCGGTAGTTGTTCCATCGCCAGCCGCATCATTAGTTTTTGCCGCTGCTTCTTTCACCATCTGCGCTCCCATATTTTCAAATTTATCTTCCAAGCTGATTTCTTTAGCAATCGTTACTCCATCATGAGTAATATTGGGGCTGCCCCAAGAACGATCGAGAGCCACATTCCTCCCTTTCGGTCCCAAAGTGGTAGTGACAGCAGAAGAGAGTTTCTCCACTCCAGCTAAAATTTTCTGTCTTGCTTCATCACCAAAAATTAATTGTTTTGCCATAAATAAATCCTTTCAAATTTTTTATTAAAAATTTCTTTAAGCAATTTTTGCCAAAATATCTTCATATTTGAGAAATTGATATTCAATCTCATCAATTTTGACATCATTCCCGCCCCATTTTTTATAAACTACTTGATCGCCCACTTTCAACTCAATGTCTTGACAACCGCAGGAGCAATCCTGACCACAACCTTCTTCCCGACAATGACAAACTGCTTTGCCCAAAGCTAAAACTTTGCCATATTGGGGTTTGTCGCCGCTTTCCGTAGGCAAAATAATCCCCGAAGCGGTTTGGCTTTCTTTTTCGGCTGGCTCCACTAATACATAACCAGCTAGAGGCTGTAATTTCTTAACAGAAATTTTTTGCATTTTTTCTCCCTTTCCTCAAAAAAATTAATTTAAAATTAGCACTGATTATAACAGATTGCTAATCATTGTCAACCGGCAAATTTTCTTTCTTTTGATCTTATTATTTAATAAAATTATAGGATATGGTATAATACAAACTTCTTTAATTAAAAGTTATCTTTCCCTAAAAAGGAAAGTCTTTTATTAAAGATTAAGAGCTCTTTGACAACAGCAATCAAAAAAGGAGGAGAAATGAAGTGTCAACGGTTTATCAGAAACTACAACAGAGGGACTGGTGGATCAAAACTGCCACTCAAGTAAAAACCCAAGTTTTGGACTTAGCCAAAGAGGAAAATAAAAACCTTTTTCTCAACGACCTGGCCAACCTTCCCGACAAACTTGGCAGTCTTTCTATCTTGAGCTTAAAGGAACTGGTGATAACTGCTTTTATGGTGATTCCTATTTTCAATGTAGAAAAAAATGGCAAGCAATATACCTATCAGTTTTGCGCTTGGCGCAAAGGCTCTAATTCTGGAGCTAAAGGAGTAATTTTTATCAAAAATCAAACTGGCAAAATTGACCATCTCTTGATTTTACACAGTTACCGTTTTGCTCTCGGCAGTCTCGTTTATGATTGTCCTGGCGGTTTTAGCCTCGACTCAGATAAAGATGTTCGAGAAACTCTCAAAAGAGAAATCAAGGAAGAGGTTGGTTTGCTAAACTCAGAAATGGAAATCATTCCCCTGGGAAAGATCTATCCAGATGCGGGTATGACCAATAATCATCCAGATCTCTTTGCCGCCATCATCGACAACTTCCCTCAAAAAGTAATGGGAACAGCGGAACCAGAACAGGCGGATCCTCAAGACATGGACAGTCGCGTCGCCATCTACCCTTTGACTTCTTGGAAACTTTTGGTAAAAGATAATGACGATTCTTTTTTTCTGGCTATTATGTTAAGAGCCTTGGCTCAAAACATAATTCAGCTAGACTAAGATTGCTGAAAAAAGTCTCTACCCCCTCATTAATTGAGGGGGTTTTTAATTTTTAAATGAAAAATAAATAAAAAACCCCTCGTTTTTAACGAGGGGGTTTTGACATCAGTTATTATTGATGTCAAGGAGAATTGGTTGATGGATTCCATTTATCAATTTCTGATAATTGGAGTTTCTCTGCCAATTCGTCGGGGAGAACTTTTTCTGGGACATTGCCTTGACTGATTTCTTTTCTTACCATTTGTACCCGCTCGTCTAAGGGAATACTTTTGTCATAAATAAAGGCCCAGTAACAACGTTGATCGCAGCCGTTCAGCTCAAAACACCGACGACAAGCTTCTATTGGCGGCGCCCTCCTACAACTTCCAGCCATCTTTTTGTTCTCTCCTTTTTAAAGAATTTTTTGATCATCTCCTCGGCGACATTAACCATCACCTTTCAATAATCAAAAGAGGATTATATTATAAACTTTCGTGCAATTTTTGTCAATAAATTATAGGTCTTTTGTTTGTTAAAAGACTAGTCACTCATAAAAAATAAGGAAGAGTATTGCCGTCCTTGGCTTTTTACTTTTGCTTAAGAATGTCAAACCTTATCACCGCTGCCAAAGTTGAAACGAAAAAAATTATGTCAGAAACAAAAGCAATATAAGCTCCCACTAAAAAGTTATAGAAAATCCACAACAACAAATTAATTACCGTAATAATCCTGATCCGGTTTTCTTTCTTTTGTACAATACTTAAAATATAAGTGATCGCTCCTAAAATTGGTAAAATATCATAATAATTTTTATAAGTGAGAGCTCCACTAATAAGAGAGATTATTATAAAAATAATAGTTAAATAAAAAGGAAATTCTTTTCCTTTTTGTTGTAAGTAATAACTGATGATAGTCTGGGCTAAAGCAATAAAACAACTAACAGCGCCAGCATAAGCCCCCAAAAAAATAAAGCTGAGAGTGAAAAAAATGCCAGCAATTATCCAAAGCTTAAATATTTGTTGCCTTTTACTCAATTGAATACTCGCTACATTAGCACCTAAAGCAATAAGGCTCAAAACTTGAGCAATGATGAAAAATTTATCATTCATAAAGAAATCTTTAGATTGCCTTTTGTCGGAGTAACAGGACTTGAACCTGCGGCCTCACGCCCCCCAGGCGCGCGCTCTAGCCATCTGAGCTATACTCCGTTTCTAAAAAATATTCTCGGTTATTATAAAACAAAAAATAGTAAAACTTAAATGACTGCGGACATTTTATCAAAAACATAAAAATTGAGCCCCTACCCCTTGCAAGATGCAAGTCAGCAGAGGCTCATCGATCAGAATGGTATTTACAAGAGTTTTTGGACAATCTCCCTCTCTTCTTCACTTTCTGCCAGCCAGTGACCAGCATGAAGGTTGGGGGGTTCTTGGCCAAAGGATCGGGGTTCAAAGAGTTTGCCTTCTGCGAGCAATCTCTCGAAAACTTCTGTCGCCTCTTTGGGATAATCACGCCAGTAGGTCCTGCAGTATTCTTCAACAATGCTGTCCCATTCGCCCAAGGTTTTTGTTCCACACAAGATCTTCGTGACTCTTTCCACAGAAACTTCACCAGTGACGATGTCCCTCACGCAAAACGACAGGCTCAGACCGACCATTTGTTTTCCTCCTCTTTTTTTACCATTCTGTAATAGAGCATCAGAACTTTCTGTCAACCAGATATTAGGCTGAAGAGCGTTCCAATGACATTATTATATCAAATATAGGTCTTTTTGTCAATAGGCCTGCCCTTTTTTTAGAATAAATACGAGAATATAATTCTCGCCCTAATGCTTGGCTAGCTTATATTTGGGACAGTTGATCTTGACTATTGATAAAAGAAAAAACTCCTTACTAAATAAGAGCTTGACTTTAACCTGATAAAATGATATAATATAAGTTATTCGGTCAAGAAAAAAGGAGGAGTAATTAGTGGAAATTCTTGGCTTGGCAAAATTTGATTCTCAAGGAAGAATTGTTCTGCCAAAAAGCGATTGGACAACTGGTTCTTTTTACTGCACTTGGGATAAAGCTCTCGAAGCTGTGGTCCTAAGGAAGGAAGGACAGTTCAACAAAAAAAAGCTTGATGAAAAAAGAAGGATCGCTATCCCGCTTGAATTCAGAAGGCTTTTAGGAGAAGAGGCAGTTTTACAGATCAGTTATAAAGGCTGTGTCTTCTTTATCAGTCGCTTTCAGAAAGACTAGTGCCGCCCGCAAAGCGGCACTTTTTTATTAACCGAAGAAAAAATTTATTTAAAATAAAAAAGTGTTACCTCTATTCCTCGGCAACACTTTAACTGAGCGAGAAACGGGATTTGAACCCGCGACCTCCTCCTTGGCAAGGAGGCGCTCTAGCCAACTGAGCTATTCTCGCAACTATTTTTCAAGTCACTTATTATAACATAAAAAGCTATCAAGCGAAATTTTACTTTATCAACTCTAATGCTCCCTTGTTCCAATCAAAGTTTAAGTCATGTTATAATAGTTCCTCTTAATTTATCTAGAAGCATCAATCTTTATTAAAAGATGAAAATCATAAAAATTGATAGTCCACAAGCGCTTAAGTTAACTTGGCAAACCTTAAAAAACGGTGGCTTGGTGATTTGCCCGACAGAAACTGTTTACGGAGCTTTGGTTGACGCTACCAATCAGGACGCTGTGAGCAAACTGCTCACTTATAAAAAACGTCCTCCACAAAAAGCAATTTCAATCGCTTGTGCCGATCAAAAAATGGCTCAAAAGTATGTTTCTCTCAATCAACAAGCAAGAGAGCTTTATCAGAAATTTTTGCCTGGACCAGTAACAGTAATTTCTGCCAGCTTAAACTTAGTTGATCAAAGACTAGAAAGTGAAAAAAAGACTTTAGGAGTGCGTTGGCCAGCCTATCCTTTCTTAATCGAAGTTATCAAAAAACTAGCAAAACCAGTTACCGCCACTAGTGCCAATAGTCATGGTAAAAAAACTCCCTATACTATCGATGATATTCTTAAAAATTTATCAACAAAACAAAAAGCACAAATAGATTTACTCATCGATGCTGGCGAATTACCCAAACGCGCCCCCTCATTAGTGATTGACACTACCACCACCACCCCTACCCTCATTAGAGATAATAAAAATCTAAGCTGGCAATCAACTAACCTAATTAGTAAAAAAATTTCTACTTCACCCGCCCAAACACAAAAAATTGCTCAAGAACTACTTAAAAATAATTTGGATAGTATTAAAAAAACTGGTTTAATTATTGCTTTGGATGGTTCCCTGGGAGCAGGAAAAACTGTTTTTGCTCAAGGTTTGGCTCAAGCTTTGAAAATTAAAGAGCATTTAACTTCACCCACCTATACCTATCTCAAAGAATATGCTTTTTTCTTATCAAAAACAAAAGGAAATCTTTATCACCTAGATGCTTGGACTATTGATAATCAAGAAGTTTTGGCTCACTTGCAATTGGAGAAAATTCTAAAAGCAAAAAATTTGCTTGTCATTGAGTGGTTTGCACAAATAAAAGATTTTTTAAAAACTAAAACTCCTATTCTTAAAATCACTCTGCAAGAAACTAAAAATCATTATGAGAGAGAAATTTTAATTGATCCTTTATGACAAATATTTTAGGCCTTGATACTTCTTGTGATGAAACTAGCGCTGCTGTCTTGAAAAATCAGACAGTAAAAAGTAATGTCGTCTCTTCACAAATAGAACTTCATCAGCCCTATGGTGGAGTCTTCCCAACGGTGGCAAAATTGGCTCACCAGCAAAATATTCAAACTGTCGTAGATTTAGCCTTGAAAAGAGCCAAAGTCAAACCACAAAACTTACAAGCAGTAGCAGTGACTCTTGGTCCTGGCTTGGCTCCTGCTTTGGAAGTCGGCTTAAATTACGCTAAAGAGTTCGCCCTTAAATATCATTTACCGCTCATTCCTATCAATCATTTAGAGGGGCATCTGCTCTCTCCCCTCCTCCAGCCTCAAACCCGCAGTAAAAAAAACATTCATCTGGAACCAAAATTTCCTGTTTTAGCTCTGGTTATTTCTGGCGGTCATAGCCAGTTTATCAAAGTAAAAGAAATCGGTGATTATGAAATTTTGGGTGAAACTTTGGATGATGCGGCTGGGGAGTGTTTGGACAAAATTGGCCGTTTATTAAATTTGGGCTATCCTGCCGCTCCAGTAATGGAACAATTAGCAAAAAAGGGTAAATCTCAACGCTTCCCTTTCCCCTTACCTCTAACCACCCGCCATGACTTCATGCTTAGTTTTAGCGGCCTCAAAACCTATGCTCGTAATTTGATTGAAAAACTAGAAAAGGAAAAAGCTTTAAGTTCTCAGGACATTAGTGATTTGTGCGCTGGAGCGCAAGAAGGTGTTTTTCGGCACTTAATTTATAAATTGGATAAGCTTTTGCAAAAAAGTCAAAAAGAACAAAAGCCTTTTCAAGCTTTGTGGGTAGGTGGCGGCGTAGCGCACAATGTGCGCTTTCGCACTTTGGTGCGAAAAATCGCCACTCAGTACCAACTAAAAGCCTATTTCCCCTATCATCAGCGTTTTTGTGGCGATAACGCCGCCATGATCGCTCTAGCCGCTACTTTTAAATTTCAAAAAAAGAAATTTTACTCAACAGAAAAAATTATTACTAGTTTGGAAAGAGCTCCAAATTTATCTTGGCAAGAAAAAATTTAACTAAAACAAAAAATTTTAATTCCCTTTTGCCTAATAACTGAAATTTGTTCAATATTCAAGAATATTCTGACTGATAAATTAAGTGTCGCTATAAACGTTCGATTTCTTTTTTGAAATCATCGACATCGTGAAAGTCACGGTAAACACAAGCAAAACGTAAATAAGAAAGTTTGTCTAAATCTTTCAAACTAGCTAGGGCCAAATTGCCAATTTGAATGCTCGTCACTTCATTTTTTCCTCTTAGGCGTAATTGTTTTTCCACTTCATTGAGTAGGGCTTCAATGCTCTCCATTGAGACTGGTCTTTTCCAAGTAGCTTTGACAATTCCTCGGCGTAATTTTTCCCGATCAAAGTTTTCTCTTTTACCAGACTTTTTGATTACTTTAATATCCACTGGTTCCACTCTCTCATAGGTAGTAAAACGTCGAGCACAACGCTCACATTGCCGTCGACGACGAACTGCTTCATTATCTGGCGTATCTCGAGAATCTAAAACTAAGCCTTGTTGACTGCCACAAAAAGGACATTTCATTTTTTTTCAATCGTATTAAAAACTTTTAATTCCTCAATCATTACTTGCAATCTAGCTTGTTGTGCATCGTCAAAACTAGCTTTTAAGCTTTCATATTCTTGCATAAACTTTTGATTCAAGTCACGAATAAAAGCTAAGTTCTCAGTGGATTCATTGCTGATCAATGAATCTTGATTGGCGCGTAGTAAATATTGATGAGCTTTGCCCAAAGTCACATAAGCTAAATCTTTTTTCTCTTTTTCCAAAAGACCTTTGGTTGAATCCAATCTTTTTTGAGCATACTCAGCTCTTAAAATAATTTTTTCTACTTCATTGGAAGTTTCCAACTCCAAACGATTAACTATCATTAGAAAAGGATAAAAAACATGATCGGGGAGAATTTTACGATTGAAGTAGAGGCTTTTACCTTGCTCATGCAAAGTAATTTTGCTACTGGACATAGCCGCTACCAAAGAAAATACAAAAATCGTCAATCCCAAAAGGATCATTAATAAAGCAAACCAGCCATAAGCTTTTTTATGATTTGCGAACATATGTGCCCCAAGAGGGAATCGAACCCTCATGAGCGTGAAGCTCACCAGATTTTGAGTCTAGCGCGTCTACCAATTCCGCCATCGGGGCGCAAGACTATTATTATAGCATAATAATAAAGAGGCTCCTGTTTTTGTTCCGTACCAATCAGCAAAAACAGGAGCGATGAAAAATCAAGAATTTAAGAAGTTGTCACGGGAACAGGCGGAGCGAGAGACATCAATTTCCCCACTTGTTCTTTATTGAAGATTTGAAAAGCTTCTTCCGTCGGTTCTGGAAAGTTTTTACCCACCTTCTGAATTAAGAAGGGATAGAAGTCATCTTCTCCTACTTCTACTGAAAGTAACCACTCACCCCTTCTTGTCTGATGCCAATTTGAAAATTTCGCCATTTGTTTTCCTCCTTCTCCTCGCTTTGGCGAATTACGCTTGGGTCCCTTTGCGACCAAAACATCAACTCCTTTTGTTCAAGATCCTTATCGGTTCCCCAATTTTGTTTTTTCAAAAATATAGAGAACCCAATAATGTTTGTTATTGTAATAGATAACTCGAGAAAAGTCAAGAAAATTAATTGATTGTATGCGTCACATCCAGATCAGCAAAGCGCATTTTATTGCCAATGAAAGCTAAGCTGGTTTCTCCGACTGGACCATTACGATGTTTGGCTACCTTAACATCAACAATATCTCGCACTTCTTCATTTTTGCGATATAAGAAAATTACCACGTCGGCATCTTGTTCAATACTACCAGACTCTCGCAGATCAGAAAGTTGTGGAGCTTTGTCTCCACCACGATTTTCTACCTGACGAGATAATTGGGAAATAGCTAAAACAGGAATTTTTAATTCTCGAGCAATATTTTTAAGCCCTTGGGAGATTTCACCAACTTCTTGCACACGATTGTCTTTGGTTCTCCCGTGAGCCAATTGTAAATAATCAACAATCAAAAAGTCAATTTTATACTGCATCATCAAACGTCTGGCTTGAGTACGCATATCATAAATGGACAAGCCTGGAGTGTCATCAATAAAAATATCAGCCTCAGCTAAAACTCCCATCGCTTCACTCAGTTTGGGAATTTCATAGTTCTCGTCTAAGCGCCCTGTTTTCATTTTAAAAGCATCGATGTCAGCTTGATTAACTAGCATCCGATCTACCAGTTCTTCTTTGCTCATTTCCAAAGAAAAAAAAGCGACTTTCTTTTTTTGTTTGACTGCTAAATAGTGAGCAATATTAAGAGCAAAAGCAGTTTTACCGGTTGCTGGTCTAGCAGCTAAGACAATTAGATTGGAGTCGTGCATGCCTGAAAGAATATTGTCAATCGTCATAAAGCCAGTCGACAAACCTTGAAAAGCGGCTCCGCTTTGTCTAATCCGATCAATCCTTTCAAAACTTTCTGCCAAAGTATCTTTGATATGAATAAAAGACTTGTCTCTGCGTGCTTGAGCTACAGAAAAGATCTCTTGTTCAGCTTGATCCATTAAATCTTTCGCTTCTTTACTGTCATCAAATCCCATCTGCGACATCTGCGACCCTAAGGAGATTAGTCGCCGTCGCATAGCCATTTCTGTCACCAATTTGGCGTATTGAGTAGCATTAGAGCTGGTTAGGGTATTGTCTGCTAGCTCTGCTAGTTTGGCTGTGCCGCCAGCTTTTTTCAATTCGCCATTTTTCTTCAATCTTGCCGACAAAGTCACCACGTCAATTGGTTGATTGTTTTCATAAAGTTGGCGCATAGCTTTGTAAATAATTTGGTGTTCAGACAAATAGAAAGCCTCCTCATTTACAATATCTGCCACTCGGAAAATAGCCTCTGCGTCAATTAAAATTGAACCCAAAAGTCCTTTTTCAGCTTCTAGATCTTGGGGAGGTAATTTATAGTCTGTGGGCATAATTTTTACTCAAAAATAATCACTTCCGTTTCTTCTGGCAACCGATCTTTTACCACTTCCAATTTTTTCACTGGATTCGGAGCAATACCGTATTCATTCAAAAAGTTATTTAAAGGGCTGAGATGAGAAAAATGATCTAAATTGGTAGCTGGAGTCCTAAAATGCATGGGTAAAAAATATTTTGGTTCCAACTGATTCATCACTTCAATAACTTCCTTAATACTCAAAAAGCTTTCACCCACTTGAGCCATTAGGACATCTGCTTCACCGATTCTATTAATTTGTTCCTCAGTCAGTACATGCCCCAAATCTCCCAAATGGCAAACATTGACGCCATCCATTAAAACAGTAAAAATAATATTCGGACCTCTTTTGGCTCCATTCTCTTTATCATGCCATGATTCAACTCCAAAGACAGAAATTCCTCCTACTTCATATTCCCCTGCTTTATCAATAATAAAAGGTTTTTTGTCTGGCTGAGTGCCTTTCACTCTTGCCACCGCATTGTGGTCTGGATGATCGTGAGAAACAGTGACAACATCAGCCGTTTGTTTACCGAGAACTAAACCTGTAAGCTCATCTTCATAAGGATCCATAATAACAATGCCGTTTTTATTTTTTAGTTTGAAGGCGGAATGCCCTAAATAAGTTATCTCCATACTCTCTTTCTTATGTCTTTGTCATGATTGATTATACCGCAAAATCTTTGTTTTCCTTATCGTTTTGAGGAAAATATTTTCAATCTGGTAAATATTTTTATGTTATAATAAGCATCCAATATTTTTTATGAAGAAAGAAATTTTTATCACTATTGGTCTAGGAATTTTAACAGCCTTGGGAATTATTTTTTTTGTTTACCAAAGCAATAAAAATAGACAACCGACTACTCCTCCCCTATCTATTAATTCCCCAGAAATCGTCACTTTGCCAGAAAAACCCAAGCCAATGGTTAGTTTTACTTTCCCAGAAAATGAGAGCGTTTTTGAAAACAAAGCTATTACCGTCCAAGGAGAGGCTTCTCCTCATACTCCAGTGATTGTTTTTGTCAATCGTCAGGACTTTTTTACTCAAAGTGATGAAAGTGGTAATTGGTCTTTGGATCTCAATTTGGAATCGGGAAGCAATTTATTAGTTGCTACTGTTTTGGACGAAAAAGGTCAAAGTTTCTCTGATAAAAGACTAGTTGTTTATAGTAATAAATCTCTAGAAGAAACCCTGGTGAGCGATCAAGAGATTGAAGACAAATAGAGCTTGTGGTATAATCAGTATCCTAATATTATTGTTATCATGATAATACTAAAAAAGTTTTTTACTTTACTATCATTAATTATTCTTTTGAGTTGGTCCAAGCCAATTGCTGCTCAGACTGTAACTGAAGAGAGCCAAGCTACCAGTACCGCTATTGTTTTGGAGAAGAAAAACGATGTCAGTGATCAAGAGGTAGAGGCTGCCAATCAAATTTTGAATAATCTCGAGAGGTTGGTGAAAAATACCGAACAAAAGGAACAGCTCAAAGAGGAATATAGTGACGTGGTGGAAAAAAACCGAGGCTTTATTGCCCGTGTCGTGAGCGTCAAAGACAATACTTGCAAAGTGGTAACTTTCAAAGAAGAAGAGGTTCTCTTATCTCCAGACAAAAGCACCACTCTTATTAAAAGAGGTAAAAGTACTACTGGTGAGAATTTCACTTTGAGCGAATGGCTTAATATTGACGATTGGCTGGTAGTCATTGGAGTGCAGAGTGGAGATGTTTTTTTTCCTCGCCGAATTATTGTTTCCTCAGAATCTCTCCTACCAGAAGAAACTTTTGTTTTTAGAGCCCAAATCAAAACCGCTACCGCTAAAAAAGTTGATGCTTATATTTTCAATCGTGACCAAGTGGAAACTTTTGATTTTAGTAAAAGTACCAATTTAGTCAATCATCTTAATGAAACCATCAGTTATAAGGACTTAAACATTAATCAAACTGTTCTGCTTATTGGAACCATCCGTGATGGTGAGAAAACTTTGCAAACCCTCAGAACAATTTAATTTTTCTTGTATAATATAATACTAGTCCACTTTTAAGGGCCTATCGTATAGTGGTAGTACATAGCATTCGCATTGCTAGAGCGTGAGTTCGATTCTCACTGGGTCCACTCTTCCCTCAAGTAAAAATGTTTTCAATAAAAAGCTTACTATAGTTCTTATCTATTTGAAAAAATTAACAATTAAAAATTAATTATTCTCTTTTCAGCTCTCACTCATAAATAAATCCCTCTGCCAGTAACTGGCAGAGGGAAGTGTTCTTCTCTAAACTAACTGTTCTTAATAGAAAATTGTCATGAAAATCTCGTCGGTCAGCAATAGATCATTGGTGATTACAAAGAGCTTGCGGTCTGCTAGCTTCAAACTAAAGCTAGGTAAGTTTTTCTCACTCCAGTTGTCAGCAACCAGCTTGGCTATTTTCTTGCGACAGTAATCATTGCATTTGGCGTGTCCGTCAATAACGGTCACCAGATAAAGTTCTCGGCCGTCCTGAAGTGTGGCTGTAGATTCCATGACCCAATAAACCGTTTCATCTTCAACGACAAAGTAGCGATGTTTGAAACAGACCCTAGCTCCACTGAGCGTCGCTAAGCCTTCCACGATCTTCCCCGCCAACTTGTTCAGCTCTTCCGACCAAACTGCTGCGCGAGTCGTCTCCACTATCAACATTGTTCTACTTTCCCCCTTTGATTTGCAGTTAGTTTAAAAATTAAAGAACTATTGTGAAAATCAACCCTCCTTTTAATTTGAAATTTCAAAACTATTGTATACGAAAAATCCCCTAAATTAGGGGAGAATAAAAGTGAAGAAATCTGACGCAAATATAGTAGTAAGAAGTTTGCTTGTTTTACTCTGTGATTGCTCACAGAGGGAAAAAGGAGGTCGTGAAACTCCAAACCCTTCTCCTTAGAAAGGAGGTGATCCATCTGCACCTTCCAGTACAGATACCTTGTTACAACTTAGTCCTCATCATCAACCTCGCCGTAGTGGAGCCTCTCCGATTGCTCGGTTAAGGTCACCCTCTTCGGGCGTTGCTAACTTTGCTGGCTTGATGGGCAGTGTGTACAAGGAGCGAGAACGTATTCACCGCAACCTGCTGATTTGCGAT
>CAZOVA010000015.1:0-14854 GCA_964583625.1 uncultured Pseudomonadales bacterium
CTTTTGCTTCCCTTTGCAATTTTTTATGCTTTCATTACCAAAAAGAAGAGAAAAGAAAAGCAAGCATTGATAAAAGAGGAGGGAAAATAGCCTTGTTTCGATAACTTTAAATTTTATTTAACAAATGCCCGTGCTCCCTTATAAGGGGCACGGGTTTTTAAAATATTTCCAAAGAAAATTATTTCTTCATCCAAGTCTCATACTGTTTTTGTAAGATCTCTTTTTGTTTTACCATTTGCTGATGGAACTTCTCTAAATCTTGAGGGATTGGTTCTTTTTGTTGAGTGAGATAATTATAAATTGCCTCTCTTAAAGCATCCACCGCCAAAATAGAGCAATGAATCTTTTGAGGTGGTAAATATTCCAGACCTTCAACAATATCTTTTTTTTCAATTTTTAAGGCTTGCTTTAAAGTTTTTCCTAAAGCTAATTCGCAAGCCAAACTACTAGTGGCAATGGCTGCCCCGCAGCCATAAGTCTCAAAAGAAATATTAGCAATACTCGGCTCTTTTTTCTTATTTTTTTCAATTTTTAAATAAATTCTCATCACATCACCACAAACAATATTGCCCACTTCGCCAACCGCATCATACTTCTCTAAACGACCAGTATAGCGAGGCTGTAAAAAGTGATCCATCACTTTACCAGTATAAAAGCTTTCATAAGCTTTTTTTTGTAAATTTTGGTTAGGGTTTTTCATCAAACTTATAGGCTGAGATTGATCTCAGTCTTTCTACTACCAGCACTATCTTTTCTATTAAATATTCTACCATCTTTTTGTTAGTCCAAGGGTGCCAAAAAAAACGTAAGCTTCCATGCACTGCTTCTGGACTTAAATTCAAAGCTTGAAGCGTCTCATCAGCTTGTAAAGAACGACTCGAACAAGCACTGCCACTGCTGGCGCAAATGCCATATTCATTCAATGATAAAACTAGAGCTTCACCTTCAACTCCCAAAATAGATAAATGAACATTATTCGCTAAGCGATTTTTTTTCTCACCATTAAAAATTATTCCTTTGAGTTTTTTATTCAAAGATTCTTCAAAATAAGCGCTTAATTTTTGATATTTTTCTAAATATCTTTGACGGTTTTTAATCGTTTCTTGAGCGGCAGCAATCAAACCAACGATCGCTGGTAAATTATGAGTTCCAGAGCGCAACCCAAGCTCCTGACCTCCACCATGTAAAAGAGGTTCAATTTTCAAGTCATGTCTTTTGTAAAGAACCGCCACCCCTTTTGGGCCATAAATTTTTGGCGAACTAATAGTGGCTAAATCAATTTGCCAAGTTTTGACTGGCAAATCATGCAAACCAAAAAAAACAGCCGCATCGGTATGAAAAATTGCTCCGACTCGCTTAATTTCTTTCCCCAAAATTGCCAAATCTTGAATAGAGCCAAATTGATTATTCGCGGCCATAATGGAGACTAAAAGAGTTTGCTGATCTAAATGTTCTTTTAATTTATCAATTTGAATTAAGCCTTGACCATCAACTGGCAAAGTGATAATTTTAAAACCAAAAACAGTCAAGCTTTTTGCTGCTGCCCTGATAGCGGGGTGTTCGATGGCGGAAATTAAAATTTTATTTCTCTTCAGTCGACCAGCTGTTTCTCGATAGTGGTTTAGGGCTATACCTTTAATAGCCCAATTATCACTTTCAGTTGCACTACTAGTAAAAAAGATTTCATCACGATTGGCTCCAATTAAGTCAGCCATGATCAATCTTGATTCTTCTAAAATTTTTCTTGCTTCTTGACCAGCTTGGTGAACTGATTCTGGATTACCAAATTTTTCTTGCCAAAAAGGAGCCATGGCTTTGACAGCTGACTGGCAAAGCGGCGTGGCTCCAATATCAAAGTACAAATCTTTATTAAACAATTTGGGCTCTTTCCTTATTGGTCGGAATCAGCCGACCAATGATAACGTTTTCCTTCAAGCCTTCAAGATAGTCAACGCTACCAGAAACAGCCGCATCAGTCAATACATTTTTAGTGTGTTGGAAAGAAGCAGCTGACAACCAAGAGCTCGTAAAGAGAGAAGAGCGAGTAATTCCTAAAAGGAGGGTTTTGGCGGCGGCCGGACTACCGCCAGCGGCGATAGTCGCCTCATTGGCGGCAATAAAGCGCCTCATTTCAACTACATCTCCAGTTAAGAAGTCTGTGTCGCCAGGATTTTCAATTTGCACTTTATCTCCCATTTTTCGAACAATGATTTCAAAATGTTTGTCATGAATCGGAATACCTTGAGACTCATAAACAGCCTGAACCTCATTGATAATCAGTTGTTGAGCGGTTAATAAGCCCTTTAGATAAAGTAGTTCATTCATATTGACTGAACCAGCCGTCAAAGGCTGACCGATAGTGACCAAGTCTCCATTTTTAATCAATAACTTAGTATTAGTTGGCAGCTCAATTTCTTTAGTCTTACCACCAGCTTCATTTTCCGTAATTTTGACAAAAATTGCGTCTTGTTTCTCAGTGACTTTAGCTTTTCCTGTCACTTCTGCCAAAATAGCTTGCACTTTTGGTTTGCGCAATTCTAAAAGCTCGACTACCCGAGGTAATCCTTGAGTAACGTCAACTCCGAGAATTCCTCCAGAGTGTTTCACTCGCATCGTCAATTGAGTTCCTGGTTCACCGATAGACTGAGCAGCGATCACCCCTGCTGGCAAACCGATCTCTGGCCTTTGATGATTAGAGAGATTCCAACCATAGCACTTAGCACAAATTCCCTTTGGCGATTTGCAAGTTAGGGGAGAGAAAACATTGACCGTTGTCACAGCCTCATTTTTGTCTAAATCTTTGGCAATTTTCTCGTCAATCATGGTATCTTTGTGATAAAGAACTTGATCCTTAACCAAGACATCTTGACTCAAATAGCGACCAATTAAACGGGCGGCGAATGATTCTCGACGCTTATTTTTATTGATCTCAATTCCCTCATCAGTCCCGCAGTCGTCCATACGGACAATACAATCGTGAGAGACGTCAACTAAACGACGAGTTAAGTAACCAGCATCGGCAGTTTTCAAAGCGGAATCAGTCAAACCCTTGCGTGAACCACGAGCTGAAGTAACATATTCGAAAATTGACAAACCTTGACGGAAGTTTGATTTGGTCGGCATCTCTACAATATTGCCCAAAGGGTCAACCACCAAACCCCGCATAGCTGCTAATTGTTTGACCTGATCGCGACTAGCACGAGTACCACCAGAATCAATCATTACTTTAACAGCATTATCACTACTATAAGAGTTCCAAGTTCTATTTGCCACTTCATCAGTCGTATCAATCCAGACTTGAAAAGATAGTTTCTTTTTTTCTTCATTGGTAATCAAACCATTGAGATATTTTTCCTGAATGTCTCCTACTTTTTCATTGGCCTTCTTGATGATTCCGTCTTTTTCCTTGATCATTTTGCAATCAGAAACCGCGACAGAAATACCTGATTGAGTAGCAGCCACAAAACCTAAATCTTTGATATCATCAATTAGCTTTGCCACCACTTGCTTTTCTAAATTATCAATCGCATAAGTAATAATTTCTTTAATTTTCTTAGCATTGATTTCCTCATTCATAAATTCTGGCCACGGTAAAATTCGATTAAAGTCAATTCTGCCGATAGAGGTTTCCACTATTTGTTTCTTGCCAGCAATTTCCAAACGCACTTTAATTTTTTGGTGTAAAGCAATTTTTCCGATTTCATAAGCATGATAAGCTTCATCAATGTCGGCAAAAACTGTGTGACAAAGAGGAAGTTTTTCATCAATCATCGTATAGTAAAACAAACCCATCGCCATTTCTTTGTTTGGAACAGTGATCGGATCGCCATTGGCTGGCTTGAGCAAATTGCTTTCTGCCATCATCAAATGGCGACATTCGTCTTGAGCTTCCTGAGTCAGAGGTAAATGAACGGCCATCTGATCACCATCAAAGTCGGCATTATAACCACTACAAACACAAGGATGCAATCTAATAGCGCTCCCCTCAATTAAAGTAGGATAAAAAGCCTGCATTCCTAATTTATGCAAAGTTGGTGCTCGGTTAAGAATGACAGGATGATCTTTGGTTACTTCTTCCAAAATGTCAAAAACAATTGGCTCATAAGAATCAATTAGTTTTCGAGCAGACTTAACATTGGGCACAAAACCGTCTTTGATCAGCTCATGCAAGACATAAGGCTTGAAAATTTCCAAAGCCATATCTTTGGGGATACCGCACTCGTTCAATTTTAATTCTGGACCGACCACGATCACGCTGCGACCAGAATAGTCAACCCTTTTACCTAAAAGGTTTTGACGGAATCTTCCTTGTTTGCCTTTGAGCATTTCTGATAAAGACTTGAGAGGCTTGCGATTAACGCGGTTGATGGCTCTTTTCACTTGAGCGCTGTCAATCAAACTGTCAACCGCCTCCTGTAACATTCTTTTTTCATTTCGTAAAATAATTTCTGGAGCCCCCAGTTCTAAGAGGTGAGCTAAACGATTATTACGATTAATTACCCGACGGTATAAATCATTTAAATCTGAAGTCGCGAACTTGCCACCAGAAAGTTGCACCATTGGTCGCAAATCTGGAGGAATGACTGGTAAAACTGTTAAGAACATCCAAGTAGGATTCGTACCAGACTTTTGAAAACCTTCAACGACTTCAATTCGTTTAATAGCTTTCACTTTTTTCGCCCCACTGCCTTCTGTCATTTCTTGACGGAGTTTGGTCACTAAGTCGTCTAAGTTGAGAGATTTCACCATCTGCAATAAGCTCTCGGCTCCCATCCCCACAGTTAGAAAGTCAGTAGTTTCATATTCGTCTAATTTTAAATATTCTTCTTCGGAAATAGTGCTCCCTTTTTGCAAACGGCGCACGCTTCCCTTGATAGCTTTATAAATCTCCTGCTTTTGCAGGGTTGTTTCTTCCAAGGTTTGTTTGATCGCCACCATTTGCGCTTTGGCTTGATTTTCAATTTCGGCTAGTTTCAAGCCTAAAGTTTCTTTATTACTAACTTTTTGACGTAAACCAGCTTTATTTTTCTGCCATTGTTCTTTGATCTTAGCTAAATCTTCAGTCGCTTTTTGTGACATAGCCTCAATGTCAGCATTCTCTTTTTCATCTAATTCTTTGAGAACGATCGCTCTTTTTTCATCATCCAAAGCAAGCACAATATATTGAGAGAAATAGATGATTGAATTGATATTTTTTGGACTAATATCCAAAAGAAGAGAGAGTTTGGAAGGGGCTCCCTTAAAAAACCAAATGTGGGCTACTGGCGCAGCTAAATTGATATGACCCATTCTCTCCCGACGAACTCTAGACTGAGTTACTTCCACACCGCATTTATCACAGATAATCCCTTTGTGACGAATTCTTTTATATTTACCACAAAAACACTCAAAGTCTTTGGTTGGACCAAAAATCTTTTCGTCAAAAAGACCATCCTTTTCGGAGCGCAGAGAACGATAGTTAATCGTTTCTGGTTTTTTCACCTCACCATGAGACCAAGATAAAATTGACTCTGGATTGGCTAATTTAATTTGTAAAGCGCTAAAATCAACAATTTGTTTCATATAAAATCCCCTTTATTCTATTTCCTCTACACTCTCATCTTCCTTGATGGCATAACTGTCAGCTTCCGCTTCTTCTTCTGCCTCAGATTGTCCAGCTTCGGTTTCAAAACTGTCTTCTTCGTCAAGGTTTTCTACTTTTTCTGTTTCTTCTCCTATTAGTTCTTGTTCACTGATTAATTTGTCTTGAGTACTCTCCTCAATTAAATCAGGACTAGGTTTGACTGGCTCTTCTTCCTTAATGTCTGGTTCCAAAGCTACAACTTCAATGCCTAAAGCATTTAATTCTCTCATCAACACTTTAAAAGCTTCTGGCACTGTCGGTGCTGGAATTGGCAAACCTTTGACAATTGCCTCAAAAGCTTTAGCTCGGCCAGCAATATCATCCGACTTAATAGTCAACATTTCTTGCAAGGTGTGAGCTGCTTGATGCGCCTCTAAGGCCCAAACTTCCATTTCTCCCAAACGTTGCCCACCCATTTGCGCTTTACCGCCCAAAGGTTGTTGCGTGACTAAGGAGTAGGGACCAGTGGAGCGAGCATGAACTTTGTCTTCCACCATATGGGAAAGCTTCAAAATATAACCAATACCAACCACTGATTGTTCGCTGAACTTCTCACCAGTTCGACCATCAAATAATTGCATCTTACCAGTGTGAGGAAGACCCGCTTTATCCAATTCAGTGAAAACATTTTCTTCATCAATCTCCTCAAAAGCAGGAATAGCTACTTTGTAGCCAAGTTTTTTAGCGGCAATACCCAAATGAGCTTCTAAAAGCTGACCTAAGTTCATCCGCGCTAAAACAGAGAGAGGGGAGATAATAATGTCAATCGGTGTCCCGTCGGCCAAATGAGGCATATCAGCCACTGGCATAATTTTGGAAATTACTCCTTTATTACCGTGACGACCAGCCAATTTATCACCGACAGCAATTTTTCTTGTTTGAGCTACTTTGACAATAATCTCTCGATTCACTCCTGGATCAAGCTCATCACCCATATCTCGATCAAGAATATCTACTCCAATAACCGTACCACTTTCTCCGTGCGGTAAACGCAAAGAAGTATCGCGAATTTCTTTGGATTTTTCTCCAAAAATAGCTCTCAAAAGTCTCTCTTCTGGAGTTAGTTCTGTCTCTCCTCTAGGAGCGACTTTACCGACCAAAATATCACCTGATTTAACAGTACTACCCACTCGAATGATGCCGTCCAAATCTAGATTGCGCAAAGCGACTTCGCTAACATTGGGAATATCATTGGTAAGCTCCTCACTGCCCAGTTTGGTATCCATCACTCTGGCTTTGTGAGCATTAACAGTGACCGAAGTGAGGGTGTCGTCTTTGACCAAACGATCAGAGATTACAATCGCGTCTTCATAGCCTAAGCCATCAAAAGCCATATAGGCAATCAAAAGATTGGCTCCTAAAGAAAGCTCTCCTTGACAGGAAGCTGGTCCGTCCAAGATTACTTGTCCTGGTTTAATGCTGTCACCAGCGCGCACCAGCACTTTTTGCGTATAACTCATGGATTGAGTGGTGCGCGCAAAAAGAGCTAATTGATAAGTTTCATTTTCGCCATCAAATTTTACAGCCTCGTCAAAACGATTCTGATAAAATTTTTCGGCCTTTTTCAAGGCTGATTTTTTCAATTTAATAATTACTTTAGTGCTGTCGGCAAAAGTGACCTCTCCAGGAAAATGAGCCACTACCGTTCGGCCCATAGCTTGAGAAATATCTTTTTCCATGCCTGTCCCAATAATAGGTGATTCAGGGCGCAAAAGAGGCACTGCTTGACACTGCATATGCGTGCCCATCAAGGCCCGATTAGCCTCATCGTGAGCGATAAAAGGAATCAGAGAAGCGGAAGTCCCAATCACTTGCCAGGGAACCACGTCAATATATTGTAAATCTGTAGCTGGACCTTCAGTAAAATTATTTTGATAACGGATTGGCACCCATTCATCAAGAATTTCTCCTTTATTATTGATACCAATACTAGCATGAGTGATCTTATATTCTTCTTCGTCGTCAGCTGACAAGTAAATAATCTCATCATCTTTGACAACCATTTTCTTACCTTTTTTCTCCACTTTGAAATAAGGAGCTTCTAGGAAACCAAATTTATTAATTTTAGTATACAAAGATAAATAGGTCACCAAACCAATATTTGGTCCTTCAGGAGAACGAACAGGACAAATACGACTATACTGAGAAGCATTGATGTCGCGCATGGAGAAACTAGCCCGTTCTTTGGTCACTCCACCACTGCCCATGACTGATAAACGTCTTAAATTATCCACCTCGGCCAAAGGATTGGTTTGGTCCAAAATAGTAGATAGACGATTACGACGGAAAAAATCGGCCACAGCAGCAATTACTGGTCGAGCATTAACCAACATGGCAGGAGTTAAATTTTCATCAACTTTGGTCATGGACATTTTTTCTCGGATAGAACGTTCCAATCTGCCCAAACCAATACTCAAAGCTCCGGTCTGCACTAATTCACCAACTCTTCTTACTCGACGATTGGAGAGATGATCAATATCATCAACTTTTCCTTGACCGTTTTGCAAACCAATTAAATATTTGACGGTGGCTAAAACATCTTCTGGATCTAAAACATGTTTTTTCTCATTCACATTGATTTTTAAACGGCGATTGAGTTTGTAACGACCAACATCACCTAAATTGTAGCGTCGTGGTTCAAAGAACATTTGCTTGAAATACTCACGCGCATTGTCCAAAATTGCTGGCTCACCATGACGCATTTTGTCATAAACTTCCAAAAGAGCTTCGGCTTGAGTTTTGCAAGGATCTTTCTCCAAAGTATTTTCTACAAGATTGAATTTATCATTTTTGATTTCTTCAGCTAAAACTTCGCGTAACTGCTCGTCTGAAGCATAACCCAAAGCTCGCAAAAGCACAGTTACTGGCATTTTTCTTCGCTTATCGATTTTGACGGTAATCACGTCTCTTCGACTAACACTCATTTCAATCCAGCTTCCCTTCATTGGTCGCACTTCTGCCTTATAAAGCAAACGGCCAGAAACTTGATCAAGGTCGCCCATAAAAGAGGCGCCTGGAGCTCTTACCAATTGGATCACTACTGCCCGATCAATACCATTAATAATAAAAGTTCCGTTGGGAGTCATCATGGGCATATCACCTAAGAAAACCTCTTGAGTTTGCTCTTGACCAGTTTTCTTATTCAAAAGAGTAGCTTCCGCGTATAAGGGAGCAGAATAATTGGCTTCTTTTTTGCGAGCGGTAGCAATATTGTATTCACCCTGACCAAAATAATGCTTACCAAACTTCAAGCTCCAATTTTTATTGGTATAATCCTCAATCCCTTTTTCGCCATTGATTTCTTCCAAAGATTGATGAATACCTTCATCGAGAAAATCTTGATAAGAATCAATTTGCAATTTGATAAAATCCAATTGTGGAACTATAGGACGATTCTTGCCCCAAACTACTCGCTCTTGACTATCCGCCTTCATAATAGGACCCTTCTATTATTTATAACTGATCTTCTTTTCTGCCAAAATGAAAAAAACTTATCTAAAAACAAAAAAACGGGCTCTATCTTAAATCTGGTAGAGACCCATTTAAGTCTGTCCTTAGCTAAATTTTCCTCATATTGTGCGCCAACCCATTTTGAACTTCCAAATCCAGAAGAAAAACAGATCTGGGCATTGTAGCATAAAAGCGTTCAAAAAACAAGCCCCAATTTCTTGAGGCTTGATATTAGTTTAAGCTAAATTAATATTAGTTAAAGTTATTCAAAATTAACTTGAACATTCTCCCTGGCAGCTGAGGAAATTTCAAAAAACTCTCGAGGCTGAGCTCCCATTATCCCAGCGACAAAATTGGTCGGAATAGTTCTAATTTTGACATTATAAGTTTTGACGCTATCATTATAGTCTTTGCGAGAAGTCGCCAGTCGGTTTTCTGTTCCTGCTAGCTCATCTTGGAGCTTAAGAAAATTCTCATTGGCTTTTAACTCTGGATAGTTTTCCGCAATGGCCAATAAACGACTCAAAGCGCTTTCCATCTGACTGCTAGCTAAGGCTTTTTCTTCGACAGTCATATTACCTCCAGCTAATTTAGCTCGAGCATTAGCGACCTCAGTGAAAATTTCCTCTTCATGTTGGGCATAACCTTTGACAGTATTGACCAAATTGGGAATCAAATCATAACGTCTTTGTAAATTATTATCTACTTGCGCCCAATTATTATCAACATTCCCAGCCAGACCAATTAAACCATTGTAAGTTCCAATAAACCAAATTACTAAAACTGCTATGGCTGCGATTATCAACCCCAAACCTTTTCCTTTTTTCATGTTTTTTCTTTCTATTTTTCAAATTTTATAATTATTAATATTATAATCTAAATCCTCAGTTTGTCATTACCAGCCACCACTGGCTCCACCACCGCCAGAACTACCGCCACCGCCAGAACTGCCACCAGAACTGCCACCGCCACCAAAACCGCCACCGCCAGAACCACTACTGCCGTCAGCAACATTGTAGATTTTGCCTTTTTCTTCATGTCCGCAATTTTTACAAGTAAAAATACTTCTGTGTTTTTGAGCACTCAACTTTTTTGTTTTATGCTTCCAGCGTCTCTTGCCACATTGAGGACAGGCTTTCCAACTATTATTGAGATAAATAGTAAAGTAAATACTAAAAAAAATTATGAAAATAAAAAAAGGAAAAAATCTAAATAGCTCGACAGCCCAGTTTTTTGCCTTACTATTTGAAACACTAAGCTCTTCTTTACCAGCCAAAATATTGATCACTGTTTCCTGAGCTTGCAAAACGCCCGTCTCATAGTTTCCTTCCCTAAAAGCTGGCGCCATTTTTTGACGGATGATTTCACCAGCGATACCATCAGTGATATATTCTTCCAGTCCATAACCAACTTCGATTCTGATTTCTCGACTATCAGCAATTACTAGTATTAAGAGACCATTATTAGCCTCTTTACTGCCAATACCCCAAGCACGAAAAAGCTCGGTGGCAAATTCTTCCAAATTCTCTCCAGCTAGAGTGGGTAGGGTGACAGCCACTATTTGTTTACCATCAACGGCCGCTAAATTTTCAGATTTTTCAATAAATTCTGCCTCAGCTGAAGCTGAAAGAAAATTAGCTTGATCTAAAACATAAAAATCAGTAGTCGGAGCAGGAATGATCGTTGCCCAAGAACGAGAAAAAGTTGCTAAAAAAAAAGTCAAAACAAAAATAATACTCCAAAAGCGGCGCATGAGAAAGATTATATCATAGATTAGCTTCGTGTTATAATAGTTGCTCTGTAAAAATAAGTTCTAGCTAAGGCCCCATCGTCTAGCGGTCCAGGATATTTGGTTCTCATCCAAAAGATCGCGGGTTCGAATCCCGCTGGGGTCACCAAAACTCAACAAAACAGCTAAATTAACGCTGTGCTTATAAAATGGGAAATAATCAGTCTTCTCCAGATCGCCCTCTTGACAAAAACTATAGGATATGTTATAATTTGACTACTTTTTAAGTAGTTTTGGTCAAAAGCGATCATTTCTTCTTAAAAAAGCTCTTTACAAAATGATGTTTGATGATGTCTAATCAGGGATTAAAGTTTGTTTCTTGATTAGACATCATCAATAAAGGTGTTGTCTAAAAATATTTTTGGAGGAATTAGTGATGGAAAAATATTCGCAAGATTGGACACTGGGAGAAGATGGCGTGATTCGCCACGACGAGGGAAAGTTCTATGAAGTCGTCAAAGGACAGCATGGCAACCCCGTAATCCTACAGAAGACCGCGGGCAAAATCTACCTGACTATGGTAGACGAAAAAGTCCTCTGTGAGCAGGAAATCGTCTTTGAAGACGGCGTCACACCAACCAAACAGTGGCGCGCTGTTCGCGCTTCCCTCGACAACCCCAATCAACCAAACCTGCTTGGCGAGCCTATTTTCTTAGGAGAAAGTCATTCCAACACCCAGCGGATTCTTGGACCAGCTGATCAGTATTATCTCATCATGCTAGCGAAGAATCCCAACCCTGAAAAATATCTGCTCCTATCCAGAAAGGAAATCGCCTTCACCAAAGACAATTTTGCTAAGGCGGCCCTGCTGATGCGTGAAGAACTATTCCAGGACCGCTGAGCCAAAACATCATTTTGACCAAACCCCTGAGCCAAAGCCCGGGGGTTTTCTTTTAATATTTATGTTAAATTAAGCTTGAACAAGCTAATAAACACCTTTTGATTTCTACTTAAAAAATTAGCCTTCTCCCAATGGTAATTTCTCACACAATTTTATATAAAAACGCAAATTATGCACGGTTGCTAACCGATAAAAAGCACTATCTTTAATTTTGCATAGATGATGTAAATAAGCGCGTGAATAATTTTGGCAAGTCTGGCAATCGCAGTCTCTCTCAATTGGTTCCTGATCAAGCTGATGCTTTTGTTTGTCGATATAAAGAAAACCCTCCGATGTATAAAGACGACCGTGGCGAGCGTCGCGGGTAGGGAGAACACAATCAAAAATTGTATAGCCCAAAGCATAAAGTTTTTTGATATCCTCTGGTTTGCCAAAGCCCAAAGCATATCTGGGTAAATGATCTGGTGTGAGAGAAGCATTATAGGCGCAAATATCCAAATTTAATTTTCCCTGTTCGTCAAAAAGCCAACCGCCTAAACCATAACCATCAAATCCAATTTTTAGTAATTCATCAGCGCATTTTTTTCGCAATTTTTTATCAAAATGTCCCTGGATAACTGCAAAAAGGAGCGGTCGGTCTTCCTCACTTAAATTTCTTTTTTGACATTGACGATCAAACTCCGCTCGACAACGTTTGGCCCACGCCACCGTCCACTCAACGCTTTTTTCTTGTCTCCTAGAAGACGCAGACGGTGGCGTAAAATCATCCAAACAAATCATAATATCACTCTGCAAAGCAAATTGCACTTGAATAGATTTTTCTGGAGTAAAGATGTTTTTATGTTGTTTATTTTTACCAGTATAAGTCACTAAGCCTTCATCAGTGATTTTGCCATAGTCAGGGTCTTTTTGAAAAAGAGAAAAAACTTGAAAGCCACCAGAATCGGAAATAATTAAACCTTGATAATTCATTAGTTCGCCGATACCACCTAAAGTCGCCAGCTTTTTTTCTCCTGGATTTAAATGCAGGTGCCAGGTATTAACTATCACACCTGCAACTTTGGTAGTTTTAAGTTCCAAACTAGTCATCCCTTTTACCACCCCTCTGGTCGCGTCAGGACAAAAAATTGGTAAAGAGATAGTTTTTTCTCTAACTTTTAATTTTTTTAACACCAATTGCTCCCCAATAATAAAAATTAACCAAAATCAAAGTCAAAAGTTCAAAAAATATTAAACGATTGTATTGCCAAGCCGTCAGCCAATCACCATAGACTAAATAACTTAAGGCACGTAAGCTCCCACATCCTGGACAATGCCAATTAAAAAAGAGACGAAATAAACAAAGAGGGATATCGTTTTTAACAAAAAAATCTACTGGCAAAAGGCGCAAAAGCAAAAGGCCAAGGGCCGTCAAAGGTAAAGACCAAAGCCAAAATTTATTCATTAATCAATCAAATCTCGACCATTGGCGTCTTTATCATAACCTGGTTTTTTAGTGAGGATAAAAATACCTTCCACTATACCCCAAATGGCCATAGCACTTGGCGCTATTCCGCAGGTCAGAGGTGCTCCCACCAAAGAGACCACCAGCTGGATGATCGCTTTATTATTAAAACCGAGATAGAAATTGTGGATACCCAAAGCTCCGACCAAAATACCTAAAATACCAGCCAAAGTTCTTGATTTAGCCTCAGAATTAGCGGGTTGATTCACCACTGGTTGTCCTTGAACTGGTTGCTCAGCTTGTTTTTCTTGTGCTTGAGCTTTTGCCTCAGTTTGTTTTGCCATCATTTTGCCTTTCACCTTAATAATCTTTACTTTAATAATTTATTATTATAATCTAATTTAGATTTTATTTCATTTTAAATATTTTTTGGTCTTTATCTTTTCTGGTAAATAGCTTTTGCCGCTTTCATTATATTTTTGGTCGTCTTTGCCATAATCCAAATCTTTCATGAGCTTGGTGGGAGCATTGCGCAAATAGAGGGGAATATTTAAATTGCCATATTGCTCTACATCTGCCAAAGCGGCAAAATAAGCTTCATAAGCAGAGCGGTCTTTTTTACATTTGCTTAAATAGGCCACTCCGTGAGCAAGATTAATTTGCGCTTCCGGTAAACCAATATTCGCTACTGCTTGGTAAACTTGATTAGCGACCACTAAAGCAGTTGGCACCGCCAAACCGATATCTTCACTAGCAAAAATAATCATTCTGCGAGCAATAAATTCTGGCTGCTCGCCATTCTTAATCATTCTAGCCAGATAATATAGAGCGGCATTGGTTTCTCCAGCGCGCATCGATTTGATAAAAGCGGAAATAGTATCATAATGTTCCTCGCCATCGCGGTCATAACGCAAAGTTGAAGCGGCGGCCGCTTGTAAATGTTCCAAATCCAAGTCTTGATAAGTTGAAAAAGTTTGCTCCAAAAGATTTAATAATCTTCTCGCATCACCATTGCTATAATCAATCAACCAAGCTTTCACTTTAACAGGCAATTTCAGACCTTTTTTGCTTTGGCGGAAAAATTTCACTGCTTTTGACAAGATCTCCCCCAAGTCTTTTTCTGTCAAAGCCGAAAAAGTATAGACTCGACAACGAGAAAGTAGAGCTTTATTGACAGTAAAACTGGGATTTTCTGTCGTCGCCCCAATCAAAATAATTTCGCCACTCTCCACATAAGGTAATAAAAAATCTTGTTGGGCTTTATTAAAACGATGAATTTCATCTAAAAAAATAATTGGCGCACCATAAACTATGGCTGTTAATTCATTTTGTTTGGCCCGATTGTCTTCAATAATTTTTTTAATATCACTTTTACCAGCAGCCACAGCGCTGACTTCAAAAAATTCTCGCTGATTGTTTTTGGCAATTAAGCGAGCCAGGGTGGTTTTACCCACTCCTGGCGGTCCCCAAAAAATCATCGAATAAACCTGATTATTCCCCAAGGCTTGACGCAGGGGTGCTTTTTCTGCCATCAGTTTTTCTTGTCCCACAAAATCTACCAATTCCTGAGGGCGCAAAAGCGCAGCTAGGGGAGTTTGTTTGTCCATCTTAAGACTTATTTTACCTCATCTTTATCAGTTTTACCTTGAAGAATACACCCTAATATAATTCCCACCATTGATTTGATGCAAGATATTATAGGCAGGA
>CAZOVA010000016.1:0-8857 GCA_964583625.1 uncultured Pseudomonadales bacterium
TGACTTGTGTCTCTAATTCATTTGCATTAAGAAAAGGCTGGCTACAGTTTCTTGTTTTTTTGGTACATCGAGCATATGTAAAAGTTTGGAAAGTACCATTTTTGTATCGTTTGGTATGATTCTCACAAGTGATAGCAGAACCACACTCGCCGCATTTTAAAATGCGCATGAAGTAGAAGTCATTTTTATTTTGGATAACCTTTTTTCTACCATCGATAATTTCCTGCACTCTGTTAAACTCAGCGATACTGAAAATAAGCGTGTCACCAGGTTGTATGTTCTGAGTTTTACGGAGTTTTGCAGGTATAACAATTTGACCGCGCGAACTTACCGGAGCGGTCCCGAACACTGTCATTTTTGATTGTGGTTTCTTTTTTGAGCCTTTGTCTTTCATGGTCATTTAAAACTACCTACCGACAAATTTATTCCTACAATAAAGAAAAATCTTTAATGTAGGTTACAGGTATTATACAATACATCTATCTCGAGATCTTCGCAACATCAGAAATAAGATTGAGAGCTAATTATACTGATTGTTGATTATTGAAACCAAACAGCCCAAATAAACTTTGGGCTGTTACCAAATTTTGAGGGTGATGTGTTAATTTCCCTCTTCGGAAGTAGGTTGTTCTCCGGGAACTCCGCGGAAGAAACCACCAGCACCGCCTACAGAAATAGTCTGAGCAGTTACGGTTCCATTGGCATCCTCGGTACCAATCACCATTACTTCTTCACCCACCTGGAGATCAGAGGAGGAACCTTCAGAAGTCTTGTTTATATTAGTCGAGTCGGCATAAACCACTATCTTACTGCTTCCGTCCTGGCTTTTAATAGTGATTGATTTATCATCAATTGAGAGAATCTCTCCGCTAACCGGACTCATTCCACCTCTTGTTGCTGTACCGTTTCTTCCGGTGAAACCAGCTGGCCTGTTCTGACCATTGCCGAGTTGTTGAAATTGCCCTCCCGGTCCTGCAGGTTTAGTGTTGGCCTTTTGATACTGCATTCCGCCGAAGAAACCTATTCCTCCAACAATGACAGCTACAATAGCTGTGATCACAAGATTATTTTTCATAAAGTATCACCTCCTTTTTATAATTATTATTCATACTTCAGTGCTTCAATTGGCTGTAAATTAGCTGCTCTGTTAGCTGGATACCAACCGAACAAGATACCGATACCAACAGATACGGTAAAGGCTAATATCACAGATTGTAGAGTTACCACAAACGCAGAACCTGTGGTTTGGGCATAGACATAAAATCCGGCAATTCCCAAAATCACACCAATAGTTCCACCGGTGAAAGTTAAGATAATCGACTCAATTAAAAATTGTTGAACGATTGTCTTCTTTTTAGCACCTAACGCTTTTCTTAACCCAATCTCTCTGGTTCTTTCAGTAACTGACATCAACATAATATTCATAATGCCAATTCCGCCAACCAATAAAGAAATGGCCGCTACACCACTTAACAGAGTGGTAAATGTGCCAGTAACAGAAGTGATTGTTTCCAACAAATCTTCCTGAGAAGTAATTCGAAAATCAGCCTCTGCAGGGTCCGATAGTTTATGTCTGTTTAAAAGTAGATATCCAACTTCGTTTTGAGCTTTAGTCATCACATTCTCATTGGAAGCCTCTAGAGTAATTGAGGTTAAATGGCTGGCCCCAAATAATTGTTTTTGAGCTGTTGAAAGTGGCACAAATACTTGGTCATCTTGGCTGCTTGGTCCAGAACCACCTTTGGATTTGGTTATACCAATTATCTGGAAATTCTTACCGTCGATCTTAATTGTCTGACCAACGGGATTGACTCCTTCCCCAAAAAGATCTTCAGCTACAGATGGTCCCAACACGGCCACTTTAGTCATCCGGGAAACGTGTTGTGTAGTTATAAAGCTACCTGATGCAATCGTAACTTTTCTAACCTCTGCATACGCTGGCTCAACACCTACAACCTGACTATTGGTATTATTTCTACCGGCAATTATTTGAGCACGGCCTGAGTATTCAGGGGAAACGTTATTAACTGTTGTAATTTGCGCTGAGGTTTTAATTGCTTCAGCATCTTCATTGGTTAGGGTTGTTGCCCCACCCTGAGCGCCTCGCACACCACCACTAGTCTGAGAACCTGGACTTACTGTCAATAAATTAGATCCGATAGACTGAATTTGAGACTGTACAGATCGCTTGCTGGCCTCACCCATAGATACCAGTGCGATTACACTGCCGATCCCAATGACAATACCCAGTATCGCCAAACCTGTTCGTAGTTTATTCACTCCCAAGTTCTTAAAGCCAGATCTGATTAATTTTGCCAATTTCATATTTTTACGTTTACTCTACGTTGCTTATGGCCGTTGCCGTCTTTTTTAATCTTGCCATCAAACAGATGAATGATTCGCTTAGCGTGTTCAGCAATATCTTCTTCATGGGTAATCATCACAATCGTGTGTCCTTCATCATTAAGTCTCTGAAAAATAGCCATAATCTCTTCCGCCTGAGCAGACGCTATATTACCCGTTGGTTCATCTGCCAGGATAATTGCCGGTTCCATGACTAGCGCCCGAGCAATAGCAACCCGTTGTTGTTGTCCACCCGATAGTTTGTTAGGAGAGTGATCCATCCGGTCAGCCAAACCGACCATTTCGAGCACGCGTTTCGCCTGCTTTTCCTGTTCACTATCAGGAAGCCCGGCGTAGTCCATCGGCAACTTAACATTATCAATAGCTGAAGTTCTGGCTAAGAGGTTAAATGCCTGGAACACAAACCCAATTTTCTTATTTCTAATTTCAGCTAACTCATCATCGGTTAAGGCTTCAACGTTGTGTCCATCTAGTAAATAGTGACCGCTGGTCGGTTTATCCAAAGCTCCAATGATATGCATTAATGTCGATTTGCCAGATCCGGAAGAGCCCATGATGGCCACAAATTCACCCTCATCAATCTGAAGTGAAACATCTGACAAAGCTTTAACTTCTATATCTCCGGTTGTATAAACCTTTGACAAATTGTTCACACTGATAATCGGCTTTGACATAGCATTTATCTGGAAAAGAAGACAGCTCCACCGGGTGCGGCTCCACCTGAAGAACCACCACCGAAACTACTTCTACTTCCTCCTCCAAAATTACTGCCGCCAAACGGTGAGTTTGCGTCATCTTCGCTATTGTTGCTGACAGTGATGGTAGAAGTAACCACCTCATCTCCTTCACTGATTCCTGATGTAATTATTATTGATGAGTCATTCGCGGTTCCTACTTCAACCGTGATATTGGAAACTTCTCCATTTTTCATTATCTGAACTGTATTTTGGTTGCCAACGGTTTGAACCGCTGTCACCGGCACAGTAATTACATCGGTTGCAATATTGGTGATAATCTCCACACTAACTGCCATATTGGGGTACACTTCGACTGAAACTGGATCAAGCAAAATTGTCACTGGATATGAGGTCACACCTGAGGAAACATTTCCACTAGTGTTGACTGCCATTACCTTCCCGGTAAAAGTTTTATCTTCGTATGCATCCAGAGCAAGTGTGACTTTCTGGTTTGCCTTAACGCTGACAATATCAATTTCGGACAAATTTACTGTGACAATTAATTGCCCGTCTGAATCGCTGACCTTACCAACAGTCTGAGCAGAAACGATTGTTGCACCACTTGTTTGCGAAGTAGTTGAACTAGCAGACACAATAATACCTTCTGCTAGAGCCAGATCTGTAATTTCGCCAGCAGCAGGTGCCACAACAGTGGCAGAGTTCTCCTGATAGTTTCTCAAAGCTGCCGCTACCTTAGCGCTGGCATTAGTAATGTCCGCACCGGCATTGAGATATTTAGCTTCAGCTACAGAGAATGCTTCCCGTTTTTGATCAAGGGTCTTGGGAATGATCGCCCACTCACTGTCTGTGTATTCCTCTTTGGTGGACGGATTGTCCCCACCGTCATTTAAATCATCTAAGGCTTCTTGCGCATCAACAACTGCCTGCCTTGCCTGCCACATGGCAATATCCGCCTCTGACTTGCCACTGACGGCAGCGAGATATGCTTCTTTGGCTTCCAAGTAAGCAACCCAAGCGGCTGATTGGCGCTCTTTGGCATAGTCATCAAGCTCTATCTCAGCGATTTTTTGTCCTTTGGTAACAGTATCGCCGTTCGTTACGTAGACTTTTGTAACCACGCCAGAAGTTTTGGTGGTGACATTGGTGTAATTACCAGAAGTAATAGTACCTGAACCAGAGATGGAGGAAATAAGCGTACCTTTTTCGGCGGTAGCGGTTTCATATTTGACCTCATCCTGTCCTGATCTACCGAATACCTGCCAGGCACCAAAGCTTAATCCAAGAATTAAAACCAGTACGACCAACCTAGCTTTCCAGGAAGAAGTAATGATTTTATTCTTCAGGACGTTTATAAAGGCAAGCTGTTTAAAACGAGTTGAGAATTTACTCGTGTCCAACGAACTAGTTTCTTTTTTACTCATAGCGGAAGTATTGTAGGAAAAGAATCTTAAGAATGGCTTAAGATTAAACTAAGGGGAGTGAAACGGTAAAAGTGGAACCTTTGCTAAGTTTACTCGTGACCTTGACAGTTCCGTTGTGTTTTTCGACTATTTGTTTGGCAATAGACAAACCCAGGCCAAAACCATCCGTTTGAGAGCGGGATTTATCAGATCGGTAAAATCGCTCAAAAATATGTTCCTGATCTTCTTGCGATATACCAATACCTTGGTCTTTAACTATAATCCTCACTTCCTCATCATTTGTCTTTGAAGTTATACTTATTCTGCTTTTCTGGGGGCTATATTTAAGAGCGTTATCCAGTAAAATCACAAACAACTCCCGAAGGCTGTCCTTTTCTCCCTGAACTACCGCATCCTTCACAGCAAAATCTAGCTTTATTTGCTTATCATCAGCAAGAACTTTTACTTGCTTTACCGCCGATTCGATTATCTCATTCAAAGATAATTGCTCCTCATACCTGCTCGGTGAAGGATTGTGTAATCTAGCTAGTTGTAACAGTCTATTGGACAAACCCTGAAGTTTACCTATTTCTTCAAGGTTGGAGGAAATTAATTGTCGGGCCTTTTTATCTGAGATGTGCTTCTCCAGCAAACTACCTTCCATCTCTGCACGCAGAGTAGACAATGGTGTTCGGAGTTCATGGGAGGAATTGGAAATAAACTGATTTTGTTCGCCTACCATTAGTCTAATTGGCGTTAATGTCCTGCCAGCTAGAAAATAAGCTGCACCGCCGGCAATAACTAAAATCACTCCATTGATAAGAATAAGATTCATTAGGAGTCTTTTTTTAACTGTCTGCAGTTCTTCTAAACTCGGTGCTCCTGGGGGTGGTAGCAAAACTCTGTTGAATCGCCCCGGTTGTTCTTCTTGTATCATCTGCATCCGTACGACTATTCTCTGGATCTCTCTGGTCGAGACTTGATAAAAAGCCACACTGAACAAACCACTGATAAAAAAGATGATTATCAGATACCAAGCAGTTAGTTTTAATCGAGCTTTGTTAAACATATTAATTTTTGTCTTTCATCTCATAGCCAAAACCCCGAACGGTGTGAATCAGAGCACCACTAAAAGGTTTTTCTATTTTGTCCCTAATGTTTTTAATATGCACTTCAACTGTTCCAGGCAACACATCGGCATCATAGTCCCAGACATGGGCTATTAGTTGCTCTTTACTGACTACTTTGCTTTGATTTCTCATGAGGTACTCAAGCAGTGAAAATTCCCTTGTTGAAAGTCTTATTTGTTTACCACCTCTGGAAACTTTGAAGTGAATAGGATCAAGGCTCAAATCAGCAATTCTTAACACCGAATCTCTCTCACCCTTAGGCCTTCGGACTAAAGCTCTGACTCTGGCAAATAGCTCATCAAATGAAAAAGGCTTAACCATGTAATCGTCAGCACCGCCATCCAGACCGGCAACTTTATCTTGGATTAGACCTTTGGCAGTTAACATCAGGACAGGAGTATGAATCCCTTCCTGACGGACTTTTTTGCAAAGTTCAATGCCATCAATTCCAGGAAGCATAATGTCAGAAATGATCAAATCATAGGCTTGTTCGCCAATAGCTAAGCTTAGACCCTCTTCATCGTCATATGCCACATCTACTGCATACTTCTGAAGCTCCAATGCCCTTTTGATAGCATTTGCTAATTTGTGCTCATCTTCAATCAGGAGAATCCTCATTATTGGAAGTATAGCGCGTATTTCTTAAGTTTTGCTTAAGAAATGGTTAAGCAAAAGTTGGTTTAACAGAATCACAAAAGTAAACACAAATCACCACCAAGTTTATTGAGAAGAAACTTAAATATATTGTAGAAAGTGAGTGAAAAGCACACTGAAAGAAATGACCTTGTAAGAATAATAATAGATAAGGTAAAATACATCTGTGGGGATCGTTAAAAAGTGGCGAAAGAGTTAATTCCCATTCGTTCTTTAAGAAGCTGAAACTGTAAAGCAAGATCCTGTTTGATATAGTCATCCAGGCTAAATAGGTTCGAGCTGAGTACCGTCATCAGCTCAAAAAAAACAAGCAAGGACTCAAAATAAAACATGGGTAGAACAGTAGAAAATTCCCAGAACTTTTTTAATCTTCCTCCAACTTCTAACTCTAGTCAGACTGAGAGTTCATTTAAAAAAATTCATTTTGGACGAGTTTACGGCACGCAAGCTAGTGGTTTTGGCGTAAATCTAACCTGAGCAAAGGTTTTTCAGATTAAGTTTATCTATTATATATCCTATATTTATTTGACTATAATTGATAGAAGTGATATAATATAGGTCTAAATATTTTCTTACCTGATTGGAAAAGCTCTGATTCGGGTGGGGATTTATTTGTTCTTTAAAATCTAAAGTTATTTCATGAAGCACTCTTTCTAAACCTTGTCTCTTAACTTATCCGCAATAAAAAGGAGGGAAAATTAACTATGAAAGGGAAACCAAGAACCACTACTACTATTATCATCCCGGCTCACAATGAAGAAAGCTGTATTGTTGAAACAATCTCTTCTATCAAAAACCAGACTTGTCTCCCGGATTACATTGTCGTAACAGATGACTACTCTTCTGATGCTACTGGTGAACTAATTAAAACCAATTTTCCAGACGTAATTGTTCTAAGACCGGAGAAAAATCTTGGCAGTAAAGCTAGAGCTCAAAACTTCGCCCTTTTTTATCGAGACGAAGAAAGCGATGATTTTCTCATCCAAACTGACACTGTCATTACTATCGATGCTGATACTACTCTAAAAGAAGACGCCTTAGAAAAAATGCTCAGAGAGATGGATGATGATTCAAGTATTTCTGTAGCCTGTGGCACAGTCATCCCTGCCAACCCCGATAACCCTTATACTTTAGGTCGCTTGGGAGAGTATTTGTATGCCTTCTTTTTTCCCAAATGGATACAAAATGCTCTTGGACGCAATATTTATATTGCTAGTGGCTGTTTTGGCTGCTACCGCCTAAATTTATTGAGAGAAAATGGCGGTTGGCATGAAACAACGATGGCGGAAGACATGGATTTAACCGCTAGGTATCAAAGTCAGGGTAAAAAACCAAAATATGTTTCCCAAGCTATTTGCTACCCGATCGAACCTTTCAACTGGAAGACTTACAAAGCACAAATGATTCGTTGGTCGGCAGCTTTTTTTCAAAATGCGGCCTTACACAAAAAAGAATACTTAAGTCACCCCTTTGGTCTATTCTTTGGCACAAGTTTTTTGGACGCTTTGGTCGGCAGTATCGAATTTGCTCTCTTGCCATTTCTCGGCTTTTATGTCTGGGGCTGGCAAAAAACTCTTTGGCTCTTTTTTCTTTGGGACTTTTTACCAATTTCTCTTTGCATTTTGGCGGGGGGAATTAAATTCCACAAGATTAAATTAGCTATTTTGAGCATCCCTTTCACTTTTTACTTGAGAATCTTAAATATCTACTTCTGGTGGCAAGCACTCATTAAAGAATGGATTCTAAAAAAATCTCTTACTACTTATGTCAAAGGTCATTGAGGTAAAAAGGAGGTGAAAGTCAACAATGATCAACAGGAAAAGGCGAATTCTAATCTTGACCATTCTCCAAATCATTATTTTGTTGATTATCATTTTCGGAGGAACCTGGTTTGTTTGGTTTCGAGAAATACGACCACGTCTTAATCAACAAAAGCTACGGGAAGAGTTTTTTGCTACTGAAAGACCGCAATCTGATGTAGATTCAAAACCTAAACTAGAAAAAGCTCTCCTTATCGCTTCAATTAGCATCAGTGATGCTCCTCTAGTCGTTCCCCAAATAGTCCCAGAAAAAGAAGATTTTTTGTTAGAGTTTCCCTCTCTAGGAAATGAAAGTTGTATTGTTCGTCACATCAGAAAAGAAGAAGAAATTGGCTGGGATTATGGTGTGCCGCAAAAAATGGTTAACAAATATGCGGTGGTTGACTATCCAAAACTAGCTTATCCTGGTGAAGAAGGAATAGTCGCCATTGGTGGTCACTATAATTATCCTTTCAAAAATTTAAGCAAATTACAAACAGGAGACAGAGTCAATATCTACTTGAAAGATGGAACACAATATTCTTATTTTGTTTATCAAAAGAAAAGACTAGAAAGAGACGATGCAAAAACTTTTTTGACGGCTAAATACGAACAAGAGTTGAGACTGATAACCTGTAGCGGTGGTAAGAGTTATGTTGTTTTTGCTTATCTGGAAAATTCCAAACAAATCTTAAAGTAAGGAGGAAAAAAGATGTACCATCATCCTGGTTTCGGAGTGGCTGGCTGGATTTATCTACTTTTGCTTCCCTTTGCAATTTTTTATGCTTTCATTACCAAAAAGAAGAGAAAAG
>CAZOVA010000017.1:0-7661 GCA_964583625.1 uncultured Pseudomonadales bacterium
AAGGCAAGAAATAAGCCAAGGGGAGAACACGGGGGACGGGTGAAAACACAGGAAAACACAGAGGATGCCGGGTGTCTGTGTTTTCCGGACATCATGGCCAAGATTCGAGTGAGCATCGAGTGGGAATATTGGTCTGGGGCTTGTCCATTATTCCTATCGCCTGGGTAGTGTTCCAAACTTCATTACAACGGGCACACGCTCTCTGCGTAAAAGTTGCTCTAAAAAAATAGGCTAATTATGTTTAAAGAGAGGATGAAATGACAAAAACAAAGCTTGGTAAAACTTCAAATTTATTCTTAAAAATTTGGTTAATTTGTTTAATTTTAGCCTTAATTTTTTTTCTAATAATCATCTTCTTAAAAACAGGAGAGACATTTAACTTTGCCTTTCTCGGTTTTCTTTCTTTGGGTATATTTTCATTTATTCTTGGAAGTTTTTTTTATTGTTTAAATGCTCAATATGAAGACAAAGAAAAGAAGCCTTTTTGGTTATTTGCGTTTATAAAATCCGCTTTCTTCACAGCTATTTTCCCAATTTATCTAATAATTAGAACAGCAAAATCTTTAAAAAACTCAAAAAAGAAAACTGGTAAGATCTTAATCTTGCTTGCAGCGATTTTTATTCTAATCCCAATTTTTTATCAAGCTTACAATGTCATTATTTATAGAGGTATTTTAAGAATAGCTGGCTTGAGTTATTACATAACTAGCATTTCTACTGGTGATTCAATGGCTCCCACTTTAAAATTAGGAGATCAATATAAGCTTTATCCCTATAAAAATCTTTTTTACAAAATTAATCCCAATTATGGTTACAAAATAAAGCATGGGGATATTATCTCGTTCTCCAATAATTCAGTAGAGCAATTTATTGCTTTAACCAATCAAGTTGAACACCATTTCACTAAAAGAGTCATTGCTTTGCCAGGAGACACAGTAAAAATTCAAGGTGGTTTGGTTTTTCTTAACGGAGAGCCACTAGATGAAGAATATACTCTTGAGCCTAATTCAACTTATGTTTATGAATTAGAAATAAAAGGAGAAACGTATGGGAATTTTTTACCTGAATGTGAAGAGCTCATTATTCCAGAAGGAAAATTGTTTGTATTAGGAGATAATAGAGGAAACAGTTCTGACAGTCGTAATATAGGCTTGGTTGATTACCAAGATGTAGAGGCATATTTGCCATTAACAGATCAAATTGAAGGTTATACTGAGGGTGTAAATTTTATTCAACACAGTTCCAACTGGCGAAAACTAGGAGAGACTTTAAATTTAGATATAATCGAAACAGCATCGTCTGCAGAATGTAATTCGTATAATGTTTATTCTTCAGAAGAGATCGATAGTTGGAAAAAAACTGCCTCAGATCTTAAAAAAATTCAACCAGGATGGAAAAATGTCTCTGTTGATTTTTATGAAGAAAATAAAAATGATTTAGATAGGATTAATAGTCTTATCGAAACCATTATTAGTGATGCAGAAATTTTAGCAGCAAAAATGGAGGCAAAAGAATGGCTTTCAAACGAAGAATTCAGTAAGGTTCAAGAACTAATGACTGAACTCAATGAACTAACTGAGAAACTAAATTCTCAAAATAACTAAATGAAGAAAAACCAATCAATAAAATCACTAAAAAAAGTTAAAAAAGAAGCAAACTTTCGCACCAACTGTGACAAAAATTTAGAATTAAAAGAAAAATCGAGAAAGCAAATCGCTCTGCCAGTGCTTTACTTGTTATGGCTCGTTTCTATGGTGGTTTTTTTCATATCTTGGGTTGAAATAATTTCAACTTCTGCCTCTGCCACAACTACTACCGCCACAGCCTTCATTATTTCAGCTGGTGCTGGCTTTTGGATATTTGTAGCCTTATTTGTTGTCTGGTGCACAAAAATATCTGATAAAAAACAATCTAAAGATAATAGAAAACTGATAAAAAATTATACTTGGTTAATTTGGACTACCTTTGTGGTCTTCTTTGTATTATTAATTGTTATTAGCCTAAAAATAGCTGAAAAAAATCAAGCGGTAATAAATAATTCACCAAAGCCCACTCCGATTGAAATAACTAAACAAACCCCTACTCCTAAAACAACTTCAGCTCCGACTCCTAAAACAACTTCCACACAAAACAAAAACGCCACAGCAAACTTAATTGACTGCACTGGACCTGATGGCGTTGTTTTTAAAACTACTCAAAAGGAGTGTGATGATTTTAACGCTGCTTGGGGAAATACCGCAAATCAAAATAATGGCTTAGTTGACTGTAAATTAGGTAATGGGCAGGTTGTGAGAGTTGATAAAAATGTGTGCGATTTAAATAATACTTTGGAAAAAACTGTCAACTTAAATACAGAAATTATGACCAATCAAGCGAAAAACAATATTGCTGAAATTGAGGAATCCACTCGCTATATAGAGGAGCAAAGCCAACTTGGTAGAGAAATGTTTGATTCTTGGCAAGAAGACACAGCAGCACAAGACCAGTTACAACGCATAAATGATTGTATTAGCGCCTTTGAGAACCAATATACCTCTGAAGTTAATTTTTGCAAACAGCATTATTCTTCAAATAAAGAGGGAGAGTTATCTTGCATTGCTGCTGCACAATCATTTAAAGATAGTAATGTAATTGCTTGCTACTCGCTTTAATAATGAAATTTTCGTCTAATTTTTACAAGACCTCTATATATAGAAAAAGAGGGGTGGGAGGGGGTGTGGGTGGTTCGTTAAGTATTAGCTCGTTCTAACTCCTGCTCTCTTTTAAATTTCTCAACCTCTTCTTCACCGCTGAGCACTACCAAAAGCGGTTTATCATTTTCAACCTCAGTCTCAGTTCGAAGTGAAAACTCTTTGCGTTCCTTTCGCTCAAGGTATTTCAAAGCTAAATTGGGGTCATTCTCTACCCCCTTAATTACTGACTGTCTAGCTAGTAAAACTGGGTTTTTCTTTAATGCCTCTTTTCGGTCAATAAATTCAGGATTTTGCTCTTGGTAAGAATAAAGGGTTTGTTTTGATATACCAGCATAAAAGCAAGCCTCAACATCTGAGCATCCCAGAGAGAAAGCCTCTTCTAATTTCTTGACCGTTAGCTTAGTCATCTTAGTTGGTCTACCGACAGTATTCCCATCATTTTCCTTGTCGTTTATTTGCCTCATTTTAGCCTTTTCTTACTATTTTGATATATAATATCCCTATAAATAGTCTACCCTAAAACCTCGGTAGAACTGCCAAGGTAAAATTGAAAAAGTAAATTATGACAGACAGTAATTTAAAGTTTAGTAAAAAAGAGATTTCCTCACTATACGAAATAGCAGAAGAAATTAATAAGCAATTTAAAAAAAATAAGGCAGAAACTAATTCCTTCTCCACACTACAAAAAACGCGATTGGTATCACAATGGCGATCACCATTTGAAAAAAATAGCTTGAAATTTCCAATAACTATCAACCTTGACCAGGATGAATTTCAACTATCACAATATTCTGACAAACAAGCAAAAATCGAAGCCCTAAATAGACTGAGTGATCAGGGAGTATTAAGCTGGGAATGGAAACAGGCAAGCCACGATTTAAGAAATCTCAATCCAATTTCACTAAAACAAACTGCTGTTATCACCGAAATAAATCTAAACTTATTTGAGAGTTTTGTTGAAAAAATTAAAAAGGCATATTATCAATCTTCAAGCGGAGCTGACGATAGCTTTTCAACTCCATTTGAAGAACTACCAAAAAATATCAAAGTTGAAAAAGACGCATTGCTTTGTCCTGGTTTTGGCAAAGGGGAAATTAAATTTTACAAAGGAAGCGATCAAGACTCGAACAACCGTCTTGAGCTTTTAAAAAAGCTAATAGATGAAAATGGAGATTGGGTGACCACAGATACAATTGCCAGAAAACTTAGACTAAATAACAACAATAATGTCTTCACCATTAGGAGAGATGTTAACAAAAGGCTTCCTAATGGAATTAAGGTAGTCACCAAAAAAGAAGATGGGATGGTTGGGAAACCATTAAAATCAGCAATGCGCCTCAAAGTAACTAAAAAGCAAAACCTTCACTAAACAAAAGCCCTAGTGGGGCAGTTTAAATTGGTCTGGTTTTTCAAATAAATGAACCATAGACAATATGGTTTATGGAAAAAAATATCAGTGAAATAAAAATCAACTTACTTCCGCAAAACAGGCACATTGGCTTCTGCTCATTCATTTTTGCCAACTCACTCAAGCTAACCTCAATCGCCATCTATCCTCGCCGTTCGGGAGGATATCGACTAGTCTACCCTACTCAAAAAAAAGGTAGTAAAAATTTTCCTTACTTTTATCCCATTAATCAATCAATTACCAAAGAGCTCGAACTCCAAGTTTCACTTGCCATAAAACACTCTTACCTCCCTCGCCAACCTCTTAATCAAGGTTTACAGCAGACTTGAAAAGCAAAATGTAAGTAATCAAAAAGTAATTATCAATAATAAAAAGAAAGGAAGCTAGTATGTCAGAGACATCAACAGCCCCAAAAACAGCGGAAGGCACTGAAAAAAGAGTTGTCGCCAAAATCCTCAGAATAATTGAAGAGGACAATATTAATTTTTACATCGATCAACGCAATGATGTTCTAGTTACACTTCCCAAGCAACCCTTTATCGGCATTAAAATTCAATCAAAAGAGTTTAGACAGCATATCACTAAAAGGCTTTGGTCTAGCGAGGGTAATATCTTGAGAAACGAGCAATTAAAAACTGTTTTAGATATCATTGAAATTACCCAAAAAGAAAAAGCTAAACAAGTTGAAAGTTTCGTTAGAGTGGGCTCAAAAGAAGATAATGGAGAATTAACAATTTACTATGACTTAGGTAATAACGAGTCATATGTTGAAATAACTAGCTCGGGATGGGAGATAAAAAGCAACTTCCCAGGGATACTCTTTCTCAGATATCCGCATCAAAAAGCCCAAATAACCCCCTCAAGGGAAGAAGATTTGAAGAAACTTTTTGAGTTCTGCAATATCCAAGATAAAAATGTTAAAATCTTGCTTTCAACTTATCTTGCGGTGGCTTTAATCCCTGATATCCCTAGATATGCAATCATTGTATATGGTGATAAAGGTTCAGCAAAAAGCACTTTTCAGCGACTGATTCATTCACTCATTGACCCCAACGAGATTGAACTACAAAGCCTAACTCATCGAACTGAAGACCTGGGAATTTACGCTGGTCAAAACTATATTTTGGTTTTTGACAATTTGTCAGGAATTAAAAACGAACAATCGGATACTCTTTGTCGAGTAATTAGCGGAGATGGCAATACTAGAAGAAAACTTTATACAGATACCGACATGGTCTTTTGGCAGGCTATGCGACTAGTTTGCATTTCTGGAATTCATCAAGTTGCCAATAGGTCCGACCTAATAGACCGTAGTCTACTAATCAGACTCAACCGAATAGACAGTAAAAAAAGGCAGGAAATAAAAACACTCTTGAAAAATTTTGAAGAAGCCAAACCAGCTATTTTAGGAGGTATTTTTACTGCTGTTGCAAAAATGCTAAGAACAAAGCCTCAAATAGAACTGAAAAAGCACTCAAGAATGGCTGACCATTATGGCTTTGCCGTCGCAGCTGGAATAGCCTTAGGCTACTCACAAGAAGAAGTTGAAACGGCATTTGAGGCTAATGTAGTGTGGCAAAACGAAGACGCTATTGAAGCCTCACCGATTGCCCAAGTTATCATTAAGTTTATGGAAGACAAAAATAATTGGAGCGGTAGTAGTAGTTCCCTTTTTGAAAATTTGGATAATATTGCCATGGCATCAGGATTAAAATATTACTTTGTAAAGAATGCCAATTGGCTTTGGCGCAAAATAGCAGAGATTAAAACTAATCTTGAAGAAATTGGTATTAGTTGTTATCAAGATAGAGATAAAAATAGCGCCATTATCACCCTAGTAAAAAACAATGGCAATGACAGCAATGTAAGCAATAATTTAGAAGAAGAATTAACCGCCCAAGAAAAATTCGACATCATTTGTAACCCAGACACTTGAGAAAAAAGCAAATTTATGCTAGAATAAGAACAATTAAGGAACACTGCCAATGACTAACGCTTTCATAGCCAGTCAATCTTCTTCAGTAAAAAACTGTTTACTCTATACTAGAGTCAGTTCTAGCCGTCAGCTAATTGAAGGTCATTCATTAAAAGACCAAAAAGAGCGCTTGACGAAATATGCCCATGAAAGAAAATGGCGAATTCTAGATATTTACAGCGATGGCGGAAAAAGCGGGAAGTCAACCACAGGTCGTCCTGAGTTTCAAAAAATGCTCACTCGTTGCTCAGACGACCCAATGGTAGATGTTATTCTTTTAGAAGAGACCGATAGATTCGCCCGCAATACTCAAGACCATCTTACCGTTAAAGCCTTCCTTAGAAAGCACAATATTGAGCTCGTCACATCAGAACAACCCAATTTTGGAGACGACCCAGTTGGCAATTTTGTCGATACAATTATGGCTGGTGCTAACCAACTCCAAAGAGAAATTACTGGCGAAAAAACTCGTCGCACCATGATTTCACTAGCAGAAAAAGGCATACAGCCTGGACCAGCTATTACTGGCTACCTCAACTCTTTTCAAAAAGGTGTTCCTTGGAAAGTCGATGAGGAAAGAGAGTTTTTTATTAAGGAGGTTTTTAGACTTTATCTTACTAACTGTCACTCCACTGAGAAAATCTCAGAAATGCTCTATATCCAGGGCTTTAGAACTAAAAGCGGAGGTAGAGTTCATCCTAGTCAAATTCAAAAAATGCTAACTGATATTCGATACGCTGGCAAAGTTTGCTATGCTGGAAAAACTTATCCAGGACTTCATCAGCCAATTATTAGCCTTGAGGATGTAGAAAGGACAACACTGCTTATGAAAACTAGAAATAAAGGCGCTGATAGAAGTAGAAAGTATTCCTGGCTTTTGAGCGGTCTAATTTTCTGCAAAAAATGTGGTAGTCTGATGTCTGGAGAATTGCACAAGAAAAGCAACGGTAATACCTATCGGTATTACCGTTGCTTTGGTCAGAGAGAGAAGAAAAGTAGTTGTGACGGCAGTTTCTCTCCAATGGAAAACATCCATCAACAACTTGAGCAATGGATTGAAAACATTAAGTTTGAGGAAAATTTTTATAATAACCTTCGCTCAATACTTCAGGAAATAATCAATAATCAAGGAGCAAACAGCAAAGAAAGACTACAATCGCTTTTGGGTAGAAAAACTGGCATTGAAAAGAAAATGGACAAACTTGAAGACCAACTTTTAGCTGAAATAATTCCCAAAGAACGCATTGCAAAAAAGTATGAACCATTAAAAGACGAGTTGTTGTCCATTGACAATGAACTTGAAAAGCTTAAGAAACCATCAGCCAACCTCGACGAGAAGAAAGCCGACGCAATTATTGCTTTCCTCAGAAAACTACCAGAACTATATAAAGCCTTTACTGATAACGAGCGCAAAGAATTTCTCAAATGGTTTGTCGAAAAAATATGGATAGATGAAGGAAAAATCACAAAAATAGACTATACTCCAGGGCTAACTGCCTTGATTAAAAGAGACTTGGTTCGGATAAGCGATACTTGGCTCCTCGACTAGGACTCGAACCTAGAACCTGCCGGTTAACAGCCGGAC
>CAZOVA010000018.1:0-6078 GCA_964583625.1 uncultured Pseudomonadales bacterium
CTATTGGAGCCACTTTAATTTTTGTAATTATGCTTTTTCTGACTGGAGGAAAATTAAATTGGCTGGGCGGTTTATTAGCTATCGGTCTTTTTTTTCTAGTAGTTCTATTTATCAAAAAATATAATACTCTTAGCAATCATAAAGAGAGAACTAAATTTCATTGGTTGATTTTTATTATCTCTTTTATCGCTATGGCACTAGCAGGTAAATATACGTCTGAGAATTTTCTCCACTTCGCCAATTATTTTCACATAAGAGATTCTTTTATTGGCTTCTTTTTAGTGGGAGTTGGTATCAGTATCCCAGAATTAGTCGCCTCATTACAAGTGATTAGAAAGAAAAATTTACAATTAAGTTTGGGAAATATTTTGGGCGCTTTTCTGATTAATATTTTGGTTATTCCTGCCCTAGCTTCCTTTTTTACTCCTTTGGACTTTCAGCCTTTTATTTTTGAGCTGGTCTATATTATTTTTACTTTAATTATTTTTATCTTTTTTGCTTTGACAGGAAAAAAATACTATATCTCAAGAAAAGAAGGTATTATTCTTGTGCTCGTTTATTTGATTTTTATTATTTTCCAAGTGCTTTGGTAAAAATTGAATTTAGTTTTACTTTACTTCAATAATCTCCACTCCAAAAGCTTGGAGAATTTTCTCTCCATCAAGCAAAGAATAGCCACGGTGGAAGTAAAGCTTCTTGATGCCAGCGGCGGCGATCAGTTTGGCACAAACTGGACAGGGAAAATCAGAGACATAAAGACTAGCGTTTTGAGTGGGCTTTCCCAAGCGCGCGCAGCGCGCAATCGCCGCCGCTTCCGCATGAATAGCTGAGGTAAGCTCAAAATTTTCTCCTCGATGAAATTGGGCACGAACATCTCCCACTATATATGGTGTCTGAGATTCTGGTAAATGTTGATTGTGAGTAACAATTTTTTCACCTGATGGTAAAAGTAAAAGACAACCAACTTGACGCCACCAGTCACTACTAGCCTCCCCTGCTTGTAAGGTCTGCAACATTGTATCTTTGGTTTGTTTATCAGTTATTTTTAGCTGATAATGAGTTTTTACCTTAGACAATCCCAATGATTTTTTCCTATCCCAGCGCAAAAAAATGCTATCTTTGATAAATTTTTGTTTAGGAGGGCAAAATTGGTTCAACCAGCCCTCAATCGCCTCGTCTTCAGGAATAATTAGCTGCCAATTTTGCCAGCTGGCTGTTTTTTGTTTATTAGCTAACTCGACCGCCTCAAATCTTCCCAAATGGCTTAAAATCTCCCGCATCACTGATGTCTCCAATCCGTGAATATCTTTGTGCGTGGGCGAAAAATTTACTAGATCTTGATAGTCCAAAAGAAATAAATGTTTTACTGCGGGATATTTGGCAAAAAGATTGGCTACTCCCTGATGATAAACTGGTAAATATAACAAGAAGGCTTGATTGTCTGTCATTTATTTTAATTCTTCCACAATATTTTTAATTTGCTCTAGGAAGGTTTTTTCCAATTTACGACTCAACTCTTCCGCCATTCCTAACTGTACCAAACGAATTTTGGCGCTAGTGGAAGTAGTCGCTTTTGGTTCCAAAACTTTAATTTCTCGACAAAACTCTCTTAAATTATCAATCTCTTCTTGTTTATAGGTTTCCTTGGTAGCCACTAGCACATCTGGTCTCACTAGTTTAATCAAGGACCATTTCTCCTCAATTAAAGGTTTGGCGACCACATAATCAACACTACTTAAATAACTCACCATTTCCAATCTTTCGTCTTCAGGAACGATTGGTCTTTGTGGCCCTTTGCGTTTTTTCACTTTGGCATCACTGTCCACGCCGACAATTAAAATATCGCCAAACTTTTTAGCTGCCTCTAGGTAGCGACCATGACCGACATGTAAAAGATCATAAGTTCCTTGAGTGAGAACCACTTTTTGCCCCAATTCTTTGGCCGTTTGGACTACTTTTGCTAGTTGAGAAAAACTGAGGATCTTTTTCACGCTTGAGACTTTCTTTTTTTAGTTTTGAGTTTGGGCTTGGCTTTCTTCTTTGCCGCCCGAGCTTGTTTTTTAGCTTCTCTTTCTGCCTGGAGCTGCTCCCACTCCGCCAAAGTTAATTTAAAACCAGGTTCTGGTTTACTCCAGCTAGCCCATTTACATTCAGGATAAGTCGAGCAACCATAAAAATTTTTGCCCCAACGGCTGGGCTTAATGACTACTTCACCTTTTTGACACAAAGGACAAACCAGACCAGCTACTTTTTCCACTAGATTTTGGGTAAATTTGCAATCAGGAAAACGAGAACAGCTTTTGAATTTGCCAAATCTTCCCTGACGGATGACTATTTGCCCGCCTTCCTGCTCTCCACACTCAGGACAAGGTTCGCCTGTTTCTTCCACTGGTACCTTGACCCTCTCCGCTTGAGTTTTGACTTTTTCTATTTCGGCGGCAAAAGGTTCATAAAACTGACGTAAAACAGAGCGCCAGTCTTTATCACCAGCTGCAATTTCATCTAACTCATTTTCCATTTTTGCTGTGAAATCATACTCAATAAAATGACGCAAATACTGCCATAAGAAATCAGTGACCGCAATACCAACACTGGTCGCAAAAAATCTCCGCTGTTGTCTTTCCACATAACCTCGATCAATAATAACCGAGATGATAGAAGCATAAGTAGATGGTCGGCCAATACCAAGCTCTTCTAGTTTTTTGATGATTGAAGCATCATTATATCTAGGCGGTGGCTGAGTAAATTTTTGTTGAGCCCAATCTGTTTGTAAAAAAACTTTCTCTCCTGCTTGGAGATTGGGCAAATATTTATCTTCACTTTGAGAAAACAGTTTGGTCCAACCAGAGAATTTTTTAATACTACCACTAGCTTTTAGTTCGTATTGATGTTTATTTTTACCCACCAAAGTGATGGTCGTCTGATCATAAACTGCTTCGCTCATTTGACTAGCGACAAAGCGACGCCAGATAAGGTCATAAAGCTTGCTATGACTGGCTGTAAGTTTGGCAATTGAACTACTATCTAAATCACGCAAAGCAATATCTGTCACTCGGATTGCCTCATGCGCTTCTTGAGCATTTTTGCTTTTTTTGGCAAATAGTCGCGGTTTTGCTGGTACAAATTCTCCTCCAAAGTGTTTCTCGATATATTTTCTCGCTCCAGTGACTGCTTTTATTGATAAATTGAAAGAATCAGTCCGGTGATAAGTAATAAGACCTTCCTCATAAAGTTGTTGAGCTAAACGCATGGTTTGTTTACTCGTCAAGCCTAGTTTATTTGCTGCTGCCTGTTGTAAAGTAGAGGTAGTAAATGGTGGATAGCTAAAAACTCGTCTTTCTTTTTTTTCAATCTTATCTACCGTATATTGAGCTGCTTTAAAATCAGAACGAATATCTGTCACCGCTTGAGAGTTTTTAGGTTCATATTTTTTATCATTAACTTTAATTAAACTAGCAAAAAAGATGCCCGACGGTAACTCATTGTCTTTAAATAAGGCTTGGAGTTTTTCTGCTTCCAAGGATAATTTTTCTTCTTTTTGACTAAAAAAAGCACCTACCTCCCAATACTCGTCTGGTACAAAAGCTTTGATTTCTTTTTCTCTCTCTACAATTAGTCGCAAGGCTACCGACTGGACCCTGCCAGCACTCAAGCCTCGGCGAACTTTTTGCCATAAAATGGGAGAAACTTTATAACCGACAAGACGATCAAGAATTCTACGTGCTTGTTGCGCATTGACCAAAGAAATTTGTACTTCTCCTGGATCTTTGATTGCTGCTAAAACCGCCTCTTTGGTAATTTCATTAAACTTAACCCGTAAAAATTTATCTTTGAGACTATTTTTTTTGGACGGCTTGCCTTTTTTTTCTAGATTGCCATTGAGGACATTTTGAATATGCCAAGCAATGGCCTCTCCTTCTCTATCAGGATCAGAAGCTAATAATATGATTTCTGCTTTGTCAGCCAGAGTTTGCAAATTTTTAACTACTTTTTTCTTGTCTGGCATGATCTCATATTTTGGCTCAAAATCATGCTCCAAATCAACATTGATCCCTGATTTAGGTAAATCGACAATATGTCCAACGCTAGATTCTACTCGGTAATCAGAACCTAAAAAACTATTAAGCTTTCTCGCTTTGGTCGGCGACTCGACAATCACTAATTTCATAAAAAGCTATTATAACCCAATTTTTACTTTTCTCGAAGAATTTTTCTCTTAAAAAATAATCTGCCATTTACCATCAATTTCTTGTTTTATTTCTCCTGCTAAAGCGAGAAGACTCAATTGAGTAATAATGGCACCTACTTCCACTGTCAAAAGTTCGGCTAATTCATTGCTATCTAAGCTTTGATTTTGTAGGCTTTGGTAAATTTGATTTTGTAAGGGCTCGAGAAACTTCTTTTCTTTTACTTTTGGTTTATGCGAAATTAACAAATTATCCGCTGTTTTTAAGTGGCTCATCTCTTGATAAATATTTGCGGGAAAATAAGTAACTTGATTGGCTAAGAGATTAGCAATAATCTCTTGGTCAGAGCCAACGGGGGTAGCTCCAGCTTGCCATAATTTCAAAGTGCCAACTGAGAACTGACTAAAAATAGAACCAGGCACTAATAGCACTTCCCTTCCGTAATCAAGGGCTAAATTGGCAGTAATCAGACTCCCGCTTTGCTCAGCTGCCTCGACTACCAAAGTCGCCAAACTCATCCCTGCTACTAGACGATTGCGCAAAGGAAAACGAAAGGCCTTCCCGACCGCTGTTGGTGCATACTCACTAATAATCACTCCTCCCTTAGCTAAAATTTCCTCTCTCAAACTAGTTAGTGAGGCTGGCCAAGTTTGATTAAGACCATAACCTAAAACCGCCGCTGTTTTTGCCCCAATAGCCAAAGCCTGACGATGAGCTTGTTCATCTACGCCTGTCATCAAACCAGAAACAATTGTTAGTGGCTTCAATCGCAAAGAAAGTAAATGCGCCAAAGCGCGCCGACCATAAGAACTGATTTTTCGAGTTCCTACTACCGCTAGGGTCGGCGCTTGTAAGCAACTTAAGTCTCCTTGATAAAAAAATGCTGGTGGACAATCAGGGATAAATTTTAAAAGAGGTGGATAATCATTGTCGGTACTTAAACAAATTTTTATTTTCCGCCGCGCCAGAGTCTCTGCCCAAGCAGTAAGCTCAATTTCCCGCGCCACCTGCACCGCTTCAATTTTGGCAGTACTCAAACCGCTGGGTGGCGCGTAAAGGCGCGGCGACCGCCAAAACTCCTCCAAACTAATGCCTGCCAAAGCCAAAGATTGCAATAGTTTTTTAATCGTGGCCGCCCCAAACTGGGGCTCTAAACAAAGCAATCGACCAATAATTAATCTTTCTTTTTCTGTCATTTTTCACTCATTATTGTCAGGTAAAATGATAAAAAAGTAACAAAAAAGCGTCTCTAATGCGAGACGCCTTTCAAAATTTAAAATAAATGATCAGGCTTTGGCTTGAGTTTCTGCTTCATACAGTTTTTTGATCACATCATAGTAGCGACCCTCATCAGCCAAACGTCTAGCTTCACCGATCTTAGTGATTGTTTCCGCTTTATCAGCAAAGAATTGCTCCATAGCCAAAATTCTCTCCATTAATAAATCTTCTTTTAACTTCAGTGCTTTCTCCAGCATGATGGTCTCCAAATCAGGAATTTTCTCTTCCAAATAATTAACAATTTCTTGTTGTTTCTGATTAACATCAGTTTCTGGTTTGGCAATAATGGACTCCAAAGGACGTAATTCCTCTTCGGTCAATAATAACTCTACGTCATTGTCTAAAAAATCGTCCCAGACCACTTTTTGTAAATCGTCCAAAAAGGCTTCCCTCTGTTCTGCAGAGCCTTCATTATCTCCCACCAAATCGAAAATGCTTTGATGTTCCAATTTTTGTGAAATTTGTCCTGTAGCTGTCATAATTTTTGCTTCTTCTCCTTTGAAATTAATTCATTAATTCTCTGTCTATAATAACAAAGATTTTTAGCAAATGCAACTTCTACTTATACACCCTAATATAATTCCCACCATTGATTTGATGCAAGATATTATAG
>CAZOVA010000019.1:0-4539 GCA_964583625.1 uncultured Pseudomonadales bacterium
GGTCAGGTGTCACCCCATATACATACTCTTACGAGTTCGCATGGAGCTGTGTTTTAGATAAACAGTTGCCAGAGAAACTTTCACTGCGGCCTGTATTGCTACAGGCAAGCCTTATTGCTAACTTACGGCTGCTTTTTTGCCTAGTTCCTTAGGGAGAAATCACTCGTTCGCCTTGGTCTACTCGACCTGAATACCTGTGTCGGTTTGCGGTACGGTTTGATATAAACTTAAAGTATTGTTGATAGTGGTTAATAGATCATAGATGACTAGACCCATTAATCACTATACAATATCTGCTATTCAGCAGATGTAGAAACTTTTCTCGGCACCGTGCTCCTCTATCTTCACCAGTATTGCTACAAGCTTCGCTTCATAACTCTCAGTATTCGAGAGCTGATTTACATGCCCTCGCTAATCATTATAAAGACCTCAATCTGATAAGAGGCATAGAGTACAACAATGCGTCATTCCATCACATTTATACCAAGTTAAGAAATATTAATCTTATGTCCATCGGGTTCGGCGCATTGCCATCCCCTTAGGCCCGACTAACCCTTCGCTGACAATCATTGCGAAGGAAACCTTATTCTTTCGGCGTGGAGGGATCTCACCTCCATTGCGGTTACTTGTGCCAACATTCTTACTTCCACACGCTCCACGATGGGTCACCCCTTTCGCTTCAACGCAGAGTGGAACACTCGTCTACCGATTGTATATTGCTATACAATCCCTAAACTTCGGTGATATGCTTGAGTCCCGATCATCTGTGGCGCAGAGTCTCTCGATGGGTGAGCTGTTACGCTTTCTTTCAATGGTGGCTGCTTCTAAGCCAACATCCTCATTGTCAATGAAACTTCACATCCTCGCTTACACTTAGCATATACTTAGGGACCTTAATTTTAGATCTGGGCTGTTTCCCTTTAGACCGCCGGAGCTTCGCCCCCGGAGTCTGACTGCCAGGCTATTAATCTTTGGTATTCGGAGTTTGATAGGTATTGTCGTGTTTCCACTAATCAAGACCTTCCAGTGCTCTACCCCCAAAGGGACCACCTGACGCTATTCCAAAAAATATTTCGACGAGAACCAGCTATTACCGAATTCGATTAGCTTTTCACTCCAACCCACAAGTCATCCAAAAGAGTCGCACGACTTACTGGTTCGGGCTTCCACTTGTCTTTCGACAAGCTTCACCCTGCTCATGGGTAGCTCATCCGGCTTCGGGTCCTTATCATTCAACCATTATTTCGCGCTATTCACACTCGCTTTCGCTTATGGCTCCACAACTTTATGCTGCTTAGCCGGCTGGATAATAAGACTCGTTGGCTCATTCTTCAATAGGCACGCGGTCGAGGAACAAGTCCTCTTCCACTCTTTGTAAACATAAGGTTTCAGTTCTATTTCACTCCCTTTCCAGGGTTCTTTTCACCTTTCCCTCGCGGTACTAGTTCACTATCGGTTTCAAGAAATATTTAGCCTTACCGGTTAGTGCCGGCAGATTCATCCGAGCTATTCGTGTCTCGAACTACTCAGCACCAAGAATAAAACAGAGTTAAAGATTTCGGTTACGGGACTATCACCTTCTATGGTGCTACTTTCCAATAGCTTAACCTATAATTAACTTTTGTAACTGTTCTAGATAATTCTACATTCTTGGGCTACAACCCCATCTGTATTGCTACACATGGTTTGGGCTCCTCCGTTTTCGCTCGCCGCTACTTGCGGAATAAACATTGTTTTCTTTTCCTCTGGGTACTGAAATGTTTTACTTCCCCAGGTTTGCTTCTAAAGATATGCTCCCTAGATTCCCGAACATTACTTCGGGAGAGTTTCCTCATTCAGAGATTTCCGGATCGAAGGTTATTAGGCACCTCCCCGAAACTTTTCGCAGCCTGATCACGTCTTTCATCGCTTCCTTGAACCAAGGCATCCACCTTATGCTCTTAATTTCCTATTAGGAAATATATTTACCATAATATTTTACAACACCGCTGCTATAAAATATCTGACCTATTTTCTTTCCAAAAAATAGGATTTACGTTTACAGTTTTTTTACCTTTTCTAACATCTATATACATCATCTGAAAAGACCCCAACAATATTGAGATATTAAATTGATGATGCTACAGGATTCTGTTGACAATATACATGCTAAATTTTTGCAAATAAAAACCGCTTTTAAGCGGCTACTAAAAACACGTCTTAGGAGCTGCTTAATTTTCTTTGTCTTTATTACACATAACTTAGTTCAAATATATTAGCACAACAAAAAAAATAATGCAAGTATTTTGCATCATTTTTAAAACTCTTTAACTTTAGAAAAAGCTATTTGATTTTTAAGCTTTTAAAGATTGACTACTGGCTGGGCGGATTCGTCGCTACACAAAACCACCATTAAATTTCCAATGATTTCTGCTTTCTTGTCCTCAGATAGTTTAACCATTTTATCAGCTTCAATTTTTTCTAAAGCCATTTTCACCATAGAGACCGCTCCTTCTACAATCTTTTCTCTCGCAGCAATAATAGCATCAGCTTGTTGTCTACGAAGCATGACAGCAGCTATCTCTGGAGCATAAGCTAAATAATTTATTCTAGCTTCCACAATTTCAATTCCAGCAATAGAAAGTCTTTCACTTAATTCTTTTTCTAAAATCTTATTTACTTCTTCTCCGTCTGATCTCAAAGTTAAACTAGTTTTATCTAAATTTTTTTCTTCAGATTGATCATAAGGATACATACCAGCCACTCTACGAATTGCAGCATTGCCTTGCACTCTCACAAAATGCTCATAAGCTTTCATTCTATCAATTCCAAAACTTGGTATGCTACCATCTTTAGGATTACCAGCTGAGACCATGACAGTATTGGAAGCACTGTCTATATCAAAGATAGCTTTATAAGTATCGTTCACTTTCCAAACTACGACTGAGCCAATCATTATAGGATTACCAGATTTGTCATTGACTTTAATCGGTTCAATATCTAAATTTCTAGCTCTTAAAACTAATTTCTTTTTAGCCAAAAAAGGATTTACCCAGAAAAATCCAGTCCTCTTAATTGTACCTACATATGTTCCAAAAAAAGTTAAAACTCTAGCCTCATTTGGCTCTATCAAAGTAAATCCTTTCCAAGAGAAAATCATTAAAAATGTTCCGAAGAAAAATATCAAAAACCAACCTGTCATTAATAAAATTAAAAATAATAATCCTAAAAATAAAAGATTTAAAAATAACATTGGTATACCTCCTATTCTAAAACCATCAAAATTTTTTTCCATATAAAATAAAATTTAAAAATTAAAGACTAATAAAAAGATTGATAAAAAGATTAATAATGTCTCTATATTATATTCCACATAAACTATTTCGGCAAATAAGTTGATGGATTCAAATACCCTTCCGTTGGCGCATAAGGCATGACAATGTATGTGCCACAAGTTTTACTTTTGTATTCTGTCGGACCAAAAATCTTCACCGCATCTGCCGCGAAAACACTAAAGTGAAGATGGGGACCAGTAGAGTATCCAGTATTTCCAGATAAACCAACTTGCTCTTTCACTCCAACCTTTTCTCCTTGGCTGACACTGATAGATGAGAGATGAGCATACAATGTAGCCAAACCATTATCGTGCTTTACCAAGACCCACTTTCCATAGGAAGCTCCTTTACAGGCCACATCAGTATCTCCTATCCCCATCACCGTCCCATCAGCTGCCGAATAAACTGGATTACCTACCGCCACTCCAAAATCTATTCCATTATGACCTTTGCCGTTGTAAGCTCCCGAAGCTGCAAATTCTGTATTTCCAAAATATTGAGTGACTACAATTTTATCTAAAGGCCAAACCAAAGCTCCCGCCGAAGGCAATTTAGATTTATCTAAAATATATTTAATTTTGGCCTCAAAAGAATTTACCTCATCTTGCAAAGCTTGAACTTTAGCCTTTCTATCAGCGATAATCTTTTGATATTCTTTTTCTTGATTTTTGGTTTGAGTCAAAAGATTTTTTTGCTCTTTTTGACTTTGAGCCACCAAATCTTCTCTGCTATTTAAATTTTTAGATAAATTATTTAATTCACTTTTCTGTTTTTCGTACTGACTTTTATTTTCATTTAAATCTACTATCACTCCATTTAATTCATCAATCTTGGTCTGTAAAGTCTCGCTAAGACTAATCAATTTATAAGAATTATTCACCACCTCGGTGAAATTACTTTTACCCATTTTTACCAAATTTAAAACAAAAGAATTCATGTCTTCCGATCTTTTCATTTCAATTAAAGTTTGAGCTATAGCTCGACGACTTTCATTAATAGTCCCCTCTCCTTCAGAAATTTTATTTAAAGTCTCAAAAATATTTCCTTCTGTGTTTTTGATTTTTAAATTAGTCAAAGAAATTTGATTTAAAAGATCTTTTTTCTGAGCCTCTAGTTTGGCAATAGCGTCACTCAAAGTCTTGGCTTCCGCTTTAGTGTTGGCCACCTTTCCATTATAAGAATCGATCTCGGCTTGAAGTTTGGCAATCTCGGCATTTCTAGCAGA